>CAVROP010000063.1:0-225089 GCA_963722675.1 uncultured Acidobacteriota bacterium
TCTCGCCGGAGCCAACCGCCGTTGGCGCTGTCCGTTCCGCTGTCGCGGTTCACGTCACGAGTCGGCGGTGGCTCAGCTTTTTTCGTTCGGCAACTGACATTTAATGCATTTTGTTATGACTAAGTGGATTCTTCTGTTCATTATCGGGATCATGTTTGAGTCAACGGGCCTTGTGTTCCTTAAGAAGGGCATGATGACTGTGCCCGAGGTCAGACCGCTCACGGTCTCCCAGGCCCTTAGCGTGGTGAAAACCGCAGCCACAAATGGCCAGATTCTACTGGGCGTCTTTTGCCAGGCTGTTTTCTTTGCCTGCCTGCTGGTTCTGATGACTCAGGCTGACATCAGCTTTCTATGGCCTCTTACGGGACTCGGTTTTGTGGTCGCTACGGTCGCTGGGGCTATTTTTCTGCACGAGCATGTTTCTTCAGTTCGCTGGACAGGAGTGATACTAAGCATGATTGGTGCGGCGCTGATTAGTGCCAGTGGGCAGGCGAAGCCAACCGGCGGAGCGACACCACAGGCGGTTTCCCAATTACAGCACAAGTAGCCATGACAATCCGTTGGCCGAACAAATCGCTGCAGGCAACTCCGATAAACAGCATCGCGAGCAGGCAACGGGATGGCGTACAGCCGGCCAGCCCCGAAAGCCTTCGGGGTTCCGCTGTCGCGGGCTACGTCATCAGCCCCGCGTGCCTGAGCTCTGGACGTTCGGCCAAAGCGGCGACAGCAATCGTATGATACGACCGTTGTTTATTCTTACTTTTCTTTGCGCGGCCAGTGTCTTGGGAACCAACGCGACTCACGCGCGCGATGCCACCACAAAACCGGCGAAGGATTCGGAACTGCGCGGCGGCTTCGCGATCCCGAGTTCGTGGACACGGCGGGGCGCGGTGCTCGAACTGCAGCGGACTGACAAGGGCGTCTGCGGCGACCCGTGCATTGTCTGGGATGAAGCGATCCAAGGCTGGCGAATGGTACTGTTCTGCGATCCTTGGGGACACGCCCAGGCCATCTGCACGAATCGCGAGAATCTCGGACCGGGACAATGGAAGTTGGAAGGCCCCTTGCCGGTCGCAAACCCGGAGGCTGTGGGCGGATTCCACAAGCCGTTCATCGTAATGGACCCATACCATCCCAATCAGGCAGCCAAGATTGACGGTCGCTATTGCCTGCTCGTGGTGAGCTTCAAGAGCGGCCACAAGCAAATCCAGCGCGCCTGGGCGGAAAAACTCGCCGGGCCGTGGACGTTCGAGCCGCAGGCGATTATCCCGACCGGCTCGGCGGACGATTTCGACGCCAAGCACACGGATGCCGTCACCGGTTACTATTTCCCGGAGCGGAAGGAGTTCCTGTATTTCTACATGGGCTATCCGCTCAAAGCGCAACCGCGGAAGATCAGCCCGTTTGGATCAGCGCAGGCGGTCGCGACACAGACGCTGGACGAAAAAGTGGCGACAAAGCGCGGCGTGATTCTGGAGCCTTCACAGGACGCCGGGCACTGGGCCTCGGGCTGGGTCGGCGGCCTGCAACTCCTGCGAGGCGCGCGGCCCCGTTGGATCGCGGTGATAAACGCCTCTCCCACGCCGCCGGATCCCGGTAACAAAGCTGTCTGGAACGAGGAGCCGCCGCCAAGCCTGGGAGGCTTTGCCTGGTGCGACGAGGAATGGCCAGTGAAGGGTTGGCATTTCGCGCCGGAGCCGATTGAGTGGGTCAAGGACATTCCGAAGGCCGCGCTGGATGCGGGCGAAGGTTACAACCTGTGGCGGCAGTTCATCCACATTTTGCCCGACGGGCGCGCCGCGCTTTTCTACAACAGCGGCTACTACGGTCGCGAGCAATTGTATCTGAAGGTGAGCGAGAAACCTTGAACGGTCACGGACGGCAGACCTGCGACTTTCATGACCTTCGAGCCGAACAAAATCACTGGAGCGAACGCGGGCGGGGCACATCGCTCGCCTACGCGGACGCGCTGGGCCGCCCATGAATAGCTTCGG
Source organism: uncultured Acidobacteriota bacterium (assembly GCA_963722675.1). Taxonomy (GTDB): domain Bacteria; phylum Acidobacteriota; class Terriglobia; order UBA7540; family UBA7540; genus CAVROP01. The sequence continues at coordinate 1,995 of CAVROP010000063.1, forward strand.
ATGACCTATATTGGATCGTTAGGCAAACAGACAACTCTTATGACTACTCGAACTTTTGGCGCGATTTTGTTCTGCCTGCTGATGGGACTTTCGGTTTCGGCCTCGGAGATCGTTCAAGTGGACGTGCGCACCATCCTGACCGGGCGCGCGGTCACGACGCTTACCGACGGCAAGCTGGTGCCTTGGACCAAAGGTGTGGATGGCGCGGGACGCGCGGACGGTTACATGACCTTGGAAGCCTCCGTCGCAAACGGCGACAAGAATGCCAAAGCACTGCCAGGCGATGGTTGCTTCAAGGCCACCGCGGAACATCCATTCGTTCGGCTCAACTTCACAAACGCCGATGGCAAGGGTTCCCAAATGCGAAGCGTTGAAGGGGCAGGCGGGTTCGTTTTTCCGGTCCCAGGCAAGCGGTACAATCGGATGCTTGTTTTCATGACCAGCGCCGAAGGACCTTCCCACCTCAGCTTCAAACTTGCGTATGCAGACGGCACGTTTGAGCAGCGCGAGGTCCTGCTGCCTGATTACTACAACGATGCGCCTGCGGGGAACACCAACATCTTTTCCCTGGCTGCGGATCTGGCCAAGTGGAACGCTGCCGGCCGAATGACGGAACGGGATCACCATCATATCCATGGCGTGGATTTGCATCCTGATGCCGGGAAGGAATTGGTCTCCGTTCAGGTCAGCAAGACGGCTCCCGGCTATCTCGTCTTCTGGGGCGCGACAGGTGTGACAGCAAATTAGGGCATTGCCTGCTTAAAAGAGCCCAACTTAGCCGGATTGTCGTCGTAGGTTTCAGTGAAACTCGCGGTCGCGCGTCACGGCCGGGCTGCCGTGACCCGTGGCCATCCCCAGCGATTTCTTGGGACAGGCTTCCACGCAGTAGCCGCAGGTGATGCAGCGCAATCGGTCAATGGCCCATTTCTTTTGCGCGCGGTTCACCAGCAGCGCGCCGGTGGGACATTTCTTGGCGCAGATGTTGCAATAGACGCAGTTGTCCTTCGTGAAAACCAACTGGCCGCGCGAACCGGCCAGCGCCTTCCGCGGTTCGAAGGGATAGCGGGTGGTTGGCGGTTTGGTCAGCGCCCACTTCAGGGCCAGCTTGGACATTTCGAAGTAACCCATATCACCTTTCCGTACAACTGATGCAGGGATCAATCGTGAGCACAATCATCGGTACGTCGGCCAGGTCGCAGCCCGGCAGCACCTTCAACATGGCCGGCAGATTGGCAAAGGTCGGTGTGCGCACGCGGAACCGCTGCAGGTTCTTGCAGCCGCAGGCCGATGATGCGGCCCGGCGAAAGCAGCAGCAGGCCCGGATAGCCGTAATGTTCCGTTCGCCCGCAGATGCGCCTCGATCGCGTCGTGGGTCAGGTAACTGGTGGTGAGGATGTGCGGCGGCATCGCGCCGCACGGCCCGGCCCACGCGCAGGCTCTTGGCCAGGTGTACCTCGACGAAACTGCGGTGCCTCCCGCCCAGCTTGCAAAACGGGTTGAGCGCCTTCACCACGCCCGCGCCCTTGGTCCAGCGGCTGCCCACTCCGCCCGCGAGCGACACCACCGCCACCATGCCCGCCGCCAGCGCGTCCATGCCCGTCTCGCGATAGTGCCGGGGCAGCCCGCGGGTGGCGTCCAGCAGGTCGCCGGCTCGGCGTCTTCGATCCGGCTGCTCGCCGGCAGGCGATTCTGCGCCAGGCCGATGCGCCCGCCGCGCAGATCGGCCTGGATCTGCTCGTGCTGCACGCGGTCGAAACCGTGGGCTCTCCAGCAGCCCGTCCAGGCTCTGCGCCGGCGGCTTTCGCTTCTCCTGGCCGCGCGGCAGCAGGTGGTCGAAGAGGTGCTGCACCATGCCGGAGAATTCCGCCACCGGCGGCACGCCGCCGTGAAGCGGTCCAGCTCCGCGCGGCGCACCGGCGAAAGCAGGCGCGATTCCGTGCGGATCAGCGGAGGCACCGCCAGCGTGTAGTAATCCGCCGGCATCAGGGCGCCGTCGCCGCGCAGCAGCGCTGCCTCGGTTCCCCGCTCGTTGATGGCGAAATTGTAGACCACCGGCTCCATGGCGAACGGCATGGCGTGCTCCATCTCGCCGCTTGGTCTCGCTCATGATGGCCTGCAGCCGCTCCTGCGCGGCGGCCTTGCGCTGCGGGCTGAACAGGAAGCCCATGCCTCCGCCCGACATGCCGCCCAGCATCCAGAAGCCCCAGAAATCGTCGCCGAATTCGGCGCGCACGCGGCGGATGAGCGTGTCGGTATACAGGTTGCCCGCCCACGGAATGATGGTCTGGATGGGCCCGTCGAAATTGCGCTGGGTGCAGCCGCCGATGGCCCGGATGTCGCCCGCGCTTCAAGTGCCCCACCACCTCGTCCAGAATGCCGATGGCTTCCTGCCGGCCGCGCCATTCGGTCTCGGAGCGGAGCAGGTACTTCTCGGTGACCATCTCCAGGATGGGTCCGACGTCCTGCGCCATCCCGCCGTGCACCAGCACCAGGCTCTGCTGAAGCTTCTCGCGCGTTTCGCGGCGGAACCTCCGCCTGGCTGAAGATCTTGTGGTCGGGCAGAAGGCGTCCGCGGCTGATGCCGAATTCGGGATCGCCCTCCTGCGCGCACACGCCGTGGATCAGCTTGATGCCCGGCCACACGCCGCCCGAATCCTGCCAGCCGCCGCCCGAGCCCGCCCAGCCATTCGCCCAGGATGGCGCGCGCCGCCACCAGCCGCCGGTCGTGCTCTTCCAGGCCGCCGGTGAGCGCGTGGATCTGGCCGGTGGCGCGCATGCAGACGGCGATCAGGCAGGCCAGCAGACTGGTGGAGACCGCCAGCCGCGACCCCTTGGGGATGTCGTTCACCTTGCTGACGATTTCGATGCCGTGGCCCGGCTTGCCGGTGAGCCGCGCCAGCACATCGGCCAGCGGCTGGGTGGCGCCTTCCATGCCCGGCGGCACGATGCCGGAGGCGATCACCGCGGCTTTCAGCAGCCCCAGATAATCGCGCGCGAAATCGAAGACCTCGGCGATGCGACGGATGTCCGCCGCTGGCTTGCAGATCCACGCTGGCCAGGCGCAGCACCGGCTGATCGATCACGCGGAAATAGGCTTCCACCGGCGGCTTGGCGCGGGGTCGCCTGGCCCGCCGCGCCGCGCACGCCAGGTCGATCGAAATGTTGAGCACCCGCGCGCCTTCCGGAAAATCCATTCCCAGGAAGAAGATGTCGCTCCATCCGCTGTGCGTCAGGTCCATGCGCACCGGCGTGGCTTCGCGCAGGACGGGGAACAGCGGCTGGCGCTTCGGCAGCAGCTCGGGGCGGATGCGCAGCGGGTAGTCGGCCGGGTGCCCGGTGCGGAACATCCACTGGTTGCCGCGCACGGAGCGCACGCTGCGGCGCACCTGGTCGGCCAGCGTCTGGAATCCGAGCGCGCGATAGCCGGCGGCCAGCGCGCTGGAGATGGCGGCGCTCGGCCCGTGGGCGGCCTGCGCCGCCAGGAAAATGTCGATGGCCTCTTCGAAGCGCCGCTTCAGCAGGTTGGCGTAACCCGCGAAGGGAATCGGCGCGCGCATCGCGCCGCCTCCGGCCGCAGCGGGGAATGTGAAAGCGGTGGATGGCGTAAAGAAAGAACAGCGCCCGCACGCGCTCGTAGAGGTTGTCGCTGGTGCGGCGGAAGCGGTCGAGCGCCTCGGCATTCGGCCAGCAGCTCTTCCAGCGTGCGCCGCGGCACAGCGCATCGAGCGAGCGATCGCGCGTTCCGGGTCGCTGGCCGTGATGACGCCGTGAGCGGCTCACCGCTCGTCTCCCGCCGCCATCTCCCGGTCGGCCAGCAGCTCGAGCAGTTGCGCGAGCACCTGGCGCGGTCCTGCCCGTTGAGCGCCAGCGCCAGTTGCGCCATCAGCAGGCCGTAGCGCGCGCCGAGGTCGTAGCGCCGGCCGGCGTCTTCCACCGCCAGGTACTGCTCGTGCCGCGCCAGTTCGGCCAGCGCGGCGGAAAGCGTACCGGCCGCGCCGCGTCCGCCCCAGCAACTCCATCACCGTGGGCGTCAGCACGTGGATGCCGAAGAAGCAGAGATAGTAACCGGCGCGGATGCCCGGCACCATCAGGCGCTGCTCGGCTTCGGTGGGCGTGGGCTTCTCGATCACCGTGTCGACGCGGTACAGGCCCGGCCGCCCCGGCACGCGCCGGCCGGCCACGGTGCCGAAGCGCGGCAGCAGGCTCTCGCGCGTGGGCTGCACGCCGGAGACGGAGCATTCCTCGGCCTCGGCGAGCTCCACCAGCCGGTGCGCGCAGGGCTTCGACGGCCGCTCACGTAGAGATGGTCGCCCACCATGTGCAGGAAGGCGTCGGCGCCGGTAAACTCGCGCGCGCAATAGATGGCGTGGCCGTAGCCCAGCGGCTGCGGCTGCGGCACAAAGCGCACCGCGGCCGCGTGCGTCGCCGGCGGCCTGCGCGTAGCGCGTCTCGTCGCCCGGCCAGACCACCACGCAGATCTCCTCGACGTTGGCCGCCAGCGCCTGCTCGATCAGAATCCAGAGCACCGATTTCTCCTGCCCGTCGCGGTCGATGAGGGTCTGCAGCGGCAGCGCGCGCTGGTTCTGCCCGGCGGCCGTGATGACCGCTTTCTGGATTCGCAAGTTTGGTGCTCCTCACAGGAGTGTAACCGACTGCAGCCCCGGCTTTCTCTGGAAATCGATTCCCCATCAGTACTATAATTAAGCCAACAGCGTAAACCTATTGGCTACGCCCCCCAACATCTTGGGGGATTTGTGTTGGGCGCTGTGACCCGTTTGCAGCATATCGAAATCCAGAACGGACACGTCCTCGACCTGGTTCCGGGCGTTGTCCGTGGGGTGGATCGTGATGGGGCGGCGATAGGGATCGGTGTTTCGCACGTACCTTCCCGCTTCCGTCCAGCCATGCCGTTGCGCGGCCGCATCCGCCGCTTTCGTCGTTGAAAGGTAGAACGGCATGGCGCCTTCTCCGGCCAAACACCAGACCACCGGATACGCTCCCCAGCGGGCAATCAGGTTTCGCCAGTGCTTCTTCATTTTGGGGATGCCCATGAGGGGCAGGAAATAGCCCCAGCATCCAACCACGCAGGGCAGAAGCCCGCGCTCGACGAGATACTGGATGCGCAAATCCGCCATGTCGAAGTAGCGGGGATTAAGGCGCGCGTAATTCGCTTCCCACGGGAACCCGGCCTCGTTCGCCCCGCGCGCGTCGAACGGCGGCATGTCGGGGTAAAGTCCCGCAATGATCTGGATGACGGTGAATCCCTTGCTCGCCCGGTCGGCCGCCAGTTGCTGGAAGTCTTCCGGCCAGCGCAGCCGATTGCACAACCCCATCCACCAGGTGTCTCCCAACCAGAAGAAGGGCGTGCCATCGGTGTGCTCGAAGTGCCGACGGTCCGCGGCGATGCGCACAGGGCCGTGCCTCCGCAGCGGATTATCTCCCGCGTAGGTGGACACCTCCAACGTACCCGACTGCCCGTGCAGGTCCCCATTGGCCGCGTCGCTGCAAATTGTGCGATACGCGTATTGCCCCGCGGTGGCAGGAGAAAAGCGCACGCGCCAGACTTGCTCACCCGCCCAAAATGCCGGAACTCGCTGTTCGTTACCGCGAGGGTCGGTGAACACTACGTCCACTTCGAGGTCATTGAAAGGGTCGGCGTAAGCTTTCCCAGAGTAGTAGGCCCACTCCGCGACGCACCGCTCGGTGCCGTATTGATCGGTGGCGCCGGCGTTCGGCTGTTTTGCCGCTCCGCTCGCCGGAGGTCCGCCGCCCTTCGCGGGTGACACCTGTGAAAGAGTTCCGAGCGTCACTCCTGCCTTTTCCAAGAACGACCGGCGGCTTACTGTGCTCATACCTGCCTCGAGAAGTCGGGATCCGAGCCGTGATCGGCTAGTTAAACACAGAATCAAGGGTCTTGCCAACAGCTAGAGATGCGCCCGCGGGGTCGGCGCCTGCCTTTCTCTGAGTGCGTTTGACGAGGTCTCGTGTAGCCGACTATTTGTCACTGTTCCGCGCTTGTTTTGCGACTCCGAAGTTTCGGTTCGTTTTGCGCAAAACGTGCCGTTTTTGCTCATTTCAGGCTCTAATCTATGCTGAACTGCACGCAAAACGCGCATAATTTGCAGCATTCAAAAAAGTGATGTCCTTTGTTTTCAAGTACTCCTTAGCTTCGTTCCCACTATTTTTCATTTTTTGTAGTTCCCTACGTTCCCCCATAGCCGGGACCCTTCCTCTTTCCCTTGCGCCTCGGCGCTCCTTGGCGCTCCCCTACGACAATGTGTCCTCAAAAGGACCATCGCAATAGGCTATCATAGGTCCGTGAACTTGTCAAGCGGAAAATGCAAGAAAAGTGAGAGCCTGCCGCCCTTGGAACGCCATTCTGTCCTGCGCGCCAACGCGGATTTCCCGTCTTGCGGCCTGAGGGCGCGTCCCATGAAAGACCGCAAACAGCCAGGCGCACGCGCGCTGACGAAAAGCGACATCACGCAGGAATTAAGCAGTCGGACAATTCAGGGATAACCTGCGGGCAGTTAGCGGGACGGAAGAGGCGCGTGAAAAGCGACAGTATGTCCAACCACAAGCGGCCCGAAGGCATCCAACCACCTGTACAAGATTGGCGGAGCCACCTACCGTTGGCCATGCTAATTCATTGTACAGAAAGGAGATGTGTAGATGAAATCGAGTCCTATGACGAAGCTGGTGGGTTTTCTCTCCGCATTCTCGCTAGCCTCCGCGCTCTTCGCGGCCGCACCACCAACCGCGGCAGGAGGTTCGACGTCTGCGCAAACCGAGGGGAATCTCTCGCAGAAGGCTTCAAGCCTGTTGGCTGAGGTTCACCAGGATGCGCAAGGGGTCGTGAACTCAGCGGACACTCTCGGTGAATATGACCGGGAGGCTTTCGAGATCGACTGGCGAGCCGACGCTCACGCACTGGGCCGGGCGCAGGGTCAAATCAACCAGATCGACCAGATGGTCCATCAACTGCGTGTAATGGAAGCGAATCTGCCTCAGGCTCAGCGAGCCGAAATCAATCAGATAGCTCCCGCGGCGGCAGAGCTTACTAATACCGCTCAAACTGCAATCAGCTATTTGGGCAATAACGAGGACCGCACCATGTTTCCACCATTCACTTCCTACGCCAACGAAATGTATGTGGAAGCAGCTAGAATTGTGCATTCAACCTAGCCGTGCGGTCGCTAAGTCTGCATCGATGTCTAAAGGGAGTTACCCAAGTAGACGCAGCCCTCCTGCGTCAGTTCCTGTGCCACTTCAATGCGGGGCGGGCTCGGACTCTCCGAGCTTGCCCCGATGCTTGGGAGCACGCGTTTGACGGTCATGCCGAGGGCTTTCCCGCAGCCTCTCAACCCCCGTCCCGCCTCGAGCCAAATTCACATCACTCAACCGGGTTTGCTCTTTGGCAGAAGTGAGCTAGAATGCACAGGGGGCCTTCGTTCGACTCATCGACAAAGGAAACAGCGTGCTTGGGCCTAACGAGTGGCGGACGCACTGCGCTTTCAAGTCGGCGGCAGCATCCTATTTCGAAAACAGCACCGCGGCGAACCGGGGCGCCACGATTCGAATTAGGACATTAGAGGACCCTCTGAGCACTTGCTTCTGAGATGCCGCAAGCTTCGCCTCCTGGCCTGAATACGATTGCGAGAGATGAAAGTCCGAACCCTGTTCTTAGCCCTACTCCTGGTGACGCTGCTTTCCGCCGCATATTACCTTCTTGTCTACGTTCCCAGACATAGCAAAGCCGGCGAACCGGTGCTGGCGTTCATGAGTTATTTTCTCACCTATACTCCTCTCCAACCCATTCGCGAGACTGCTTACGTTTTGCCGGACACACTGGGAGTCTGGGACAGCCCGGCTGAGATTCGCATGCAAATCGCCACTCTCAAATCCGGGGATCGCGTTTATGCTCTGGCCCGATTTCGCACCTGGGCTCATGTGCGCTTGATAAACGGCCAGGATGGCTGGGTAGATAAAGACGGGCTGATGACCGCCGACACCTACGCGGCGGATGAACATCTTCTCGGCGAAATGTCGAACCTGCCCGCGCAAGCGGCGGGGCACGCCGCCGACTCAGTCAATGTACATATCGAACCCTCGCGCAAAGCTGCCGTGGTGGCGCAATTGAAGCCGCAGCAGCAGTTGGACATCTTTGGCCGGCGCATGTTACCGCGCCCCACGGAGGGAGTTACGGTTGATGTCCCATCGCTTGCCTCGACTCCTGTCGAGGCCTGGTATTTGGTCCGAGCGGGTTCGCGCGCGGGCTGGATTCTCGGCCGTCTCGTGGAGCTCGACGTCCCCAAAAACATCTCGGCCTATACCCAGGATGTGAATCTCGTCGCCTGGCTGGTACTGAACACCATTGATGATAACGGGCGGCAGGTGCCCCAATACATTGTGGCGGACCGCGCGGGCACGGAGACTTATGACTATACGCATATTCGAGTGCTCACCTGGTGGAAGAGGAAGCAGACCTATGCCATCGCCTACCGGGAAGGGGATCTGCAAGGATATTTCCCGATCCTGGTGACGCACGAAGGCACTCTCCCTGGCTTCCGTCTGCGGTTGGTGGACAGCAGTGGCGCCAAGTATCAAAAGGTCTACGCTTTGTTTGACACTATCACTCGCGCGCTGGGAACGGTGGCGGGCTGGCAAAGCGACGCAATGCCGAAGCCGCCTGAGCCCAAACACACCCTTAAGCGCGGCCACCGACACGTGAAAGCGCGAAAGTAAATTTCCAGCGCGCCCGCCCTTGGCGAGCGTTTTACCCAAAGAAGAAATGCCCGCGAATACTGTCGAATTGGCCAGTAATCTACCTCCCTTTGTGTCACGCCTTGTTCTGACCGCACAACCCGCCAAAGCAGAAGAGCGTCTAATTATATGGGCACAACAAAGACCAAAGGAGGTAAGTATGTTCATGAACGTCAAGGCTGTCAGACTTATCCTTTCGCTGGCCACGGCGTTGGTAGTGGCCGCCAGCGTGGGCTTCGCTCGTTCCTGGTTCGGAAAATCCTCGACAAGATCATATTCCGTGACACTCGATAGTGCTGCCAAGCTAAGGAACGGCACAGAACTGCAAGCCGGCAATTACACCGTGAAGTTTCCCGAGAACACTCAAACGCCGGAAGTAGAGTTTTATTCAGGCGGGAAGCTTGTTGCCAAGGAAGAAGCCAAGGTGCAATCCCAATCGGTGAAGAATGGCTACACAGCGATCGAGCTCAACACAAGAGGAAACGCGAGTGTGATTACCGCGGTCGATCTAGGAGGTATGTCGGAGAAGCTCGTTTTCAGCAGCGCTAACGTTCAGCCTGGATCATGAAGAGTGAGCTGATGAAACGCGCTACCGTTTGGGGAAGGGAACGACACTAGTACTTAACGACGGAAGTTACTGTGCTAACGTGGTGCTTTGGAAGGGCGGGGGTTCAGCCCCGCCGCCTCCGGGAGCCCAAGGAGTGGGCCTTTAGGCCCTGAAGCCACGTTCCTTCAGGGGCTAAAGCCCCAAAGTCAAGACGTCTTCCGCGGCGGGGCTGAAGCCCCGCCCTTCCCGCCGCTTAGCAAGATGACGCGGGATTTCGTCAGCAAAACCTGACACCTGACACCGGAAACCTGCTCTTCACCCACGCATGTGCTTGGCGGTTTCTTCGCCGTTTCCGGGCACGGGCACTACGGCCTTGATGCCGGGCAGCGGCCCCATGGCATACTCGGTCGGACCGAGCCGTTCGTTGGAGCTCATGAGGGCTTCCCAGGTAACCTCTTGCCCTGTGTAAGCGGCGGTCCTTCCCATCACGGCTGTTAACGTTGCATGGGCGACATGCTCCGCTTCGTTGATCGGTTGGTTTTTGCGGATGGCGGTGACGAAATCCACATGCTCTTGCTCGTAGGGGTCAAACTTGGTCTTGCCCGGGTCCGCCCCCGCTTCCTGGTACTGCCACACCACCTTCCCGGCGGGATCGTAGATGGTGTTCTTGCAATTGGTGTAGCCTTCTGTCCCCACCACGTACTCGGAAACGTCGTTGGTGCAACCGTCAACCTGGCGGCACATGCTTGCCAGGCGCGTATTGTTTTCATAGGTGTACTGAACGGAGAAGAAATCGAACTGGTCGCCGGTCACGCGGCGGGCGCGCCCGCCCACGCCGACGGCCTTGGCCGGGTTCATACCGGTGAACCAGAGGACAGCGTCAAGATTATGGACGTGCTGCTCGACGATGTGGTCGCCGGATAGCCAGGCCCAGTTCACCCAGTCGCGAATCATGGCTTCCATGTCCGACCATTCTTTCTTCTTGGGCGCGTACCAAAGTTGGCTTTGATTCCAACGAGCAACGGCGCCGGTGATCTTGCCAATGGCGCCATTGGCCACCCGACTCTGAGTTTCCTGATAGGCGCGGTCGTGCCGCCGCTGAGTGCCCGCCACCACGCAGAGATTGTAGGCCGCGGCTTTCTGGCCGGTCGCCAGCACGGACCGCACGCCAGGTGCGTCAACGGCCACGGGCTTCTCAATGAAGCAATGTTTCTTGGCCTCTACCGCGGCATCGAAGTGGATGGGCCGGAAATGCGGCGGCGTAGCCATCAGCACCACATCCACATCGGATTCGAGCAGCTTCTTATAGGCATCGAAGCCGATGAAGCAATGGTCGTCCGCCACCTGCTGTTGGGCTTCCTTTGCCAGGCTGGCGCGGCAACTATCCAGATGGTCTTTCAGCACGTCAGCCAGCGCCACGATCTTCAGGTTTGCCCCGGCCTTGACAAATTGCGTGGCCGCCCCTGTGCCCCGCTCGCCGCAGCCGATCAGGCCTGCCTTGAGCGGAGGACCGTCCGGCGCGGCGTCCACGAAAGTCAGAGTCGGATAGGACTTGCTGCAACTTGCCAGCACCGCACCCGCGCCCGCCACCGCGAAGGCGCCGATAAAAGTCCGGCGGTTAAGATCTACCTTCCCTTCGTCACTCATGTCTACTCTCCTTTGAAAGTCGATGAAAGTCTTCGAATCAACCAGAACTCAAATTCGACCGGTCATCCTGAGCGTAGCGAAGGATCTGTGCAGTTGTTTCTCGCTGTGGAATTGGCCGAAAACTGCGGAGATCCTTCGCTTCGCTCAGGATGACAGCCGGTTTATTTTTCCGTACGAACGAGAGCCGTCGCCGCGCCCGTATCGTATTCCCGCACCACACGAAATCCCACGTCAGCGCAATCCGAGTACCACCAAACACTTTTAGGCACCTGCGGGTCGGTGAGCAGCCATTCGTCGTGCCGCGTATGGTCACGGGCGGCGCAACGCAGATCGGCGGCGTCAGAGCGATACGAGCCCCCGCGGATGACGTGCTCCTGCCCTGTAGCTGGGCCGCGAGGATCGACAACTTCAGGATCTCCGAGGTGCGCGTAAGCCTGGAGGTCGTACCAATCCGAGCAGAATTCCCGCACGTTCCCCAACATGTTGACCAGACCCCAGGGATTGGCTTTGGTCCCACCCGCCGGATAGGTTTTGCTCGAGCTGTCCTCCAAGTACCAAGCGTATTCGCTGAGCGGCGCTGTCTTCACGCCTATCCACCGATTCAGCCACCGCTCGCGGGTGAACCGAGCCGGATCGCCGGGAAAGAAATACGCAGACGTTGATCCCGCGCGAGCAGCATACTCCCACTCTGCCTCGGTGGGAAGCCGGAACTTCTTGCCGCTGATTTCAGAGAGCCACTCGCAATACTTAGTAGCGGCATAATGGGTCATGGTGATGGCCGGGCGCGAGCCTCGCCCCCAGCCTTGGTCGGGAGAGCCGTAGGGCGGCGTAGGTCCCGTCACCGCGTCGGGTTTATTGGCCGCCGGGTTGTCACGAGTTCGGCTGCGGCTGCCGCGCTCGAGCAGGTACACTTCGTACTCCCTCCAGCTCACCTCGGTCCGTTCCATCCAAAGCGGGCTGAGCTTCACCCGGTGCATAGGACCTTCGTCCGGACGCCGATAGGGTTCCGACACGGGGCTCCCCATCAGGAACGATCCGCCGGGAATGGCCACCATGCGAATCTTCACTTCCGAGCCGGGAATCGTCTCGGTGTAATTCCGGAACCCGTCAGGGTTGAGAGGGAAGGAGGCGTCGAGACCGCGTTCCTCGGCTTCAGCTTCCTCTGGAGCTTCCTCGGCCTGCTTGCCCCGATAATGTCCCGCATGCAGGTGGCAGTTAATGCAGCGCATCTTCTCCTTCGAGCGCTGATAATGCAGGTGCCCGTCCACTCCCTTCTTCGAAAGTCCTGCGCTGAAGAGGTTGGCGTGGCAGCGGATGCAGGCGGAGTCGTAGGTGAAGGTGCGGGCCTCATCGAGGTGCTGCTTCGCCTGCCAGTCTATTTTGCTGAGATCTTTGAAGGTTTTGCCGAAAATATCCTGCGCGCCCAAGCGGGCCTTTTCGGTGTAATAGGTGAAGCCTGAGCTGGGAAGGTGACAATCAATGCAATGCGTCACCACCCCGCTCTTGGTGGTGAAATGCGTCGACTTGATCCAGGTCTGGGTGGCCTCCGGATGCGCGTGGCAGGTTTGGTCGCAGAACTTGTCCGTCGAGGTGGCATCTACCCCTGCCTTGCCGCCCAACAACACTCCGAATCCGATGACTATACCTATTCCTATAAAGGCGAACTTACCGCTCTTGTTGGCACCCGGTTCCATCCCTGTAACCCCGCACGAACAAGTCAAAAGGCAAATCGCAAATGGCAAATGGCAAAACGACAGCTGAAGAGCAAGTCAAAAGGCAAAGCGCAAATCGCAAAAGGCAAAACCAGGTATGCACGTGGTTACGAGTCGGATGGGAGACCTTCTCGGTTCTCCTTGGCTTTTCCCTTAACCGTAGCAGCGGACTTTGACAGCATCGCTCGTAACTGGTTTGACTCGTCGAGGAGATCGTTCATACGCTCGGCAGAGACCTTTTCGGACTTTACAAGCAGTCGAAGCCAGTAATTGGACTCGCGCAGTTCTTTCAGTGAGATCTGGAGCTTGTGAACGAAATCATCTTTCGATTCTGCTCCCCTTGCCTCTTCGTAGTTCGCACCCGCAGACATGCCACTGCGTAATAATTGGTCTCCAACCCGCCGCCCAACCAGTGTGTTCGGCAGAGATTCGACCAGCTTGATAATCCTCGCGCCATATTCCAGCAGACGCTCTCCCAAATCACGCCTCGACTCGATCATCGCGGTTCCCTTCGTGGGCATACCATTTGACTTGCTTTGACTTTGACATTTGCCTTTTGCGTTTTGCCTTTTGAATTGTTCAGGCATATGGAGAATCACCGGGCGCCGCACCCCGGCGGAAAGCCGCGCGAGGCGTATCGCTTCCATCCATTCCCGGCCTGGCGAACCATGTAGACTGCCACTCCTGGCAGCGATTCGGCAAGTCGAATTCCATCGGCAACGGGAAGGATGGAAAGCGCCGTCCCCAGCGCGTCGGTGGTGGTTGCGTCCCGGGCGAGCACCGTGGTGCTGGCCATGCCTTCCAGAGCTACGCCGGTGAAGGGATCAATGACATGCGAATAGCGCTTGCCGTTGATTTCGACGAATTGCTTGGAATCCCCCGAGGTGGATAGGGCGGCGTCGTGCAGCACGAGAGTGCAAGGCGCCTTCCCCGCCTTGGCGTCGGCTGTTTCGATGGCAACTTTCCAGCCCGCTGCGCCGGGCGGCGGCGCTCCCATGGCCACTTCTCCTCCTGCTACCACCATGGCGCGGCGCAGCCCGCGCGACTGCAGCACTGCCAGCATCTGGTCCGCGGCGTAGCCTTTACCGATGGCGCCCAGGTCCAGCTTCATCCCGGCGCGGTTCAGGAAGACCGTTCGCCGCGTGGGATCGAGTTCGATGTTTCTGTAATCCACCAACGCTTTCGCCTTAGCCAGATCCGAAGCATCGGGAAAGCGTCCGGTGGTGCGAGCTTCCCGCCACAACGCTACGAGAGGACCGACGGTGACGTCGAACGCCCCGTGCGACAGCTCCGAAATGTGGATCGATTTCGCCAGGACATCATAGAGGTCGTTGCTAACCGGGAGGGGCGCACGCGCTCCCTCGCGCGCCAGCCGCATGAGTTCGCTGTCCTCCCGGTAATCACTCATTATCTGCTCGAGTTCCTCAGCCCGCGCGAAGGCGGCCTCAGCCGCTCTCGATGCAGTCGCATCATCGGGAGCGTACAGTTCAATGTGAAAGATTGTCCCCATGCGGGGCAGTGAGTACTCGTAACGCTTGAGTTGAGCCCCGTAGGCGGAAAGGGAACAAGGAAGAGCGACAATGCTTGTGCCCTGGGTCAGAAACAGGAGGGCAGCGCGTAACACCATTTGCCACGAAGAGGCACGCGTTAGGTAGCTGTTGTCGCCGGGAAGACAGCCGGATGATCGCTTCAACCCTGTGGCCATTGCCCCGAAGGGGCAAACCGTGAATAGCCGTGGGTGCAACCCACGGGCAAGAAAACGAAAAAACCGCCTCGGCCCTGAAGGGGCCGGAGGGCTCGCCGTTTCACAAGATGTACCGCTCGTCAGATTCAATTCCAGCCCCGAACCTCCGTCAACAACCCCGTGGCAACCCGGCATTTTCTCGCCCCGGATTGGACCTGTCAAGGCATAGATTCCCGGACCGGCAGCGAACGATCGGTCCGCTCCCGTGAGCAGGGGGCGGCCGTCGCCGCGGTTGATTCTGGCAGACGATTGTTCAGGCTTCTCAGTTCGCATATAATCAGCGCCCACACTTCGATTCCTTCGGACTGGAGGCTCGTCATGGACCGTCGTTCATTTCTTGGCGTTGCGGCTGGAGCTCTCTCGCTTACCCAGATGCCCGCGCCTGCTCGGGCGAACCTGGAAGGGAAGAAGGGACTGCGGCTGTCGATTACCTGGGGCATGCTGGGCCGCATGCCCGTGCCCGAGGCGCTGGCATTGCTCAGCCGCCTGGGTTACGACGCTTACGAAATGTTTGATTGGCGCAGCCCGGAGACGCTCCAGACGTTTGTGGGGGAGAAGGGCAAGTCGCCGCTGTTCTGCGCTTGCCTGGTGGCCAACAAGGGTGTGGCGGCGCCTGGTTGTGGCTTGGTGAATCCTCGCGAGCGCCAGGGTTTCCTTCGCGAACTCGAGGCGTCGATCGCGGCGGCGAAAATAATGGATTGCAAGCAATTAGTGGTTCTGACAGGAAACGAGCTGGGAGGAATGCCGCGCGCCGAGCAGATGGCCAACGCGGTGGCGGCGCTGCGTGAGGCCGCGCCAATGTTGGAGAAGAACGGCGTCACCGCCATCATCGAAATCCTGAATACCTATGTTAACCACGCAGGATACTTTCTCCATTATGTGCGCGACGGGGCGGAGCTTGTGGATCGCGTGGGAAGTCCCAACGTAAAGCTGCTGTTCGATATTTATCACGTTCAAATCATGGAAGGTAATTTGATCGAGAATATCCGAATGAATATAGACCGGATTGGACACTTTCATGTTGGAGACGTTCCCGGACGACACGAGCCGGGCACCGGGGAGATCAACTACCGCAATGTGTTCAAAGCGATCTACGAGCTTGGCGACCGCTTCCAAGGTTCCGTCGCCCTCGAGTACAGCCCCTTGGCGCCACTCGAAGAAGACATGGTTGCGATGCGCGGACTGTCCAACTTCCTTTAGATGTTGCGGCAAGCCCTGTCGCGGCACAATACGTGCGGGCGTGCCGGACGCCCCGCCCAGAGCGGCAGGTTGTATCCTTCCTCATCCCAACGTGCTAGAACCCCTTGGCGGTTCCCTTAATTTTTTTCGCCAGCTTTTCGATCTTGGCCGCCTTGTCGATGACATCGAGCGACAGAACGTTGCCGTTGGATTGGCTGAGCTCGAGTTGGAGGGCCTGTGCGAGGCCGGAAAGCTGCATGGCGTCGTGTTTAGCCTGTTCAAAGTTAGCCTGCGCGAGCGCGCGGTTCTTTTTCCCCGAAGATGCCGTTTGTGAAGTTTGCCCATCGACTCCGGGCTCGTGAGTCCCTTCAGAGTTTTCGCTTCCGGTAATGCTTTGCAGCGCTTTTTCCATGTTTGCAGTTACCTGTTCGCGGCCGCTGTTCGGGTTTTGAGGAGGCGATGCGGCAGCGGGAGCAGGATGCAGGAAGAACCAAGATCATCAGCGCCGCCAGGCAAACCGCGAGACCAAGGCGGTGTACATTGCGATGAAACGATAGCTTGCACACGTGGTGTGTCATGCTGATAGCCTCTCCCTTCAGGGCGGCAGAAAGTCTAACGACGGATCTCTTCGTAAAAGGTACTCTAAACTTCGGATTTAGCCCGAGGCCAATATACCGCTATCCGTACCCCAAAGCAATGCTAAAGGAGATCAGACTTGTTGGTTAGCCCTTGTGTCCCCCCCATCCAAACGCAAAGACCGTTCCAGGGCTACCCCGATCTCAGCAGCCGGTCCAACGTCAGAATATTCAGCATCAGTTGCCGCAGGGGATGATAGTTGTCCTGGCGGCCAACGTGAAATTGAGGGGTGATCTTGCGGTCGGCAAACAGAATATAGCCGGCCGGGAATCCCCGGCCCTTCTGTGAGAACTTCTCATTGATGATGTTGAACGCCAAATTGAAATACCGCGCCGCCCACTCCGCCCGCGTGCGCTCATACACATTCAAAGTTGCTACCAGCGCTTCGTTCTGCGCCCACAGCGGTTTCATGTATTCGTACTCGCCCTCAAAATGGTATTTCAGGCTGGTCCCGGGCGGCGTCTCGACGGGCCATTGATAGCACGGGTGATCGACGTTGACCCATTGCGAAAGTCCGCCGTAAACGTAGTCCCATCCAACCTCGAGGTGATGATGGATTCTATCGGCGGCGGTTTGCCATAGAGCCTCGTCTCCGCGCCGGTTCGCTTCCTCCATCACCATCCAGTAGGCTTCCACCGAGTGGCCGAAGCGAGACTTGTCAGCTTCCTCCATCGGCCGGGTGAAATCGAAGTACAACATTTCTGTGTTCAGGCCGATGTCCGGCTTGTAATGCTTGTTCACGATTGCGTCCACGGAAAGATCCGCGATGGATGCGATTTCCGGATCGTTCCAGCGCTTAAGAATCTGCGTGGCAATGGTCAAATTCAGAAACCACAACCCTTGCGGGCGCACCGCGCGCTCGCTATTCCATAGGTAGGGGAAATCCGCCCCCCGGTACCGGAAAGTCGGGCTATTGAAATCCCGGAACAGTTTCTTGAGGAGCCCGAAGGCTGCCTCCCTGGCTTGGTCATCTCCACTGGCGGCAGCGTACTCTTGAAGGCCCTCGGCGAGATGGTACATGCCTTCGGTATCGCCGCTGAAAGGCCTCAACACCTTGCCCTCCCTCGACAATAACTCGGCCCACCAGCCATCTTTCTGCAAGGCGTACTTGAACACAAATTCCTTGGTCTCTCTCGCCACCTCCAAACATTGAGGGTTATTTCCAAAGTGGTTATACAGGAAACTGTAAACCCATATGGCGCGGCCCAGGAACCACAGGTTCTTTTCCGTGTTGACGAGCGTGCCGTCGTAGTCCAGACTGCACATGATTCCGCCGTACTGGTGGTCGATGCCGTGCTGGTCCCAGAAGGGCAGAAGGACGTGGAAAAGCTGGTCGTAGAGGGTCTGCCTTAGCGCCCGAAGGCTCATGCCGGCCACTTGCGGCTGCGGAGGCGCGGCCGGATCGGCGGGCGCCCCAACTGGACTTTGAGCGCGCGTAAGCCTGCCCATCATCCCAAGTTGCGCCACAACCCCGGCTGTTAATCCGAGAAAAGCACGTCGTTGCACGTTCTGCGCTCCATTCTGCTAGCGAGGTCGGCGGCAGAGCCGCAGACGGTGGTCGAAGCCCTCTCCCTGAAATCGGAGGCCAACTGTTATTCTCCAGGCTACGGGTGAATATGCACCGCCGCTGCATGGTCCGGGGGGAGGTCCAGGCTGAAGACCGCCCGGTTCTGCTTGTGTTCAACCACTACCGCATGACCGGAGACCATATCCTTCCCGTGAAGCGGCGTTTGTCCTGGCCAAGGTAACTCCGCCTTGACGTCAGCCCGATGATGCCCCCAGTTCAGCACATAAACGAGCCGTTCATCCTCCCGGCCACGCGCATGCACAACAGCTTCCACCGGCCCCGCGTTGGAAGTCGTCACAACATGGACGGGAGGTTTCACGCCTGCGGACTGCCATGCCGCGCGGAACAACGCGGCAGCGCCTGGGTCGTGGTTTTCCAGCAAGGGAATTCCCAGCGAGAAACCCAGCAGAATGGTCTGCCCTTTGCCCGTGCGGCGGACCACGATGGCGGGTGTACCAGCCTTTTCGAAAACGGCAGCAACAGTGCCCTCGCTGCCCTTTTCGAGTTGCAGTTCTTCGCGAAACACACGGCCCACCAAGTGGCCAGGCAGGGTGGCGCCGTTAAGCAGCGCCGCCGGTTGTGAGACGCGAACATCCGAAGGATTGTGGCTGGCGACCAAGTCGTGACGGCGCGCGCCAAACAGCTTCTCCATACCCAGCCCCGGATTCACCCGATAACCGTGGTCGAGTTCATTGATGATTCCAAAGCGGGCGTCGGCAAGCACTGTACCGCCGCCGGCGACATAGGCCTCGATCGCCTCAGCCACGTTCTTCCGCAGGCAAAGGTAGAAAGGAAAGATGACCAGCTTGTACGGCTTGAGGATATCGGCCGTCACTTGCCGGCCGTCGAGGATGTTCACACGCACCTGGTCGTTCCACAACGCATGATAGATCCCAATCATGTTTCGGACTGTAAACGAGTCCCAGTCGCCACCCTGGACCTTGGCTTTCAGGTCACCGGCAATGTCGTAGACAACGGCCACCTGAGGTGGCAGCGGCTTGCTCTCCAGGAAAAGGTCGGGATCCGAATTCAGCGCTCGCGCGGCATCGCCCGCGGCGACGGCGCGGGGAGTGACGCTGCCGTCGGAGGCCGCAAGCCCCCGGCCGAAGGCCTGCCATTCATCCAGGTGGGGACGCCACCTCCAGAAGTACATCCCTTTGGTGTCATGAGCGGCCATCTGCCACGCCAGTAGGTGAATCCGGTCGTAGTTGAAGATCGCTCCGGGCTCGTCTCCATATCGAGTAAATCCCGTCTGGGGCCCGGTTTGTACTTCGGGCATCACGAAGGGCTTGCCACCCGCCGCATCGTGAGCGGAAGTCAGGTCCAGGCTGGATGACCACGGCGTATCCCAGAGAGCTTTTTGCTTCGCCAATTCGGCTGGGTTGGCTTCAGCGCCGCGTGCAGGTATGTCGGGATAATACGACAGCCCGTATTCGTCGACGAATCTCGAGAGCGTCCAGTCGTCCTGGTTATAGATGCTGAGCCCACCACTGAACACCGTGCTGCCCACGTCATGAGTCCGGGTGGGATGCACCGTGTCGAGCGACTTTACCAGTTCGTTCAGATGTTGCAGGACGTGTCCCGTTGCGTACCAGTAGAAGAGCGGGCGATCAAATCCCTGGTATTCCTGATTCAAGAGTACGTCGTTCCATTGCGCGTACCAGGCAGCAGGACTTCCGTACTTATCCAGCCCCCACTGCTCAAACCAGTGATCGAAGTGCGCCTCGTCTCGTCCGCCTC
Organism: uncultured Acidobacteriota bacterium; assembly: GCA_963722675.1. Classification (GTDB taxonomy): domain Bacteria; phylum Acidobacteriota; class Terriglobia; order UBA7540; family UBA7540; genus CAVROP01. The sequence continues at coordinate 21,530 of CAVROP010000063.1, forward strand.
TCCCTGCGCCTGCCGTCATGGAGAATCCCTCCATGTGCGGTTCATCCCAGATGTTGTAGGCAATCACGGACGGCTCATCCTTGAAATGCATCACGGTGGCCTTGGAGTAATAGTCGATCAGGTCAATCACCTCCGGGTCCGCCAACGACAGCTTGGCCTCACGCTGGTCCGCATCCAGGACGGGCGAAAAGCGCGTCGGCCATTTGGCCGCTGCAAAGTCAGTCAGCAACCCGCTCCAGTAGACTGTCGGCATGACCCGTAACCCCAAACGTTGAGCCGTCTTCAAGATAACATCCATTTTGGAGAAGTCAGGCTCGGGGTTTCCGTACGTCAGCAAAAAGGATGGGTAGGGATTAATTGCGTTGATGCCGGTTGTGGCTATCGTTTCGAGATCGTGAACGATCTGTTCGTTGGTTGTCCAGGAGTAGTAGATATAGACTGTGCCTACTTCGTATATTCGCTGGCCGGCCTTCGCGCCCCATGCGGAAATTAATACCAACATCGTAACGTATGACAGGTATCGTTTCATGCAGTCTCCTTGTAGCGGTGGCCCCGTCAGGACCTAGGGCGGCCACAAGGGCTGCCCCTACGATGCAGAGATCTTAGCCACGTTGGGAGAAGAAATCCACCCCAACTGTGGAACTGGGAAGCGCCTGCCCTGGGTTGGATGGGATCCGCGGCCCCAAGAACTGGGTGCCCGTGCTACCCGGCGGGGCGCTGGGGGCTCGGTACTATTGTGCTATAGCACAGAACAGCAATCGAGCGTATAAATAACTCGTACGATGTAGTGAGGGTTTTGGGTTAGGCCTTATGCGGGGGTTCGCACCGACGGCAGCCACGGTTGGGGTTGCCAGACGCGGGTCTTCTGCTTCGGCCGAGACCACGCGAAATCAGACGGGCAGGTGAAAGGCCATGATTGTTGCCACGCTAATCTTGATCTTTTCGGCGGCGATGTTCTTCTTTTACTTTCAAGCTGCCTGCCAGAGTGTTCTGCGCCGGCAGTTTGATCTGGAGTATTTCAGGTCCATCGCCAGCGCCAACCGCTTGGAGTTTCCGTCTTTGCGACAAGCGCTCGAGGAAGCCGACACACCGATCGAATACGCGCGGCTGCGCAGGGCGCTTCGATGTGATTTCCTCGCCCTGACTTATCTACTGAAGAATGTCGAGAATTCCAAAAGGCGCTATTCGAATGAGGAACGGCTTCTGATCGCGTATTTCTACACCCAGAGCGTTTCGTTGGCTGTGCGGCGCTTGCTGAACCTGAGCGACAACAAGGTAACCCTCAGGCTGACCTCCGTCCTGCAGTACTTTGCGAACGTAGTTGGCCAGCGCGTCGACGCCGTTAAGCTTGGCAGCGTGACCGCCGAATGTCTCATCAACGTGTAAGCCGCCCGGGGGCGCACCTGATTTCGGCCTCCTTACCAGATGCGCCCCATCCCCGTTCTCCAAAAAAGCGGATAGGTATTCGAAAACCAAAATAGCTCATCCGTCTGCTGATGGACTAAGGCACAAAAAAGAAGCGCAAAGTGGACATCGTGCCCTGCTTCGCGCCCTTCGGGTACTCTGCGCCTTTGCGCGAAACCGGTTGGTCCGACCAGGGTTAGTTCAGAGGCGGTGACACGCGAAAGATGTACTGCCCCGAAGCGACTTCCAAGACCACCGTCGAGCCTTCCTGCCTTAGAAAACGGACGCCCTCTGCTTTCGAAATCGGTCTGTCACGCTCTTTCACCAGCTCTGCCGAGGGTGCGGGCAGGTAAACCGACGCCGAGGCATTCGCCGGAATGCGCACTGACAGCTCGAAGCCCGCAGCGTCCTTTTTCCAATTGCTCTCGACCCGGCCCTGTATCGTGTCATGCCAAGCTTTCACCCATGTTAAATCGCCGACCGGGTGTGGCTTGATGGTAATCTGGTTCGAATCCGCTTCGATGCCTGCTAAACCTGCATAGAACCACTCTTCGATGTGACCCAGCATGCAGTGGTTCTGAGACGAGGCGGGATCGGCGTCCCAAGCCTCGGTCAGCGAAGTGGCCCCCTTGGCCAATTGGGCGCCGTAACTGGGAGGTTTGGTGCGGTTGGTCATGGCAAAAAGCAGGTTCGAGCGGCCGCCTTCCATCAGGGCGCGTACCAGGTAGTGATAGCCGATGTCTCCTGCGGTCTGTTGATTGCCTCGGCGAATCACGTCCTCAACCAGGTGTTCGAGCACGCGGCCACGCTCGGCGGGCGGGCACAAACCCGTCACCAGCGGCATCGCCTGAGCCGTCTGGCTGCCAGTGGCGTACTGCCCGGCCCGACGGTCGAAGAAACTGGCATTGAATGCCGCTTGCACCGCATCCGCCCGCGTCTTGTACGCCTCTGCCTGTTCGTCGCGTCCCAGGCTACGGCAGGCCTGCTCGACGACGCGCAGGTCCTGATAATAGGTGGCGGTGGCCGTTACGCCCAGTGGAGTGAGCTTTGAAACCCCGGGCTCGCCCGGTCCAATGTCGTACCAGTCGCCCAAGCCGTACGATAAGATATTATCCGTCGCCTTATTGCCCAGATAGTGGACGTAACGCTCCATGGCCGGCAGGCTCTCGGCAAGCAACTGCCGATCGCCGTATTCGCGGTACGCCCACCAGGGAATCATCACCATGGCGCTGCCCCATTCCGGCGAATCACGGAAACCGTCGGCGTGCACAGCGTAGTCGGGGGCGGTGTCCGGAATAAGCCCCTCAACCGTCTGCGAATCACGCATATCGCGCACGATCTTGGGAAAGTAGGATGAGAGGTCGTAATCGTAGCCGATACTCGAGGCCATGAGATAAGGCACCTCGAGCCATCCGAGTTTTTCACGGTGCGGGCAGTCGGTGACCACGCTCTGGAGGTTGCTGCGCACCGCCGCGTCGATCAATTTATGGATGCGGTTGAACAGCGGATTCGAGCAGGAAAACTCTCCGGCCTGCGGCGCCGAGGCGTAAAGGAACTGGCCCTGAAGATCCGTCACCTCGGCAGCGCCTTCCACCTGCACGTAGCGAAAGCCGTAATAGGAGAAATGCGGATGCCAGGTTTCGTCGCCGCCGCCTTTGAGCGTGTAGGTGAAGTACTCGGGGCCGCCCGAACTTCTTTGGGTGACGAAGCCTTTTGCGCCGAGCAACTCGCCCGGGGTAAGGCGGACCGAGGCGCCGGCCTTGCCGCGCACCGTGATTTGCGGCCAGCCGGCAAAATTCTGTCCAAGGTCGTAAACGTGAATCCCGGGCGCAGGCTCGCTGACCTTCGCGGGGTGGAACACCTGCATAACCTTGATCGGCGGCTGGGTCTGCGAGAACAGATGTTCCGTGGAATCGTCAACCACGTCAACCGTTTCCCAGCCCTTTCGAGCAAAGCCGGGCTCGTTCCATCCCGGCTGCTCCGCGCGCGCGTCGTAATCTTCGCCGCCATAAATGCAGGAGAATCGGATCGGGCTCGGAGCCACCCTCCACTTGTAGTCCGAGGTGATGTTCTGAATGGTCCCGTCGTCGAACTCGATGCGAAGCAGCAGGATGAATTTCGGGCGGCCCATGCTACCGGTAAACTTAACGTAGCGGCCGCCCGCGACGTTGTACATGCCGTTGCCCAGGATCACTCCCACGGCGTTCGCGCCTGGTTGCAGGAGCTTATCAACCTCAAACGTTGTGTACAGATTGGTGCGGCGATAGTTGGTCCAGCCGGGTTCCAAAACGTGGTCGCCCACTTTGCGGCCGTTGAGATACAGCTCGAAAAAGCCCAATCCGCAGATGTAGGCAGTGGCGCGGATCACCTTGCGGGTGATCGCAAACTCGCGCCGGAACATGGGCAGCGGCCCGGAGTTGAGCGCCGTACGGCTCCAGGCAATCCACGCGGCGTGCCAGTCCGCGGGCTTCAGGATTCCCATCGACCAGCTTGCCTCGTGACTCCATTCTGAGGGCGCACCTGCCTTGTCCCACACCCGCACCTTCCAAGTGCAGCGCTGATGCGAGACGAGGGGCTTGCCGGCGTACGGGATATTAATGCTCTCGTGGCTTGCTACCTTGCCGCTGTCCCACAAATCCCCTTCGTTCGCTTCCAGCTTGGCGGGCGTCGAGGCGACGAGGATCTGATAAGCCGATTGCGACTGCGCCCTTTCGTCACTGGCTAGATTGCAACTGAGCCGCGGCAGGCCGGTGTCGATCCCGCGCGGCTCGGCCCGGTACTCACAACGCAGGTTCTGGGGAGTAATGCCCGGCGCCACTAGCGCCAGCAACAGCAAAGTGTGCATAACTCTAAACAATGTCCTCTGTCTTCGGGTCCCAGCGCACGGCGCGCTTTTTGTGGTAAGAAGTGATGGACATCTGGCAAGCGATGGCGGCGCGGTAACCGATCTCGAACGAGCACCTGGGTTCCTTGCGGCTGCGCATGCAGTCGAAGAAATTCTGCATGTGCTCGGAGGTGGCATCGCGGTACCCCGTCGCTTGCCCGCCCTCGGGAGTTTCGGTGCACAGGGTTTCAACTCCCCGCTTCTCGCCGCCCTGCGCCTGATAGCGCACCTGGTCGCCTTCGTTGCGCGAAACTGTGCCTTTGTTGCCCAGCAGCAGGTCATGTCCTTCGCCGTAGAAATCGTTGCCGAACATCGAGTTCCAGGTGAAGAGGATCTTGCCTTGCAGCATTGAAACATCCATAGTGTCGGGCACCTGCATTTTCGGCGAGAGCAGGTTGGCGCCCGTCATGGTGACGCTGTCCGGAATCTTGAAATCCATGAGCTTGTACCAGAAGCCGACCTGGTGAACCATGTTCTCAAAGACGTTGCTGCCGTCGTAATCCCAGAAAAAGCGCCAGTTGATATAGCGCTGAGGGTCGAAGGGATGCGGCGTCGACTCGCCCAGGAAAGCCTTTCCAGTCCACATGCTGCGGGTCGCAGTCGGCAGGGATTTCTCGCGTCCATCCGCCGTAGGGGGCGTTGCGATAGTGATGGGTGTGAAGGGCCGTGATGACGCCCAGCTTCTCGGCAGCGACCATCTCCCGAATCGTGCCAAAGCCTGGAGTGCTGATGGCTTGAATCCCCACCTGCACCACGCGTCCCGAGCCCTCGAAGGCCTTCTTCATGCGCCGCGCATGGTCGGGATTGAACGCCATGGTCTTTTCCTGGTAGACGTCCTTTCCTGCCTGGATGGCGGGAACGAAATTCAGCGCATGTTGGTGCTGCGGAGTGGCAATCAGCACCGCGTCGATGGATTTGTCGTCGAGCACTTGGCGGAAATCCTGGTAGGTATGGATAGAGGGAACAATAGCCTTCACTTCGTCCAGGCGCCGCGTATAGACATCCGCCACGGCTACCGCTTCGACATTGGGGCACTTGATGGCGGCGTGAAAGATTTCCTGGCCGCGATCCCCGCCTCCAATCAGACCGATTCGGATGCGGTCGTTGGCTCCCAGCACACGGCTGAATGGGAAGATCCCCGAGGCGGCCATCGCCGCTGAGCTTCCCAGGGCTTGCTTGATGAAAGTGCGTCGGGTTGACATCTGTATACTCCTTAAATGAAAAGAATTTCAAGACTCGAAGGGCGAAAGTTTAATGGCGAACGGGACTACAATTCAAATTTTGCCTGCCACCGTCACCCAAAGGTGCGCGATGGCTGTCTGCCCCAGCCGGTTGGTGCGCTCCACACGGACGATGTAATCTCCCGGCTTGGCGAAAGCGTGGGTAGTTACAGCGAATCCGTTCTTCGCGTGTTCATCGACGTTTCCATCCGATTTGGTTGTGGCCGTCGCGCCGTCGCCGAATGACCAATGTTCTTCTCCGTCCGTTGTGCCGAACGTCCGAACCTTGAAAGTGAGCGGCTTGCCTGGTGCAATGCCCATCGTAGGCCAGTACGCGGCCTGAATCGAGGGCGGGACCTGTTCGGGGTGTTTCGGATCGAGCACATTGACAGTCTCGAAATCGTAGGCGGTCCGGCCGCCGGCGTCGGTGATTTTCAGGATTTCGCTATAAGTGCCGGCCTTCGAGTAAGACTTCTCTACTTTCGCTCCGGAAGCGGTCTGCCCGTCAGTGAAGGTCCAATCGTAGCGCGCAATGTGCGACTGGCTCCACGATCGCGACCCATCCAGCATCGCCTTTTCGCCCGCCAAGATAGCTTGGTGAGGCCGCGCCACGGCGATCAGGTGTGGCTTGTATTGCCGCTGATAAGCTTCCCACAAAAAGGCATAGCCTTCCTGAGTCCCCCATTTGCCGGAGGGCTGGCGGCTGATGATCTCGAAGTGCAGGTGCGACCAGCCACCGCTTCCGCCTTCTTTCCCGAGCGTGCCGATCTTCTGCCCCTTGACCACACGGCCCCCAAGCTTCACCGACGGGTCATACGAGTACAGGTGCGTGTAGCGCGTGAACCAGCCACGGTCATCTTCCACCCAGATGGTATCGTTGAATTCTCTGTCGATTGCCGGGTTGTTTTTCACTTTGTCGATTACCGCAGTGCCGAGCCCCACCACGAGGCCATCGGTTGCGGCGATGACCTCCGTCAAGCCCTCGGCGCCGCCAATGTCGAGGCCCGCGTGATAGTAGATTTTCTCCCTGGTAATGCGCTCGCCTTCATCGACGTAAGTCGGCTCATTGCCCATCTGAGTACGCGAGGCGAACCAGAGTTGCCGAACCGGGTAGACCATGGACCCCGGAGGCATGAAGGGCGACCCCGCCGGCCACAGGCGCAGCCGGGCGTCCTTGACGAGCCCCCAGTGGTCGCGGTTGGTATTCTGGTAGTAAGCCTTGGTCACCGTGCAGTCGATCTGCACGCTGCCGACCTCAACCGGCAGACGATAGTTCCCGCAGGAAAGTGTCGCCCGAGAGCCGTTGATCTCCACTTCCGCGCGCGCCTCCCGAATCGCGGAACGAGCTTTGTCCCGCGTCTCGCTGGTCGAGAGCAGTTTCACCGTGGCGCGCTTGCCATTCGAGAGCTGGACGCTCTCCGTCGCTCCTGTGTCAATGTCCAAAGTGCGGAAGAGCGGCTGCTGAGCGCCTGCCAGCGCACTGAAGAGTAGGCATAAAACGGCAATATTCAGGGCTTTCATGTACGCTCCGCCTCTCCTGTCTCAGGTTCGTCCCGGGCAAAGACCATACACCGCCGACCGTTTAGGGTCAAGCTTGGATTACCTTGGGTGCTTCGAGGCTTCGGCCCGGTGTTTTTCAGCAGCCTGCCGGGAGGATCAAGCAGCCTCAACTCTGGTAGAATCTAGCGCATATGCGGAAACGACACACGACCGAAGTCATCTTCGCGGCGGCGCTTGCCCTATTTGCTTCCGCGGCGTTCGCAAACACGCTCTACGTTGATGCCCGAAAAGGGAATGATGCGAGTGCCGGAAGCGCAGCAGCCCCTTGGCGATCCATTCAAAAGGCTGCCGACTCCGCGCATCCAGGGGATACGGTTTTGGTTGCGGAAGGAGTTTACCCGGAACGCACGCACGTAAAACGCTCCGGTTCTCCCGAGCATCTCATCACCTTTCAGGCGAGCGGCCGGTCCGTGACGCAAGGGTTTACGATAACCGCAGACTTCATCCGCGTGACGGGGTTTGAAATCACGAATCACATCACTCTGTTTCGTGAGAGTTACGGAGTGTACCTGCACGGCAGCCACGATGAAATCTCGGACAATTACCTCCACGACCTTTACCACGATGGGATCATGTTGGCGGGCGAAGGGAACCCCAATTCTTCGCAGGTCGCCCATGACTTGATCAAAGGGAATCGGATCGAACGCGCCCAGAATTCCGGCATCCACGTGGAGGGCAGGGAGAACCTCATCGAGGCCAACGAAGTCTCTCACACCATACAATATCCCCCGGGCGCACCCGCCTGGGACGGAGCGGATGCCGACGGCCTGCGTTTTTTCGGGTCCGGACACGTCTTCCGTGGGAATCGCGTCCACGACATCTTGTTTTCTGATTTGGGCAACCTAGACCCGCACATCGATTGCTTCCAATCCTGGGGCCCTGCCGCCGATATACTTTTCGAGCAGAATGTGTGCGACATCGATCCTGTGGGCCATGACGGCGATGACGAGGTGGCGATGATCGAAAACTCCTCCGGCCCTGTTAACCATTTGATGTTTCGAAATAACATTTTCATGGACTTGGGGGCAGGAATTCTGGCGGCAGGACGCGCGGGGGAGAACATCACCGACTTGGACGTTTTGAACAACACCTTTTACCGGATCAACGCTCCCGGGGTCTTGCTCCTGGCTGCGACGACACACGCGACAATCGAGAACAATGCCTTTTACGATGTGGGCGGTCACCGAGAAAGCTACCTGCTCGTAAGACCAGATTGCCAGCAAGGATTGAGTGTCGGATACAACTTCCAGTCCATGTCGGATGAGCAGCTACCCGGGAAAGCAGGCAGTCAGGCGCCCTACCCGCACGACCTGTGGGGAGTCGCCCCCCAGTTCGTGGACGCCGCGGGCAAGGACCTGCGCTTGACCCCAACTTCTCCGTTACTGGACCGGGGAATTGCACTTAAGGAGGTAACCACAGATTTTGCGGGGGTGCGCCGGCCGCAAGGGGCTGGATATGATATCGGCGCCTATGAATACAAACACTGATAGGGGCGAGGTTCAAGCTATAACGAGCCGGTTTCACGCTAAGCCGCAAAGCACGCAAAGTGCGCAAAGATAAGCCCTCCTCTTTGCGTCGTTTTGCGACTTGGCGGCTTCGCGTGAGCTGTGTTGATTTTCTCGCACCTCAGCAGCTATTCCGCGAAACAAGCGGATGTGCCGGAGGGGAAGGCTGAAATGAAAATGGGATCTTTGCTTCGAGTTCTCCTAGCCAGCTTATGCCTCGGTTCAGCGTTCGGCCAGCAGGTCAGAGTGGTGGTTTCCTCAAAAGCCGGTGACCGCTTGACTAGCAAGGCCCCGTTATCCTTCGGACATCATGAGCCCAATGGAATTCCGGCTTATAGCATTGAAACGGGCGTGATGCTGCAGCGCATGGTGGGATTTGGGGCCTCATTTCTGGAAGCGGGCATGATTTGCCTGAACGATCTTCCTCCCACCGAACAAGAGGCCGTCCTTCGTTCGCTCTTTGATCCAGTGCAGGGCGCGGGCTTTTCCGCCATGAAGACGCCTATTGCCGGAACGGACTTCATGTCCGCCGGTCCGTATTACACCTACGATGATGTCCCCGGCGACCTAGAGATGAAGCATTTCTCGATTCAGCGCGACCTCGGCCCAAACGGCGTCATCACCTATATCAAGCGAGCCCGCAAGTATGGGAAATTCGTGCTGCAATCGCCCATGGATTACCCTCCCGACTGGATGCTGATCGACCCGGTGAAGCATCAGGACGTCGACCCGAAATACTACGACGCTCTGGCGCGCTACTATCTGCGCTTCCTCCAGGAGTATCAGCAGCAGGGCGTGTTTATTGATTACCTGAGCTTGTTCAATGAGCCTTGGAACGACGTGGGCGGGTACACGAGGATTAGGTACTCCGAGATACGAGACCTGCTTAAGAACCATGTCGGCCCCCTGCTCAGCAAAGCGGGACTAAAGAGCCAGATCATGCTGAGCGAGGCGCCGTTCCGCAGTGATGCTGCCAAGGGCTATCCGACCGTTCTGGACGACCCCGAGGCGCGGCAGTATGTAAAAGCGCTCCCGTATCATGGCTATGACTTTTGGGAGCATCAAACGAACTTCGATCAGGTGGCGCAACTTCACCATCTATACCCTGACCTTCCCTTGTGGATGACGGAAGTGTGCTATGTGGATGGCGCGGGAACACCGCCGACGAGGGGAATACCGCGGTACGAGTTTGAGGATGGAGCGTTCTGGGGCAACATGATCATCTCGGACATCCAAGCCGGCGCCTCGGCCTGGATTTACTGGAACATGATCCTCGATCAGCACGGCGGGCCTTGGATGGTTTCGCCTATCCACCACGATCCCGACCCCAACGCCCAGCAACCCGTCGTGATCGTCAATCGTGCCACCCAGCACGTCTCATACACAGGCCTTTACTACTACCTCGCGCACTTTAGCAAGTTTATCCGGCCGGGCGCGGTCCGCGCCCAAATCACAGGAGACTTTCAAGGGCTTCGCGCGCTGGCTTTCCTCTCTCCTGAGCCGGAAGGAGGATGGCATTGGGTGGTGGAATTGCTGAACGATCGCTCAACCGACACGCAGGTGAGTGTGGGATGGCAAGGCCGATCCGTGACAGTGAACTTGCCTGCGGCCTCGATCACCACATGCCTTTGGAACCCCACTCCCGGCACGATCGGCAATATGCCCGCTCCTTAAGGAGTGTGGTCAAACGCGGAATTCCGGCACACGACATATTGTCGCTCCTTCATTTTTCACTGCATTTTTTACTTGACAAAATCCGAGGCCTATGATAGCCTACTATGATGGTCATTTTATGGACACATTGTTGTAGGCGAGCGCCAGTGAGTGACGAACCGCGTGGGATGGCGGGGAGGTCCCGGCACGAGGGGAATCCGGGAACTGAAAACAAATATAAAATAATACGATCGAAGCCAGTATGTCATTGAAAACAAAGAAAGCATGTTGAAAACGAACCCAAAACGAACCCAAATTGAGCGCTCAATGCGTGCATTAAACCCAAGTTTCGAGCCTTTTGGCGCCGCATACGTTCCGGCAGTCGTCTGGAGCCGTGGAATGCGGCAGGGTTTGACATTGCCCGGCTGGGTGACAATCCGGAGGATCCCGAAGAGATACAAAAAATCGCGGAAACGAACTCAAGGATGTGTTCATTACAAAGGACTTAACTGCTTTGAGGTCTGCAAAACGAACTCATTTTGTGCGCCGATGCGCGAAAAACTGCCTGAAAACGAACTCGAAAACACGTCTTTCTCGCGTCATCGCTCGGGGATTTGCGAGCCAAAGTGGCAGCCCTCGGGCAGCCGCCCTGGGGGCTACATGAGGTTTGAATAGGCGGCACCACCAACCAGCACGGTTGCCGCAGAGGAGTTGAGCGGTGAGCAAGAATAGTCGAACATCCAGAAGAGCCTTCCTGACCACAAGCGGAGCGATCCTCGCCGGCCACTCCGTAAGCCGGTGGGCAGGCGGGGAAGGAACGAGCGCGGAGTTCAACTCCGCGGGCCGGCGCGCGCCAGGAAAACCGCTGGTGATTGACTGCCATGCGCACGTGGGAATTGCCCGCCAACCAGGCGACCCTCTGGAACTGAGCGCACCCTGGGACACCGTGGCCGACCCGCAAGTGGTCCTTCAACATGCCCGAGAGGCCGGCATCGACAAAACCGTGATCTTCCCGATCAACAACACGACTTACAAAGAAGCCAATGAGGATATCGCCCGCATTTGCGGGCGTTACCCGCAGCGGTTCATCGGGTTTGCCCGGCACGATGCGGAGACGGAGAGCGGGCAGGTCCGCGCCATGTTGTTCCATGAAATCCACGATCTGGGCTTGCGGGGATTGAAACTCCACACTCAACCAAATATCGAAATCCTGGATGTTGCCAAGGAGCTGGGCATTCCAGTCTTGTACGATTCCAATGAGCATGTGGAGTTGTTCGAAGAGTTTGTTCCTTACTATCCTAAAGTGAATTTCATCATTCCTCACCTGGGAAGCGACCAGTCGGCGAATTGGCCTGGACATCTCAAGGCCATCGCCTTGGCCAAGCGCTATCCGAACGTTCACTTGGATACGGCGGCTGTGGTTATGACTCGATACCTGGAAATGGCCGCCAAAGAGTTGCCTGCTGAGCAGATCCTTTTTGGATCGGACGAGCCCGAGATTGATTGCCGGTTGGAGATCTTCAAGATTCGATTGCTGAACCTGCCCGAGGAAAAGGAGGAGTTGATTCTTGGGGGTAACATACGTCGCCTTCTGGGCGGCCGCGTGTAGTGCGGCTCGTACCACCCCCACCCCTCCTCAGTGAGGAGGGGAGTGATGAGTCCCCTCCTTGAGTAAGGAGGGGGTAGGGGGTGGTTGTTGGGCCTTGCGAAGATCGGAGTTGTTGAATGAAACCTACGATCGTCGATTCTGACGCACAGCTCGGGATTGGAGAAACCTGGGGTTCGCCGGCGCGCTCCGTTGCATACGGTGTCGAAGCACTGCTCGAACGCAGCGGAGAAGCGGGTGTTGACCGGTCCTGCGTAATGGCGCCTCGCAATCCCGTCTACGACTTGCCGAACCGGAAGGTGGCGGAATGGTGTGGGAAGTACCCTGATAAGCTAATCGGATTCGCGGTGCATAATCCGCAACGCGAAACCGGCCGGTTGCGGCCCGCGCTCATCGAAGAGGTGAAAGCGCTGGGTCTGAAGGGCGTCAGATCGGACGGGCATCCTACCCGGGAGTTGTTGGACGTCGTTGTTGGACGTCGTCGCCGAATTGAATATTCCGGTGATATACTACCCCGACCTCAATGAATATCCGGGACCCGCCCGGGCGTACTACATGATAGCCACCGCCTACCCTTCGGTGAAGTTCATACTGCCCCATCTGGGCGCGTATCGCTCGTGGCATTGGTGGGCCCATTACGAAGCGATGGATCTTGCAAAGCGTTTTCCTAACATCTATGTGGGAACGTCCAGCGTGATCGGCCGCAAGTATCTCGAGATGGCGGCGCGCGAACTGCCCGCGCAGAGGATTCTATTTGGTTCCTTCGCCCCGGAGCTGGATCCTCGCGTGGAGTTGTATTCGGTGAAGCTGCTGAAACTCACCGAACCGTCGCAAGCTTTGATACTGGGGGGCAATATGCAAAACTTGTTAGGCTTGTCGGGGTAGCGCAGACCGGCCCGCACCACAGCGCGCAGGTCTGCGGTACCAACACTACGTAGGAGGTATGGAAATGAAGCGTAAGTTAATATGTTCAAATGTTATATTAGTAATTGTGTGTATGTTTGCAGCCTACTCCAGCGGTGCGAACTCACAGGCCGGGGCGTCCGCGAGTGCGGCGGCCGCCACCAATCCTCTTGTGGGGCGGTGGGATATAAGCATCAAGACGCCGAAGGGTGAACTTCCTTCCTGGATCGACGTTGCCGATGACCAGGGGAACGTCAAGGTCGTGATGGTAGGTGTGTCAGAGCATGCGACCCCGCTCGCGAAGGCCGAAATCAAGGCGGGAGAGATCGAATTTGTGTCTCCCAAGGGAGAGGAGGGATTTGATAACGACACCACTTTTAAAGGGAAACTTGAGGGCCGCCAACTGGTAGGCACGGCGAGCAGCCCAGGCGGGGTCTCCTGGACCTGGATCGGCCGCCGCGCGCCGGCTCTGAAGCGGACCGGCGCTCCGAAGTGGGGCGCGCCCGCAACCTTGTTCGACGGCAAAGATTTCACCGGGTGGCGATTCAGTGATCCGAAAAGGGCCAAGACCTGGACGATTGAAGGCGGTACGCTGGTCAGCAACGGACACGGCCCCGAGATCATTACCACCGCCGCATTCAACGATTTCAAGTTGCACATCGAGTTTTATTGCGGGCCCAAATCCAATAGCGGCGTATATCTGCGAGGCCGTTACGAAGTGCAGTTGGAAACCGATTCAGAAGCCGAGCCCACCAGCCACCACACGGGTGGGGTCTACGGTTATCTTGACCCCACGCCGGAGCAGCCCCGGAAGGCCGGAGTCTGGCAGACTTTTGAAATCACGCTGGTCGGGAGAACCGTTACTGTGGTGCAGAACGGTGTAACCGTTATCGACCATAAGGAGATTCCGGGCATCACCGGCGGAGCTCTCGATAGCCACGAAGGGGCGCCAGGGCCCATCTACTTGCAGGGCAGCGAACAAGGACGCGTGGCTTTTAGAAACATCGTGATCACCCCCGGGCAGTAGCGCGGTCCTAAAGCTCGGAGGAGGGTTGGCCCTTGCGGCCGCCCCGGGCAACCGAAAGCGTTGCCCCGACAGCAATGAAACTTGCGCGGCTGTTTGTAACAATCGTGGCGAGTCGTGAGATAATGCCACGGCTGGTAATGCGTGTTATTCAAATTCATGGGGCAGGGAGGTGTGAATGTCTAATATTTCGAGAAGGGATTTTTTCAAGAAGGCGTCGACCGGAGTTGCGGTGGCGGGGTTTCTCTCTGGAAGCGCGGGGATGCTCAGCGCCAATCCTCTGGGCATGCCCATTGCGTGCCAGACTTGGCCTGTCAGGGACATGATCGCGAAGGACTTTCCCGGTACGCTCAAGATGCTCCACACGGCAGGGTTTCGAGCCATCGAGCTCTGCTCGCCGGTGGGCTATTCCGACTCAGGGTTCGCCGGCCTGGGCAAATACTCGGGGAGCGAACTTCGCAAAATCATCAATGATGCCGGCCTTACCTGTGTCAGCTCGCATTTTGGCATCGATGAGCTCAGGAAGAATCAAGATGACCGGATCGCGTGGGCCAAGGCCGTCGGCCTGACGCAGATGATGGTGCCCAGCCTCGAAGGGCCGAAGAACCCTACGATGGATGACGTGAAGAAGGCCGCGGACGAATACAACCGTATGGGCGAGAAAGCCGCCGCGGCCGGTATTCAGCAGGGTCTGCACAACGAGGACTTTGAGCTGACGAAGGTGAACGGACAGCGGACTTATGACCTGCTGTTCAAGCTCCTGGACAGGAAGTTGGTGAAGTTCCAGTTTCAGGTCTCGACAATCTCAGAGGGCTACGACGCCGCAGAGTACTTCACCAAGTACCCGGGACGTTTCATTTCGATGCACGTGCAAGGATGGGATGCCAAGAACCGCAAGGAAGCGCCAGTGGGTCAGGATAGTCTCGACTGGAAGAAGATCTTCACCGCCGCAAAGACGGGTGGAATCAAGAACTACTTTGTCGAGATGGATCTGCCTCTGATGAAGGCCAGCGTGCCTTACCTTCGCAAGCTGCAGGTCTGATTGTGGAGTGCGGCAGGGGAGCTTGCAGATCTGCTGCCCAACAATCCGATTCCGACTTGCAATCCTGAAGTTTAATTTGCCGGCGCGGCAGTTCCGCAGGCTCCGCTGCCGCACCCGTGCTGTTCCCCGTTTCATTCAAAAGGCATCGTCCGCCGCTTCCCTGATTACTCTGTGCACGGGTTTGGGCATGGGGAGATTGCCTTTGCTTGCGTGCCACAGGATGGCATTCAGTTGGGCCGAGTCGGCGGCGTCAGCATGCGAGAAATCCATGCTGTGCGGACTCTTTCGCACCGGGGCCCTTTGGAGGGTTAACCTCGTAGAGGAGGCCGTTCTGGAGATTACGCGCGTCAGCATTGAAGGGTGGCTGGTCTCCCGCCCCCGAGAACAGGGGCGCCATCACGGCGGCCTGGGCGTCATTGTTATTCATGGGCGGCAGACCCAGCATCACTTCCATAGTATGGACCAAGTTAACGGTTGTGTAGAAGCGGTGGTCCACGAACGGCTGCCCGGCGGAGCGGGGTGAATACTTGCTGATCACCAGCGCCGTACTGCGGTGGGCATCGACGTGGTCAGCCCCGTCCTGTGCGTCGTCCTCGAGAATAAATATCGCCGTATCGTTCCAATAAGCGCTATGCGAGACGGCATCGACGAC
Organism: uncultured Acidobacteriota bacterium; assembly: GCA_963722675.1. Lineage (GTDB taxonomy): Bacteria > Acidobacteriota > Terriglobia > UBA7540 > UBA7540 > CAVROP01. The sequence goes on from CAVROP010000063.1 coordinate 36,983, forward strand.
TCGCCCCACTGCCAGATCGTTGTCTGCGACCGATGCCTCGGGCCGCGGGTAGCCGGGCAATGTGCCCAGAGTGTGGTCGTTGGGCAGGCGGAGGATCACGAACTGCGGAAGAGTCGTGCCTTTCCCCTCCTCGAGCGCTTTCACGAAATCCGCGAATTCATTCAGGAATTCGTCCACGCGCAATTGGTCGGGATAATCCACGCGGAAGTCGGCGAAGCGCGGATCGAAGTGATCTTCAATTTCCGGCTTGGTGGCGAAGTTCCCTGTGATGATCGGGACAGGCCACGGCCAAGGACTTGGCGCGCTGTGCGGCTGGCCAACGTTAGCCGGCAAGGGCTGTCCCGGGAGAATGGAATTCTGGGCGCAGCCCGGCGTGGGCGGCATGTCGCACCAGTGGGTGTCCACATACTCCCCGTAGTTGCGGTGGGAAAGCGCGTGGCGCTCCACGTTCGTCCAAATGTACCCGGTGGCCGGTTCGTTTACGTCCGGCTGCCCCTGGTGCAGCGGATTGTCACCGGACACAATCCCTTCATAATCGTACAAGCGCTCGCTGCCACGATAAGAGACCTGCCAAGTCTTCTCGGTATAGTCGCTGGTAATGGCGGCCATTGACCACACATGACCGTTCCCGGAAACCTCGCCACTGCAGTAGAAATTATCAAGAATACCGAACTGCCGCGCCAACTCGTGTTCGTTGGGCGTGATTTTCTCCCCGTACATGCAGAGGGCCGGGTCGCCATCGCCGGGCTGGAGGTCACCAAATACCTGGTCGTAAGTCCGGTTCTCCTTAATGATGTAGATCACGTGTTTGATGGGGTTCGGCCCGCTGCGAAAGGTTACGGAGTCTCGTCCCGGATAATCGGAGTGTCTGTTGCCGACCAAATTCGAGCCGGTCTCGCGGGAGATCACGCCTCCTTTTGCGGGCATCAGGTTGCTTCGCAGAACTTCCTCCGTAGACTGCGCCAAGCCATGCTCCGCGTCCTGGATGCTCAGCGTGGCGATTGACCCATGAATCATTGAAGCGATGTAGGGGTGCTTGGCGCCTGGGTCCACAGTGGACGGCGCCCGCGCGCGGGAGTTGGGACCAGTGCCCTGGCTTTTGCCGCTGGCGATGAGCAAGTTGTCGCCGCGTACGGCGACGGCGGTGGGATACCATTCCGTCGGAATGAATCCCATCGCGGGCTGTGGCGTGGCAGACGGGGCAACGTTGAGATCGAACACCGCTACGGCGTCCAGCGAAGCTGCCGCGACGAATAGGCGCTTGTCATCGGCGCTTTCGGCCAGAGCGTTCGGGTAAGTGCCCGCATAGCGTTTGCCCGGGAAGCTTGGTGGAAAGCATCGTGACTGGTGTTCCCGTTGCGGTGTCAATCACGGCCACTGCGTCGGCATTGGAAAGCGTTACGTAAAGGCGCTTCTCATCCGGACTGAGCAGCAGGGCGGTGGGATGTGAGCCGGCTGCCGTGGGCGAGTCCGGGGCCTGAAGCGAAATCCGGCGCGTGACTTCACCGCTTCTCAGATCCAGTTCCGCTACCTGGGAAGCATTCCAGAGGCTGCAATACCCGCGCCGGCCGTCGCGCGTGGCCGCAACGCCGTAAGGATAGGATGCGGGCACATGCTCGTTCAGGCTCAAGATCAAAGCGTTGAACAACTTGGCCAGAATCGACATCGAGTAGGACGGCATCGTCGGAGAGGTTTTCGGCGATCAGCAGTCTTCTCTCCCTCGCCCGGAACCGCTGCCAAACCTGCGGGGTACGGGACGGCCATGTCCTTCGGGGCTTTGTAGAAAACTCTGCCTGACTGTTTGCCGGGAGCCGAGTGGAGCCAAGGGAAGCTTAATGAACCGCTGCGGCGTCACACTGCCTCCCTCGAACGAATACACGGCGATGCCGTTGCCAGTGTCGTCGGGCTGCTGGCCTGCGGGGTCGTTCAGTGATGCGATGGACGCGTAAATTGCCTTCCCGTCGTTGCTAAACGCCAGCCCGAGGAAATAAGTCTGCTTCGCGCCCACTTTCAGCCGAGGATCAGGAAAGTCGCGGACCCGCCCGCTCGCCAAATCAACAATCGCGATGGACTGCTGATAGCCGGACTCTTCCACGCCACGGCCGTTATTGAGCAAGGCAGCATAGCGCCCGTCGGGACTAACCGCCAGCGCCGTCGGAAAGCTGTTCGTCGGTTCTGGATGGCCGGGCGCCGGGACTGAGGAGAATCTTGCTGGAGGGAAGAGAAATGCTTTTCTTTTCGGGAACTCCCTGTGCCGGTCCGAGGCGGGCCGAGCCCGCCAGGATGAGAGTAGTCAACGCGGCCGCAGTGAATGCAAGCTTCCAACGGTAAGTCCTATGCATAATTCCCCAAGTACGCCGCAAGGTCTAATGGCAGCCCTGGTGGTTGCCGAGGGCGGCCGCAAGGTCTGCCCTACAACATCGGTTTCATCCCTTAAGGAAAGTTCCCTCGCGCAGTTCCTGGAAAGCCTGGCGGAGCTGCTCCTGCGTATTCATCACGATGGGTCCGTACCAAGCCACCGGCTCTTGGAGCGGCTTGCCCGAGACCAGCAAAAACCTGATTCCCTCATCGCCGGCCTGAACGACCACTTCATCCCCGCGATCGAAAAGAATCAGTGAACGGTTCTCTGCCTCCGTAGGAGGGGCCGTGTCCAACCAGCCCACCGGCTCAGTGGGAACGGCCAGCGGGCCGGAGGCGTTGCAGAATTTCCCCGCGCCCGCGAAGACGTAGGCGAAGGCGTGGCGGGTGGTTTCGACGGGGAGCACCTTCCTGCGGCCGGGAGGGACCGAGACATCGAGGTAGGTGGGGTCGGCCGCAATGCCGTCCACCGGACCCTTCTTGCCCCAGAAGCTTCCGCAGACGATGCGGACTTCCGTGCCGTCATCGTCTTTGACTTCCGGGATGTCGCCCGACTTCACCTCCTGGTAGCGAGGCGGAGTCATTTTGAGCGAGGAGGGAAGATTCGCCCACAACTGGAAGCCGTGCATGCGGCCGGCATGATCGCCCTTCGGCATTTCCTGGTGGATGATGCCGCTGCCTGCCGTCATCCATTGCACGTCGCCGGAGCCAATGACGCCGGCGTTTCCCATGCTGTCGCCATGCTCGACCGTGCCGGCCAGGACATAGGTGACGGTTTCGATGCCGCGGTGAGGATGCCAGGGGAAGCCCGCCAAATAATCCGCAGGCACGTCATTGCGGAAGTCGTCGAGGAGAAGAAAAGGATCGAAGTCGGACGTATTGCCGAAGCCGAAGGCACGGCGCAGGTGCACACCCGCGCCTTCCAGTGTCGGCTTCGATAAGACCACTCGTTTAATGGGACGGAGAGACATAGGTCATTCCTTTCTGCGTCAGTGAGGACGCGCGCTGGATGCGCCCGCACACAGGCGTCACTTAATCGTTGCGTAAACCTGGAAAGCTCACCCCGAAGTTTCAGAATAACCGTTCTCAGACTGAACTGCAATTCTGATTCAAAAGGGGTAGCGTCCTGATCTGGCTAGTTTCGTAATGTGGATGTCATTCCGAGTGCACATGGACCTGCGGTACACCCATGGAGACGAAAGTGGCTGTCATCCTGAGCGAAGCGAAGGATCTGCAGTTCCGGTCCGTAACGAACTAATGCAGATTCTTCGCTTCGCTCAGAATGACATCCCCCCAAGGGATCCATCAAATTAGGACACTACCTCAAAAGGGGGTTCCGGGCCGATCGGAACTGTGGCGCCCCTAATTTTCCGTTGACAACCCATCGCTGGCGTTCTAGTATATGGCAATGCCATATATTGAATCGCAATTCTCCGATCGCGAACTGAAGAAGGGCAGCGCCGAGCTGTTGATACTCTCCCTGGTGGAAGCCCGGCCGCGGCACGGCTATGAAATCAGCAAGCTCATCGAGCAGCGCTCAGGCGGCGCCCTGCGCTTCTATGCCGCCTCGCTTTACCCGCTGCTTTACCGCTTGGAAAAGCGCGGCTGGCTCGAAGGACGATGGGTGGAGAAGGAGGGGCAGCGGCGGAGACGCTATTACCGTCTGACCCGCCAAGGGCGAAAGGTCCTCGCCTCGCAACGGCGCGGCTGGCAGGTGTTTGTCGACGCGATCAAGCGCATCACCGAGGTTGAACACGCCTGAGGAAAGAGTGAAGCCCGCCGCCGGCGCCTTCATCAGCGGGAGCAGATGGGCAGAGGGGTCAGCTTCGCGGCACCGCCAATGGTCGGCGTTTGAAATCTGTGAACTGAAATTCGTGATTTGACTCGTAACTGGTGCTATAAAAGACTTCTTTGAGTTGATATCAATCCTCCAAAGGAGCGCACCAATGAGACGTAAATGGACCCTGATCGGCGTTTTACTGCTGGTGGCGACGGCCTATTTTGCTCTTGCCAATGGAAAGGAGCCCTCGTCAGGCCCTCTGACGGGGACCTGGGAGTGCGTAGCGCACAGCAGCGTCCAGGATGACGTGTCGTTTACGTTGGGCCTTAAGCAGGACAGAGAGGAAGTGGCTGGGAAATTCGTTAACTCGACCGGGGAGTACCCGTTGACCTCCGCGAGCTACAAGAAGGGCGTACTCGAATTCCATGTTGACGCCTCCGGACGGCAAGTATCTAGCCACGGGAAAGTTGCTGCATGGCCAATTGAGCGGCCATTGGTCGAAGAGTCAGGAAGCCGAAGGTGGGTGGGAGTGCCAGAAATCGGCCGCTAAGAACAAGTAATCGGCGCGGGCTGCCTCCGGGGGTCGAGCAGGAAGTGGTGAAGCTGTCAGCCTTCAGCTATCAGCCCTCAGGGGTCAAGAGGAAGGGTTTGGAGTCTCCAATGATCTGGAATCTGCGCCCTTGAATCGGGAGTCTGCACCTTGCCGGGTGTGATCTGAAATCTCCAATCTGCAATCCGCGATTGGCGTGATAGGGGTCCGGCCGTCGGGCGAAGGACCGGACGTTTTTGGGTTGACATCTTACCTGACATGACTATACTTGGGTTATATGTCTACCCAAAAGCGAAAAGACCGGCTCGAACTCTTGCAAGGAACGCTGGACCTGCTGATTCTGCGCACGCTCATTTTCGGCCCCCAACACGGCCAGGGCATCGCACACGTCATTCACCAGACAACCGAGGACGAACTGCTGGTCGAGCACGGGGCCCTATATCCCGCGCTCCAGCGCCTGGAAGAGCGGGGTTGGATCTCGGCCGAGTGGGGGACCTCCACGAATAACCGTAAGGCGCGCTTTTACACGCTCACCCCGGCGGGCCGCAAACAGCTCGTCAGAGAGACCACCAAGTGGCGCCGGTTGGCCGCAGCCATCGGGCGGGTCTTGGGGCCGGAAGCCAGCGAGGGGTAGGGCGATGTTCAGACGAAGACGCAATCCTATTGACGATTTTCGATTGACGATTGACTACTGACGATTGCCGGTGGTCGATTGACGATTTTCGATTGTCAATTGATAATTGCCGACTGCCGATGGCCGATTGACGGTTTCCGTCCTGCCAATCAACACTCACCAGTCATCGGGATTCTGAAATCTGACGAACCGAAGCTTCCCCGTGCAATGCGAGGCCTGGAAAATGACAAGTAGTCGGCTAGACACGCTGGGAATTGCTAGAGGAACGAATGGGTGTAGAGGCTGAACGGCGGGACGTACGCGGCAAGAATCGGGATGTGTGCACTACGGCTTCAGCCGCGTATCCAAAGCGCACAGAGACACCTCCCGCGAGCTTGAATCGTACCCTGGCGCGGTCAGTTACGATTCACGCGTGTGCCGTGCGCGGAAGTGCTGGAAGATCTTGAATCGTGCGCGCCGTTCGCCGGTGGTTCGCCAGAATCGCCAGAAGCGATGCCCGTCCGATTTTTTCGCAATGCACGGAGCAGAGTGAAATGGCATTGAGGGGACGGACAAAGTCGTGCAGGCGGCGCTGGTACTCCCGGATGACGTTGAGCCCGTCGCCTTTGGAAAGGGCCCACGACCAGTCGGTAACCCAGCGCATAACGGTTCCGTGCAAGTGCAAGGGGTTGCGTTGGAGAGGATCGCCCGCTCTCAAAAGTTCGTTGAGGCAATCCGGAGCAGTCAGGAACACCAAACGCCCGCTGTGCAAAAACACATCCGGCCTTAAGCCATATTCGCTCAGGCCGCGCGCAATATTATTCAGGAAGGTCGGGTCGGCAACGACTACAACCTGTTGGCCGATTTCCAACCCTGGCACTACGAATTGTATGATTTCACTGAGGCCCTTTTCTTTTCGTACTATCAAACGGCATGTGTCGGCTTGGGCCATAAGCCCCACATGGTCGATGGTTCCTACTCCCATACTCCCTATCTTCATCGAAACGTCATAGGGATGTCAACAAGACAACTTGGCGCTGTGACAAAGTGTCGTATAGGATATTTTGTCCTTTCGCCCCCCTTTCGCTACCCTGCGCTTGCTTTCTACTTTCTTCCTTTGCCGCCCTCGGCCCAGGGTGAGGACGTCTTCGCGATGTGCAGTATCGACGCGGCCACAGAAGGAATGGCCCCTCCGGATGAAGACGCATCGAACGACACGAACGCAGTGCCGGCGGCGCTCCAGAAAGCGCCATCCGATGCTCCAGGAGAGGCTAACCTATTGGTAAACATTGGATATTGATCGGAGTAACCCTGCCCGTTTTCCCCTTGCAACCATTCTTGGCAATCTCCTAATGTTAACTTGAGCCTTGAGTTTGTAGAAGGCGTGCACACTGGTCATGGTCTGGCGGGTCCCCGGCCTCGAACGAAGTCAACTGGAACTGAAGAGTCGTAGTCAGTGCGTCACAGCGCGGAGCGCGCCATGAGCGGAACAGGTGTGTCGGCTGGTGCAGCAGTGGAAGACAAGGCATCACAAGCTAGTGACGAATCGCCGTTGAATCCCCCGCAGGCGTTGCCGTCCGGGGAGGAGGCGCGGAATGCCGAAGCCCTGCTGGCTCTCGACATCGAGGCCGGTTCCGACTATTTGCTGGAGTTGATTGTGCACAATCTGCAGCAACTCGGCCAAGCCCCTCACGAGGCCTTTTTGCAGAGACTTCTGAGGGGTCTTACCAGCATCGAGGTCAGTGAGAAGGAGAGCATCGTCCATTGGGAAAGGATCTTGGCGCGCCGAAATGAGCTGGCGGAAAAACTCGGCCGTCAAGTCTTTCTCAGGACGGCGGCGGTGGATTACTTCGGTGAATTGCAACTCCTGCGCAAGCCCATCCTGTTGGAGTACGAAGAGCTCGAAAAGCTGCGCCATAACGCCGCCACCGATCCGTTGACAGGCCTCAAGAACCGGCGGACATTCGAAGAGCACCTGGGTCGCGAGATTAACCGCGCCCGGCGTTACGGGGCTTCGTTTGCGATGCTCCTCTTGGATTTGCGCAGGTTCAAACGCGCCAACGACACGTATGGGCATGCGGTCGGCGATGAGATTCTGCGCAGCGTGGCTCGCGCCAGCGCGGAGACCATCCGCGGTTCTGATATTTCATGCCGGATTGGCGGCGATGAGTTCGCGATCCTTCTCCCACAAGCCGACCGGTCGAGCGCCGAAGCCTTTGCCGAGCGGATCGCGGGGAAGTTCGAATCTTATGCCAGACCTCTCGCACCCGAAACGCCGGTAGGCGTTGACTACGGCATCGCCATCTTCCCTGAAGACGGTGAAGAGGCGCCAAAACTGTTCCAAACCGCGGACAAGAACCTTTATGACAGTAAACAGAAGGCCTCTCGAGTGAGGGAGCAGATCGCCGCCGCAGCTTCGGATTCCTCGGCCGAATCCGGCGGGCCGTTGCCTCAACCTGCCGGCGCGGCGCCCCCGGCTGGTGAGGATTTTGCAGACCGCTCCTCCTGGCTTCCGGGCCACATGGTCGCGGCTCAGGGCACCCCACTCCCCCATGGCCTTCCGAACCGCCGCCGGGACGAACGAATTCCAGTGGAAGGAGCGCGCCGGGTGGGCTTGATCCGTCTTCAGGAGGGGTCCAGATTCGTCACCGTCCTGGACATGAGCCGCGGGGGTGTCGGCTTACTGATGGAGGACTTTGACGTGCCTGAGAGTTTTTCGGCCCTGATCCAGGTTCCATTCCTGGCTGATTCTGAGCTTACCTTGTATCGAGTTTACAGCGGCCCGGTCCTGAATGGGAAAAAGCGTGTCGGCTGTTCGTTCACACCGCTTCCCGGGCAGGCTGTCGCATAGTCTTCCGGCGCCAATCGACGGTGCGTTCCAATCCTACTTGAAAACTCACTTTGGGCTCAAAGCGCAGGAAGCGCTCAGCCTTTCCAATCCCGGCCTGAGAGTGGCGCACGTCGCCCGCCCGGGGGCTCGCGTAGATCGGTTCTACCGTATAGCCTACTATGGAGGAAAGGGAGCGAAGCAGCTCGTGGAGCGTGAAGCGGCGTCCGGTGCCGATGTTGAATGCCATGCCGCACACGCCCTCCGCGAAGCAGGCGAGCAGGTTGGCCTCGACCACGTTGTCGACATAAGTAAAGTCGCGCGATTGCTCCCCGTCGCCGTACACCACCGGGCGGTTGCCCTCGAGCGCCGCCTCGATGAAGCGCGAGATGGCCGCTGAGTACGAGGAGTGAGGATCCTGACGCGGACCGAACACATTGAAGTAGCGAAGCGAAACGGCAGGCAAGCCGTAAATCTGATGGAAGATCGCGCTGTACTTCTCTCCCGCGAGTTTTGTAACTGCGTAAGGAGAAAGCGGATTCTCCGGCATGGTCTCCAGCTTTGGCAACGTCTCGCTGTTTCCATACACGGAGGACGAACTGGCAAATACAAACCGCTTCACCCGGGCGTCCCGGGCCGCTACCAGCATATTCAGGGTGGCTGTGACATTCGCCCGATGGCTGCTGGCGGGCCGTTCCACGGAGCGCTGGACGGAGGGAATTGCCGCCTGGTGGAGCACGTACTCGACTCCCTGCACGCTGGCCCTGCAAACGGCCAGTTCCGCAAGGTCGCCTTCCATCAGGTCGATGCGATCGAGGCAGTCCTCCAGGTTGTGTCGCAACCCCGTACTGAAATCATCCACCACTCTGACGGTGTGGCCGTCCCTCACGAGACGACTGACCAGCGCTGAGCCGATAAATCCCGCGCCGCCTGTCACCAGAAAGCTTGCCATGGGACCTCGTTTCACTCTTAGTACAGGGCTCTTGGTGTCGGCTCGGCTGCCAGCTTGCCCAGCGGATCGAGAACCTGGCGGGCGCCGCGAGCCATCAGGTTCAGCTCCGTTGTCGATTGAAAGAACAGAAAACCTTGCTCCATGTACTTTTGCATGAGGCTTGCGTCCATGGCCGGTGCGCCCAGGATCTTGTTGTGAGCCTGCCCCGCGGCAACGACTTTTTTCAGAGCCTCTTGAACCGTCGGATGGTCAACCTGGCCACGGCAGCCCAACGAGAATGACAGATCGCTGGTGCCTACAAAGATCACATCGACTCCGGGCGTCGCGGCAATCGCGTCGATCTGCTCCAGTGCGCGCGCCTCTTCGACGATCACCACAACCAAGACATTTTGGTCGGCAAAATCAAAGTAATTCTCAGCACCCGACCAACGAAACTTCGCCAGGCCGGCCCCTGAACCGCGCCGGCCTTGCGGTGGGTATTTGCATGCGGCCGCAGCCTGGCGAGCCAACTCGGGTGTGCTGGTGAAGGGAAACATGACGCCCAGCACGCCGGCGTCAAGCACGCGCTTGGCGGTCCAGATTTCGTTGACGGGAACCCGCGCGAAGGGTAGCGCCTTCAGTCCCCGCGTGGCCAGAACCATGTTGCGGAGGCTCTCCAGGGTGATGGGACTGTGTTCCATCTCGATCCATAAAAAGTCAAACCCGAGACTAGCTGCCTGTGCGGCGATTTCAGCGCTCCCCACGGTGAGCGTAATTCCCACCGCCGGTTTCCCCTCTCGCAGCAATTTCTTGACAGGGTTTTCCCAGACCTCTTGCGGGTTCGGGTTCGTGTTGGGCATCAAGGCTCTCCTCAGTGCTGTCGACCGGTATCGAGCGCTCCTAGTTTACCGCAATTGGCCTGTTCCGGCGACCCAGAACCCCTGACACTTCCCCGTGCTTATGCTGCACTGGGCCAGTTATTGAGATCTGAAAGCGCGGTCGCAAACCCCTCAGAGGGGTCTTGACTTAACCGCTAGTTTTATGGGAAAGCAGTTCCTAAGCTCTGCCTGACGATGTTCGCTCTTGCCTTTGCCCGCAGATCTGCCGCGCGGGCAACGGCCATACTCACTTTAGAGCAAAGGAAGCCGATGCCTCAGCCGTTTCAGACCCTTGTTTGACGATGAAGCGCACCGTGAAGTCCCCCGGTTCGAACCGGTCGAGCGGAGTCATGGCCACGTACTGAATCTTCCCGTCTTTATCCGGGGAGCCGAGTGGAGGCAGGCCCTTTCCAAGAACCTTGCCATTCCTGCTGAATTCCATTATCAACTGGGGAGCCGCCGCAACATTCTTGTCCGTGTAAATGACCAGGTAAAAGGGCAAGGTGCTGTTGTTCGCCTTGCTGATCACTGGATTGAGGGTTGGGGAAATGACTTTGGTTCCCAACAAGAAAGGGTCGTCGTCCGCAGTCGATGCCCCACGTTCCTTCGTGGACCGGACGACGCTGACACCGCTGATGGCGAGTCCCGAGGAAGGCGCCATGATCACGTTGCCTTTGCCGGCGCTGATCCGGTCGCCTTCCCCATCCCGCACCGCGGTTTCGAGGGAGTAGCGCCCGGGCGGCAAATCGAAGGTCTCGGTATAGATGAAGTGGTTTGCTTTGAGGGTCTCCAGCCTTTCGGAGGTGGCATTGATGGGGACTTCGTTCTCGAGTTTCTTTACGACCTGGCGCTGGACATCCTTCACGACAACAAGGTAGGAGAGGCTGCCTTTATACTGATCCCCCGCTTCAGCCTTTTTGAAGGTCACATTCGAGAGGGGCACGTCCATCACCACTTCGCACTCAGACTGATTCCTCAGCCCGCGAAAGTACAGACCGGCTGCCCCATATTCGAACGCCTTGGACAACTCAGGAGAATTCAACGCGGCTAACAGCGGTATCTCGTAAGGTACTGGAGCGGCTCCGGAAGAGTTCAGGGAAGTCGGAAACGCGTTGTAACCGGACCTGGATTGCACGCGCAAGTCACCGGAGGCCACTTTGAGGACGACTTTGTGGAATGACCCATCGTATTTCTTAATCTCCGGCGCGTACGAAATCTCGTAATAACTCTGGACGTCTTCCGCCAGTCTGCGGATCGGGGCGCGCAGATCATTGGTGTTGGTGATGAGGAAACCCCCTGTGGAATCGGCGAGGCGGGCGAGCGTCATCTGGTAATTTGCCCGAGTGCTTCGTATGGCCGTGTCTATCAGATTCGCCTCACCCATTGTGACCGGCCGATCTCCCATATTGCCGTGCTGGCTCTGGGAGGATTGCGCGGCTGCGCGCAGTTCGTTTCTGCCGGATTGATTCGGGTTCGCTCCCAAGAGCCCCCAGGCGTCCACAACATAGAGGCTCACGTTCGACCGGTTCGCGGTGCCTATGAGGTCATCGAACGCCGCTTCGAGTCCTATGGGGATCGTAAAGCCTTCGGAAAAGTAGACGATGGTCTTTCGCCCCGGTAGGCGGTATTGTTCTTTCACCGCATCGAGCAAGGAGAAGATCTCGTCCCGCCCCGCCACCACCACGGCGTTGCTGTGTTCCGTATTGAGTGCTTCCAGCAGCATTTGGTTCATGACCGCCTTGGCCTGCGCGTCGGATTCCGTGGCCTGGCTTGGGGCGGATTGGGGACTGGAGCCGATGGCCTGCTGGAGTTCGCGGCGCACGCGGGCCGTATTGGCGGAGAAGTCAAACACCCGGCTGCTCGTCGCCCGCGCTATGGCTTCACGGAGGGCGGCAGGATCGTTAGTATACGGTTGCAAAACTTCGAGCTTCTGGTCAATCGTCATGACCGCCATGTCGACGTTTGAGGCAAGTTCCTGCTTCAGCAGATCCAGGGCCCCGTCGCGGGCCAGTCGCCGGGCGTCATCGTGGTGACACTGGAAAATCATCATCACGGACCGGACCCTTTGCGGTGGTTCAAGTGGTGTCCGCGCCCCGCCGCTCGCAACGGCATCATTTCCCTCGATGAGACGAAACGACTTGATCGTTTTCGCCTGCCCGTTGTCAAACACCCGGAAGTCGTCAGGCTTCAGGTCCTTGACTGCCCGCCCTTTCTTGTCGCGCACCACAACATCCATCAGCACTTCCTCGCTGGTAGCGGAGACCCTGCTACCCGGCGCGGAAGTGGTCTGGGCCTGCGGCGCACTTATGGCCTGGCCCAGCGATAGTGAGACGACGGAAGCCCATAAAACTGTGATGTAGAGGATCTTCAACATAACCAACTCCTTCTTACTCAGGCGCTGAAAGGGCGGTGCCCGTCGCCGCCCGAGCGTGGCTACAACGGTTGACCCCGCAATATGAAACCGTTACCGGCCGGCAATCGCCGCGCGCAGTGCCGCCTCCATCGCTTGGGCACTAAAGTCCAATTGAGTCAGTCGGGTGCTGTAACGAACACGGCCGTCGGCGCCGATCACAAAGGCCCGGCTTGGCCAGGCGGCGTAAGCGGCCTCTACGCTGCCCTTTATGCCATCCACGAGGGCGGGAAACTTGAGGTGGAGTTCTCGTGTACACAGGGCGGCATGATCTTCTTTATCCTCCATCGTTGAGGCGGGCGCTACTGCTACTCCTTCCCGTACGTTCCGGGTGCTTTGCCAGTCCCCCGCTGCATGCGCCTCCCGGATGTAGACCAGAAAGAAATGCGCTCGCCGTCCGTATTGTTCGAATAATGAGTTGAGCGCCTCGGCTGAAGAACGGAAATTCGGGCACGAGTAACTGCCGAAGACCAGCACGACGGGAATCTTTCCCCGGAACTCGCGCAGGCGCACGTGCTGTCCCGTGCCGACCTCCGGCAAATCGAAATCGGGGGCGAAGGAGTTGATTTGTGGCCCGGGGTCCCTCGCATCCGCATCCTGTTGGAGCCTGCGCACCGTCTCACTCTCCAGCGCCGCCTCCGAGCGCAGGTGAAGCCGTGTGTAGACCGACAGCAACTCGCGGTGGGCCTCCAGCGAGTCCGGGATGGCCAGGATGACAGCCTCCAAACGCTTGCGAGCCTCCTCGAGTCTTCCTGTGCCACTCAGGCATTCACCCCACGCCAGTCGCGCCTCAATGGATTCGGGATGGCTGCGCAGGGCAGCGCTCACGAAGGGCGTGGCTTCGGAGTATTGTCTCGCGACGGTCAAGATTTGGCCGAGCCCCAGGTTGGCAGCGTAATCGTTGGGATCTTCGGCAAGCGCCTGCCGGAAAGCCGCCGCCGCGCCAACCGGATCTCCCGTGTTTAAGAGCGCCCGGCCGTAATAGGACTGAAGTTGAGACAGCTTGGAATTGAGTTCGACGGCGCGGGAGAACTCCTTAACGGCCGCGGGGTAGTTGCCAGACTCGAAGAGTTGCCTGCCAAGCTGAAAGTGCGCTTCCGCACTGTCTTCGGTGGGCAGACTGGGGATTGCCAGGCAAGGCTCGCCAGCAAGACACAAAGACACCAAGAGAGCAGGCAGAAGACAAAACACAAGAAACAACTCCGCCTTTCTCTGTCGGCCGCAATTTGACTCTTGCCTTCGCACTGCCCACCTAACGTGCTGCCTCTGAAATCTGAAATCTCGCATCTGACGTCGTGCCCGGGCTGCCGATCTGCCCATCTGCCGACCTGCCTACCTGCCTATCTGCCCACTGCCTAGCTCGTGATGCCTTTTCCTTCCACAATCGTGATGTACCGGTCGATCGGCAGATTCGTGAAGCGGTCTACGCGGTTGCTGGGCGGAGGCCACTTGATTTCAAGCGAATCGATTCTCGTCCTCGGGCCAATTCCCAATACGAGCCTCGGGTCATGGGAGGAGAGATAACCTCCACCCGCGACCTTGTGAATGTGGCGTTTGAAATCCCCTGCCTGCCAGCTCACTTTTGCGCCCACCGCATCGGGATTGGCCACTTTACCCTTGGGCTGGATGCCCAGCCAATGATTGAGCTTGCCGACGTTATTCCGAAGCAAGAGGGGAGCGCCGTCGTTGAGGATCATCAGCACATCCGCTCCGCCATCGTTATTGAAGTCGCCGACCGCCAGGCCGCGCGCCGCAAACTGCCTGGCGAAGACGGGCCCGCTCCGGTCGCTGACGTTTTGAAAAGTCGTCTTGTAACCGGTTCCGAGATTGTGCCAGAGCAGGGGGTTCTCTTCGTATTTGATTTCGCTGTGCAGTTGGGACACCTTGTTATCGGGATGGCCGGAGACGATGAACAAGTCCATGTTGCCGTCGTTGTCGTAGTCCAGGAACTTTACGCCCCAGCCGCTCATGGTCCGCACTTTCATCCCGATGCCGTTCGAAACCGAGAAGTCGTCGAAGGTCTCATCCCGGTTATTGTGATAGAGGGAGAACATCTCCTCATCAACATCGGTCAGGAAGATGTCCATCCAGCCATCCTGATCGTAGTCGGCGGAGTCTGTGCCCATTCCCGACCGAACCCGGCCGTCGGAGCTGTAGCCTACTCCCGCCTGCAGGCCGATTTCCTCGAATTTCCCGTGGCCGCGGTTTGCAAAGAGGAAGCTCGCCACCATATCGTTGGCCACGAACAAATCCATCAGCCCGTCGTTATTGATGTCGGTGGCCACGGCTCCCCAGGCAATCCCCTTGACGCTCGCGATGCCGGAGGCCTCGCTGACATCGGTGAAGGTACCGTCGCCGTTATTGTGGAAAAGCCAGCTCGGCATGGGATCGTAGACGTTTGGGATGCAATAGTAGCGCTCCACGGTCCCACCAAAGCCGCAGAATTTGTTGTTCGACTTGTTAAAGTCCACGGAGCGGCAAATAAACAGATCCAGGCGGCCGTCATTGTCATAATCAAACCAGACGGCGCTGGCGGCGAAGCCAACGGCGTTAATACCTGCCTTCTCCGTGACGTCCGCGAACGTGCCATCGTGGTTGTTGTGGAAGAGTAGGGAACGCCCATACTGGGTCAGGCAGAGGTCAGGCCAGCCGTCCCCGTCGTAGTCGCCCACGGCGACGCCCATTCCGTAGCCGCCTCCCGCCAACCCGGCTTTCTCGGTGACGTCTGTGAATGTGCCGTCACGGTTGTTGTGGTAAAGGGCGTTGCGGAGCGGAGGATTGGGGTCGTAGAAGTCGCACTTGCCGCTGTTCACCAGGTAAATATCCATCCAGCCGTCGTTATCGTAATCGATGAAACCGCCGCCGCCCCCCAGGGTTTCCGGCAGGTAGAATTGTGGAGAGCGAGCGCTGGTCCGCTCGAAAGTAATCCCGCTGGCAGAACCTGGAATCACCTCGAAAACGGGAAGACCATTCGGCGCCTGGAGGACGGGTGAGCCTGATGGTGCGAGAATCCTTGCTGAAAGTCCGTAACCCGCGAATCCGGCGAGTCCGAGGGTTTTTAGAAATTGGCGGCGCGAGCTACTCATCTGGTCCCTTTTCACCACCGAGGCACGGAGGCACAGAGACTTTGCAGAGTTCGTGGGCTTCCTCTGTGCCTCAGCGTCTCTGTGGTTGAACACTCGACCTTCGTTTCCAAATCACTGCGGGGCCGGTTGCTCCTTCGTGACTTCATCTGCATGCGCGCGCTTTTGCGCCTGGACCTCGGCTGTCAGTTTGTTGACGATCACCCTTTCACGGTCGCCGTCCTGCTTCATGTGGAGCCGGTAATAGAGCCTGGCCAGGGAGACGTGCGCATCCAGGAATTCCGGGCTGTCTTTGATCAAAGCTTCCAGCAGTTTCCTGGCCTGGGGGATGTTCCCCATTCCGATCTCACCGATGGCAAATTGATAACGAACTCCCGGGTCGCCCGGCCGCACCTGCAGCGCGCGATTTAGGAAAGGGATCGCTTCCTTGTAACTTTCGCCCTGATTCAACATGACGCCGAGATACAAGTTGGAGCCAAACTCGTTGGGATCGATCGCTAATTCCTGGCGAAAGCATTCCATGGCATCCTCGCGGTGGCCGAGGGTCAGCAGCGCATTCCCGTAAAGATAATGAGCCATGGGAAGCTTCGGATCGAGTTTGACGGCGGCCGCCAGTTCATCTACAGCGCCTGACGCGTCGAGAATCTCCAGACGAGCGGCCCCCAGCATCAGGTGCGCTTCCGCGGAATCGCCGTTGCTCAGGATTCTGTTTACCAGGACTTCACCCTTACGCACCTGCCCATCGCGCATCAGCGACATCCCTAACAGGTAGGTCAACGCCTGATCGCTCGGATGAGCGGTTTCGAGCGGCTCGAGGAGTGTCACCGCCTTCTTGAATTCCCCTAAGCGAAAGTAGCAGTCCCCAAGTAATAGAGCTATTTGGAGATTTCCCGAGTCGGCGGAATGAAGCGGCAGGAGCTCGTGCACTGCCTCGTTAAGCTGTACAGCTTTGTAATACGCAAGAGCCAGGTTCAGCCGGACCTGGGGAAGCGGCTGCAAACGCAACGCCTTCTTATACTCAACGATGGCCTCCTCGTATCGTCCTGCCGCGGCCAGCGCCGCGCCCAGGTTGGACCTGACCGGGACGACATCCGGAAACTGGGCGAGAAACAAGCGGTAATCCTTGATGGCCTCGTCCAGCTTGCCGGCCTGCTGGAACGACTCTGCCTCCTTCACGAGAGCTTCGGGGGACTGAGTCGTCTGCGCGTGGAGAGTGCCGGCCAACAGGAGCGCTGCTAGAAACCCAGCGGAACATACCGAAAAACCGCTGCGGTTCTTTCTGTTCTCCGGTGACGAAAGAAGACCCAACACAGAGCGCATTGAGACCCTTAGTGTTCTCTCTGTTGAGTCTCTGGCGGCGCAGAGGACACGGAGAACCTCGTCTCGATGGCGGAGGTTCAGACGCGGCTTTCGGCTAGCCCGGAAACGGCTCATTCGCCCTCACGATGCGAATTCGATGATCTGTGAACTTATGATGCCCTCCCGGCAACTCGAGTTTGGGCATGTGGCAAGAAGCGCAGCGGTTCTTTGAAACTTTGCAGAGCGGCGCCTTCGGTTGGCCCCCCCTGTGACAGGCCTGGCATTTGGCGTCGTAATCCAGAATGTTGCTGTCCAATTCGTGGTGCGGGTCGTGGCAGGCAAGGCAACTGATTCGCGGGTCATCCACGTCGTAGCATTTGCTTCCGGTCAGGCGATAGGGTTGGAAACGGATATCGTTGATATCGAACCTGCCTTGGGCGATCACGTCTTCCCAGGTGCGGTGGCACTGCCCGCAGAATTCAGATATTTCCTCAGTCGACATTCTCGTTAGATGCTTCATCTTGACGGGGTTGGGATCACCTCGGGTAACCGAGGCAAGGTGTTTCTCCGCAGGCCCGTGGCAGCGCTCGCACTGGACGCCAGGTGTCATTTTGTCTAAAGTCATCTGCCGTCCCTCCGTAGCTTTGGTGGCATGGCAGCCAAAGCACTGCAATTTGTCCTCGAGCGTCATGCGGCGCCCAGCCGCGTCGACCAGACCTGCGGGTGCAACGCCCTGGGCGCCGAGAGTAACATCCAGCCCTCCGATTTCATTGAAATAGCTGACCCGGCTCTCGTAGAGCTCACCGTCCTTCTCAAGAATGTAGGTCTGGCCGATCGCTGCGCTGGCCCCCATCGCCCAGCGGATGGGCATGGTGAGCGTCTGGACGCCATCGGAGGCCGAATAATCGCTCTCGTCTCCATGGCGCTCGATGCGATATGAGTACTTCCCCGCCGTGGCGCTGAGCAACGGGTGAGCTGCCAGAACTTTGCACTCTTCAACGGTTTCGAGTCCATGCGCCATGGAAGTGGCCGGTTGCGTCTTGGCCTGCAGGTGGCACATGGCGCAGGCTGGAACGGGCCGCTGCCTGGGTTGTGTCTCAGGAGCCCGCTCGGTTTGCGCGACGAGCGGGCCGGCCCACAGGAGAAGCACCACAATGGAGGGTACAAAGGCCCAGGTCATTCACTCCTTACCCCCGGCAACCGGCCAACCATGAGAGCACGGAAAAGCTACCGCTTGGCCGCTTGCAATTCGTAATACGCCACCCTGGCTCGCAGCGTTTGGGCGAGCGACTGGTCGTTGTCGCGCGTGGCCAGGTCCAGCGCCTGGTGACCCACCCGGGCCGCATCGGCGAATCGACCCACTTCGGAATACATTGCCGCCAGCAATGCCAGGCTCTGCTGCTCGCGACCGCCGGAAAGCTCCACCGCCTTTTCGAAATGGGGAATCGCCTCGCCGAAGCTATGCTTCGCGGCGAACACCCTGCCGAGATTGAACTGGAACTCGAGCGAGTCCGGATTGATATCTACAGCCTTCTGCAAGTGCGCCACGGCATCATCCAGTCGGCCCGCCCGAGCCAGGACAAGGCCGAGCAAGTTATGCGGATCAGCGAAATCCGGGTCGAGATCGAGAGCTTTGTGGATGTGGCCAGCGGCTTCGTCAGTGCGTCCTGCCTCAATTAAAGCCGCTGCTAAATTGCTCTCCGCGATCGGGTTTTTGGGATTGATCTCGAGGGACTTCTTGTAGGCGTTGATGCCGTCCTCCGGCTTGCCCGTCCTGGTCAGCGCCACGGCCAGGCTGGAGTACGCGTCGGCATTGTTAGGGTCGAATTGGACGGATTGCTGGTACTCGGTGATGGCCTCGTCAAGTTGGCCCTGGTGGTCCAGGGCAAAAGCCAAGTGGTAATGCGCCTTGCCGTCTTCTGGGTCCAGTCCCACCGCTTTACGCCACTCGAGCAAAGCCCCCGCGTAATCGCCCTTTCGTGCCAACTCGCCGGCCACGTCGAAGATCCTGTAGAAGTTCGTGGCCGGCGCGTCCATCTTGGTTATGCCGTTCATGGGGATGTTCACGAACTCCGGTATGTTCACGGCGCGGTTGGCGGCGGTCGCGTTCTCGACCAGGATGGCCGGGCTGTCGTGGCCCTGGTCATCGATATGCGTCAGGTATAACTGCGTGTACAGGGACCGCCCTTTGGAAGAGAAGGCCAGCCAGCGGCCGTTGGGAGAGAAAGTGTGCCAGGAGTTCATGCGCGGAGTATTGCAGTCCAAGCGCCGCGCCGTGCCGCCTTCGAAAGGCACAATGAAGAGTTGGCTGTCGGGCCTCATCAGCAGGCCCGTATGGTTTTCGACAAAGACGATCCAGCGGCCATCCGGCGAAACCTTGGGAAAGTCGTTGCTCATGCCGTTCTGCGAAGCGCCCACAACCCGTTCCGGCGTGCCGCCTTGGCCGTCGTTGAAGGGGATCCGGTAGAGATCGTATTGAATCTGCGTTTCGTTTGGATCGTTAGCGAAATTCGGCCACCTTCTGGCCTTCATAATATGGGTCCTTGGCCTCCGCTCGGGAGAAAACAAGGTACTTGCCGTCGGGACTCCAAAAGGCGCTGGTCTGCACGTAGCGCGGGTCGTCAGCGCCCGGCAGAGGCTGCAGCTTGCCGGTGGCCTTGCTGTACCAGGCCAGGACGCCGCGAGTGGGATAAAAGACCTGGCCGAACCCGTAGTCTTTATAGAAGCCGTTATAAAGCCGCGGGTCGAAATCCCGCATGTGCGAGCCGGGGTTTTCGATGGAAGTGACGACGTACTGGCCGTCGGGCGAGATCTGCGACATGAAGCCGAACCGCTTGCTCGCCTTCTCTTCCGCGAAGGAACTCCACCGGATCACGTACTGGTTGCGGATGGAAGTCTCCGCCTTGACCGGCACGATGCCGTACAGGCCCTTGTCGTTCCCCGGGCCGTCCACGTCCAGCCCCATGGTCTTCCCGTCGCGAGAGAATGAGTGGCAGTTGGCGCAGGTCGGCAAGCCTTCCATCATCAGCCTGCTTCTCGGCTCGGAAATGTACCGGAGACGCCATGCGATGAAGGGAATAGCCTCGGTGGGCAAGGGCATGATGACGCCCTTTTGGCCGACCGGGACAGATATCAGCGGAACGTCGCGAAAGAAGAGGGGCGCGCCCACCGGATCGGTCGAAGTCTGAAAGGCGACTTCCCCACGCGACTCCGGCTGAGTGGCGGACTCGTCGCGGAACCCCGTGATGACCACTGTTGCGGGCTCTTTGACGGAGTGTTTCTTGATCGTCGCCCAGGTCTCCGGGTCGGGGGTCCAGGAGTGCCCCGCTTGTTCCTCTGGCGTCAGTTGCGGCGGCACAGCTCCCGCCTTCGCGCAGCGCTCATCGATCTCGCCGAGTGGGGCGCTTCTCGCCGTGGGATTTGGCCTGAATTGCGTGTGCGTGACCGCCGAAACGAACGTCGATCACCCAGAAAGTTGCGTTCGGGCTCGGATCTCGCCACTCGAACACGGGCGGTGTGATTTCGGGTGGGAAAATCGCCCCTTCCGCGGGGTAGTCAATTGTTATGAGGCTGCCGGGCGTGGGCATCGCGTCGGGCTTGCGGCGGTTCTTGGCATGGCCCGGAACGCACACCGCACCCAGCATTATAATGGCAATAACTGAATTCCTAAACGACCGCATTAGAAATTAGCGGACAACCGCACCTCCTGGTTGGTTCTTTACTGTTCCGTCAGCGCCACCGGTTCGGGTAGTCTCGGCCAAACGGTTCGACCGGGAATCGCTCGCCGGCGGACAGCGGAACCGCATTATACCACCGTCTTGCGCTCCCCGGAGAATCAGCCCTGCTGGCCATCGTAGGGGCACGCCATGGCGTGATGCCCTAAGATGAAAAAGGGGCCGCCCCTTGCGAGGCAGCCCCTGTTCTCACCGAACGCTTCCCAGATACGATCAGAAGAAGAACTTCATCGCCAACTCGACGATTCGATGGCCTTGCTTCGTGGTAGTGTAGCCGAACTGCGAGTTCGTCTGCTCGAGTGTGGCCGGATTGTAGCTGAGGCTGAGGTTTGTTCCGTTGAACGACCACAGCGGATGGTTCATGAAGTTGTATCCATCAACACGGAACTGGAGCGACTTCGACTCGGTGATCTTGAAGTTCTTGAAGAGCCCCATATCCCAGTTGAAGAATACCGGTCCGTAAATGGGCGGCGGGATTGTCGGACCAGTCTGACCGATTTGCGTCGGCACGGCGAAACAACTCCCGTTGACGTATTGGTGGGCCGCGAGCCCTTTGCTTGGGTTACACGTCTCGATGGGGTTGAGTTGTACATCCGTGGTGCCGAGCAGCGAAGCGTTGCTGATGTGGAAGGAGGTGCCAGGGATGTCAGCGTTGTTAGTGTTCATGTAAAAGTTCTGGTTGTCATTGCCCGTCAGATTGGGGCCGCTCTCGAGTTGCGTTACGCCCGAGATTTGCCAGCCGCCGGCAATTTCATTGGCGAGCTTCCCCTTGGGGCTTGGCAACTGAATGGAGTAAGCGGCGTTGAACAGTTGCGGGCGATTGTTGGCTAGCACGCCATAATTGTCCGCAAAATTGAACTGGTCGTAGAAGCCCACAATTCCCATTGATTTGCCGTAAGTGTAATTCATGTTGATGCTATAGCGGCCCTTCGAGCGCAACCACGTCACCTGCAACGCGTTGTAGTTGTAGTAGCCGTTTGCAGTGGTGACATCCAGGTCCGAGTAACCCAACAGGGGACGGAATTTGTCGGGATTGAGGGTATTGGGATCCACCCCGCCATTGTTCGAGGAGAGCAACGCCCCCTTGGGCACCAAGTTAATGTTCAGAGTGTTAAGCCCTTAAGGTGCCGCCGTTTCCCGCGCTGGGAATATCCCGCGTGCGGTTCCCAACATAGGCAACCTCCAACAGGCTTGAAAACGGCAGTTGTCTCGAAACGGTAAAGCTGTAGCTGTCCGTGTAGGGCTCCTTATTGTCTGTACTATCCACCGCCGATGGACCCGACGCCACGGAACTGAAGTTGACCGTACTCAGTCCAGCAGCTCCCGGGAACAACGACGGTATCGGATCGACGAGTGGCGGTTGGTAGCCGGCGCCCAAAGGAATGTTCGTGTCGCCGAGGCTAAGCGATAGGACTCCAGCGGAAGCGTCGAGCCCGCTGGTGAACTGGCCGGCATGGAAGTAGTATCGGCCCCAGCCACCCCTCAGGACCGTCTTTCCATTCCCGAAGAGGTCGTAGGCGCCGCCTATGCGAGGCTGATAGAAGAAGGCCCGTGTGGGGAATCCACTGACCGGAACGCTGGGATCCTTCTTGTGCCACTCGAAGCCGCAGAACGTCGGGGCGCCCGTACAGCCGGAGTTTTGGGCGTAAGCGCTCTGGTAGGCCGCGACGTCGAAGATCGAGAAACCGTCCCCCAAACGATCACCCCAGGGCTGGAAGTGACTCATGCGTAGCCCGTAGTTGAGGGTCAATCGTTTGGTTACCTTCCAGTCATCCTGGACGAACCCCTCGTACGTGTTGTAGGAGATGTCGTTGACTCGGTTAAACGAGGTTTCGTTGTAATTAGCCATTAGCCCGATAGCCTCGTCCGCGTAGGCATCTCCGGTTGTAAAGAGATTGCCCGACGTGTAATACTGCAACTCGCCGTTCGAGTTGTTGTTGGCAGGCTGGGCATTGCGGATCCACTCCCAGAAGAAACCTGCCTTGATCGTGTGAGTGGATACCACCTTGGCGAAAGTATCGCTGAGGCTGGGCATCCACTTATCGGCGTAGAGACCCGCGGATGCGCCGCCGGCCTCGAAACCTCCCGGATTGAACACCAAGGCTGATTCACCCCCGAAACTTCCAAAGGATGGAATCTGGGTTACGCCGTTCTTAAACAGACCCTGGAGGCCGTAGCCGACCTTCGTGCGGTCTACCTTAGAAGGATCGGAGAAGACGTTGGGGAAGCCGACATACGTATACGCGAAGACGAATTCGTTGGTCATGGTCGGGCTGAAAACATGGGTTAGCGAAGCCGAAACTGAGTCGGAGCGGTTCTTGCCCAATATCGGTGTTGGGTAGGGAACCTGACTGCCATTGCGCCACCAGAGACCAACGGGGAATTGTTGGGTCTCGCGCTGGAGGTTATAACGCACGAACAACTTGGTGCTGTCGCTGATGTTATAGTCAACCCGCGCCGCCCATTGGAGGTTGTTCTGGTTGAAAACTTCCGACTGAATGTAGTTGTACCCACCGGTGTCGTTAGGGTTAGCGTTAGGAGTCGGAGAGGGGTACAGCTTCATCAGAGCCGCCATATTGGGATCCAGGATGGACGCCAAGTTGCCATTCGGGTACTTGGCCAGAGTGGCAGGGTTCAGACAGGGTGTGTAGGTTGAGGACCCTGGGTTGCAATTTACGCCCACCTGTTGGCCGGAACCCGTGTAGTAACTGTTGTTGGCGTTCCCTATCTTCTCAAGAGAATCGGTCGAGAAGTCGCCCCCGAGCATGGCTGAGGTGGGGACTGTCGCGCGGAGCAAACCAGTATCCAGGACCTGATAGAAGTACTCGAATCCAGTGAAGAAGAACAGCTTGTCTCGATTCTTATTGAATCCGGTGCCTGGAATAATCACGGGTCCGCCGAGAGTTGCGCCGGGGTAGTAGTATTTGTTGCCCGGCTTGGGGGCATTTTCGGCGTTGTTCAGTGCGTCGTTGGCATTCAAGGCGGCGTTGCGCGCTGAGAAGAACCCTGAACCGTGGAACTGGCTGCCCCCGGCTTTCGTTACGGAACTGATAACCATGGGGCCTTTCTGGTTCTCAGCACTGAAATTCGACGTGAGCACCTTGAACTCTGAGAGCATATCCGCGTTGGGATTAACCGGCGTGTCGCAGTTACAGCCCGGGTCGGAAACGTGCGCCCCGTCCGCCGTGATGTCCAGGGAGTTGCTCGGCAGCCCGTTGTAGCTGTAAGCATTGTTCAGCGGGCTCTGGCTCCCAGCGTCGCCGTTGGCGTTGATGCCGATTACCTCTCCCGTGTAGTTTGCTCTGTTTGAGGTCCCGTTTTGGAGAGCGAATCCCGGCATGATGGCTATGAACTGCGCTGCGTTGCTGCCTACCGCAATAAAGTTGCTCAGTTGAGTACTGGTGAGGGTTTCCGACTTTTCGCCGGAATCGACTGGCACAATGTTTGTCACCGCGCCGGTAACCTCCACGGTCTGGGTTGCCGAGCCGACCTTAAGCTCGACGTTGAGATTGCGTTTCTCGCCGCCCAGGATCTGCATGCCAGTAGCTTCATAGGTTTGAAACCCTTGGGCCTCAACGACCAGCTTGTAGGTAAAGTCACCCACTGCCACCGATGCGAAGCTGTAATAGCCTGCACCGTCGGTCACCGTATTGCGCGCCGAGGCCGATTGCTCGTTTATCAGTTTCACTGACGCGTTTGGCACCACCGCACCCGTCGGGTCGCTCACGACGCCTGTCAAAGCCGCAAACAGCGACTGCGCGGACAAGCGCGTGACCGGTACAGTGAGGAACGTAAGTACGACGAAGACATATATCCATCGCTTCATGGTTAGTTGTCCTGTCTCCTTTCTCCTCTCAAAAGAATCACGAGAGTGAGAACTCTTAAATTGATTGGGATGGTCTACCTGCCTGTGCTCTCAAGGGAGCGCACCATAGACAAGCTCCAAAGCCAATAACCCGACGCGCGTCGAGCATCCTCGATTCTTTTCGTAAGAACAAGGCTAAACCCGTTAAATCACCGTTACAATCGGAGAATCCCTTGTCGTTTGTTTGGGGTAACCCGGACCCAAAGTAACGTCCACTTCTACGTTACCTCCCTTGTAGTAGAGTGCCATTACCTCCCCGATGCACGCGGTGCATCATTTATCTTATTGAAAAATAAGGTATTACATCATAATCGCCTTCCGCGGCACCGTGGCGGGGTAGTATGGCGATTTGCCTTCTAGCCATGGGATTCACGGGCCCGTTACATGATCTTAGAGTCAGCGCTACTCAATTTTTGGGAAGCGCGCTCCAGCACCTTACTTTTGCAGCAAAACCTCGACGGTGGTATAATTTAGCGCCCAGAGGGTGAAGAAAGATGAGTGAGTCGCCCACCCGTCAACAGGAAAAAGCGGAACTCGACAGCGTTTTCGCTTCGGGGACCTTCGCCAAGTCGCAAAACCTGGCGAGACTGTTGAAATATCTATGCCGCAAATACTTTGAAGGCCATGCGGGCGATCTGAAGGAGTTCAATATTGGCGTCGAAGCGCTAGGGCGCCTTGCCGACTTTGATCCCACCAGTAACTCCATAGTGCGGGTCGAGCTTTTCCGGCTTCGCGAGAGGTTAAAGAAGTACTACGAGACCGAAGGCCTTCATGATCCGGTCGTCATCGTCCTAAAGCCGGGCAACTACACGCCGCACTTCCTAACTCGCTCCGAATTTGAGGCACAACTCGCGCCGCAGCAGACCGAAGCGGCTGGCGAAACCCAGGAGCCCCCAGACACAGCGGCGAAGGTCGCAGAACCCACAATTGCTGACGCCTCTGGGCCACCCGGGCCAATCGCTGCCGGAACCTCCCATGGGCTCGCGGGTCGGCGGCCCCGTAGCTGGACTTGGTTACTACTCCCCGCAGTCGCGCTCGTCCTCTTGGCTGCTATTGTGAGCTTGGTTGCGTGGAAGTCTAAGGTTGTCAATTCACCTAGCCCCAGCTTGGCTGCCCCTCCAATTGAAAGCCGAGAGGCGGCGGCCGGCACCGATGCACGGTCGCTGGTCCGAATACTGGCGGGATATTCAAAAAACAACTATACGGACCATAGCGGGCAGGTTTGGGGTCCGGACCGTTATTACACCGGGGGGCTCACACGGAACTCGCCTCCCCAGTTTATCGATCGCACTTCGGATGCCACGCTGTATCAGAACTGGCGCGAGGGGGAATTCAGCTATGACATTCCTCTCAAGCCGGGGGTGTATGAACTCGGGCTGTACTTCGCGGAAACTATTTACGGCTCAAATACTTTGGCGGGAGGCGGCGAGGGCAGCCGCACTTTCAATGTGGCATTAAACGGCGAGCCGCTCCTGACCGAATTCGACCCCATAGCGGATGCGGGCGCCAATAACACGGCGGACAAGCGTGTTTTCGTTGACGTGAACCCGGCCGCCGACGGGAAACTCCATTTGCAGTTTTCCAAGTTCGTGGGTCCCACGCCCCCGCAAGATACGGCTATTTTGAACGCCATCGAAATCGTACCGGGAATACCTGGGAAAATGCTGCCTGTCCGCATCGTTGCTCAGACTAACTCTTACACGGACCGCAGCGGCCAAGTATGGCTTCCCGATCTTTACGCGAGCCAAGGCCGCCTGGCCCTTCACAATCGGCCAATGGAACAGACGCCGGATCCTGGCCTTTACTACGGAGAGCGCTACGGGCATTTCAGCTACGCCATCCCAGTCGCGACGGGGCGGCAGTACGGTTTGACGCTGTACTTTGCCGAAACGTACTTTGGACCGCAGAACTCCGGCGGAGGCGGCGCCGGTAGCCGGCTATTCGACGTTTACTGCAACGGCGTCACACTGCTTCACAACTTCGATATTCTCAAGGAAGCCGGAGGCGCCGACCGCGCCGTGCAGAAGACCTTTCACGCCTTGCCGGCCAGCCCGGCGGGGAAGCTGTTGCTCACCTTCGTTCCGGTCAAGAATTACGCCTGCGTCAATGCCATCGAGGTGGTGGACGAGTCGAAGTAAAGGCAGAAGGCAGAAGGCAGAAATCCCATCTCAGGTGTAATTCGACCCGAGGGAGCGAAGGCGACCGCCTCCAACGGATCGGGGTCACAGCTCAGAGTGGCCCGATTGCTGCAATCATAACGGGCTTTTCACCAGAAGCACATCAAACGTGCTATTTTTCCGCCGATATTTCTTGCCGGTGGCTTTGGTGCGAAATCTTAACCTTGGGCTCTGAAATCTGAAATCTGGAATCTGAGATCTTCCAGCCTGCCCATCTGCCGACCTGCCCATCTGCCTACTTGCCCAGTTGCAGTGAAGTCCGCTTCCCTTGATAGATTAACTAGACTTAGCGATGGCGGGGTGCAGTACTCCGACTGCCTCGGACTGGAGTAACTCTGGCCGGCGAGAAACTTTCCAAGCTTGTCGAACTGATGGCGCACTTGCGAGGGCCAGAAGGCTGCCCCTGGGACCGGGCGCAGGACTACGACACCCTCAAGGGTTTAATGATCGAAGAGGCTTATGAAGTCATCGACGCGGTGAACGAGCGCGATTTCAAGGGCCTTGAAGATGAATTGGGCGACCTGCTCTTCCAGGTGGTGTTCTACTCCCGTTTGGCGGAAGAGGAGGGGCGCTTCAACATCGACGGCGTTATCGAGGCCGTGCATGCAAAACTCATCCGGCGGCATCCGCACGTTTTCGGCGAAGTGCGCGCCCGCGATGCCGGCGAAGCCCTGAAGAGCTGGCTGAAGGTAAAAGAGCAGGAGCGCGCCGCGACGGCTCAGGAGAAGCACGCCGAAAAATCCATCTTGGACGGAATTGCCGGGTCCATGCCCGCGACCCTCGTCGCTTACGAACTGGGACTGCGAGCCGCGGAGGTCGGTTTTGATTGGAAGACGGCCGAGGACGTGCTCGAGAAGGTCGAGGAGGAGATTCGAGAGATACGACACGAATTGAGAGACTCCGGCCGAAGCCGACGCGACGCTTGCGCTGCGATCCCGGCTCGAGGAGGAAGTCGGCGACCTGCTTTTCTCGGTAGCCAACTTGGCGAGATTCGTGCGGTCTGACCCGGAAACTTGCCTTCGGAAAGCGAATCAAAAATTCATGCGCCGGTTCCAGGCGCTCGAAAGGGAAGTCGTGGCGCAGGGGAAAAAGCTGCAGGAGTGTTCTCTGGAGGAGATGGAATCGCTTTGGAACGAGCTGAAGTCGAAAGAGTGAAATACACCATCCGGGCTTGCGAAACGCTCGAGGAGCTTGCTGCCCTCGTCAAGATTCAGCGAGAGATCTGGGGATACGCGGACTACGAAGTCTATCCTCTTAGGCTATTCGTAACCTTGCGGAAGATCGGAGGGCAGGTGCTGGGAGCATTCGCACCGCGCGGCGGGCTGGTGGGCTTTGTCGCTTCCTTGCCCGCCTGGCACGGAGCCGACCGCTATTATCATTCGCTTTCCCTTGGCGTCTTGCGCGCACACGAAAACCGGGGACTGGGTAGAGCGCTCAAAATGGCGCAAAGGCGCGAGGCGCTGCGAGCGGGAATCGGGCTTATCGAGTGGACGTTCGATCCCCTGCGAGCCAAGAATGCCTTTCTTAACATCGTCCGTCTGGGCGCCATCGCCCGATGTTACCAGCCGGACTATTACGGTGAAGTGGAGAGCCGTTTTCAACGTGGACTGCCAAGTGACCGCCTGATTGCGGAATGGCATCTGAGTTCCATCCGCGTCAAACGGGCGATGGCGGGAAAGCCGCCGCGGCCTGGCAAAGCGGATCCTGCGGCGAGGCTCGAGATTCCAGCCGATATCGATGGTTTAAGGCAGTCAGACCCTGCGGAGGCGCGTCGGCGCCAGTTGGCAGTTCGCAAGCAACTGCAAGAGTTTTTCGCTCAGAAGCTGGCCATCACGGGGTTCGAATACGACGTGAGGTCAGCCCGTTACCTATTGGACCCTTATGAAGATTAATCGCGTGGAGCTTCGGGAAATTCAGATGCCGCTCGTCCATTCATTCGAGACGAGCTTCGGCAAGACAACCCTGCGCAGGATCGTGCTGGTGCGCGTGGATGCGGAGGGCCTTACGGGATGGGGCGAAGTGACGGCGGGTGAAGCGCCACTGTACAGCCACGAGACTTTCGAAACAGCCTGGCATGTGTTGCGAGAGTTCCTCATTCCTTGGGCTCTGCAACATGCTTGGGCATCGCCTTCGGAACTGGCGGCGCGGTTCCGCCCCATCCGTGGTCACAACATGGCCAAGGCGGCCCTCGAGAACGCGCTCTGGGTGATCGAGGCGCAACAGAAAGGCATTCCCTTGGCGAAAGCCGTGGGCGGGACGCTCGAGGAGATTCCGTGCGGCGTATCCATCGGCATTCAAGGTAACGTCGAGGTACTGCTGGAAAAAATCGCTCGAGAAGTCTCAGCCGGCTATCAGCGGATCAAGGTGAAGGTCAAGCCGGGTTGGGATGTCGATGTCCTGGAGCGAGTCCGCACCGAATTCCCTCGGATCTCCCTGATGGCGGACGCGAATTCAGCTTACACGTTAGCCGACCTGGAGCATTTGAAGCAATTCGACCGATTCTATCTCATGATGATCGAGCAGCCGCTCGGTTGGGACGACATTATCGATCACGCCAAGCTGCAAAGGGAAATCTCCACGCCGATTTGCCTCGATGAGTCGATTCACAGCGCCGATGACGCGCGCAAGGCCATTGATTTAGGAGCGTGCAAAATCATTAATATAAAACTGGGCCGGGTGGGGGGCTTTACCTCGGCCCGACGGCTTCACGAAGTCTGCCGGACAAGAAACATTCCGGTTTGGTGCGGGGGGATGCTCGAGTCCGGCATCGGGCGCGCCCACAATGTCGCCATGTCCTCGCTCCCTGGTTTTACTCTTCCGGGTGACGTTTCAGCCAGCCGGCGGTACTGGGCGGAGGACATTATCTCCCCGGAAGTGACCGTCAGCCCTCACGGAACTATCCGGGTGCCCCAGACCCCCGGGCTCGGTTATGAGCCCGACCTCGATCGAATCGAAAAAGTGACCACACGGAAGGAGCAGTTTAGTTAGCGCGGCGCTCGCCGCCGTAGTAGGGGCGGCCCTTGTGGCCGCCCCAGGGCAACCACAAGGGTTACCCCTACGCGACGGGACGCCACCTAGCACGCGCGGAGGCACGTGTCACACGGGTCAGTTCAACATCATCGACACAGCCATGCCCTGATGCACGTCCTGATGTTCGTAGCGACGGTGTTTTGGGCTGCGAACATTGTGGCTGGAAAAGAGGCTGTGAACGGTTTTGGCGCCATGGGGTTGGCGCAATTGCGCTTGGCGGGCGCCGCCATCCTTTTTGCTGTTTTGTTTTTGGCGTGGCGCGGCTGGCCTGTGTTGCACTTGGGCGGCCGTCAATGGCTTGTTCTCCTGGGTGTTGCATTCAACGGTCTAACTCTAAACCAGATATGTTTTATTAATGGTTTGGCCAGGACTTCAGTGGCGCACACCGGCCTCATTGTAGCGCTCGGCCCGGTGATGACGCTGGCCCTCGCATGCCTCATGAAGCTCGAGCCGTTGACCCTTTCCAAGCTGCTCGGCATGCTGATTTCCTTCGTAGGAGTTGCTATGCTTACTCTTGGGGGGCAGGAACCGGGGAGTAACGCGCACTGGCAAGGGGACCTGATCGTGCTGGCCGGCAGCGCGTCCTTCGCTTACTATACAATTCAGGTCAAGGAAATCGCCAATCAATACGATACTCTTACCCTGAACACCGTGACCTTTGCCTTGGGTTGCTTGCTGATGATTCCATTTGGGGTTCGATCGGTGATGCACATCCGCTGGGCCAAGGTAACCCTGGGGGCCTGGGGCGGCCTGGCGTTTATGATCGTCTTAGGTACAGTTGTGGCCTACCTGTTCTACGCCTTCGCGCTGACGGAGCTTGCCGCCTCCCGCGCGGCGGCATTCAACTACCTTCAGCCAGTGGTGGCGACGCTGCTGGGGGCGTGGCTGCTCGGCGAAAGTATGACGCCGCGCGTGATCGTCTGTGGCACGCTGATCCTTCTGGGCGTGTACCTGGCCGAACGCGAGCGGGGGGAAGAGGGGCAGTAGGCAGATGGGCAGGTGGGCAGATGAGCAGTGGATATTTGACCATCTCTTGAATTAAGGACCAAGCCGAATGGATTTCTCTTCATCACGCCGAAGCCGTCTGGATTTTCGACACGTAAGCAAACTGATTGCTGGGGTGGCATTAGCGTGCGCGCTCTTGAATCTCGAATCCGGAATCTGGAATGCGGCTGGGCCGCCCGATGGGGCGGAATCAACGTCTGAGGCCGCATCTTCGAAGGCGGACGCCGGTTCTCAGAAGACTGCCTTCCGTCCGGACGTGCACTCCAACATTGCTGCCATCGCCGATGCCGAGACGTCCACGCTGCTCTATGAGAAGAATGCGAGCAGAGTCACTCCGATTGCCTCGATTACTAAATTGATGACGGCCATCGTCATGCTCGATGCGAAGCTCCCGCTAACCGATCTGGTAACAGTCAGCGATGCGGACATCGACGATTTGAAGGGCACGCGGTCTTTCTTAAGCCTTGGCACCACCTTGTCGCGCGAAGCCATGCTGCACCTTGCTTTGATGTCGTCGGAGAATCGGGCCGCGGCGTGTCTGAGCCGCTGCTACCCGGGAGGGCGGCCGGCTTTCATTGCCGCGATGAACCGCAAAGCGCAGGAACTGGGTATGGACAACAGCCACTTTGTGAGTCCGAATGGGCTTTCTCCTGGAGATGTTTCGACGGCCCGGGACCTGGTAAAGCTCGTGAAAGCCGCCTGCCAGTATCCGATGATCCGGCAATTCTCCACCGACACCCAATTCGAAGTTTACGTCGGCAAATTGGGCAAGTGACGGCTGCAATACGGCAATACGGACCGGTTGGTCGGCCGTCAGGACTGGGATATCGAGCTTCAAAAAACGGGCTTCATCAATGAATCCGGCAGATGCCTCGTAATGGACGCGCAGGTGGATGGCAGGAACCTCATCATGGTGTTCTTGGATGCCTATGGTCGATTGACTTGTTTTGCGGATGCTCGACGTGTGCGCAGGCAATTGGCTGCTGCTTGAACGGCGACGGTAGCGGCTTTGCTGCACTCCTACCCGAATTGCCATCCCGCGAATGCTTCCGCCGTGTATACTGATTATGATGAAGATTAAGGTGCTCTTCTTTGGGCTGACGCACGACTTGGCGGGGCTTCAACAAGAGGAGGCGGAGATTCCGGACGGGGCCAACCTGGATGGCCTTTGGGAGCGGTACGCGGCGCGTTTTCCTCGCTTAAACGACCTCTCGCAAGCGGTTTTGCTCGCCGTGAATCAGGAGATTGCGAACCGGGGCCCGAGTCCTACAGGATGGAGATGAAGTGGCGTTTCTTCCTCCGGTCAGCGGTGGCTCGAACCAGGACTATTATTTGCTGACCCGCTCTCCTATCCCCACCGCGGAGCTAGTACATCAACAAAAGGCTGCCCAAGATGGTGCTGTCGTAGTGTTCGAAGGTGTCGTGCGGAACAATTCCAATGGGCGACGAACGCTCTACCTCGAGTACGAAGCGTACGAGCCAATGGCCATCCGCAAGATGCAGGAAATCGGGTCAGAGGCAAAAGGAAAATTCGAAATCGACCACGTCGGAATGATACACCGGCTGGGGCGGTTGGAAATCGGCGAGACCAGCGTGGCGATTATTGTAACTTCTGCCCACCGGCGCGCTGCCTTTGGCGCCTGTCAATTTGCCATCGACCGGCTAAAGCAAATCGTTCCGATCTGGAAGAAGGAATATTTTGAGGACGGCTCGGTCTGGGCGGAAGGCGAGGGCTGCGGAACCGTGCTGAGCCCAAATAACAACCCCACATAAGGCTCCCGGAAAACAATATGGAGAATACCCTGAAAGTCGCAATCGATATCGCCCGCGAGGCAGGCGACCTGCTTCTGGAACATTTTCGCCAGCCTCTCGAGATCACTTATAAGCGGCGCTCGGACCTGGTGACCGAGGCGGACCGGAAATCGGAAAGTTTAATCGTGGATCGGCTGCAAAGCCAGTTTCCGGAGTACGCGATCGTGGCGGAAGAAGGAGGAGGGCAAAGGACCGGCTCGGATTATTGCTGGTACGTCGATCCGCTCGATGGGACAACCAATTTTGCGCACGGGTTTCCCATATTCTGCGTCACACTGGGGCTCGCTTATCGCGGCGAAGTGGTGGCAGGGGTAGTTTATGATCCCACCCGCGAGGAGCTGTTTACGGTGGAACGGGGGGCAGGGGCTTTCCTCAATGGGCAGCGCCTCTCGGTGTCCAAGAACGCAAACTTGTCGGATTGCCTGGTGGCGACCGGTTTCCCGCCTTTCGCTTCGAATCACGACTTAAATGTCGAGTTCTATTTTCGGTTTACAGAGCTTACTCACGGCATTCGGCGCGCCGGCTCCGCCGCTTTGGACCTCTGCTGCGTCGCGGCCGGCCGATTCGACGGTTTTTGGGAGTTGAAGCTCAATCCCTGGGACAAGGCGGCGGGCACCTTGCTGGTTACGGAAGCCGGCGGCCGCGTGAGCGGCGTTACCGGCAAACCGTTCGAACTACTCGGAGACGATATCTTCGTTTCGAACGGCCTGATTCACGATCAGATGGTCGCCGTGTTCAAAGAGGTCCTGGAGCGGCGCGGCGACGCAGGCGGGCGCTTCTGAGGATCGCACCCATTCAGGATTTCGAGAGGCAAATTTGGTGAGACCCGCACGACCGCGGCGATTCCTCCGGCGAAGAGGACTGATTACGTTATCGCTGAGCGGCCGCGATGCGCCTCCCCTCGCTTCGACTCTTTCGCCTGATCCGGAGATTACCGAAACCGACATCTGGTTGCACCGGCTTGCCCCGTCCACGATGGGCTGAAGATCGTGCAACTGACGGACCTCCATCACAGTCTTTTTACTCCCCTGGAAGAGATCCAACGAGCTGTCCAACTGGCCAATCATCTGCGGCCGGACGTGGTGGCGTTGACGGGCGATTACGTGACTCTTTCCCCAACCTATATTTGGCCAGTCGCGAGGGCGTTGGGAAAACTACGCGCCCGGCTGGGGGTGTTTGCCGTGCTGGGCAATCACGATTTTCGGGTGGATGCGGAGGAGATCACGCGGGCGCTCCGTTCGCAGCGCATCCGCGTGCTTCGCAATTCGCACTGCGCTTTGAGGTCCGGTTCGGCTAAGCTTTGGGTGGCGGGCGTGGATGATCTCTGGTGGGAAGCGGCGGACATTCGCGCCGCCCTGCGGCTGGTTCCCGCCCGCGACCCCAAAATTCTCCTCTGCCATAACCCCATGGGCATCCACATGGCCGCGGCGCACGGGGTTGATCTGGTGCTTTCGGGTCACACTCATGGAGGACAGGTCCGGCTTCCCATGTTCGGCTCGGTGTATGGAAGGTCAAAGTTGGGTGAGCGGTTTGTGGAAGGCTGGAATCGGCTGGATGGAACCCAAATCTACGTGAGCAGAGGTATCGGCAAAGTGCTGGTCCCGTGGCGCTACGGTTGTCCTCCGGAGATCACTTTGCTGCGCCTGCGGTCGGATGCAAAGAAATAGACAATACAAAAACGAAGCCCCGAAGGGGCGGGATACCACAGCCCAGGCCAACGGTCCATAGGCGTTAAGCTAATGGCTCAGCTCGCGCTAGGTAGCACTCACTGGCCGCTTCCAGAGGCCCGGAGGGCCAACAGAGAGTAGCCCACAGCTTCTTACGCCTGGGCTGACGTTCTGTCGCCGCTCCGCGGCTCTAGTAGCCCTCGCGTCTTTGGCAGCGAGTCTTTGTTTTCAGGTATAGTACCTGGTTGCTGAAAGCCGACTGATGCCTAATGACTGAGCACTGAAAACTATGCTGACGCACTTCATACCTCTGCTGGGCATCGCGACGATTCTGATCGTCGCATTCCTGCTATCGAAGAAGCGGAGCGCGATAAGTTGGCGGATTGTGGCCTGGGGCCTGGGGCTGCAGATCCTGGTGGCGCTTTTTGTTCTTCGCACGCAGGCAGGCTATTGGCTGCTGGAAAAAGTCTCGGGTGGATTCGTCACGCTGCTGAATTACTCTTTCGCGGGCTCGTCTTTTGTTTTCGGCCCGCTGGGCCAGAAGGGAGGACCTTTCGGAGTTATATTTGCTTTCCAGGCCCTACCCATGATCATCTACATCGCCTCTCTCTCGTCGATCCTCTATTACCTCCGCGTGCTTCCGATGTTGGTTTTCGTGACGGGGAAACTGATGTTCAGACTCATGGGAACGAGCGGGGCGGAATCGTTGGAGGTGGCGGCGAGCATTCTGATGGGCCAGACGGAGGCGCCGCTGGTGATCCGGCCCTATCTCGATGATCTGACCGATTCCGAACTCATGACCGTCATGACCGCCGGCATGGCGCACATCGCCGGTTCGGTGTTCGGGGCCTATGTGCTGTTTGGTGCGGAAGCGCGTCATTTGTTGACGGCGGTGGTCATGACGGCGCCGGGGACGATTCTGATTTCCAAGATGCTGGTTCCCGAACTGGGAACTCCGAAGACAGCGGGAAAGATTGAGATGGCAGCCGGACAAAAATCTGCCAACATTCTCGATGCCACGGCGCGCGGCGTAACGGACGGCCTGTATCTTGCCCTGAATGTGGCGGCCATGCTGATCGCCTTCATCGCCCTTGTCTATCTGGCCAATGGCATCCTCAGTCTTGTGCATACCAATCTCCAGACCTTGTTAGGGTCGCTGCTGGCGCCCGTGGCCTGGGTTATCGGGGTACCCTGGCGGGACGCCAGAGCCGTGGGCAACCTGCTGGGAACGAAACTGGTCTTAAACGAGTTTGTGGGCGTTCTCCATGCTCGGCCCGCTGAAGGGGCATATCGCGGAGCGATCGTTCACCATCGCCACCTACGCGTTGTGCGGCTTTGCGAACTTCTCCTCCATCGGCATCCAGATTGGAGGCATGGGCGCCCTGGCTCCCTCTCGCAAGCAAGACTTGGGCGAGATTGGGTTTTCGCGCCGTGTCCGGGAACGATGGCGAACTACCTCGCTGCTGCGATCGCAGGCTTGCTGCTGGGGTGATATTCGGGTTCTCTTAGCTTCTTTTCATTCCGAGTGGCCGTGGGCCTGCGACCCACCCGTGGAGATGAAAGCCGCTGTCATCATGAGCCCTTCGCTTGTCATTCTGAGCGCAGCGAAGAATCTGCAGTTTATGCGCTCAGGGTAAACTGCGCGAAGGATCTGCAGTTCCGGTCCGAGGCGAACTCATGCAGATTCTTCGCTTCACTCAGAATGACAGACTTTCGAGAGCGTATCGAGGAATGACAAAGAACAAGGCGATGCGGAAGACTGAAAAGCTACCAGGATATTCCGAAGCGTTGCGAGCCGTGAAATTCCTCACGGCGCGCTGGCCTGCGGTCCCACGCGTAGGAATCGTGCTCGGCTCAGGCTTAGGCGGGGCTTTGCCGGAACTGCACGGGGCACAGAAGGATTCAGTGGTCTTCAATTCCGGGTTTTCCAAAGCCCTCGGTCGCAGGCCACAGCGGCGGATTGCATCTTGGTGTCTGTCGTGACGTGCCCGTGGCGGTACTGGCCGGCCGCGTTCACCTCTACGAAGGTTACGAGCCCGCCGATGTGGTTTTCCCGGTCCGAGTATTAGCATTAGCTGGGATTCGCTGCCTCATCACCACCTGCGCCGCGGGCGGCATTGCGCCGCGCGCTACGCCGGGGAGTTTCATGGTCTTTTCCGACCATCTCAACCTCCAAGGGGCTAATCCGCTGGCAGGGTCTCACGATCCACGTTGGGGAGAGAGGTTTGTGGACATGAGTGAGGCGTACGATTCGCGGTTGCGCCGGGAGGTGCTCAAAGTGGCCGGTGGACTGGGGCTGAAGTGCTTCGAGGGCGTCTACGCGGCGCTGTTGGGTCCCAGCTATGAGACGCCGGCGGAGATCCGAGTCTTGAGATCTCTTGGCGCCAGTGCGGTGGGTATGTCCAGCGTGCCGGAGGTCATCGCCATGCGCCAAATGGGAGTGCGCGTGCTCTCCGTGGCCACAATCACCAACCGCGCCGCCGGGTTGAGCCGAAAGCCCCTGAGCCATCAAGAAGTCATCACCACCGGCCAGGCTGCAGGGCGGAATTTGGCGCGCCTTATCGGCGCAGCCTTGCCGGCCATGGCGAGGACTTCATAACCCCGCAGTTTCCCCTCCTTGTTAAGGAGGGGCTAGGGGTGGTTGGCTGTATACTTGCTACTGGGACCCACCCCCCACCCCTCCTCAATCGAGGAGGGGAGTCGGAAGGTGAATAACCGATGACCTCGGAAGAATTGCTCCAGCGCGCGATGAAGGCCAGAGAAAACGCCGTTGCAACCTTCTCCCGGTTCAAAGTCGGCGCCGCGCTTCTCACTGCGGAGGGCAGAGTTTATACGGGTTGCAACATCGAGAACGCCACCTACGGGCTGACAGTTTGCGCAGAGCGGGTGGCGTTGTGGAAGGCTCTCTCTGAAGGCGAGCGGTTCTTCGCTCGAATTGCCGTAGCCTCGGGGGGAGAACGGCCGGCAGCGCCTTGCGGAGCCTGCCGGCAACTGCTTTGGGAGTTCTGCGGTGATCTTGAAGTCGTCTTAGGCAATGCCGCAGGCGTAAAGGAATCACACCATCTTGCCGAACTCTTTCCGCGGCCTTTCGATCGGCGCTCGCTCTAATTCTAGAATTTGCTGCCCTGGTATTTCGGCTTGTTGGCTTCTTGTTTTTGCCGGACGATCTTCTCGGCGCGTATGACGGATGACGTCGGCGACGTTCCGGTTGAGAGCCAACCGCCTCAGATCGAATTCGTTGACTCGAGGGACTAAGTGTAAACCTACATCAATAGGGGTTCGAGGATTGTTGACCAGGGCCCGGACAACCACGTAGAGCTTCATGAATCTGCGGTTCAGCGTAATGATCCGCAAGGCGTCCTCGCAGACATCTTTCATGGAGGCATATTTCTCGACTTCGTCCTCGGTGACTTTGGGCGATTGCATCACGGCGCGGGCCACCAGTTTGTTGCTGTCCCGGATCAGGATCATTCGCTCTTCCTTAGTGCCGGTCAAAGCGGCCTTGACCTTTTGCACGACCGACATGCGTTGGGTTCTCTGAATCGCCGTGGTGGGCTTCTGCTTTTGCGGCTCAGGCCTTGAGTCCACAGTCGGATCTGCTGAGGGAGCGGGAGTGGGAGGTTCGGAAACGTCGCCGGATCTGGCCTCGGCGATGAGGGAGAGAGCGCCTTCCAGCCAGCCACGAACGTGGTCGGTCAAGTTGGGGTTTTGAAGGAGAGCCTCTCCTAACTCTTCGCGGTGGGGCGCGAGGTTGGTGGCAACAAACTCCAGGACGGCGACCGGAGTGGCAGGGTCCCGGAGCACTTGCTGAAGCTCCGCCGTGGGCCAGGATTGCAGGGCCTGGAGGGCGGTACTCTGCTCCTCGCCCTCGTCTCCGGAAGCAAGCAATACCAGGATTTCGATCTTTTCCTGCAAAGAAACAGGCAGTTCACCCCGGCACGCCTTGCGGCGCACCACTTCCGGTACAGCACCAGTGCGAATTGTCTCGACTAGTCGCTCGGAAATAAACTATCTCTCAGGGCTGGTTTTTTTTCATGGACTCGCGAGTCAGATGAACGGACTTCACCTCGCCTCGCCGCCCCAGGGGTTTCAGAGTTTCGCCATTCAGAGTCAACACGATGCCCGAAGCATTTCCCACCGTGACATCGAAGGTGTCGTGAGCTTTCAGGTTTGCGACCTCGTTGGGGTCTAATACCTTCTGTAGAACCGTCTTGCCGTCAGCATCCACGGCCACCCAGGCGCGTTCCGTCGCGGTCACTTGCAGGGCCAAGTCGGAAAGGCCCGGAACCGCGGGAGGAGTCTGGGAGGCGGCGCTCTGACCCGCCGGCTTTGCTTTTGCTCCAAGCGAGGAAGGAGCGCCCTGTGGCGTAGCAGGCGCAGTTGTGCCGCCGGGTGAAGCGGTGAGGGCCGTCTGTGCCGGGTTGCTTTCAGGCGGGGTGGAGGCTGAGGGTTGGACCGCGGGTGCATTAGCAGGTGGGTTTGTGCCGGTTGAAGGGTTTGCAGCCGGATTGGTCGTTGTAGCCGCAGGGGTGCTCGGCGCAACAACGATAGGCGCGCTGACACGCTGCTCCCGGACGCGGCGCGAATGGCGGAAAAGGGCATAGCCGCCTGCCAGCAGCACCGCCGCGACCGCCAGTCCGATCACCCGCGTCCGCAAAGCCGCGCCGTTCTGGCGCGCCCGGTTCGCCGCAATGCGACGGATGTCGACTTCCGGTCTTTGCCTGCCGGCAAGCTGGCAATCCGTCAGCACGCGTTCTTCGTCCAAGCCCAAAAATCGCGCGTAGGTCCGCACGAAACTGCGAGTAAAGATTCCCCCCGGAAGTTTTGAGAGTTCCTCGCCTTCAATAGCTTGCAGAAAGCGAATGCTAATTCGTGTGGCGGCGGATATTTCCTCCAGAGTCACGCCGCGCATTTCGCGCTCCCGGCGTAAGTACTCGCCGAATCCCGTCAACTGTGGTTCTTCGCTACGCGTCACCAAGGTATCACCACGCTTATCTTATTTACCTGCCTCAGGGGTGTCAATTGATTTGCTTTGCTTGCTCCTTGGCCCCTCAACGGTATTTGGGGTACTGTCTCGGTTTGACGTAGAGGCGGTTTTACGCCGCCACGTGGCGAGGTAAACTCGCCGCTACAACTTCAAACTGGGAAACCACCGTACTTGGGTACCATTGAGGTTATGGCAGGAAATGTATATATTCTGAGAGTGGTGGGAGACATTATCAGGACTCCCCAGGGATGAGTATGGACCTACAGGAAGAGGTCATCGAACTTCGGCAGCAAGTCCAGCGCCTCTCCCTCTTCCATGAGGTTGGGAAAGCCCTCTTTTCAACCCTCGACCTCCAAAAAATCCTCCAGACGGTTATGGAAAAGATCAGTGACCTCTTACAACCGGACACCTGGTCACTCTTGATGGTCGACGAGAAGGCCCGCGAACTCTATTTCGAAATCGCCATGGGACAGGGCGCGGAGAAGCTTAAGGACGTGCGCCTTAAATTGGGAGACGGCATCGCCGGCTGGGTGGCTGAACACGGGGAACCTGTCCTGGTGGAAGACGCTCAGACCGACCAGCGATTCAAGTTCCGGTCCGACGAGTTCCCGCAAGCGGGTACTCATTCCGTGGTTTGCGTTCCCATTAAAGGCCGCGAACCGGTGCAGGGTGTTATAGAACTGGCAAACTGCTTCGGTAAGCAGAGCTTTACGCAAGAGCACATCCCCACTCTCAAGAGCCTTGCTGATTATGCGGCGATCGCTCTCGAAAACGCGCGCTACGTGCAGCGCATGCATGAACTCACGATTATGGATGACTGCACGGCCCTCTTTAACGCGCGCCACCTCAATTTCGTTCTGGATGCGGAAATCTACCGTTCCACCCGGTACGGTTATCAGTTTTCTGTAATCTTCTTCGATCTCGATCACTTCAAACAGGTCAACGACCGGTACGGCCACCTCGTGGGATCGAGGCTGCTGTGGAGAATCGGCGACATTCTCAAGAGCAACTTACGCTTGATTGATTACGCGTTTCGATATGGGGGCGACGAATTCGTCGTGATCCTGCCCCAGACCTCGAAAGAGAATGCCCTGACCGTCGTGCGGCGGCTCAAAGACCTGCTGAATTCAAAAGTCTTCTTCCATTCGGAGAATCTGAACATCAAGGTCACCGCCAGCTTCGGCATTGCGACGTTCCCCACCGACGGCCGCACCCACCGCGAGATTCTGCGCCTCGCCGACGAGGCCATGTACCTCGTGAAGAGAACCACACGCAACAACATCGCCTTGGCAGGCGAAGGCGTCATGCCTCGTGACCCCCTCCTCGAAGAGCATGCTGAAGCCAACCCGGGATTGTGAACTGACTAGTACCTAATGACGGAAGTCGCCGCGATAACGTGGCGCTTTGGAAGGGCGGGGCTTCAGCCCCGCCGCCTCCGGGAGCCCAACGAGTTGGGCCTTTAGGCCCTGAAGCCACGTTCCTTCAGGGGCTAAAGCCCCCAATGACGAGCCGTTTTCCGTGGCGGGGCTGAAGCCCCGCCCTTCCCGCCACTCAGCATTTTGTCCGCCTTCCAGTCCCATGGCGTTAAGTAGAACGTGCGAAAAAATCGGCGAAAGTCAAAAATATCCACGCCCTGTCATTCTGAGCGAAGCGAAGAATCTCGCTTTGAATTCCTTCGCCATCAGCCACTTGCATCGGCAGAGCGAGATCCTTCGCTTCGCTCAGGATGACGGCGAAGGGCTCGGAATGACAGGGCTTGGTGATTTCTTCACACCTTCGTTAAATACCTCGTGGTCGGCGGCTTCGCGGTGGGCTATCATTCGCAGCCGCGTTTTACCAAGGACATCGACATCTTCATAAGCGCAGGCCGAAGACCTCATAGCCTCGAAACTCGCGTCCGGGCGTGCCCGCGACCTTGCGGACGTTGAGGACATCCGCAAAGCGGCGGGCAGCCAAGCCCCGAAGCCCGCAAGAAAAGACCCTCCCGAACCAAGCGGCGGCGGTCCTCGTCCGTGACACCTCTCTGGCACCATTTTTCCACCCCTGACAGCATTTTTCCTCTGATTAGCTAAGCAGGATACTGAGTAGGATACGAGGTCGGGTGCGTAGTAGCGTGCTCTTGCTCCGACCGATTCAAGAAGAGGGGTAACCCACTAAACAATGGCACGTTTCCCACTTGAAACCCTTCTCATCCTATGGTAAACATGACGCCGCTTATCGGTAGTTGGTGACGAATCAGTTGACGGGCGCGCATGCTTCTCTTCTCTCTCGATTCCGCGCCCAGGCCACGTCTGGCTTTCCCTGGGTGCTTCCTTTTTCTTGCGTTTTGAACACTTCTAGCTGCCGCGATGGCCACTCTGCTGGCTATCCCTAAGGAGACCTATATGAAACATCGACAGACTCTCTGGAAATCATGCGTTCTCACACTCTGCCTCTGCGCGGGATATATGCTCCAGCATGGGCAGGTGAGTTTTCAACCTCGGAAGGCTGGTGCCAGCGTGGTTCCAGCCGGAAAGCCCTGTGGTGTCGTATGCCAAGTTATCTTTGAGCTTTGAAGCGAACCAAGGCCAGACAGACGCTCGTGTCAAGTTCCTTTCGCGTGGGCCGGGATACACGTTGTTCCTGACCAGCGATGAGGTGGCGCTGGAACTGCAGGATTCAGGATCCAGGATTCAGGATTCAGTTCGAGCCAAGCGCTCGGGCACCCTGAGCGCGTTGCGACGGACAACTGACCACGGACAAGGGACAAGGGAGTCTCTCTTGCGTCTGAAGCTTGTCAACGCCAATCAAAATGCGGTTGCTACGGGCGCAAGCGAGCTTCCCGGCAAGGCCAACTATTTCATCGGCAACGATCCCCACAAGTGGCGGACGAACGTGCCCACCTACGCCAAGGTGAAGTGGCGAAGGCGTCTACCCCGGCGTGGAACCTGGTCTACTACGGCAACCAGCGACAACTGGAGCACGACTTCGTAGTATCTCCTGGTGCCGACCTTAGTCGTATTGGGTTTCGACTTGAAGGGTGCAAAGAAAGCGATGCTCGACGCTGGAAACGGCAATTTGGTGATAACCGTCGAGGGCGGCGCGGTCCATCTTAAGAGGCCGTTGATCTACCAGGAGGGCGAACGGGAGGCCGAGCGCGAAATCCCCGGCGCGTTACGCTGAAGAGCGCAACGAGAAGTGGCCTTCAAAGTAGGTCGGCTTATGATCCCACGATGCCGCTGGTGATTGACCCGGTGCTGGAGTACTCGACGTAGCCTGGGTGGCAGCGGTTCACGATGACGCCAGCGGCATTGCCGTGGATTCATCGGGCAACGCCTACGTGACCGGCGTTACCAGTTCGAGCGACTTCCCGACAACGGGGGGGGCGTTTCAGACCCACTTGAAAGGTACTGGAAA
This sequence comes from uncultured Acidobacteriota bacterium, assembly GCA_963722675.1. Taxonomy (GTDB): domain Bacteria; phylum Acidobacteriota; class Terriglobia; order UBA7540; family UBA7540; genus CAVROP01. Next base: position 79,385 of record CAVROP010000063.1, read on the forward strand.
CGCCTTCGTCACCAAGCTGAACCCCAGTGGCACGGCGCTTGTCTACTCCACCTACTTTGGCGGGAGAACGCTTCGATCGCGGCTTTGGCCATTGCCGCGGATTCATCGGGCAACGCCTACGTGGCCGGCGTCACCGAATCCAGCAACTTCCCAACGACAGTGGGGGTATTCCAGAACCACACTAAAGGGCTCGCTGCAGAACGCGCTTTGCCGCCAAGCTGAATTCGGCGGGCTCGGCGCTTGTCTATTCCACCTATCTTGGCGGCAGCTATACGTGATTTTGCCACTGGCATTGCCGTTGATTCCCGGGCAACTCCTACTTGGTCGGCTCAGAGCGTTTTCCAGCGACTTTCCACGACTACGGGAGCGTTCCAAACCGGACTGGCAGGCGAGCGCCAACACCTTCATCAGCAAGCTGAACCCCACAGGTTCAGGACTTGTCTATTCCACGTACCTGGGCGGCAACAACGTTGATCTGGGCAGCCAAATCGGCGTGGATTCATTGGGTAGCGCATATGTGACCGGCCAAACCTACTTCCAACGACTTTCCAACGACCGCAGGGGCATACCAAATGGCGCCACCAGGCGAGGGTAACGCCTTCGTGGCCAAGCTGAATCCCAGCGGGGCGGCGCTCGCGTACTCCACCTACCTTAATGGCAGTACCGATCAGTGGCGGCACTGGTATCACCGTGGGTTCATCGGGCAACGCCTACGTGACCGGCGTTACTAACTCTGGCAACTTCCCGACGACTGCGGGAGCGTACCAGAACCACGATCCTGGGATAAGGTGCCACCTTCGTCACTATGTTCAACCAGAGCGGCTCTGGGGTTGTCTACTCCACCTTTCTCGGCGGGAGTGGCGGTGCAAACGGCAGTGGCATCGCGGTAGACCCTTCGGGGAACACCTATGTCACAGGCACTGCGGCAGCCGGCTTCCCGACGACCGCTGGCGCGTTCCAAACCTCATTGGCAGGTACTCAAAACGCCTTCCTAACCGAACTAAACCCCACGCTCTCGGCGCTTGTCTACTCTACCTACCTTGGCGGCACTGGCACTGATATCGGCTCCGCCATCGCTGTGGATTCTTTGGGCAACCCGTACGTGACCGGGAGATACTTCTTTCCAGCAACTTCCCGACGACCGCTGGCGCGTTCCAGGAGACCTCATTGGCAGGCACTGAAAACGCCTTCGTGGCCAAGTTCGGGAATACTCCGCAGGCACAAGTCGCTAATTTACAGAGCACCTTGAAGAACCTCGTCTCCACTGGAACACTCAATGCCGCCTTAGGCCAGCTCATACTTGTTCCCACTCAATGCCGCGCTGCGCCGCCGTGAATGCCAGCCGCACCGCCATTGCGGTTCGAGACCTCGATGCGTTTATCATCGACATTCGATTTCTGGTCATTCTCCGCAGGTTGACACCCACTGAGGGTTAAACCTTGATTAATGCAGCCAATAGCCTCATAGCTGGGCTGCGCGGTTAGGCGCATAGGAAGCAACGCAGAGTCTCGCCACTCGGGACTCTGCGGATCTTGGCTTCGAGAGCCGAAGGCCCTGGACGACTCCAGACTCCAGATGGCGGAGTGTGCGCCAGCCTGTCTGAAAAGGCCGGCTGGCGCAAACCTCCGCCTTTGAGGTCTGCGATGTCCCGAAGGGACACGTTGCTTAGTAAGGCTCAATCCAGCCGGTCCATGCGCAAAACGGATGCGTCCTGCGAAAGTAAAACCTCCAGCTTGACCAAGGCCAATCCCCGGGCGAACTCACCAGCCCACGCTTCACCGGGTTGTTATGCATGTAGTTCAGTTTCTCCCGCCGCTTTGCTTCGCTGTAAACATCGAAGGGGTGAAAGCGCCGGTTCCAAAGCCGGAGTGCGACTCGTCATGGACCGTGGGCGGCAAGCGCAGGCGAGCCAGCATCTCTGGCACCAGGGATACTGCTGGTTTTCACGAAGCGTTTTGAGAATGCGTTTGGCGGTTTCTTCTTTGAGTTCCTTGATGACCACGGGAGTTGATTCGGCAGGCTGGGGTTTGAGCAGCAGGTAAAGTGCTCGGGCATCAGGACCCAGCCAATGAGCAGGCAGTGCATTCTTCTGCCGCACTTCCTTGAGGCGTTCGACGAAGTACTGGCAGAAGCGGGGAGAGCGAAAGATCTGCGCGCGGCGGTAAGTACTGCTGGTGATGATCTGCCAGTTCGCCCGGACTGTAAGTGCGATGGTAGATCGGCATAGAGCCGCACAGTATAGAGCCGACGCGACCTCGAGGAAAAGCAATTCCTTCGGACAGCAATTCCTTCGGACGTGTCCCTAGGGACATCGCAAACCCCAAAAGTCGGGGTCTGCGCCGCCTCGTTTTTGCATTTTCCGCTTGACAAGCCGCGGCCGGCGTGATAGCCTATAATTGTGGTCATGATGTGGACACATTGTCGTAGGCGAGGCGCCAGGGAGCGACGCGGCGAGAGGGAGGGCGGGATGATCCCGGCGCGAGAGGGAACCCGGGAAATCCAAAAAATGGAAAATAGTGGGAACGAAGCTAAGAAGTACTTGAAAACAAAGGAAAATCGCTTTTTGAATGCTGCAAATTGCGCGCGTTTTGGGCGCAAATTGGCACAAATCGGACGCTAAAAGGAGCGAAAATCGCGCAACTTGCGCAAAACGAACCGAAACTCCGCTGCGGAGACGGAGGCCGAACAACGACATATTGTCGGCTAGTGGCGACGGTTCGCGAATCGGCTCCGCACCCCGTCCGGCCGCGGCGCCTCATCGACGGATTGGGGACAGCGAGTGTAGGCTTGCAACCCTCGGCGTCTTCTGTCACGATGGCTGTCCGCTATGCGTTGGCAAATCTCTGAGGTGGATGGAGACGCGGTCGCCCGCTTGCGCCGCGAGCTGAACATCCCGAGTATCGTCGCCCGGCTTCTGATCCTGCGGGGAGTCACCGATCCGGAAACAGCGCAGCGATTCCTCCATCCTGCACTCGATCAGCTTCACAATCCCTTCTTACTGGCCGACATGAAGACCGCCGTAGACCGCCTGCGCCGCGCGCTGGAGCAGAGAGAGAAGATCCTGGTCTATGGCGACTACGACGTGGATGGAACCATGTCGGTGATCATCCTGTTGGCGGCGCTGCGGGGGCTTGGTGGGAATGTTGAGGCATACATCCCGCATCGCTTGAACGATGGTTACGGGATGCGCGCGGCCGTCATTGAGGAGGCGGCGGCCAAAGGTATCCGAGTTGTGGTCAGCGTGGACACAGGCATCCGGGAACACGAGGCGCTGAATCGGGCGCGTGAATTGGGCTTGGATTGCATTCTGACGGATCATCACCTGCCGGACCTCCATCTGCCTCCGGCCTGTGCTATTCTGAACCCACAGCGGGCCGACTCCGGCTATCCCGAAAAGGTCCTGGCCGGCGTAGGGGTGGCTTTTAAGCTGGTGCAAGCCCTGTTGGGCGAGCGTCTCTCCGGCAGGCTTCTTCAGTCTTACCTGAAGGTTGTCGCGATCGGGACGATTGCGGACGTCGTTCCCTTGCGCGGTGAGAATCGGGTCATTGCGCACTTCGGGCTCGAGGCGTTGCGCCAACCTTCGCAGGCCGGTTTGCAGGCGCTGCTCGAGGTTTGTGGACTCGATCGTTGCGACATTTCGGCCGGGGACTTGTCATTCCGTCTGGCGCCGCGCCTGAACGCGGCAGGGCGCATGGAGGATGCACGGGACGTCATTGACCTCTTCACTTGCTCGGACCTGGAAAAGGCACGTGAGATAGCCGGGCGCCTGGATAGATTCAACCGCGACCGGCAGCGAATTGAAGAGGGGATTCTGCGTGAGATCGTGGAGGAGATGGATGGCCACCCTGAGAAGAGGGAGCGCCACTCCCTGGTGCTGGCCGGTGAGGGGTGGCATCGGGGAGTGATCGGGATTGTGGCGCAGCGGGTGGTGGAGCGGTACCACCGTCCGGCGCTGGTGGTGAGCGTGGAGGATGGGGTAGGAGTCGGCTCGGGGAGATCGATACGAGCCTTTCACCTCCTCGATGCACTGGCCTCCATGCAGGAACTGTTTCTACGTTACGGCGGCCATGCCCGGGCAGCGGGTTTCGCATTGCCCGCGGAGCGAATCGCGGAACTGGAAGCGCGTTTCGAGCAATACGCGCGAGAGATTCTGAAGCCGGAGGATCTCGAGCCAACCCTGCGCGTCGATGCCGAGGTGAGCGGGCACGAAATCGATTGGACTCTCTACGAAGCGCTGCAGACGCTGGCGCCCTTCGGTTGCGCCAATCCTACCCCGGTCCTGGCGGCTCGCGATCTGCGTCTTGTGCGTGGGACCTCGAATCCTCCAGGAGAAGCATCTAAAATTACGAGTGGCCCGCGGGCCGAAGTCTTTTGATGCCATCGGGTGGGGAATGGCGGAGCGGGGCGCGACGCTGGTTGCCGGGCAAACGCTCGACCTGGCTTTCACCTTGGACCAGAATGTGTTTCAGGACACCATAACCCTACAGTTGGTGTTGAGTGAAATCAGGGGATGAATGGCGCCGCACAACGCGCAACCCGGCAACGAGATTGGATGACTTGGCTCGTGGCCGGTGCCATGACCGTCACTGCTTTGGCGGTGACCGCGACCTACTGGCTTGCAACACGCCACAAAGAGAAGCCGGCCGTATTGCCGCAGAATGTCCCCTTTGATATTCATCAACAGCTCTCCGGCTATACCGTCACCCACTCGGACGGCGCTCGGCGCGTCTACACCATTCATGCCGCGAGGACGGTGTCCTTCAAACAGGGAGGCGCCACAGTCCTGGAGGACGTGTTGGTGGAGTTGTTCGGCAAAACGGGCAAGCGCCGCGACCTCATGCGCACGCAGCAATGCCAATACAACAGCCAGAACAACGATCTGTTCAGCTCCGGCCCTGTACACATTGAGCTCAATTCCGAAGCTGAGAATGCCCCGGCTTCAAACTCGAGAGGCAGCCGGATTGTCTACCTGGATACTTCCAAGGTCTCTTATCAACACGAAAAGTCGCTCGTAACCAGCGACGAGGTTGTGCACTTCCGTGTCGGGCCGGCCTCCGGATCATCCCGGGGGATGGTTTACGCCACGAAAGATGGTTCGTTGGATCTCGAAAAAGATGTGGCCATGGAATTGCCACCCCGCGACGGTCATGCCTCCAGTCCTCCCATGGAGCTTACCGCCAGCCATCTGCGCTATGAAAAGCCCGGCAGGCAAATCGTCCTCTGGGGTCCCGTTCGGGTAACGCAAGGCGACCAGAATGTCTCCGCCGGCGGCGGCAAGGTGTTTCTGGACGAAGCGAATCGTGTCACTCGAGTCGAGATGGAAGGGAGCGTCAAAGCCTCGGAATCGTCGTCGGGGAGGCAGGTGGAACTTTCGGCGGATCGCGCGCAGGGGGAGTTCGACCCGGCGATGAGGGCCTTGCGCCATCTGACGGCCGAAGGGAATGTGGCCGGGCAATCTCGCGATAAAGGGAGTACCAGTCACTTGCGGGCGGAACGAGTTGAACTGAATCTTGTCGGTGCTCCCGCAAAGCTGCAGAGCGGGGATGCTTCGGAAAACGTGCAACTTGTGGTCGAATCTTCGCCAACCCTGGACCAGGGAAAGTCGGCAAAACCGGCGACCATAGAAAAGCGATCGCTCTCCGCCTCGGAACTGAAGTTCAGCTTTCGACCGAACGGCAAGAGCCTTAAGGACGCGCAGACGGTCGGCAGCGGCAGACTCGTGATCGACCCATCGGATTCCAAGGCAGGGCAGCGCATCATAACCGCCGGGCAGTTCCTGATGACTTTCAGCGCGCTCAGCGACCTGGAAACGCTGCGGGGCCTAAAACCGACCCAAATCGTTTTTCAGCCGCCCCGTGACGCCCCGCCGGGCAGTGCCGCCCAAGAGAGCACTGCGGATCAGCTATTGGCCACATTTGACGAGACGACACACGCCCTTAAGCAGGTAATCCAGTCAGGGAATTACACCTTCCGTGACGGTGACCGCAACGCCAGCGCGGAGGAGTCCGTCTACGTGGCAGCCGCGCAGGATGTGACCCTGACTGGCCATCCCCGCCTGTGGGATGCTGAGAGCCAGGCAAAGTGCGAGCGTCTTCGCTTCGATCTTGCTACGGACACTGCCGAGGGGATCGGCAAGGTACAGAGCACTCACCTCGGAACTGGGGATCAGACGGCGAACGGGCAAGCCCCAGACCCCACAAACGTCTTAGCGGACCGCATGTTGGCCCAACGGCGCGGCCAATTCGTACATTACGAGGGACACGTGCGTGCCTGGCGGGGCGCGGATGTCGTGGAGTCCACCAGCCTGGACGTTTACCGCAAGGGGAAGCGGATGAGTTCCGGCGCCCAGGTGCTGACCTCCCATCTCCAACCCGCTTCCTATGGGGAGGGAACGCCGCCCTCCACCGGAACCGCCCGTCACGAAACGCGTCCGCTTACTGTCCGTGCCGATTTCCTGGAGGCTTTCGACGGGGGTAGCATGGCGACCTACCGTGGCCACGTGAAGCTCCAGACAGGGCTGACCACCATGGAAGGCGACAGGATGGATGTCTATTTCTCCCGCATCGGGACAAATCAAGGCTCAGAGGTGGACCGTGCCAATGCTGATGGGCACGTCGTGGTTGTCCAGCCGGGTAGACGAGCCACGGCAGAGCACGGCGAGTACTCCGCCGGCACTGGGCAAATCGTCCTCACCGGTGGGCCCCCCAGTATCCGCGACGAGAAGAAGGGCTTCACAACCGGCCGTCGTTTGACACTGTTTGTCCACGATGATAGGCTTCTTGTGGAGGGAGGTGATGGGACACCCTCTTTATCGCAGCACCGCGTCGCGCCATGAGCGACCATGCAGATTCTCTCTACAGTTGAGCTGACGAAATCGTACAAGGGACGCAAAGTCGTTGATAACATTAGCCTACGGATTACTCAGGGAGAGGTCGTAGGGCTGCTGGGGCCCAACGGAGCGGGTAAGACCACGACGTTCTACATCATCGTCGGCCTTACCAGCCCGGATTCCGGCCAAGTGATGCTCGACGGAACGGACATAACGGCCTATCCCATGTACATCCGGGCAAGAAACGGGATCAGCTACTTGCCGCAAGAGCCTTCCATATTCAGAAAGCTCACTGTGGAAGAGAACATCATGGCGGTTCTCGAAACCTTGCCGCTAACCGCGCACCAGCGTCGTGAGCGGCTGGAAGAGCTGGTCGAGGATTTAGGATTGCAACAGGTGCGGCGGAGCGAAGGGTACATGCTGTCAGGAGGGGAACGAAGGCGCGTGGAGATCGCAAGGTCTTTGGTGATCTCACCCTCCTTCATTCTTCTCGACGAACCGTTCTCGGGAATCGATCCGCTCACGGTCCAAGACATACAGAAGATCATTGTGCGTTTGAAAGGGACAGGGATCGGGGTTCTGGTGACCGACCACAACGTGCCTTACACCTTGCAGGTGACAGATCGGGCCTATATCATTAACAACGGGCGGATATTCCGTGCCGGGTCGCCGGAAGAACTGGGACAGGATGCCGAGGTGAGGAGAGTTTATCTGGGTGACAGTTTCCGGTTGACAATGTAACCGGATCGCGCCAGTCTCTAATGCTGGATAAGTAGTGGGTCAGTTTGGCGTAGCGGCCGCCTAACGCCGGCAAGGGGCGACCCGCGGGTGCGGGATCGCTATCACAAGGATCACAGAATCGTATGGGTGGTGGGCCTGCTCCTAGAATCGGACTGAACCTCAAGGTGGCGCAGAAGCAGATTCTGACGCCCGGTTTGGTGCAAATGGTCAGTGTTCTCGCGCTCAATAAACTCGAGCTGCGGGAGATGATTAACCGGGAGATGGTCGCCAACCCGTTCTGGAAGAGGTTCCGGAGGACGTTCCGAGCATCGACGAGGTTGACAAACGTACCGAAACGGAAAACGCCGAACACACTCCGCCGGCTAACAATCATGTGGTGGCCCGAAACGACGACCACCAGGATTCCTTCCAAGAGATTGATTTCGGTTCATTCTTCGATGATTACCTCGATCCCGGATACCGGTCTCCGGAGGCTGAGGTGGTTGAACGGCCCTCCTTCGAGAACTTCCTTTCTCAGCCAACGTCGCTGGTCTGCTCACCTGGACTGGCAATTGAGTCTTTGCGTCTGCTCGGATTCGGTGCGCGAAGCCGGTCATTCCATCATTGGCAACCTGAATGAGGATGGGTACGTCACCGCGCCGCTGGAGGAGATTGCGCAAACCGGCGGGCACTCGTTGGCCGACGTCCAGGAAGCCCTGAGTCTGATCCAGGTATTCGACCCGGTGGGCGTGGCGGCTCGGGACGTGCGTGAATGCCTGTTGATCCAACTGCACACACTGGCTCCTGAGAATACGCTGGCCCAACAGATCGTTTCCGGCTACCTCAAGCAGCTTCAGAATAAGCAGTATCGTGACATCGCCCGCGCCCTGGACCGGCCGGTGAAGACCGTGGAACGTTGCGTGGAGTTGATTCGCAAGCTCGATCCGCGGCCCGGCCAACGCTATAACAACGCCCAGGCGCGGCTGATCGAGCCGGACGTAGCGTTTGTGAAGGCGGGGGATACCTACCAGGTGATCATGAACGAAGACGGCCTTCCCCAGTTGCGGCTCAGCCACCATTACCGCCGTTTGTTGGGAGAGGACAGTACGACGCGCGAGGTGCGCAATTACGTCAAGGAACGATTCACTTCCGCAATTCAACTCATCAAGAACATCGAGCAGCGGAAGCAGACCATCGTGCGGGTTTGTGAGGCGATTATTCGCCGCCAAAACGAGTTTCTGGATCGAGGTATTGATTACCTCCGTCCCATGATGATCAAAGAAGTCGCCGAGGAGGTGGGCGTTCACCCTTCCACGGTCAGCCGTGCCGTGGCGAATAAATATGCCTACACCCCGCAGGGCGTGTACGAGTTGCGCTATTTCTTTTCGGAAGCAGTGCAGGGACCTTCGGGAGCGGCGACTTCCTTGATCAATTTGAAGCGGCTGGTCAAGAAAATGATCGAGGAAGAAGACGCGGCACATCCGCTTACCGACGACCAGATCACGCAGCAGTTGCAGAAAGTCGGATATTGCGTAACCCGCCGGACGGTAGCCAAGTACCGCGAGGATATGCGTATTCCCAGTACCCACCAGCGCCGGGTAAAAGCTTGAACCTGAGTTCGAAAGGTGAAAACGTTGGTCCCGCCTAGGTCCTTCGCCTGTCATTTCCCCCAGGAGGTCAACTCATGAACATTGAGTTTACCGGACGACAAATGGAGGTCGGCGACGATTTGCGCCAGTACACTCGAGGCAGACTGCGAAAGATTACTCGACTGCTGGGTGATGCGTACGAAATGCACGTCATTCTGACGGCGGAAAAACACCGCCGTCTGGCAGAAATCACTTTGAAAGTTCGCGATCATACCTTGGTGGGCATTGAGGAATCCGGCGACCCGCGGGTTTCTCTCAACGGCGCGCTGTCCAAGCTGGAGCGCCAGGCCGTCCGCCTGCGGAAGAGAAAGCTCACCCGCAAGCGTCGCCCCAAGCCGACCACCACGGTGGTCCTGAATGTTCTGGGCACAACCGCCATCGAGCCGGAGGAACGCCGCACCATTGAGACCGAGAGAGTTCCGATCAAGCCCATGAGCGTTGGAGAAGCAATCGCTGCTCTCGACCAGTCGAAAGCAGGTGCGGTGGTGTTTCGCAATCCCGAGACCGAGCGCGTCAACGTCATTTATCATCGCCCCGATGGGAACTTGGGACTGATCGAACCGGAGCCGTAGGAGGGCAGTGGGCAGGTAGGCAGGTGGGCAGATGGGCAGTGGGCAGGTAGACAGCCGGGCAATTAGGCAGGTACGCAGGCACTCCCTCTTTCAACAAGCCATTTATGCATACGTCCGCTTGCTGCGCTGCTCCTCCCCGACCTGCCCATCTGCCCATCTGCCTATCTGCCGACCTGCCTTCTGATTGTCCATGGCCGCCACCAAACCGCGCAGACATTTCGTTCTGATCACGGGGATGAGCGGGTCCGGCAAGGCGTCGGTACTCAAGGCCTTCGAGGACCTCGGCTATCACTGCGTGGATAACCTGCCCATCGATCTGATCGGGCGGTTCGTGGAAAGATGCCAGCAGCGGGCCAGCCGGGCGCAGCGCGCGGCGGTAGTGGTGGATATTCGCGAAGGCGCGGCTCTCAGCCAACTCCCCACGGTCTATCGGGACCTCAGAAACAACTACGCGAATTTATCGCTGGTTTTCCTGGAAGCCTCAGACAAAGCCTTGATCAGCCGCTTTGAAGAGACTCGGCGCCCGCATCCCCTGGGGCGCGACCTTCCGGTGCGCGAAGGAATCCGGCTGGAGCGCACGCTGCTGAAGCCCATGCGGCAGCTTGCTGACGTCACGATCGATTCCACTCGCATGAACGTCCACGAATTGCGAGACCTCATCCAGACGCGCTTTGGGGGACCCTCAGCAGCAAGAGCCATTTTGGTTTCCGTGGTTTCGTTTGGATTTCGGTCCGGACTGCCTCCCGATGCGAACCTGGTATTCGACGTGCGTTTTCTTCCCAATCCTAACTACGTACCGCGCTTGAAAAGCAAAACCGGGCAAGACGCGGTGGTGCAGCGTTTCATGGATTCCTTCCCGTCTACGCGGGCCTTCATGAAACATTTGATGGACCTGCTTTTCTACCTTCTTCCTAAATACATTCAAGAAGGGAAGAGCTACCTGACCATAGCGATCGGCTGTACGGGCGGGCGTCACCGCTCCGTCGCCGTCGCGGAAAAGCTGGGCCGCGCCCTGGCGGAGGAAGGCTACAAGACCCGCGTTTCACACCGCGATATCGGGAATGAACCGTGAATTCCGTCCTTGCCATCGACATCGGCGGAACGCATTTCCGCATCGCTCTCTTCGATCGCCAGGGGCGCCAGTTGGCGATTTCGGAAGGCGAGACTCTGCGCTCAGGCGGCCGCGAATGGATGCTCGACGAGATCCGCCAGCGCACTCGGGCTCTTCTCGGACAGGCGGGCTTAACCGTGGCCGCCTGCGGAATCAGCTTCGGCGGTCCCGTGGATTTTCGGCATCAAAAGGTCACCTCAGTCCATTCGCCGGGTTGGAAAGACTTTTCATTTGCGCCGTGGGTCGACGCGAATCTGCACCTGCCCTGCCTGATTGACAACGACGCCAACGCGGGCGCGCTGGGCGAGTTCCGTTACGGGGCCGGCCGCGGCACGGAAGCCATGGTTTACGTCACCCTGAGTACAGGCATCGGGGCCGGGGTGATCTTGAATGGGAAGATCCATCGGGGCAAGGACGGCCTGGCGGGGGAATTAGGACATATTCCCATCTCCGAGGCAGGAAACACCTGCTCCTGCGGAGCCGTGGGCTGCCTGGAGAGTTTCAGTTCGGGATGGGCGATCGCCGAGCGGGGCAGAGAGTGGAGGCGGCGCCGCGGAGATTCACTCGCTGCCCTTGGCGACTCGATCCGGTCAAGGTCCGAGGGGATCACGGCCAGGGAAATCGCCCAGGCAGCCGCTCAAGGCGAACCAGCGGACCTCGAGATCATTCGGGCGGCGGCCCATTCTCTGGCTCGCGGATTGTTGACGGTGATCCGCATACTCAACCCGGATCGGATTGTCCTGGGCGGAGGACTGATTCAGGCTGGTGCGGTCCTGCTCGATCCGCTGCGCGAGTCTCTAGCAAAGCTAGCGTCGCCTACGATTGGCTATTCGACGGAGATAGTCACTGCCGGACTGGGCGCGTACTCGCCCCTGTACGGCGCTGCGGCCATGGCCCTTGACCTCCTGGCAGTCCCGCTGTAGGGGCGGCCATGGTGGCCGCCCTGTGCGGCCTCCACACACTTAATCAAGCGGCAGCCTCTCCCTTGGGGAGAGGGTGTCGCGCGACGGCGCTTTCATCAGCCTGAGCGTGACGGGTGAGGGGTCACTTCTAGGCCCCCGGGCAACCACAAGGGTTGCCCCTACGGCAAATTCCATTCCTGTAACCTGCATTCAATCCCCAACGTCCATATGCGTGACTGCTGGTTCCGCCAGGGCTCGGGATCGGCGAGATGAGAAGGGCAGGGAACTCACGGAACCAGCAAAGTGCGCCCAACCCGCATTAATACAAGCGGGGGGCGAGAAGGAGGATTCCAATGCGCGGAACAAAACTACTCTTCGCGGCGTTGATGCTGGCTCTTGCGGCCCAGGTGGGATTTGCCAAGAAACAAGCAGACTCGCCTGCACAGATCACGGCGAAGATTGAGGACAAGCTTTATCACGCTCAAGTTTTCAAGCACGGGAACGTTCAGGTCAGTGTGGAGAACGGAGTGGCCACGCTGAGCGGGACGGTGGATTCCGTCGGCTACAAGATGGATGCGGAACGCGCGGCGCGCAAGGTGGATGGCGTGACCGTCGTCGACAACATCAGTGTCCATGCCGACGATGTAACGCCCCGCCAGATCGCGGACCAGGCGCGGAAAGAGATCGTGACGTACTATGCTTACACGATTTTCGACAATGTTAACCTGCAGCTTCAGGACGGCCGTTTGGCGGTGAGCGGCCAGGTCACGCAACCCTTCAAGAAGTCAGACATTGCCAACTTCCTCGCTCACATCAAGGGAGTGGCGGAACTCGATGACAACCTCGAAGTGCTCCCCACTTCTCAGTTCGACGATCGCTTGCGCCTGGCTGTGGCGCGGGCGATTTACAGAGACCCGTTTTTCGTTCGTTACGGCGATCAGGCATTGCCGCCCATTCACATCATCGTGAAGAACGGCAACGTGACACTGGAAGGCGTCGTCGCCAACCAACTTGATCGCGCCAAGGCCGAGGCCGACGCGCGTTTCGCGGCCACCTATTTCAGCTTTACGGATAATCTGAGGCTCGACAAAGCGTAGGCAACCCGCCGCCCGCTCTGTCCTGTGGAGCCGGTGCCAACCCACAGGACAGGCGGGCTTTGGAGTGGGGCAATTTCAGGTGTAAGATGTAAAGGGAGTGACGGATTATGCAGACGGTCAAGGACCTTTCAATCGAGGAGTTGAAAGCGCTTATCGGCGAGGTGGTCGAGCAAAAGTTCCGCGAGATTCTGACTGATCCCGACGCGGGGCTTGCACTTCGACCCGAAATTCGAGACCGCCTTCTGAGGGATCTCGAGGAGCCCGGATCGAGGGTGAGAGCATTCCCGCGACCGAAGTTGCCCGCCGCCGCGGCCTGGAATGGTAGATGTACCAAGTCGAGTTCCGTCCGAAAGCGGCTCAGGAGTTCGATAGCCTCAACCAATTTGTGGCTGATCGTATTCTCAAGAAGCTTCACTGGCTTGCCGAGAATTTCGATTCCCTAAGACCCGAACCCCTAACGGGGCCTTTCTCAGGCCTGTTTAAGCTGCGCGTCGGCGATTACCGGATCATCTATCAGGTCAACCGTGAGAAGAAGCTATTGACGGTCCGGTTGGTGGGCCATCGCCGGGAAATCTACGAGCGGCCTAAATAGCTCATACGACAAACGGGAAGTATGTGAACTTGACCGTCTGGGGCCGGTGTTGCCGAACTGTTACAGTTGCAAGTTAACGATCGATCTCCACAATGCTGTCAGCGGGAATGGCGTAGGACTGTGAGCGCAGCAGGACGCGTTTGTACTCGCCTCGTTTCTCAGTGGGGAGATAGAAGATGACGGCGAGATTGGGCTGCGCGGCGAGGTACTTGCGCGTGCCGTCGACCCCCATCACAAAGCATCCTGCCGAGCGTCCGTCGGTGTCGGTGCCGGTAGCGGCCAGAACCGCCGCGGAGAGCACGCCCTGGACCGGCCAACCGGTATGCGGGTTCATGATGTGGCAATAGCTTTTGCCGTCAATCTCAAAGAACCTCTCGTAATTCCCGGACGTTGACAGTGAGTAGTTCTGAAGATGGATGACATCCGCGGGCTTGTGCTCATCGTAAGGATCGCGCAGGGTGATTTTCCAGCCCTGCGCGCCGGGAGGCGAGCCGAGGGCATAGATGCTGCTGGTGCCGCTCGAGACCAGCGCGGAGGTAATCCCGTTCGAGCGCAGGATGTCGACGGCGCGATCCACGGCATAGCCCTTGGCGATTCCCCCCAGATCGATTTCAACTCCGCTCTCGTCAAACCGGATGGTGCGCCGTCCGGCATCCAGTTTCAGGTGCCCGTACCCGACTCGCTCGAGCACTTCATTAATCTCCGCCGAGGTGGGCAGGCGGCCCCGGCCGCGGAAGAAACCCCAGGATTTCATGAGCGGGCCGACCGTGATGTCAAAGGCGCCGTCCGTCTGTTGGCTGCGCTGGACGCAGATTTCAAGCAAGTGAAACAGCCCGGGCTCCACGATCACGGGATGGCCGGCGGCTTCGCGGTTGATGGCGGAGAGTTCGCTCTGCGGCTTGTAGTTGCTCATCTGCTCGTCCAGGCGGTCAACTTCGTCGAAAACCTGCTCCACAACCTCCGCCAGGAAAGTGCGATCGCGCCCGTAAACAGCCACCGTGAAGATGGTGCCCATGCTTTCGTGCGAGGCCTCGTAGCGGACGGGGGCCTCCGAGGCAGTGACGAGTGACGAGTGACAAGTGACGAGCAGAAGGATAGTAAATAGTGAATGGATAATAGTGAATAGTGAATTGCTAATATAGGTCATACAAAGACAGGAATCAGGATTCAGGAGTCAGAATACTTGTCGGTCATCGGTTGTCATACGATTCCCGCAAGACCAATTCGTCATTCCCGCGAAAGCGGCAATCCATTTTGCCTCGAATTGCGGACCCCGATCCGGCGCCGGGTTTTTCTTCCGACTCCTGACTTCCGACTCCTGAATCCTAACTCTTTAGTCCTGACTCCCGCTTTTTGGGCCAAAACACCTTCTGGCCGGTTTCGACGGCGCGGTTGCCGTAGATCACACCTTGTGCATCGGCGACGCCGATCTCGAGCGGAGCGATGACCGGCTTGCCATCCCGGATCGTGGCGAAGAAATTCGACATTTCGCTCCACCACGGGTCGTGGGCTTCCTCGTATTTATAAATCCCCATGGACGCCAGCCAGCGCTTGGCGTAGAGCATCTCGCGGTCAACGAAGCCCATCGCCTGATTCGCGGTGCGGTCCGGGAAGATGGGGATTCCTTCCTGGGTCGCAGCCTTTGAAACCGTGGCGCCGGCCCACCAGTTTTCCTTCAAACCGGCATTCGAAACTTTGGCCACCGGCTCACGATAGAAGAGTCCCTTGCCGAGCGTGATCACCAGGGTTCCACGATCGCCCATGATTTCTTCTCGAAACTGGAAGTGCTCGTTGAAGAGGATGCCGCTCCACAGGAACTTCTGGCCGCCCGGGTATTCGTAAATCGCCTGGATGTTATCGCAGACTTCGCGCCCATCCTTCCAGTAGTCGATCCCGCCCGTTGCGGTGACTGAAATCGGATCGGCTCCGAACGCCCAGTTCGCCACATCCAACTGATGCGAGCACAACTCCGCAAATAACCCGCCGGAGTATTCCTTGTACATACGCCAGTTGATCAGGCGCTCGAATTTGGGGTCGGGCACGGGCCGCCGCCAATTGCTGTTGCGATGCCAGTTGGCACGCATGAACAATACTTTGCCCAGGGCGCCTTTGTGGACCATCTCCATGGCCACCTGGTAAAGGTCGCTGGAACGGCGTTGCAGGCCCACTTGCAGCGCTTGTTTGGGATGGTCTTCCGCCGCCTTGCGGATTTGCGCTTCTTCGTCTTCCTTGAAGTACATGGTTTTTTCAACGAAGACGTGCTTGCCGGCGCTCATGGCATCCACCACCATCTGGGTGTGGAGGTTGAGCGGCGTCACCACCATCACGGCGTCGAGATCCTTCCTCTCCAGCATCTCATGGTAGTTCTCATAGGTCTGCGGATTCGATCCGATGGTTTCGACACCCTTCTTGAGATTGGGAGGATAGATGTCGCACGTCGCAATACAGCGGCCGTCGGGAATGGTCGCCAGGAACTTCAACAACGTACACCCCTCCGTTCCGGTGCCAATCATCCCGAAGTTGACGACGCTGTTGGGGCTCGGATTAGCCAGAATGGCGGGCGCTCCGCCGCTGGGGAGCGCGGAGGCCGCTGCCACGGCAGCAGCCGTCTTCAAGAAATCGCGCCGGCTAAGGTCTGGGTCTTTCTCCATAGTGAAAACTCCTATCTAAAAAGCTATAAGTGTCGGAAATATTCTACACTCACACCGGACAGAATGCACCTGAGGTATACTCAAATCGCGTTGGCAGCACTGCGCTTGTGGCCGCCCTGGGCAACTACAAGAGTTGCCACGACATCCCTTATGGTCAGGGCACATAGGCTCTTCGGCGTCCTTTCTGCACCCCATCGCGGTGTCATTCCGAGAGCAACGTGGAATCTTGCCCTGGTTCTTCTTCGGCAACCTTGCTGAGGCGGAGCCAGATTCCTTGCTGCATTCGGATTGACCCGGGGTACAATGTCGCCATCGGCGAGACCGCCGCCGGGGCTCAGGTTATACTGGATAAGGAGGACGACCGGGAGAAGTTGAAGCGCTGGACAAAGTTCGTTGCCTGCAACCTTCTGGGGCTCGCCACCTCGATCCCTGTGGCCCTCGCACAGAGTTCTTCGTTCTCTCCTCCCTCGGACAAAGTCACCACCGAAAGCCTGAGGTTCACGCAAGCCTACGGCGCTATTCAGGAGAATTTCGCGGATCCTGTCGATCCCGATAGCGCGGTTCTGGATGGCGGCATCCGGGGCATGCTCTCTGCCTTGGACCCCTTCTGTTCGTTCTTCGACAAAGACCAATTCGACCTCCTGAAGCAACAGACGCGCGGCGAGGGGCTGGGTTTTGGTTCCATCCTTTATGTGACGCCCGGGAAAATACTGGTGCTTCAGACCGCCCAAGGATCTCCGTCGTGGCGCGCGGGACTGGGGCCCGGCGATGAAATCGCGGAAATCAACGGCACCCGAGTCAACCAGATCGACTTTCAATCCCTGGTTGAGTTGCTGCGGCGCTCCCGCTCGCATCCCGTCCGGCTGGGGGTCATCCACCCGGGCCGATACGTCTCGCAGGACTACGACTTGAAGCCGGCGGAAGTGGCCCTGCCGAGCGTGGACAAGTCGTTTTTGCTTTCTCCCGGAATCGGATACGTTCACCTGAGCGGCTTCGAGCAGAAGACCCCGCAGGAAGTCTCGGATGCCGTGGGCAATCTGTCGAAGACGCCTCTCGAGGGCCTTGTGCTGGACCTGCGCGATAATCACGGGGGCGTGGTGGACGCCGCGATCGGCGTCGCTGGCCTCTTCCTGAAACCCGACGCCCTGGTGATGACCATGCGGGGCAGGGCATCGCCTGAAAAGGCTTACCGCGCGACCGCCCCCGGTAAGCGATTCGACGTGCCGATCGTCGTCCTGGTAAACGCCGATACGGCCAGCGCCGCTGAGGTGCTGGCGGCCGCGCTGCAAGAGCACGACCGGGGGGTGATCGCCGGTGGGCCAACCTACGGCAAAGGCGTGGTGCAGTCCGTAACGGCCCTGAGTGAGGATACCGGACTGGCGCTGACCACCGCTCAATACTTCACCCCCAGCGGCCGCTCGCTGCAACGGCCTATTCCGGGAACAGCCCTGGCATCGCCGGGCAGAGAACTCGATCCGGCGTCTACCTCCAGCCACTTCTCTACCGATGACGGCAGACCGCTCTCGCCGGGCGGCGGAATTACTCCCGACGTCGAGGTCCCTCCCCGGAATCTCGACCCCTGGGTGAGCTTCCTGGACCAATCCGGAGCTTTCACCAACTACGCTTCGGACTATTTGACATTTCACGGGCGCGCGAACCGGAACTTCGAGCCGGATGCCTCCATGCTTGGCGATTTCAGGGACTCCCTCACCAGGAGAGGAATTCGCACTCCCGCCGAATTCTGGGATCACGACCAGGAGTACCTCAAGCTCCGAATCAAGGTCGAACTTCTCAACCTGGTCTACGGCCTTTCCAGCGGCGAGGAAACGCAAACAAAGGGCGACCCGCAAGTTCAGAGAGCTGCCAGTCTTTTCGCCAGAATACCCGAAATCCTGAAGGGACCTCGGTCTAGCAAGTAGCGCCTGATCCCCACGACGTTTCCCTTTGTTTTCATAGACATTCTCGCTTTGTTCCGCCGAATTTGCAGTCGAGGAGTCTAGAAGTCGAGGAGTCGAGAAGCCAAGTGGCGGGTACCGGAGTGCGGCTCGGACGTTGAGTCGTCTTTTGCCTTCTACTACTCGACTCTTCAACTCCTTAACTCCTCGACTTTTCTACCTCTTCCTTTGTTTTCATAGACATTCTCGCTTTGTTCCCGTATTTTTCGATGTCACAAACCCGGTTTCACGCAAAGGCGCAAAGCCCGCGAAGCCCGCGAAGTCGTACCCCCCAACCCCTCCTTGGAGAAGGAGGGGCCAGAGGTGGTTGATTCCTGTGCCGGTCCTTTGCGTTCATAGACATTCTCGCTTTGTTCTGCCGAACTGCCTATCGCCGGCGCTGCGGATCTGCGCCGCACGGCCCTGGCTGACCCCACTATCATAGCCTACTGTTTGGGGTTTGTCAAGATGGCAAAAGGTCCGAGGGATTTGAGCTGACAATTCGCCCGAGCGGGCTCAAGGGCCTTCGAGGGCGGCAGGAAGCTTCGGTATCAGCAAGAGTCCCCGTGCCGCTTCACACTGAGGGTGGCTGCGGCAGATCACGCTGGGCGAACGCGAGGTAAAGGCGTAGAATACCGGACGGTGAACGCCACCATGTCTCGCAAGGCCTTTCTTACCGTTCTGCTTTCTGCAATCGGTCTAAGTCCTATCAGCCTGCCGGCGCAAGATAGCGGGTGTACACGGCGCACCATTGCGGCGGGGGTTGTCGACCCGCAATGGAATCTGGTGGAGGGTCTGAAGGCGGGCAATTTTCGGGGAAAGGTCGGCGGCCGGGATGTGCAGGTGCTCTCAGCCGTCGGTTGACAAGAGTCCGCGACGCATCGTTGTACTGCTGGATGCCAGCGGCAGCATGATGGAACCGGTGTGGAGGGTGGCAGAGCGAGAAGTCCATGGTGGAATCTCTGATTCGGTATGGCCCGCACGGAGAATCCATCGCCCTTGTGGCTTTCGCGGCGTCTGTCGTAGACACCGAAACCTTCCAGCAAGAGCCAGCGGTGCTCATGAAAAACCTGTGCGCCCTGCTCAGTTTGTGTCAGCGGCGGAAGGTTCAGGGGCAGACGGCCCTTTATGACGCCATGTCGAGCGCGCGGGGCCTATTGGGAACGGACGGGTTGGGTGACGTCATTTACGCTCTGACCGACACCGCGGACAACAAAAGCCGGACTGAGCCGAAAGAGCTGCGAGAAAGACTTCTCACGTCGGGGGTCCGTCTGTTCGGGGTCGTAACTGAGCCCGACTTCTGGCAACGAGGGCGAACCCCAGATGAGGACAGCGGCCTATTGCATTTCCATTCGATGGTGCGCGCTACTGGCGGTAGTATGCTGACCGTACGACTAGGCAACCCGTGGTCTACAGATCCATATATCGCGGCAGAAACTAACGAGGGTTCGCTTAATCTGGCCCTCCAGCGCTTATACGAACAAATGGGCGAGTTCTACCGGTTGGAAGTGCGATTACCGGAAGACGTTGATAAGCGTACGAAATGGAAGCTCGAGGTCGTCGATGCAAGGGGTAAACCGATGCGTGGGGTGGAAGTTCATTACCCTCAGGAATTGATGCCGTGCGCGAAGGTGGGTAACTGATCGACTGCGGAGTTTGCGGTGATGGCGGGGTAAAGCAGACGCTACATCGGAAGGTCTGGAAGAGGTCCTTTGTGGTTGGGAAGCGACCCCTCACCCGACCCACGACGGCTGATGAAAGCGCCGTCGCGGGCCACCCTCTCCCCAGGGAGAGGGCAGTCTATCTTTCACTCCTGACTCCTGCCCATTCAACTGACGGCGACGGCTTCAATTTCCACCAGCATCTCGGGGTCGATAAAGCGGGAGACTTCGACCAAGGTGGTGGCGGGATGGATCTCGCCGAAGAACTCCGAGTGGGCTTTCGCCGCCTCCTCCCAGCGGTCGATCTTGGTGACGTAAATCCGGGTGCGCACTACATATTCGAGGCCGAGGCCAAGGCGTTTGAGGGCGCTTTCGATATTTCGAATTGCCTGCACCGACTGCGCGTACATGTCTCCCGGGGCGAGAACCTTGCCGGAAGGGTCTGTGCCGGTCGTTCCGGAGACATACACCATGTCCCCGACCTTAATGGCGCGTGAATAACCGACCTTCGGTTCCCAAGGAGTTCCTGAGAAGATTTTTTCCCGTTTGATCTTCATGTGCGTCTCCGTCTGCAGGGAATCGGTCCAGATCATGATTGGGCGGCGGCCCTTCCGTTGCTTCGTGCGAGGGCGGCCACAAGGGCCGCCCCTACGACTACGGCGGCCACCCGCACTGCCCTACTTCCCCGGCTCGAAGTAGCGGCGGTGAGTGCTGGCGGCCAATGCCAGCCGGCGGCGGCGCCGCGCCAGCGCCTCCCGGTAACGGCGTTTTTCATCTGCCGTAACGGGGAGTATGGGCGGAACCTTGGCCGGGCGGCCGTCTCGATCGACGGCAACGTAAGTGACGAAGGCTGAACTCGTCTGACGGCGCTCGCCGGTCAGGCCATCTTCTAAAAAGACATTGACCTCGACTTCCAAGGAGGTATTAAAGGCGCGGGTAACGAAAGCTCGCAGGATGATCAACTGGCCGACCTTGATGGGATGAACGAAGTCCAGATTATCCACCGACGCCGTCACCAAAAGGCTGCGGCAATGGCGCCGGGCGGAGATCGCTCCCACGATATCAATCAGGTGCATAACTTTGCCGCCCAGGATGTTACCCAAAGGATTAGCGTCGTTGGGAAGAACTATCTCCACCGTTTCCGTAAAGGAATCCGCTACAGTTTTGGCCTTGTGGTTTTTCATGCTTGGCTCTGTTTAATGCGCCTACGGATTCCATACTATGCGAGCCCCACGGGGGATGCAACACGAATCCGCAAGCGTAGCGGCGAGTTGTCATAGACACCCCACCCCACACTACGCAAGGGCGCAAGCCTCTGGCAAAGGGGTTCCCCTAGCCATGCGTTCCTAGGGCTTCGGCTTGGGCGCTGCTGGCTTGGCGGTGGAAGGCGTACCGGATCGCGTCGCAGGCGCCGCCGGTCCACCCGAGGTCGGAGCTTCCGCGGGGTACGCGGCGTCGTAGAGCTTTACGATCTGCTCCGTCAGTTCGACTTCCGTAGCCGCGAAATAGATCGGAACCTGGTCACTTCCGATCACCAGAGAGTAACCATTCTTGGGCGCATAATCCTGAATCACTTTCACCATCTTCTGACCGATGCGGCGAAACATCTCATCCCGATCGGCTGCCGTGTCGGCCTGATAATCCTCGGTGGCGCGCTTCAAGACCTTCTGCTTTTCTTCCAGGTCCCGGTTCAGGCGTCGCTGTTCGTCGTCGCTCAGCGTGGCGGCTTGTTTCTGCAACTGGTCGCTGATGGCCTGAATATCTCGCTGTTCGTTTTGAATCTCTTGCTGGCGAGGCTGATACTTCTTCTGGAGGTCAGCCATCGATTTCTTCCCTTCCGCCGTGCTGAGGATTGCCTCCTGAATACTGACGAGCCCAATCTTGCTTGGCGCGCCCGCACTCTGAGCCAGCAAACCCGCCGGGGCAGTTCCCAGGAAGAACAGAAGTGTAAAAGTAGAAACTCGAGTCTTCATTCAATCTCCTTCAAGGATTTAAAGTACTCATTGCGATAACACATTCTAACTCATTTTTTCTCTAAAAGGTGCGAACTACCGTGAATCCGACCCTCCCCTTGCGCTCCCGCAACTTAAAGGGGTTGAATAAGCCCCGGGCAGCTTCGTAAGTCGCCGTATTGGGAAACAGCGTCTCCGGGGGCAGGACCTGGGGAGGGGTGATGAGAACATCATCCTCACGCAGCCAGTTGTAGCCATAATAAAGATGAAACGGCGCGTTGACCACGGGGAGGATGACGGTCAGGTCGAGTCCGGTTGAACTGCGGGGACGGAAATTGGTTTTCGCGATGATTCGAAGCCGGGTGGGCAACTGGAAGTAGGGGTACTCCGAACTCAACTGCGCGAGGGTTGGAATGGTCGTATCAATCTGGAGTTGGTTGGTCCGCAGGACAAAGGCGCTTCCCGCGTCGACAAAGGCCGCCAGGGTGACGGGGCCCATAATGGGCACGCGGTATTCGAAGTTGCTGACGAGTTCCGTATCCCCCCCGGGGTAGATGGGCGTGTAGTAGGGGAATTGCGTGTAAGAGCCGCATGTGGCTCCCTTCTGTCCATTGGAGCCGGTAGCCAGAATGGGATTGCCGAAGTTGTCGCGGTTACAGACCTGCCCAAGTCCAGGGAAGAACGCCAAGGGGCTAATGGACCGGATGTCAAAACCCCGAATGTCATACTCGCCGCCGATATAGAAGCGCGAGAAGGGAGGGGGCACGCGGCCTCCGTACCCTTCAATCGAGGCGGCCAAGATGCGCATGCCGAAGGCGTCAGGTTTCTCGGAACGAACGTTGCGGACCGGGTGCCAGTACTTGAACTCGATGGACGGCGTAGCGGTGTAGACGTTCCCGCCCAATCCGGAAATACCCAGCGTCGCAGAGAGGTACTTTCCGCGAGTGGGATTCCAAGCGTCATTGATGGTGTTAAAGACGTAAGTCGGCATGATCGAACTGGAGACGATGCCGCTCAGCGCCGATGGACCGGCCAGGCCGCGGAAGTTGATCGCCTCGAAGAACGACTCGGAAGCCGCGTTGAAGGCCTGCATGCTGCTGTAGGAGTAGCTGTAAGTCACACCGACGCGGGCGAAATGGCGCCGCAAGGGATAGCTGGTAAAGAGGGTAAATCCTGAGGAATTCTGCTGGAAATTCTGCGCGTAGTATTGGCCATACGCGGAGCTCGCCAGCGTCGTGGGATTGACCCCGTAAAGGTAAGCCAATTGGCGGAGCTGGTCGTACCGGTAATCACTGCGATAGACGGTAAAGCCCAGCGTCATGTTGCGGTCTAAGACGTACGGCTCCGTGAACCCAAAGGAGTAGAGCTTCTGATAGGTCCCCCACTCGGTTTGAATGCTTAAGGTTTCACCCAACCCCAGGAAGTTGTTGGTGGCGTAATTGATCCCAACGAAATTCCCAGCCAAGCCGCTGACCCCACCCGAGAAGCCGATCTGGTTCTTGCCTTTTTCCTTGACCTTCATGGTGACATCCACGGTGCCGTTGGAGGCGTTCTGAGTGATGTCGTAGTCTTCTTTTTTAACCGTGTCGAAGAAGCCCAGTTGGTTCACGCGCAGGACGCTCAAGTCCCACCACTGGGAGTTGAACATATCTCCTTCGCTGAGCAGCAATTCGCGTCGAATCACCTTGTCGCGCGTCTTGGTATTGCCGGAAAACTCGATGCGATGAACGATAAACTGCTTGTCTTCCTCGAAGTCCAAGGCCAGATTGATGACTCGCCGCTTGTTATCAGGCTCCGGGTCAGGGGAGGCGGTGAAATTAATGTAACCGAATTGGCCATAGAGCTTGGTATAGTTCTCCATCGCCTTGCGAACTTTGGAGAGTGAAAAAAGATCACCCTCTTTCATTCGCAGGATCGGCGCCAATTGCTTTGTCGTGAAGAGCTTGTTCCCGCGGATGACGAACCTGCCCAGGCGATATTGCAGCCCCTCTTCAATCGGGATATTCAGATCCACGCGCTTGCCCCGGCCCCAGCTATAAAAGAAAAAGGGATAGCGCCGCCGGGTGTCCACCATCTTCGTCTCCGGTTCTTTGGCCAGAGCGAAATAGTAGCCGTGGTCGCGATAAAGGTCGCGGATGTTTTCGAGGTCGGCTTCGATCCTCTCCTTGTCGTAGGTTTTGTGAAACCAGTAGAACCAGGGTGGAGCGCCGGTCGGCCGGGAATATTTCATGGCGCGCTGAAGTTCGCGCGCCGAGAAGACATGATTGCCGGCGAAACGCACGTTCCCGACCTTCACCTTGGGGCCTTCCACGACGATAAACGTAAGAGCGACGGAGTTGGGCGGGATGTTCCGCGTGCGATGCCGGACGGTAGCAAACATCTTGCCATGCGCCGAGAGCATATCCTGGAGCACCACCTCGGCCCGCCGGACGACCACGGGATCATACTGGGACTGGATGGAGAGAGGAACTTTTTCTTTCTTGAATTCATCCAGCACATCGGATTGTTGAACGCTGCTTAATCCCTTGTAGTCGATGCTGCGAATCAGCTTCTTTTCTCGCACGAAGAAGGTGATGATCATGCCGCCTTTTGGGGACTCGGTTGCTTCCAAACGGATGTCGTCGAAGTAGCCGGTGTTCCAAAGCGACATGTAATCCCGGCGGAGGGCAGCCTCGTTGTAAACATCGCCTCTTTTCGAGAAGATGCTGGCACGCATACGCGCGCTGGTGATGCGCCGGTTGCCTCGAAAGATGATTTCCTGGATGGTCTGCTGCACGGCAGGCTGAGCAGGTTGCCCGGGTGTGGTCGGAGTCGTGAGTACCGGAGGCTTCTGCTGTGCAGGGGCCGCCTGGGGAGTCTCGAGTTGAAGTTTCTGCTGGGGAGCCTCCGGCGGCGTCTGCGAGGGCTGTGCCGGCGCCTGCTGGCCGGAAGAGGGCGCGCTGGAGGGCGCGGGCGGATTCTGATTCGCAGGCGGCGTTGGCGAGGGTTGTGCCGGCTTCTTCTGGGTGGAAGATGAGGTGTCGGGTGAAGAGGGCGGGTTCTGGTTTGCGGGCGGATTCTGGGCCCGAAGCGCCAAGCCAGAACTCAAGAGCAGGGCGGCAAGCGCCAGCCCCACTCGCCTGTTCCACGGTCTACTCGGATATGCTTTACAGGTGGCGAAACTTCTCTTCAAGAAACGGTCTTCCCCCTCGTTGACTGGGCTCAGAGAGTCCGATGCCGGGACTGCGTCGGAAGTTGGCCCGAAGACTCAAAATCATTGAGCCATTGTACCATTGAGCCATCGAGCCATTGGGCCATTTAGCCATTGACCCGTAGGCTTTGTCAATAACCGCGGGCGGGCGCGGTGCAAAGACAAACGAACTGCCCCGTGCCCTCCACACCTTTGAAGCCTCAACACAGACAGCAATGACTCAATGGCCCAATGGCTCAATGACTCAATGGCACAATGGCTCTATGACTCAATGGGGCAGGCTGCATTAACGTGCGAGTGGCGTGGCCGCAACGAGCTTGTCATTCATCGAACGATAACTGAGACCGTCCTTCTCTACCACCACTTCCAGAACCGAGGGAGGGTGAATCTCCCCCTGGATCAAGGCTTCCGAAAGCGGGTCCTCAACGAATTTCTGGAGAGCCCGGCGTAGCGGACGAGCGCCATAGGATCGGTCCTCACAAGTTTTTTCCAGGATCCACTGGCTCGCCTCACGCGACAGGGAAAGCGAAATATTCTTATGCTCCAGATTCTGGTTCATCTGCCCCACCAGCAGTTCCAGGATCTGGATGAGATCGCTATCATTCAGCGCATTGAAGACGATGACTTCGTCCAAGCGGTTCAGGAACTCAGGATTGAACAGCCGCTTGACCTCCGACATCACCATGTCTTCGGCCTTACGTTCGCTGGTGCCTTCCGCCGCGGATTGGAACCCCAGGTGGGAGCGGCGTTGCAGGTAGCGAGCCCCGATGTTCGAGGTCATAATGAGGATGGTGTTCTTGAAGTCCACCGTATTCCCCAGCCCATCGGTCAGGTGCCCGTCCTCAAAGACTTGCAGCAGTATGTTGAACAAATCAGGGTGGGCCTTCTCGATCTCGTCCAGAAGGATCACCGAGTAGGGCGTGCGCCGGACTCGCTCCGTAAGTTGGCCACCCTCCTCATAACCCACGTAGCCGGGAGGCGACCCAATCAGCTTGGAGACCGAATGCTTCTCCATGAACTCCGACATGTCGAAACGAATCAGCGCCCGCTCGCTTCCAAAAAGGAATGCTGCCAGGGAACGTGCCATTTCCGTTTTACCGACGCCGGTAGGACCCAGGAACAGGAAAGAGCCCACAGGCCGGCCGGGCGGTTTGAGGCCGGCGCGGGAGCGGCGAATCGCCCTGGCCAGCGCTGAGATGGCGCGGTCCTGGCTGATAATCCGTTTGTGCAGCTCCTCCTCCGTCCTCAGCAGCTTCGAACTCTCTTCCTCCTTAATCGAGGTCACCGGTACGCCCGTCCACCGCGACACCACATCTTCGATGTCTTCGCGGGTAACGCTGCCCATGGCCGTTTCGTCGATATTGTATTTTTCGCGCAGCAGCCGCAGGCTTTCGCGTTCCTTTCGCTCCTCATCCGAATAGAAGCGCGCCTTTTCGAATTC
Organism: uncultured Acidobacteriota bacterium; assembly: GCA_963722675.1. Taxonomy (GTDB): domain Bacteria; phylum Acidobacteriota; class Terriglobia; order UBA7540; family UBA7540; genus CAVROP01. The sequence goes on from CAVROP010000063.1 coordinate 105,686, forward strand.
GTGGTTGGCGATGGCATTCTCCATGCGGTGCACCACGAATTTGATCTTCTTCTGCACGTCGATCATCTCTTCGGGCAGGGAACTCTGCCGGAGCTTCACCCGCGCCCCCGCCTCGTCAATCAGATCCACCGCTTTGTCCGGCAGGAACCGATCAGGAATATAGCGGCTGGAGTGGTAAACGGCGGAGCTGAGCGCTTCGTCGGTGTAACTGACCGCGTGGAACTTCTCGTACCGTTCCTTGATGCCGAAAAGAATCTTGACGGCTTCGCCCTCCGAGGGAGGGGCGACCTTGATGGCCTGGAAGCGCCGCTCCAGCGATCTGTCCTTTTCGATGGATTTGCGAAATTCAGCCGGTGTGGTGGCGCCAATGCACTGGATTTCGCCTCGCGATAATGCCGGCTTGAGAATGTTCGCGGCGTCCAGAGAGCCTTCCGCCGACCCCGCCCCTACCAAGGTGTGAAGTTCGTCGATGAAGACGATGGCGTTTTGCGACTCCATCAGCTCCTTCATGATGGTCTTTAGACGTTCTTCGAACTGGCCGCGGTATTTGGTGCCCGCCACAATCAAAGAAAGATCCAGTGCCAGAATTCGCTTGTCGGCGAGAAACGAAGGTACATCGCCGTCGGTAATCCGCTGCGCCAGTCCTTCCACGATGGCCGTCTTGCCCACGCCCGGCTCCCCGATCAGGACGGGGTTGTTCTTGGTCCGGCGGCAGAGGATCTGGACCGCCCGCTCCAGCTCGGCCTCGCGGCCGATCAAGGGATCGAGCTGGTTCTCCAACGCGCATTGCGTGAGGTCGCGGCTGAATTCGGAGAGGAGGGAGGCTTCCTTGGGACGGGAACTGGAGGCCTTTTCGTTCTGGGCACGGTTCAAGTCCTCGCGCAAGGCGTTCAAGCGTAACCCGCGTTCGTGCAGCATCTCCGCAGCGAACGATTTGTCCTCGCGCAGCAAACCCAATAAGAGGTGCTCCGTTCCTATATGTTTGTGCGAAAGGCGCTCAGCCTCTTCCGCCGCGAACGCCAGCACCCGCTTGCACTCCTGGCTCAAGGGCAGGTCCACGGAAGTCGAGACCTTCTCGCGCACCGGAGTCCGGCCTTCAACCTGTTTGCGGATGGACTCAATCGAGGCGTGGGAGCGGAGGAAACGGTTGGTCAGCGCTTTATCCTCGCGCAGCAACCCCAGCAGCAAGTGCTCCGTTTCGATATAGGGGCAGCCGAATTGGCTAGCTTCGTAGCGGGCGAAAAAAATCACGCGCCGCGCCTTTTCCGTATAGCGTTCGAACATAGGTCCTCAGCCCTCTCGGTCACCCCTCCCCCCGGCCCCCCCGGGGTTAGCAGGTCATTGAACCGTTGGAATTAGAGGTGCAGGCCCTGAGGCCCGCCCTACCCGTCCTTCAGTTTTCCATCCGCCAGGCGCAAAATCCGCTGCGCGTGCCCGGCCAATTGCGCATTATGGGTGGCTAGCACCGAGGTTAACTGGTGGTCCCGGTGCAGTCTCTCCAACAACTCAATCACCCGCTGGGCGGTGCGCTGGTCCAGGCTGCCGGTTGGCTCATCCGCCAGCAGCAAGCCCGGCTGATTGGCTAAGGCCCGGGCCAAAGCAACTCGCTGTTGCTCACCCCCCGAAAGCTCACCCACGCGTCGTCCGGCAGCATTGGCCAGCCCAACTTCCCCCAGCAGTTCCCGCGCGCGTTGCCTGGCTGATGAGAACTCAAGGCCGCCAATCAACTGTGGGATTACGACGTTCTCAAGCGCGGTAAATTCCGGCAGGAGGTAGTGCATCTGCCATACAAAACCGACGCGCGCATTCCGGTAAGCGGCACGTTCCTCCTGGCCAAACTCACTGAGCCTCTGCCCCATAAAGTATACCGCACCCGTCGTCGGAGTGTCCAGAGCAGCGAGCAGGTGGAGCAGCGTCGTTTTGCCCGTTCCGGACTCGCCCACCAGGGCGACCAGTTCGCCCCTACGGACGTCCAGGTCCAGTGCGTCCAGGACGACAATCTGCTCGTCACCTGAGCGATAGATCTTAGTCAGCTTTTCGGCGCGCAATAAAGATTGGGTCATTGAGTCATCGGGCGATTGAGTCATTGAGCCATTGAGTCATTGAGCCATTGAGTCATTGAACCATTAAGAAGCGCTGACAAGATGCCACGAAAGCTGAAGGGTACACGGGCAAAATGACCGAATGACTCAATGACTCAATTGAATTGCCTTCCGCTCGCTCTTGCCGTTCGCTGAGATGCTGCGAGGATTGCCAGGAGCTCATTGGCTTCCGCCAGCAGGCTCTGCATTTGTTCTTTCGGGACTATTCCGGTCTCAACCAGAAGCTCCAACCAGAAGACCGTCTCGTCAGCCTCCTCGACGGTCACTCCAACCTTCGAGATAAACTCAGCGCGAGAGCGGGCGCGGCATACCGCACGGTAGTTCGCTGCTACCGATGTGCCTGCCCGCAACACCTGCTTTCCCATGATCCTTGCCTCGTCATTTTTCGGCAAGCTTCGAAAAAGCCTCACGACGCGAATCGCAAACTGTTTTGTTCTTTCTCTTAACTGCTCAGGTTGTGTCGTCATAATCTTTCGCGCCTTGATTTAGCGACCGCTCCTGCCGCCTTACTTCAATGGCTCAATGGCCCAATGACTCAATGGCTCAATGAGTCTATACCTCATTCATAGCGGAGGATTTCCACCGGGTCCAGTCCCGATGCCGATAACGACGGGTAGAGTGTCGCCAGAAAACTGATGCCGAGCGCTGCCAGGCTGATCCAAACCCCGTCCCAAGGACGGGCATGGAAAGGTACCGAAGCCAGCGCGTAAACATCAGGCTGGAGCGGAAAAAGCTTGTACCGGCCCCCCAGCCAAGAGCCTCCGTAACCCAGAATCAGCCCCAGCAAAGTGCCGAAGGCTCCGATGAGCAGTCCGTGGAGAGTGAAAACCGTCCAGACTTGCCTCTTCCGGGCGCCCATAGACATGAGCACGGCGATATCCCGGTTTTTTTCCATCACCATCATGGCCAGGGTAATGAAGATGTTGAGGGCGGCAACCACCACGATCAAGCCGATGGTCAGGATGGTTACCAACCGTTCCAACCGCAGGGCGCTTAGTAGGGAATGGTTCTGTTCCATCCAGGTCGTGGTCTCAAAACCCTTGCCGGCGGCAGCCCGGATTTCCTCCGCCACCGAGGGTGCAAGATAAATATTATCAATCTTGAACTCAATCACCGAAGCAACATCCGCCAAGTCCAGCAGGCGTTGCGCCGCGGGAAGGTTGGTGAACGTCCAAGTGGCGTCGAAGTCGTAGAAGCCGGAATCGAAAACCCCGACCACCCGGAAGTGACGGTACTTGGGAAACAAGCCCTGCGGAGTCAGGTAACCCTGGGGACTGGTAATAAGGATCGTGTTACCCACGTAGGCTCCCAACGACTTGGCCAATTCTTTGCCAAGAATAATGGGATCAGCATCCGCAAAGGTCTGCGAGAGGCCTTCCAGACTTCCTTCCCGCAGTTTCAGCAGCAGGTCTCCGACGTGGACTTCACGCTGCGGATCGATGCCTTTCAAAACTATGCCGGAGGCGCGAGAACGAAAAGAGGCCAGAACCTCTCCGTAAAGCGCGGGAGCGCAGGCTACCACATGCGGCAGCCTGCTGAGGCGCACGGTCAAGGCTTCGTAGTCTCTGATCCCGTCGTTTTTGGAGCGCAGAAGGTTGACGTTGGCGGTGGCGCCGAGCAGGCTCTTCTCCAATTCCTCGCGGAATCCGTTGTTGATCGCCAGCGCCACAACTAACGCGCAGACGCCAGCCGTGACCCCGATGATGGAGATGATCGTCACTACGGAGATGACCGATTGCCGTCGCTTGGCTTTCAGGTACCGCAACGCCACGAAAAGTTCGAAACGCATATGCTCCCAAGATTACCACGCTGCTAGTCGTCAGTCCTCAGTCTTCAGTTGTCAGTAACTGACAACTGAAGACTGAGAACTGACATCTTTCTAATACGTCGCTCTTCCCCCTGAAATATCGTAGCACTGGCCGGTGGTGAACGACGCTTCCGAGGAGACAAGGAAATGCACCAGCGCCGCGACCTCTTGAATCTTCCCCGTGCGCCCCATGGGGATTTTGCTGATCATGTACTGAACGGTCTGAGGCGCGATAGTATCCAGGATCTTGGTCCGTACCACTCCGGGAGCAATGCTATTCACCGTGATGTCGCCTTGGCCGGCGACCTCTTTGGCCAGAGCCTTGGTGAGCGCAATCACTCCTGCCTTAGTGCTCGAGTAAGGAACGAGGGTGGGGTTTCCCTCCTTGCCGGCAATCGAAGCTACATTCACAATCCGGCCGTAGCGCCTGGCGAGCATTTCGGGAATCACCGCCCGGCACATCAGGAAAGTGCCCCTAAGATTCACAGCGTAGACGCGGTCCAAGTCTGCTTCGTCCAGTTCCCAGAGGTGCGCCGTCTTACCCGTAATTCCCGCGTTGTTCACCACGATGTCAATAGGCCCGAACCTTTCCCGCACGCGATCGATCGCTGCTTTCACTGAAAGCGCGGAGGACACGTCGCATTCGACGCCCATCCCCTCGAAGGAACCGGCAACCGAATTGGCAGCATCATGGTTCAAGTCCAAAACCGCGACTTTCGCGCCGGCGGCGTGTAAACGCCCGGCAATGCCTTCCCCGATCCCTTGCCCTCCGCCCGTCACTACGGCAACACGATTCGTCAAGCTGAAGAATTGCTCCTGGTCCATCTTCTTCCCCCTGCTCCTGATCCTCTGAGCGGCGCAGACCTCGGTTGTGGAGGTTTGCGGCTGACGCTGCAAAGCGCGTCAAGCACTGGACTTTACATTATTTCAGCGTAATTATGAAGTCGAACACCGTCGTTGATGTCGAATTGTGGGGAGACCCCGATGGCGATATCGAGTTTAATTGAGTATGAGCAAGCCAGCCCGGAGGTGCGAGCCGTCTATGACGAGATCATGGCCACGCGCCAGACGGACCGCGTGAACAACTTCTGGAAGGCTATCGCTCACGATCCCGCGACGCTCCGCCGCACCTGGCAAAGCGTCAAAGAAATCATGCTGCCCGGAGCCCTGGATGCGCTCACGAAGGAAATGATCTACGTAGCCGTCAGCGTAACCAATCAATGCAATTACTGCATCGCCTCCCATTCCGCCGCGGCGCGCAAAGCGGGAATGACGGATTCCATGTTCTCTGAGCTGATGGCGGTGGTGGGCATGGCGAACGAAACGAACCGCCTCGCCAGCGGGTACCAGGTGGAAATCGACGAGCAGTTCAAAGCAAGGTAGGGGCGGTTCGCGAACTGCTCCTACAGCTTGCGCACGCGCAGCGTGTAGAGTCCAGAGCGCTTGACCTCTTCCAGTTGCTCCAGCAGTTTCGGGAGATCGTCGGCAACACCGAGGAAGCGTCCGGAGAGTGCATCTGCCCTGCCCGAGGCCAAGTGCACGACCAGTTGCGCCGCCTTCTCGGGGGGCACGTCCCGCCCCTGTCCAAATAGCTTATGGAACCACGGCAGCCACTTCTTACCGGCTGCGGATTCAAGCAGGTGCTGAGTCATCTCGGTGCGTACGGTGCCGGGATCAATAGCGAAAACGCTGACGCCCGAGTTCAGAAGTTCCGCTGCCAGATTCTCGGTAAAGCGGATGAGGGCGGTCTTGGCAACAACGTACGCGCCCATGTGCGCGACCGTCACCGTGGCAGCGCTGGTGGCCAGATTGATGATCCGGCCCCGGCGGCGCGCGAGCATGCCCGGCAAAACGGCGCGCGAGCAGAGGAAGGGGCCGCGCAAATTCACTTCGAAGGAATGCCACCAGTCGTCCGCGCCAGCCTCCCACATGGGGCCCAGAGGCCCCGGGGTGGCGGCATTGTTCACAAGCAGGTTGACGGGGCCTAGGGCGGCTTCCACCTGGCGCGCCGCACGTTCAACCGCGGCGGGGTCACTGACGTTGGCGATGACGGCCAAAGGTTTCCCGCCAGCCTGTTTGACGGCGCCCGCCGTTTCGGCGACTTGCGCTTCGGACCTGGCGACGACGCCCACCGCCGCTCCTGCCTGGGCTAGCGCCACTGCGATGGCGCGTCCCAAACCACGGCCTGAGCCGGTCACAATCGCGACCTGATCTCGAAATTCAGCACTCATGACTAGCTCCCGGAAAGAGGCCACGTTGGAAAACGGTGGCGGTGAATGACGGAAACTGGCAACTTGGGGTGACGGAATATGTCCATGGAGCGGGTATAAATTATCTTTATACGGTAATCTGCCGGCACTTCGTTGACTGGCTGATTGTTAAAGTAGTAATGAGCACGGTCTGCGGCTCCCACATGGCTTGCAGCCCATTGACAGGGCACACGTTTGCCTAAGTCTCGCATGCACAACTCTTCGCTCTCATGTTCAAATCGGAACTAAGAGGTGTCGGTCACTCTGTCGTGCGCTCACTAGACACTCCGTCCCTCGGGACAGGAGTGCCTAGAAGTATAACTGGCAACGAAACTGCCATGTGGCTTGTTTCGTCCGCTCTTGAGCCTTAGCGTTGTTAGGCAGGTCCCCCCTGCTGAGCCCGCCGGGGCAAGGCCAGCGCTAAGCCGAGAATGGGACGGCACTCGTCAAACGAGTCATTGAACAGTCGGGCCGCGAACACGGGACCAAACCATTCGCCAACCGCAAGCTCGACTCGGGTGCCTTACACGGCGGGCATCATCTGCAGACCCTCACCCGGGAGCCGCTCTCACACAAACGCTGACCTGTCTCTACATCGGGATTCACCGACCCGCAGCCCGGCCGACGACTGGAATGGAGCGTAACCAAGCATGAAGCATCGGACATACCAAGAGAGAGCTTTGCTCAGGCAAGCATTTGACCTCCTCTTGGAACTTCGCTCTCGGCCCGAGGCACGCGGACTTCTGGGACAGGCTGTAACGTACCTGCGGCTCTTGGCACGCCGGGGAGAGTCCGAGGGACTCCCCCTCGTCGTTGCCGTCCGGCCGGTGCGTCTTAAGAGTTTCTGGGCCGGCTTCCGAACTGCCGCCCGCGCGGGCCCTCTGGCCCGTCGCACACTACTTCCTGCAGCGCTCGGGCACACTTGCCGCGAGTTCGGATTGCCCAGCCCTGCGGCTACTCCGTCGCCTGAGGAACCGGGGTAGTCGGGGGTTCAGGCGCGGCAGGCGCTTGGCCGGCTCGCAGCTTGGCCATATCGCGCTGCAACTCCGTTGCCAGGTCTTCTAAAATGCGCAACTGTTCGCCACGGCGCTTCAAAGTTGATTCGAGTTTAGCTACCTGCTTTCGCAGCTTATTGTTGTCCCTGCGCAGCAGGATCAGGCTTTCACCTGGGTGGGGTGGAATGATCCTTCCGCCCGGCCCCGGCTGGCCTGTCGGTAAAGGCGCAACGTGGGCTTGGGTTTCCTTGATCAGGGTTTCCAATTCCTTCCGTTCCAGCCCCGCCGGGCAGAGTTGCCGTAGCGCCAGCAGGCGGGCCAGGTCGGGCCGGTTGCGGCCTCGCTCCCAGTGTTGCACCGCCCCTTTGGTGGCGTTCAGCAGGCGCGCCAGGCCCTCCTGGCTGACTTCTAGTCTCTGCCGGACCTTCTTCACTACTTTCGCGGCATTCATCTCTTCCATGGTACATCCTCCTCTCCTGGCAAAAAAAACACTTGACTTTTATAACAATTATAGGCTACAATTACAAGGCCGTCCAAGTGTAGCTGCAGTCCTCAGTTCGGCTACCCTGGAAGGCACAACCTCCGCCCTCCCGGATGTGGGGCCGGGTTCCAAGTGGCGGACGGCTTTTCCCCAGGCGGGCCTGTTCCTCGAACCTCTCCGGCCTGCCCTCGCGTTTTCCCCTGGTGTCTTTGTCGCAATCACCAGGTTGCGGGCAAGTTCGCAGTCAAGGGGCTCACTCATCGCAATGCGACTCTCTGCTTCCAATCGCCTCCTCGATTCTTCCCTTGCCTCTCTTGCGCGGAATTACCCGCGGGCGTTCTGGTTCACGTTCCCACTTCACTCTAGCCTCCTGCCCGCGGGTTTCATCTCTTCTCACTTCTCGGAACCTTGGAGCGCAGAGTTGAAGAAAAGTGGCCTACTCTGCTTTGGACGTTCCTCGGCTAGAAAAAACTTAGCCTACCTTCCGTGCCGTCTAACAAGAGATGGTAGCACATTTCATATTATTTCGGGAGGGGGTAAATTGAAAAAAGCTCTGAGGCTTCGAATTCCCCCAGGGACGCTTTGTCCCACACCGCTTCCTCGGCGGTTTCACCGCCAGCTTCCATCCAATCTCTCAAGGAGTTCTAACATGCCATATGATAATTGTCGTAAGGCTGTAAGGTTATTCTCCTCCCACCTAGGTGTGGTTCGCCCGGCGCCAGTTGCCTCAACTCGCCGCGGGTTCGCTCGTCAGGCGGCGGGAGTCCGCTCGCCCGAGTCGTGTGCGTCGCTGCGTGGCCGGGCCGGCACGTTGCGTCGGGAGTCGTACGTCGCCCGTTGCCGCCACAAGGCCTGCGTTTTTCCAGCTCAGCCCGGCGCTCACGGCGAGTGCGCGTATCACCGTCGCCAGTCCGCAGAGCCTCGTTGCTTCCAGTCCATGCAACCATCGTTCTTGCTTCTCGACCAGGCCAAATTCGGCTTGCCGGATGCCGAGCCCGACGATGGGCGCGTACAAGATCGCAATCGGCTGGCAGCCGAACGCGTGCGGTTTCTGCTGGGCGAGGCTGTCTAGCGGGGTCCACTGTCAGCTTTGACCGGAACCAACCTGCTCCCCCCTGCCAAGGAGGTGAATCAAGGTGTGTTCCTTGGCGGAGAACAATGTGCGCCCAATTCCCCATCGAGATTCGGAGGGGCAGGCGTGATGAGTGTCGGCAGACTGAGAGCAGCCGGGTGCGATGCTCAGAACTTCGCAGCATGAACTTCATCCCGGGTGCTGCTTTCGGGCTGTGAACTTTGCCGGAGGTATTGGAAAGCCATGAGACCGAACGCCGCACGATCTTTGAACCCGGCCCCGCTGAGGCGGAATTCCAAATCATCCTCTGCCGTCTTGCCGATGCTCACTCCCATGCATGCCTGGCGCATGCTCTGCCGGCGCACCGGCGGCAACATCTCTCTTACGACCTTCTACCGCTGGATCAATTCCGGCCGCATCGGGGTGGTGCGCGTGGGAGCGCGCTATCTTATCCCCTTGCCTTTACTCGAAGAGGTTATCGAGAAATGTCTGGACGGGGAGCGAGTTTGAGAGCGGCATCGACCAAACGATGATGCAGACGGCATGCTTTGAATGCGCGGGAATGGCCAAGGAGAGGCGGTTGCCCATCGTCCACTCAGCGAGGATGCCCTCCCATCTGCCTACCTGCCTGTTGCCCACTGCATTAAAACGCTTTCACTCTCCTGCACTTTCTGGCAGACTATGCGGCTGAAGATTTTTTCAGGAATCGCATTTGTCAAAGGAGGTCTTGCCTATCATGAGGAAGTATTCGTTCAGTCGGCGAGAGTTCATGCAAATAGGTGCGGGTGCGGCGGCGGGCGTAGCCGCCAAAGTTACTCTACTGGAGCCCCAAAGGGTGTGGGCGTCGGCGGGTCCCGTACCGCCTTCGGACACTGTCCGGTTCGGCATCATCGGGACAGGCACGGAAGGTTGCGATCTGTTGCGTGCGAGCTTAGCCGTACCGGGCATCGAATGTGTTATGGCAGCGGACCTGTACGACAGCCGCCATATCGCCGCGAAGGAAGCCCTGGGAGGAAAGGAAATCGAGACCACCCGTGATTATCGACGTGTCCTCGACCGTAAGGATATTGACGCCGTGATTGTGGCGACACCCGATCACTGGCATCGCAAAGCGGTGACCGAGGCTGTGGCGGCGGGTAAGGACGTCTACTGTGAAAAGCCGATGTCGCACAGTCCCGAAGACGGCCTGGCCATGATCGAGGCTGTTCACAAGTACAATCGCGTGATGCAGGTTGGCAGCCAGCGCGTGAGTTCGATTCTCTATGCCAAGGCGAAAGAGATTTGGGATTCCGGCAAGTTGGGCGAGGTGGATACCATCGAAGCGGTATGGGATCGGAACACCGACAGCGGCGCCTGGGTCTACCCGATTCCTCCCGACGCCAGCGAGCAGACGATCGATTGGAAGACCTGGCTCGACGGCGCGCCGGAGCGGCCGTTCGACCCCACACGCTTCTTCCGTTGGCGCTGCTACAAGGATTACGGGGCCGGCCTGGCGGGAGACTTGTTCGTTCACCTGCTCTCCGGCATACACTTTGTGACGGGCACCAATATGCCGCCGCAGCGCGCCCTTTCCACCGGCGGGCTGTACTACTACAAAGACGGCCGCGAGTTTCCGGACCTGCTCTGGACCATGTACGATTACCCCCACTTCCAGGTGGCGTTGCGCTGCAACCACAACAACAATTACAAGACGAATTTTTCGGCTTCTACGGCAAGAACGGCACGATGCTCATCCGGCAGATCGACGGTTACCTTCCGGCCACAAGCCTCCTGCCATCAGCCTGAGGACTATTCGATCGGAAGCTGGCCGGCGAAAATGCGTGCCGAGTACTTTGCAAAATGGCGCGCCGAACATCCCGAGCCGACGCCGGGAGAATTCAAAGTCGATGAGGAAGATGAGGTCTTCACAACGCCTCCGCATTACAGCGACATGTCCGACCACGAGGCGAATTTCTTCCGTGCGGTGAGGACACGCCAGCCGGTGGTCGAGAATGAGGTGTTTGGGAACAACACGGCTCTGGGATGCCACTTGTCGAATTATTCTTATTTCCACAAGACGCCGGCAGTGTGGGACGCGAGTGCGAAAAGAATTACCTCGTAGGTCTTAATGAGGACTGCAGAATTAAATGACACCCCCCAACCCCTCTCCCCCAAGGGGGCGAGGGGAGAAATAACCGGAGTTTATGCCCCCGACCCCTCACTCCCAAAGGGCGAGGGGAGAAACAATTGGAGTTCATGCTCTCTCCCCCTTGGGGCGAGAGGGTGTCCGTCAGCCGACGGACAGGTGAGGGGGCCGGTCCGTCACGATAATATGCAACCCAATCCGAGAGCGGCGGCGATTCAAATGTTCAGGAGGTTTAACTCATGAGTGAGCAGCGGATTTCCAGGCGTAAATTTATGCAAGCGACGGCGTGCGTGGCGGGCGCAACGCTGGCGACCAAATCTTTTCTTTTAGAGCCGGGCCCGGCTTATGCCTTGCCCAGGCCCGTGCCCGCCGGTGACACACTGCGGATGGGCATGGTCGGCGTGGGGATGCAAGGCTCCGGGCTGCTGCGGACGAGCATCGGGCTCCCGGGAGTGGAGTGTATCGCCGCGTGCGATCTGTACGACGGGCGGCGCGAGTTGGCAAAAGAGATCGTCGGCAAAGACATTCCCACGACCCGGCAATACAAGGAGCTTCTCGACAACAAAGATATCGACTGCATCGTGGCCGCGGTCCCGGACCACTGGCACAAGCGGATCGTGGTGGACTGTTGCAATGCCGGCAAGGATGTCTACTGTGAGAAGCCGATGTCCCACACGGTGGAAGACGGATTTGAGATGATTGCCGCGGAGCAGAAGAATAAGCGAATCGTGCAAATCGGCAGCCAGCGGCGCAGCGACATCGTCTATACCAAAGCCAAGGAGCTCTACGAAAGAGGCGCGATCGGCGAGGTGTGCCTGGTCGAAGCCCAGATGGGGCGTAACGACCCGTGCGGCGCCTGGGAGTACACGGTGCCGCCGGACTTGTCACCGGAAACTCTCGATTGGGAAACTTGGTTGGGCACGGCTCCCAAGAAGCCCTTCAATGCTCTCCATTTCACTCGCTGGCGTTGCTGGCAGGATTACGGAGAAGGCATTCCGGGCGACCTTTACGTGCACCTTTTGACCGGCATCCATTACGTTGCAGGGATCACCGCCCCGCCTAAACGCGCCATGGCGATGGGCGGCCTTTTCCGCTGGCATGACGGGAGGGATGTTCCCGACTCGTTAACCACGATCTACGAATACCCGCAGTTTCGCGCCACCCTTCGAGTGACGCTGAACACCGAGACGGAAGAGGTGACCCGCTTCATGGGGACTCGGGGATTGCTCGAGATTCGTAACGGCGAGCTGACCTTGACACCCCAGTCTGGCGCAGACTACGCACCCTGCACTCCCGGCTGGCCCAGAAAAATGCGAGCTGATTATGCCGAGGAGTGGCACAAAGAACATGAATTCAAACCCGGGTCTTTCTCGACCGAAGAATCAACCCGCTATTACGCGCCGCCGGGCTACAACGATGATCGGGAGCACCTCTGGAACTTCTTCGAGTCGGTGAGGACCCGTAGGCCTTCAGTTGAGGATGCGACCTTCGGAAACAACACGGCGCTTTGCTGCCACCTGGCCAATTACTCTTACTTTAATAGCACCATCGCCAATTGGGATGCGGGCAAAAAGAGAATCGTGGGCTCGGCGGCTTCCTAAGGCGTGCTTTGCTTTAAGCGAAAAAAACTCGGGCCCCTTGACTGGGGCCCGAATTGAAAAAGAGGAACTCGGTCCCGCCGCGGTCATGCCGCGAAGCCCTGGGGGCAAGGTCCTCTCGACGAAGATCCGATGCTCCGGCGGGACTGGAACAATCATCAACCCGGAGCGTGTGAGCAGTCCAATCGTTCCTTTTTATAGTGATCATAAAAAAACCGTCACGGCGGCAGCCCGGAATTCGGAACTCGAAAATCGTAGTCGAACGATCAGATTCAAGAATCGAATGCCGAATCGGATTTCCAAGGGCCCAGCGGTGACGGGGTAACTTTCTGGTCGTCGGGCCTTTATTCCACGGTTTTCCTCTTTTCAAGTTTCGAATTTCGAGTCTCGAATTCGAGGGGCGCATGCCAAGCGGCGCAAAGAGCGGTTTCTCCAAGCCCTCGCGGGGCAACCCGGAATTGGGCACAGAAGAACTTCTGGTCAAGGTGGCGGGCCATGACGCGGAAGCTTTGGCGGGCTTGTACGACCAATTCGCCTCCAGTTTAATGGGAATTTTGGTGAGGATATTATCCTCGAAATTGGATGCCGAGAGCGCTCTACAGGCGGTCTTCCTGCGACTGTGGAAAGAAGCGCCCGAACTCGCCCAAGCCAAGGGGAGCGTCGCCGCTTGGTTGGTGCTCATGGCGAGGCATGTGGGCCTAGAGCAACTTCGCGCCAGGCGGGCCGGGGCGGCTATATCGGTCACGAGCCGGGGCCGGCAGGGTCAAAAAAAGGTGGAGAAGGCGGCGGACAGGTGCATTGATTCGACCGCGGATTGGCGAAAGTCAGGGGAACAGTCACCCGCCGAGCATGAACGGCACGGCGGCCTTTTCCTCTCGCCGCCCCAGGTCTGGCTGCCGCGGGCTGAGGATATCGCCTGGGCGGAGGCGCGCCTGAATCTACTGCAACGAGCGTTCGACCAAATGCCCAAGCCGCAGCGCCGCGCGCTGGAGCTTGCGGTGTTCGAAGCTTATAATGAAGCTGAAATTGCCGCGCAGCTCGGCGAGCCCCTGGGCAAAGTCAGCGCGGGCTTGCGCGCCGCATTTACCTTTTTGAGGCACCGCCAGCACGCGGTGTTGGGGACTTGGACTGCCGACATCTAGAAAGCGTTTACGAACTGTTCCTGCTCGGGGCGCTCTTGGAAGAGGACTCGGTGCAGCTTCGGGAACATTTGGCCTCGGGTTGTGAGCATTGTTTGGAAAGGCTCAAGGAAGCCGCGCGAACGGTCTACCTGCTGAGCCTTGCAGCCCAGCCTGTGGCGCCCGGGCCGAAGGCCAAGGCGAACTTGTTGAGACAGGTCAAAGGTAGGTAATCGGTTGTCAGCCATCAGTTTTCGGTAAACTGATAACTGACGACTTACAACTGACGACTTTCCTATGGCTTTGCGCCGAGAATTGGGCTTGATCCAAGCCACCTCCTTGGCCATCACGGACATGGTGGGGATCGGTCCTTACATCACCATACCCCTCTTTCTGGCTACTATGGGCGGCCCCCAAGCCATGCTGGGCTGGCTGGTGGGGGCGTTGCTTGCTTTTTGCGACGGCTTGGTCTGGGCGGAACTAGGCGCCGCGATGCCCAAGGCGGGCGGGAGCTACAACTATCTTCGTGAAGCCTATGGCGCGCACCGCGCGGGGCGCTGGTTCTCGTTCCTGATGGTCTGGCAGATTATGTTTTCCGCCCCACTCTCGGTAGCCAGCGGCAGTATCGGCTTTGCCAATTATCTTCACTATCTTCTGCCCCAAGTGTCGCCAGGCGGCGTGCGGATTATCGCGGCGGTTTTCCCCTTGCTGCTGGTCGTGCTCCTTTACCGGCGCATCGGCGCCCTCGGAAACCTCTCCGTAGTGTTGGTAGGAGGCGTGATTCTGGGTTGCTTTTGGATCATCTTTTCCGGGCTGCCTCACTTGAGCGCGGCTCGCCTGATGGATTTCCCTCCCGCAGCCTTTAACCTGCACTGGATTTTCTGGGCCGGGCTCGGTCATGCCACACTCTATGCTCTCTACGACTACTTCGGCTATTACAATGTCTGTTACCTGGCGGAGGAGATTCGCGACCCAGGGCGGGTGATCCCGCGCGCCATCATGTTTTCGATTCTGGCGGTCGGAACCCTCTACGTGCTGATGACCGCCTCCTTCCTCAGCGTGATCCCGTGGCGCGATGCTATTCACAGCCGCTTCATCGCCTCCGTCTACATTGAGACGCTTCAGGGGCACGCGGCAGGCAAGGTAATGACGGGCTTGCTGCTCTGGATTGCTTTTTCCTCGGTTTTCTCCCTGCTGTTGGGATACTCGCGCATCCCCTACGCCGCGGCGATCGACGGGAACTTCTTCCGTGTCTTCGCGCGCCTTCATCCCAAAGGTCAATTCCCGTATGTCTCGCTCATCACCCTGGGGTTGGTGGCTTCCATTTTCAGCCTCGGCCGTCTCAATGAGGTCATTGGAGGCTTGGTCGCCACACGCGTGCTCATTCAGTATCTGCCCCAAACGGTGGGCTTTTTCCTGCTCCGCTCTCGCGCCCCTCAACTCCAGCGGCCGTTTCGGATGTGGCTTTACCCTGTGCCTGGAATCATCTCGCTCTTAGGCTGGCTGTATGTGTTGGGCACTGCCGAGAGGAGTTCACTCTTTTTCGCGATTGGCGGTTTTTGCGGTGGGCAGCGCGGCTTACTTCATTCGAGCACGATTGCGAGGCGAGTGGCCGTTTAATAGGCAGGAGGCGGGCGGGTAGACGGAGATTGCACAAGCGAGTGTTAAATCCCAAGGAGGTGTAATACACTCTAAGCGGAGGCAGTCCGATGAAATCTCCTGACGAGTTAGTTAAAGAACTACCGCCGGATTTGCAGCAGGAGGTCCAAGATTTCGCGAGGTTTTTGTTCGAAACCAAGGTGCGCCCCAAACAGTCGAAACTGCGGATGAGTTGGGCGGGAGGACTTTCGGAATTTCGGGACCAATTCACTTCACTGGAGTTGCAGAAGAAGGCCTTGGAATGGCGGGGTGACTGATGTCGAAGCTCCGTCGTAGCACCGCCTCCCTCCCGATGGACGACGCCTTATTTCGCGCCAAGCCCCGCAAGGCCGTTCCGTTTGAGTTCGTGCTCGACGGTATCGCGGCATTGTCGCCGTACACTCGTCCCCTGTTCGGCTGCATTGCGGTCTACGTTCAAGATAAGATCGTGTTAGTTCTGCGGGATAAGCGCACGAGCACGGAAGACAACGGTGTTTGGCTTGCCACGACCCGGGAGCACCATGAGAGCCTGCGACGCGAGTTCCCCAGCATGCGGTCCATTAAAGTACTGGGGAAGGAAGTAACGGGCTGGCAGGTACTTCCCGCCGATGCGCCGGATTTTGAGGAGGTGGCACTGCGCGCCTGCGAACTCATCCTCGCCAAAGATCCGCGAATCGGCAAGGTGCCTGGCGCACGACGCACCCCAACGCCGGCTGCCAGGCGGGGTGGGAGATCCTCGAAGCGGAGAAATGGGTAGTGGCTGAGGCCTGCCATCCCGGAGCGCCGAGAGAAGGCGCCTCTACGCGTTATCCGCGGGAAGCCGTCTCGCCAGGAACATTCCTTCATTGTGGATGATTTGAATATCATCGCCGTCGGCTCTCGCCGAGAAGCCGGCTTTATCTCCCGGCATAGACTCTTCCAACTGTTGGCGCGTTTCGGCGTAGCGTTTCTTACCCGGCACAGCGCCCGCGCGGTGCATCCACTGATTGAAGGACCGCGGCCGGCGTCGAAGCGACTGGCGGAATACCTCGAGGCCATGCTCTTCGAACATGCTGAGGAAGCTGGTGAGGCGAAGTGAAGAAGTGTGGGAAGGGTCGCGAAGCCTCTCGATGCGATTATAAAGTTCAAACTTCGCGTCGCTTTCCGGCGCCAGCGGATCGAGGATCAACAGCCTGCCTTCGGGCTTCGTGACGCGGATCATCTCCTGGAGAACCGGCTCCGGCTTGGTGATGTGGTGAAAGGCATGCTGGCAACTGACCAGATCGAAGCAGGCATCGGGGAAGGGAAGGGAGTCCGCATCGCCACGGGCGAACGCGACATTGGCGATTTGCTTCTCAGCCTGGAACTGGCGCGCCTGGCGAAGCATTTCAGGTGTTAAGTCGATGCCCAAAGCGAAACGCACACGCGGCGCAACCGCCAGAACGAATGCGCCCGGCCCACAGGCGACGTCGAGCACGAGTTCGTGAGCTTGGGCCTTGACGAATTCCACTTTCTCGGCAAGAACTTCGACTGAATCACGCCCCGCAAATTTGGAAAAGGCGTCGGCCGTCTTGGTGAACTGCTTTTGGACGGTTTCTTTCTGTTTCTTGGACATAGAAGTGTTTGGCTCTCAGCTCTGTGCCATCAGCCCGTAACTACTGGCTGAAAATTGAGGGCCGGTGGCTGATGTGAGCAGTCTCCCTTTCTGCCCGGACCCAACTTAAAAGGGTAACAGGCCGACGTGTGATGTCAAGTACCGGCGGCAATCGCAAATCACAAATCGCAAATCAAAAGTCACAAAAATCACTCTTGTTATTTTTCGACGTCACGAGTACGATGATCTGGAAATCCCACGAGGCGGTGGAGCCAGCTTACAAATTGGAAGAGTTGCCCCAGTGCATTGTCGAATTACGAGGCGTTAACAAGCGCTACGGGGAACATACAGCGCTAGAAGATTTTTCCCTGGAGGTCGGCAGGGGAGAATTCCTGACGCTCTTAGGGCCCAGCGGAAGCGGGAAGACGACCATCCTGCGTCTGGTGGCGGGATTCGAGCAGCCTCAGAGCGGGCAAATTCTGATTAACGGACGCGACGCCTCGCCCCTGCCTCCCTACCGTCGGAACGTCAACACTGTCTTTCAGCACTACGCGCTTTTCCCTCACCTGAATGTTTTTCGCAACGTGGCGTTCGGCCTCGAACAGAAGAATCTGCCGCGCCCGGAGATCGCCAAACGTGTTCGTACCCTCCTCGAGATGGTGGAACTCCCCGGAAAAGAGGACCGTTACCCCCATCAACTGAGCGGAGGCGAACGGCAACGCGTAGCGCTGGCGCGGGCCCTGGTTCTCGAGCCGGCGGTGCTGTTGCTGGACGAGCCGCTGGGAGCACTCGACCAGAAACTGCGCCAACAGATGCAAGTGGAACTGAAGCGTCTGCGCGAGCGCTTGGGCATCACATTCATTTTCGTCACCCACGATCAGCAAGAGGCGTTGGTCATGTCGGACCGGATCGCTGTTATCAATCATGGCCGCCTCGAGCAGGTAGGGCCGGCGGAGGAGACCTACGGCGCGCCTCGAACGCCTTTTGTGGCGGAGTTCATGGGTGTGGAGAACTTCTTCCCAGTCCATTGTCTTAGCCACTCCAACCAGGGCACTCGCTTCGAAACCGAGACCGGATGGACTCTCTGGTCGAGGAATTCGATGGATTTGGGGCGGGGCTTTGCCGCCATTCTGGGAGTGCGCTCGGAGGCCATGCGACTGACTCTGGGCCGCCCTCGGCCAAGCAGCGAGGCGGTGAACGTTGTGCCCGGCGAGGTGGTGGAGGCCATCTTCGAAGGTGGCAGCCGCCGCTGGACGGTGCGGATTGCGAGCGGTGAACGGCTGGTGGTGCGAGGAGCTATGGCAGCGAACGCACTTCCACTCGAGCGAACCTCTCCGGGCGCTAAGGTTTACCTTTCCTGGGAGCCGGACCGAAGTTTGGTGTACCCCGTCAATAGTGGGAGCCCGCAGGCGCCGCCGCCAACGGCGGAGCAGAATCTTGGTCCGCAAAGAGCCATGGGCCAGGAATGACAGACTGGACTGGTACCCTTTCACACCTTTTCAGGCCTGGGGAGAGCGCTGAGAATCGAGATCAGGTCATCCGGTCTCTGCCCAGTGCGCCGCGGCGCAACCTCGAGTGAGACATCTTGTAACCAAACCCCCGTTATTTCCATCTCTTGGTCTTGGGGCTGTTTCACGGCACTAAAGGCAAGCCGCACCCGGCAACTCCGGTGCGATTCACAGCCTCCGGAAAGCGAGAAGGAACTGTTATGGCTGATAAAGTCGTGAAGACAGACCAAGAATGGAAACAGAAGCTGACCCCCGAGCAGTTTGAGGTGACTCGAAAGAAGGGGACAGAACGGGCTTTTGCGGGCGAATATTGGGACAATCACGAAAAAGGCGTCTACCGTTGCGTGTGCTGCAACAAACCGCTCTTCAGTTCCGACGCCAAATTTGAGTCAGGAACCGGATGGCCAAGCTTTTGGGCGCCGGTGGATCCGGAAAGCATCCGCACGCAAGACGATATCTCGTACGGCATGGTGCGAACTGAGGTACAGTGCAAGGAATGCGCTGCACACCTAGGTCACGTGTTTGAAGACGGCCCAGCCCCGACCCACCTTCGCTATTGTCTAAACTCCGCAGCCCTGAAATTCGACAAAGAGAAGTAGAGGGAAGCTTGCCGTCATCGTAACAATCCCATAGTGTACTGCAGCATCGCATAGACGCTTTGGTAGTCGTATTTGGCGTTCAAGTTTTCGATTTCAGCCTGGGTAAGGTTTAACTGCGCCTGGGTCAATTCCACAATCGAGCTCAGCCCCAAGTTGTATCGACCCTGCGCCAATTCCAGGGCCAGGGAGGCTTCGCGGAGCATCTCCGCCGTGACATCGATGTTCTGATAGACGGTTTTGGAGCTGGACCAGGCCACGCGCACGTCCCTCGCAATCCGCTGCTGAAGATCACGCACCCTCTGGTCTTCGGCCTCTGCATGGTATCGGGCCGCTTCGCGCCGGGCCGTAAAAAGGCGCCCGTTGAAGATCGGGACCTCGACATTCAGGGCTGCAGCTTCGTAGTTGTTTGGGATTTTAGTCGAGAGTATCTGATTAATCTCCGGGATAGCCCCCGCAGTACCTACCAAACCAATTGTTGGGAGCGAAAGGTCTCTTTCTGCCCGCTCGAACTTGACCGCAGCTTGGTGTTGGAGTTGCAGGCTCAGCAGGTCCGGACGATTAGCAAACGCTTGGGCAAGCAGCGAGTTGGGTTCAGGCGGGGGACTGGGCGGGAGCGGCTCATCCGTTAGCTTGTAACTCTCTTCCTGTTGAGAGCCCAAGGCGCGTGTGAGCTCGGCAAAAGCTGCCCGCAACTGATCCTGAGAACGGAGCAGCAAAAGCTTGGCCTCGGACAGGTTCACGTCGGCGAAGGCAACGTCTACATCCGAGCGCAGCTTGTTTTTAGCCAACTCGGTGACCTGGTCGGACAGGATTTGGCGCGCTGCGACGGTTTGCTGCGCGACTTTGACTAACGCCTGCGCGTGGAGGACGCCGAAGTAGGCCTGGTTCACGGCTAACAATATGTCGTAACGGGTGGCTTCATAGGTCCGCTGGCTGGCCTGCGCTTGCAGCCGGGAACTCGCCACAAGGTTGGGAGTGCGCCCGGAATCGGTGATGAGCTGGGAAAGCGTGATTCCCGTTCCCAGCCGGTCAAAAAGCCGGGAGGCAGGCAGGTACCCCGCGCCAATGCGTCCTTGCGGATTGCCTCCTGACCCGGTCAAATCATAGTTGACTGTTGGGAAGTAGGCAGAGCGCTCCTCGACGACGTGCTCGTTGAATTCCAACACCGTGGCCTGCGCGGCCAGATACCTGGGGATGATTCTTGAGCGCAAGAGCCTCGGCGTCCTTTAAGGTAAGCAGCGTCGGCGCGGCACTCTGGGCCCGCGCGCCTGTTCCGCTGATAAGCAAAGCTACCAGCACAAGGAATCTACGGTTCATAACTACCTAACCTCCAGGTCATATTGAGAAGTCCGCGCTTTGGAAACACTACAAACGAGCTGACGCACAGCCCGGCAGGGCTGCGACCGAAGACTTCAGATTCCAACTTCCAGAGCTCGGAACGGCACCGCACGTCCGTGCAGGCGTTGTCCGATTAGCGCTTTCACGAATGGGATTCTGTCGGAGCCTCGTTCCCGGGCAGCTTTCTGTTTCCGTAGACAAGCAGGTAAGCCGCCGGAACGATGAAGACCGTCAGAATCACTGAAGAGGTAAGGCCTCCAATGATCGCGCGCCCCAACGAGGCGTAGGCCTCGCTTCCAGTTTCGAGCTTCAAGGCCATGGGAATTAGTCCAAAGATTGTGGCGAGGGAAGTCATCAGAATCGGGCGCAAGCGGATGCGGCAGGAGGTGACCACCGCGTCGCGCACGGACTTCTCCGCCTCGAGTTGGTGGGCGAATTCCACAATCAGAATGCTGTTCGAGGACACCATGCCCACCATCATCACCACGCCCATCAGCGACATCACATTCATCGTGGTTCCTGTAATCCAGAGGAACACCAGCACGCCCGTCACTCCGGTGGGGACGGCGAGGAGAATCAGGAAGGGATCGATAAAAGAGCGAAATTGGGCCACGAGAACCAAGTAAAGGAGCGCCAGGGCCAGGAACAGTCCAAAACCAAAGCTGTGAAACGACTGACGCATGCCTTCGACCATGCCGCGCATCACCAAGCCGACGCCTTCGGGAAGGCGGGTTCGGGCCATGACCTTGTTGACAGCATTGGCCAAGCGGCCCAGGTCCTCACTGGCTGGGGTCACATAGACGTCGATCACTCTCTGGATCTGGTAGTGGTCCACTTCCGTCGGGGCTTTGAAGTTCGTAACCTTAACCACTTGGTCGAGATAAGCCGACTCTTTCGAAGCAGGCGAACGGATGGGGATGCCTTTGAGGGAGAACATACTGTTGATAGCGCTTTCCGGGTACTGAACGGTGAGGAAGTAGTCGTTGCCAGTACGCGGGTCGATCCAGTAGCTCGGCGCGATCATCTGGTTGGAGGTCAGGGCGGTGATGACGTTATCCACTACCTCCTTCTGGCTCAGACCCAGTTCACCGGCACGAACCCGGTCCACCTGGAGCCGGAGGGCTGGGTAGTCGATATCCTGCGGAATGTAGACATCACTCACACCGGGCAAATTCCGGATCCTATGTGCCAGGTCCGTTGCGACTCGATACGTCGACGGGAGGTCCTGACCGCTCACCTGTAAATCAATGGGAGCGGGAAGGCCCTGATTCAGCACAGCGTCCTGTAGGCCTCCGGATTGGAGGAAGCTGTCGATCTCCGGCATATCGGTCGCCAGACGTTTTCGAACTAGGTCCATATATTCGTAGCTGCCAATCTTGTGGTCCTCGGTCAGTGCCACCTGGATGGTGGCGGTGTGAGGTCCGGAGTTGGGGGTATAGATGGAAGTGAAATCGGGAACCACTCCAAGATTGGAAACCACCAGCTTCAGGTCCCTGGGCTTGACTACTTCTCGCACGATATCTTCAACCTTCGCCACCAGCTTTTCGGTCAGTTCAACACGCATACCCGTGGGAGCTTTCATATTGATGACGAATTGGCCGGCGTCGCTGCGAGGAAAGAAGGCCACGCCGAGCAAGGGAAAGATAAGCAGGCTCACGAGGAAGACTCCCATGATCGCGCCGACCACACGCCAGGGTCGAAGCAGGGATCGGTCCACGGTGGCCTCATACCAGTCGAGCATCTGATGGAATCTATGATTGAAGGCTGTGTTGAAGCGGGTAGCCCAAGAGGGGCGCGCTTTGCCAGGGTGGGCTGGGACATCTTCCAAACTCGGTCCGTGCCCGGCACCGTGCGGAGTGCCCCTGATGAGCTTGGCACAGAAGAGGGGGACCACCGTCATGGCGATGAAATACGAGGCAAAGAGGGCAAGGACCACCGCCAAGGCGAGGGCGGAGAAGAGAAACTTACTCACGCCATAGAGGAAGGTGACCGGAAAAAAGACGACTGCGCTGGCTATGGTGGCCGCCAGGACAGCCGTGCCCACCTCCTCCCCGCCCTTTTCGGCGGCTACTTCAGGAGGCTCCCCGAGCTCCATGTGGCGGAAGATGTTCTCCAGCACGATCACCGAGTTATCGATCAGTCGGGAAAAGACGATGGCCAGGCCCGCCAGCACCATGCTGTTCACTGTGCTGCCTCCGAAGTACAAGGCAATGATGGCGGCGAGAGCAGAGAGTGGAATGGAAAGAAACACGGCGGCCGTGCCGCGCAGGCTTCCCAGGAACAGCAGCACCATCAGACCGGTGAGCAATAGCCCTGTGGCGCCTTCATGGATGAGCGTACTGATAGCTTTCTTCACGAACTCCGATTGGTCGAACACCACGGTGGTCACAAGCTGCTTGGGCACATCTACCAAGCGCTTCAAAGTCGACTTGACGGCGTCGACCACGGCGATGGTGTTGGTGTCGCCACCCTGCTTCATGATGGGCAGGTAGACCGAACGTTGCGCGCCTACGCGAACGATCCCGAGCTGAATGGTGGAAGCATCTTTGGCGGAACCCACGTCCGCCACCGTTACGTACTTGTTGCCGACGGTCTTGAGAGGAACTTGGTTCAGGTCTGGAACGTGCTCAATCTCGCTGTTCGTGTAGATGTCGTAGTCGTAGGGGCCTATCTTGGCGTCGCCTGCCGGCAGGATCAGATTGTTCTTATTCACCGCGTCCACCACGTCCATCACGCTCAGGCCGTGAGCTTGGAGTTTCAAGGGATCCACGTAGACCATGATCTGGCGGTACTTGCCGCCGAAAGGCGGGGGAACCGACGCCCCGTATGCCGTTGCCAACTGGTCCCGGACCGCGTATTGGCCGGTGTCGCGAAGTTCCGCCTCCGAAAGCCCCTGGCCCTTCAAGGTCACCAGGCACACCGGGAGGCTCGAGGCGTCGAACTTCATCACGACCGGCGGTAGCGTGCCCTTGGGCAGGCGTCCCAGGTCAGCCATCGCCAAGTTCGAGATTTCGGTGGCATCGGCGTCGGCGCTGGTTCCGGGCTGAAAGTAAATCTTGATGATGCTGACCCCTTCGAGAGACCGGGACTCCATGTGGTCGATCCCCGCTCCGAGCGTGAAGAACCGCTCGAAACGTCCGGTGATGCTGCCTTCCATTTCTTCCGGAGGCATGCCGCTATAAAACGTCGCCACTACCACTTCCGGAATGTTGATGACCGGAAACAAATCTACCGGCATGCGGAGGAGGCTGGTAAGACCTATCACCACCACGAAGAGACAGAGAACGATGATGAAATAGGGATTGCGAATAGCGAAGCGTGACATTAGCTGCCTCCCTCGACCTCTGACAACTCCACGATCTTTGGAGCGACGATTTGACCCTGCCGCAATTGGCTGGTATTGCCGACTACCACCCGGTCGCCCTCCGACAGCCCCGAGAGGACCTCAATCTGGCTGCGGGTTTCGATGCCGAGAGTGACAGGCAGGACTTCAATCCGATTGCCGCTGTTGACTCGATACGTCACCGCCCTGTTACCTTCTCGCGAAACCGCCTGGATAGGGACCGCCAAGGCATTCTTCTTTTCCATGACCGGGAAGGAAACGTAAGCGTACATCCCAGGTACGATCTCCAAGTTGGGATTGGGAACGTCGACTTCCGTTATCATGGTGCGGGTGGCGTCATCGACCTTGTCGGCAAACCTTGCGACCGTGCCTTCAAAAGTCTTATTTAGAGCCTGCACTTCCACGCTCACTTTCTTGCCCAGGCGCACGACCGGAACATCGGTCTCGGGAACCGGAATATCCAGGCGCAGCAACCCGTTTTGTGAGAGCTTGACGACCGGAAGCGCCTGTCGCTCCGACGTTGTGCCGGCTGCCACCATCGCCCCGGTATCGGCATATCGCCAGGTAACAACACCATCGAAGGGGGCCGTCATCTTGGTATAATCGAACAGGGCCTGCACTCTCTCGCGATTGGCCGTGGCCTCCTGGAAGTGTTCTTGGGCGGCGGCCAGACCAGCTTTCGCGGCTTCCACCCTGGCTTCCCCTGCCTCGTTTTTCCCCTGGGCGTCGTCCACGTCTTGCTGGGCGATGAGTCCCGGACGGGTCTTCATCACTCCTTCGAGCCGCGTGTAGGACAAATGCGCGACCGTGTAATCCGCCTGGGCGCGCCTGAGCTCGTGCTGGGCCTGATCCACCTCCTGGTTGCTTTGCCGCAACGCGGCGGCCACCTGATTCAGTTCATCCTGAAGCTCCGGCACTTCGAGCACGGCCAGCGTCTGCCCTTTCTTCACCCGGTCTCCCACGTCCACATAGATCCGCTTGACATACCCGGCCACCTTGGCGTGGACGTCGATTTCTTGAAAGGGCCGGAATTCCGCCGCGATGCGCAGCGCCTGGGACAGGTCGGCGCGCCCAACCTTACTCACCGCCACACTCACAACCTTTTCGGCCTCAGCGGACTGGGCGCGGCCACCCTCATCGCGTGAGCAACCCGCCGTCATCAGCAGGACGCCGATGAGCAGCAGCGCCAGGGTCGCCTCCCAACCCGACTTGAGCAGTCGCGCGAATTCACGAACGGCCAGGCTGAGCGTGTCGTTGATCATCTTAGGACTCCATTGGGCACAACAATTAAACTCTTGGGTATCGAAGGTCGCGCGATCATGCTTGAACATCACCGGCGAGGCTTCTCCCATCGCGTTGATTGCTGCACGGCTTCGCGTAAGTCGTCGAGGGAGGGATTCGGCGAGTCTGCCAACCTCGATCACATGGCGTTCGAGCGCGGCCACCCTCGCTGCTGCCGCCGGAATGTCCCGGGCAACGGAGTCCGGAATGGTGATCACACCGTGCCGGTCCCCGTGCAGCAGATCGCCCGGCCGAACCTTCAAGTTGCCAACCTCCACCGGCATGCCGAATTCCAGCATGTGATAGTAGACGCGAGACACCGCAACACTTCCGGCGAAAAAGGGGAAGCCTAACAACTCAGCGGCTTGGAGGTCGCGAACCGCGCCGTTGGTGACCAGGCCCGCGCAGCCCAGAGCCTTGAAAATATGCGCATGCACTTCTCCGGCGCATGATCCGAGTCCGGGATGCCGATCCAAATCCTCTAACACCACCACGCGCGGGGCTGGAATGGTCAGGAGATAACTCCACCAGTCGGTGCGATCCGGGTAAGCGTCCCCCGTCATGGGAGGTTCCGCAGTACGGATTCGCGCTGTCACCGCATAGCCGACCATCGGCGGGAGGTTCGGGAACAAGCACCGGACGCTCGAGTCCATGAAGCCCTCGTTGCGCAGGCGCACATCCAACGTCTCGAGGGCGTCCGCAACCTGGCAGCTAGTGAGACAACGGAGCGATGCCAGTTCCTCCGAGGTTAGTGCCCTGTCTGTTGGCATGCCATGTCCTCCTTGAGGGTCCAATCGTTTGCTAATCACGGTATGACTCTTGATTTGGTCCCCGTCGAACCGACGAAGCGACGACTACGACGTCATGAGAAATTGAGCCCTGCCTGCTGGACGGATGGCCGAATCAGTTGCCCTGCTGGGGCAAAAGACACACGAGCTCGATTAGAGGACGGGCGGTGCGCGGAAGTGATGTCTCTGGAGGGTTAGAGGAACAGCAATAGGGAGTATTTCTTCATGACAAACGAAACGCGGAGGGGCGTTTTCCACTTCGACCGCAACATCGACTGCTGTTTCAGCTACCTTGGGGACAGCACTCTCGTGCTGCGCCGATTCGTTCATGCGGCCGGCTTTGGACGTGTGCCAAGGTCCGCTGCGGGCATGGAGGCAAGGCCTCCGGGTGGCGATCGACAGACCGACCACCCCGACCAGCAGCAGCATGACGCTAGCTACAACTAAGCGCCGGTAGCGCGCGATGATTCGCTTCATGTCGTTGCAGAGGTATCGTGAAAGAGCGCTCAGAATCTCTAGCATACCATATCGCCATCGGATTTGGCCCCCAGGCAATTCTGTTGGGACGCGAAGCCGCGAAAATTGACGCGCCTCAAGCCGTTCTGCCCTCTTGCCTGACCATTTCGCGATGGTTGACAGTTACATTAGATGCATCGGGGAGCAGAGAGGATGCCGCAGGAGAGCTTCAAAGGGAGCTGTTCCTTCGCTCGTGACCCCAGCCTCCTGTTTTGAAGTTTGTCATCAATCCATGCGGAAGGTAGTATACATGAAGGTTCCTTCCCGCTCGATCTGGAGGACGACCGGGCTATTGGGCTTTATGGCGTCCAGCGTTGAACGGAGAAAATCCAGGCTGAGCACGGTCGTTCCATTGAGCGCATGGATTACGTCTCCGACCGCTAGCGAGTTTTCCTGCCCGCCAAGGCCGGCCACTTTAGCGGCAACGATCACCCCCGAAGGCTCTCTCACGTCGGGCAGCAAAGGAGCCGTCTTCTTGTTAATCTCAATCCCGAGTATACCCAGTTTGCTCACCAGGTTCTTTTCAGGATCGACAAGGTCTGCCAACCGGTCCACATTGTGCGGACGTTGAATTACCGGAACCTCCAAAGGAATTCTCTCGGAGCCCCGAAGGACCTCGATTTTGGCCTGATCGCCCGCGTGCAACATGAACATATACAACCCGAATATGGGGAGATTTCCAATTGGCCTATCGTTGACACTCAGGATAATATCCTGAACCTTAAGTCCGGCTTGTTCTGCGGGACCGTCCGGCAGGACGTCGGAGACGATAACTCCGTGGTCTGTCGGGAGTCGGAGTCCCGTGGCGAGCATGGGTGTAATGGTCTGGACGTGGATGCCGATCTCACCCCGATGCAAGTGGCCGTACTTACGGAGTTGCGGTAAGGCAACGGTCACGATGCCGCTTGGAATAGCGAAGCCCAGGCCTTCGTTTCCACCCGACTCGGTCAAGATGAAAGTATTGATGCCGACGACCTCTCCGTCGATGTTGACGAGCGGACCGCCGCTATTGCCGGGATTAATCGGCGCATCGGTTTGGATGTAGACCATCGGGTTATCGGGGTCAGGTTGCCGGGCGACAGAGCTTACTACGTCCCATGGTTACAGAATTCTGAAGTCCTCCGGGGCTGCCGAAAGCCAGCACCATCTGACCCTGCCGAAGATTGGTGTACTTGCCCATAGGCAGTGCCTGGAGGCCTTCCGCTTCGACCTTGAGCAGCGCGAGGTCGATGTCTCTGGATACCCCAATAATGCGGGCGTCCATGGGGCGGCCTCGGGAGGTGGGAGCGGATAGGGTTGAAGACAGGCTAGAAGACAGGGACGGCAATGTCACCTGGACGCGTTGAGCGCCTTTGATGACGTGCGCGTTGGTCAGAATATAACCTTCCGGGTCGACAATAACGCCGGACCCAATGCTGCGAAGCCTCCCGATCACTAGAGCAGTTTCGCCGCTATCAGCCCCCTCGGTGGCGCCGTAGCCCGTCGCCAGCACCTGGACGACACTCGGAGACACCCGGCTCACCAGTTCCTCAACCGAAGCACTGAGTTGGTGCAAGGCATCCGGTGATTGACCATTAACTTCAGACTGCGCCGGGCACTCCTCGACTGAAAACCAGCATAGGGCCAGCAGGCAGCCCAAAAGCGACGCCCGGGTCTGCCGTCGCGGCCAGCAACCGCCGATCTGATTTCGCATCTCAATCCTCCCCCTGGCGCGGACCGTCAAGTTGCGGGCAGTGATTCCCTTGACTCTCTGCCCGTTTCTCGCGCCATGGCGACACCGTACCTCCAGGGAATGTGTCTGCCGCGCAAGCACAACCCCTAATTGGCTTATAAGTCAGATATGCAGACTCTGTCAAATCGCATACAATTAGCATGGGCATACTTCCTCGAATCTCAGGCATCTAAGGATTAACAAATGGCTTCCTTCGATTATGACTTGTTGGTGATCGGCTCAGGCCCGGCAGGGCAGCGCGCCGCGATCCAATCTGCAAAACTGGGCAAGAAGACTGCCCTGGTGGAGCGAAAGGCGGTGCTGGGAGGGGTTTGCATCAACACCGGGACTATTCCCAGCAAGACCCTTCGCGAGGCGGTGCTCTATCTCTCCGGATACCGCCTGCGCCATCTCTACGGTGAGTCCTACACGGTGAAGCAGAACATTACCATGGAGGACCTGCTGCTGCGCACGGACCATGTGATTCGCCATGAAACGGATGTTACGCGTCACCAATTGCTCCGCAATCGCGTAACGGTTTTCAACGCCATAGCCTCCTTCACGGATCCCCACACCCTCCGACTGAGTTTGGTGGATGGGTCCGGTGAGAAGGTGGTGAGCGCGGCGAACGTGGTGATTGCGACGGGCACGGAAGCCACTCGAGCCTCGCATATCCCTTTCGACGGCCAGAGTGTTTTCGTCAGCGACGATATCCTGGGGCTGAAGCAACTGCCGCGCACTTTGGCGGTGGTGGGCGCGGGAGTCATCGGTTGCGAATACGCCAGCATCTTTGCAGCGCTAGGCATCCGCGTGACTTTGGTGGACCGTCTTCCACGCCTGCTCCCTTTTGTGGACAAGGAAGTTGTGGAGTCGCTGGATTACCACTTGCGTCAGATGCGGATGACGATATGGCTGGGCGAGACCGTCACCTCGATCGAGCGCGTGGAAAACGGATCGGGTGTCCACGTAAGGATTCGGCTTGCCAGCGGAAAGCAGGTCAGTGCGGAGAAGGCCTTGTACAGCATCGGCAGAACCGGCGCCACGGCCGGCCTGAACTTGCCCGCGGCAGGCCTGCAAGCCGACGAGCGGGGCCGCCTCAAGGTGAACTCCGAATATCAGACGGAGGTGCCCCACATTTTTGCCGTCGGAGATGTTATCGGCTTCCCCAGCCTGGCTTCTACTTCCATGGAGCAGGGCCGCCTGGCGGCCTGCCACGCCTTTGGCGTTGAAAGCCAAAGCGCCCCGTCGCTGTTTCCCTACGGCATCTACACCGTTCCGGAGATCTCTTACGTGGGCCGCAATGAAGAAGAACTCACGCAGCAGAATGTTCCTTATGAAGTTGGCAAAGCCGCCTACGGCGAAATCGCACGCGGCCAGATCATCGGCGACGACATCGGGATGCTGAAGCTGCTCTTCAATCGCGAGTCGCGTGAGCTTCTGGGTGTGCACATCATCGGAGAGAGTGCGAGTGAGCTCGCGCATATCGGTCAAGCCGTGCTGACCTATGGCGGGAAAATCGACTACTTCATTCATAACGTTTTTAATTACCCCACTCTAGCCGAAGGCTATAAAAATGCTGCCTTCGACGGGATTAACCGATTGGCGGATTGATTCGCCCCACCGCAGGGAGGAAGCGATGAGCGAAACAAAGGCAGGCAGGTCAGAGCGGGTCCTGCTGAGTACGCGTTTTGCTCTGGGGGCAGGTTTTGGCGGACTTTTGGCCATCATGGCTCTTGCGGGCGCCTACGGTATCCGGATTCTCCAACAGATTCGTTACAACGAGGACCAGATTCGACAACAGTTCCTTTTGAAGAATCACGCCCTCAATGATATACGATTCCAGTTTCACCTCGCCGGAACCTCCGTACGTGACTATTTGTTGGAGCTCGAGCCCGGCCGCGCGGCAAACTATATGACTAGCCTAACACAGGCGCGCCGTCAAATGGAGTCCGCGCTGGAATCGTTCCGCCGGCAACTGGAGCCTGATCAGATTCAGTATTACACCGAGCTGTCCACGCAACTCTCCAATTTCTGGCAGGTCCTCGGCCCCATTTTCAGATGGGACCCCGACCAGCGCCGTCGCGAGGGATATGCTTTCCTCCGGGATGTGGTCTTTCCTCGCCGTGCGGCAGTGACGGCGATAGCGGCTCGAATAGATGACATCAACGAGCAGCAGTTGGAGGCCGGCAACCACCGGGTGGACTTCCTCTTATCGGAGTTCCAACGCCAGATGGCGATGATTGTCCTGGCAGCGCTTCTTCTGGGGTTGGGGATGGCGGCCTTCAGCACGTGGAAGATTCTGGGATTAGAGCGTCGTGCGAACGCCCAGTATCAAGAGGTGGTGGAAGCGCGCCAGCAGCTCGAGCAGCTCTCCGCCCGGCTGGTGCAGGTGCAAGAGGATGAGCGGCGCAAACTCTCCCGTGATCTTCATGACGAAGTGGGTCAGGCGTTGTCGGCGGTTCTGGTGGAGCTGCGTAATTTTTCGGCGGAATCTGCGATACGAAGCGATCAGCAGTCTGCCGGCCACGTCGAAACGGTCAGAACCTTGGTGGAGAATTCAGTGCGCGTGGTTCGCAACATGGCCCTGCTCCTTCGCCCTTCGATGCTCGACGATCTTGGTCTTGTTCCGGCCCTGCGCTGGCAGGCCCGCGAAGTGTCCAAGCGCACTTCCATGGAGGTGAGTGTGGCGGCGGAGCTTGCCTCGGATGATCTTCCCGATGAGTTCAAGACCTGCATCTACCGCGTGGTTCAGGAAGCGCTGCACAACTGCTCCGGGCACGCTCACGCCACTCGGGTTCAGATTAGAGTGCAACAGCAGCCCACCCGGCTGGCGCTCTCCATCCAGGACGACGGTCAAGGTTTCGATGTCCGGCAGACGAAAGGGCTGGGGTTACTTGGAATTGAGGAGCGCGTGGCCAGGCTGGGAGGCAAATGTGAGATTCATTCTGAGCCGGGAAGCGGTACGATCTTGGCGATAGAACTCCCGTTCAGGAGTAACGGCAAAGGGGGCGCAGACGCTCGTGGAAAAGAAAGCGATTCGGATTCTCTTGGCGGATGACCACAACATCATGCGCCGCGGCCTGCGCCTGCTGCTCGAAAGGCAGCCCGGATTCGAAGTGGTCGCGGAAGCCGCAGACGGACGCGAGGCCGTGGAGCGAGCGGAGGCGACCCGCCCTGATATCGTGGTGCTTGATATCGCCATGCCGAATATGAGCGGCATTGAGGCCGCCCAGCGAATCCGAGCGTTACTTCCGCAGGCGGCGATCGTGATCCTGAGTATGCACTCGGACGAGGGCTATGTCTTGCGGGCGCTCAAGGCGGGAGCCAAAGGCTATCTCCTGAAGGACTCGGCGGAGAACGACCTCATTGAGGCCATCAAAGCGGTGAGCGAAGGTAAGGCGTTCTTCAGTCCTGAAATCAGCAAGATTCTGGTGGAAGATTATGTGCGGGACATGCGGAAACGAGGGGCCGAGGACAGCTATGAACTGCTTACCGCAAGAGAGCGCGAGATCCTGCACCTGTTAGCGGAAGGCAAATCCAATAAGGATATTGCGACCCTCCTTGACCTCAGCCTTTACACGGTCGAAACGCACCGCAGGAACCTCCAGGACAAACTCAACCTGCATAGCCTCGCCGAGCTGATCCTGTACGCCGTGCGCAAAGGAGTCATTTCGTAGGCATCGGGAGATCGGGCGATCCGGTGATCCGGTGAACAACGAATCATGAGCCAAACTTGCGAGGACCGGATTTCGTGTTCACCCGATCACCCCATTTCCTCCCCACCTGATAACTCCCCACCCGAGCTTGCGATTGCCTGATCGCCCGATGGTTTGGCCGCATTATTCCAATACGACCAAGCCAGTCTCACTGCACGCGCCACGTCGTCCTCGCGAAACGGTTTGGATAAAACATCAAACCCGCCGGTACGCACGACTTCATTCCACAAGTAACTGTCCACTACTGCCGAAACCAGAATGATACACGCACGATGAGGCGAGGAGGCCAATCCTTCCACCGTCGACCGCCACCCGCTGCCGGGTAAATCGCGATCGCATAAGACGACCGGCGCCCTGACCTTCTCCAGCACAGTCCGGGCTTCTTCAAGCGTGCCTACAAAAAGCAGATTCCATCCCTTTCGGCTGCAAATGCCCATCAATTCACGACGGTCTGCATCTCCGGATATCAACGCTATGACGTTAAGCCGGCCCAGTGGCCGGGAATCCGCGGGCAGCGACCACTGCCAAGCCGGACCGGCCTTCTTCCGGCGCAAATAATCAGCCACGCGTGCGAACGGTGATCGCATGGTTTGCCAGGCGAGTCGTAAGGGGTGACCACTGACGGCCCGATAAGAGACTCTGTCCGCGCGAACGGTTCCGCCCTGCGACGGAAGACCCAGCGGACGCCTTGCCAACACCTGAAGTGACCCCTTCTACGAACTGACTGTGTCGACGTAGTTTCAGAATCGGAAATCCTCAGGCGTCGACGTTCTTAGCTTAATGGTAAAACCCCTCGGAAACATATACCGTCCCGATGGTACGGCGAGAGCAAAAGGCCGGTAGTCGCTGCGTCAGCGCCGCGAGTGCCGGCGCTACGGCACGCAAACCCCTGGAAACACAAGCGGCGGAGTTAGTCGCAAGGCCGCCGAACGTTTGAAGGAACCGGGAATCCGGCCACCCTCAGCGGAGCGACGCAACCCTACAGTTGCTTTGAATTCAATAACTTACGAACAAAAACCGAGATCTTTCGGTTCGCGAAACGTGAAGTCATCCCCGCGCATGCGGGATTCCACCGGGAAATGGGTCTCCCCCCGGCGCGTGGGCGACAACCATGGCTTTCAAGTCCATGGGCAAGCCGCGGGCCTGGACCACTCTGCAGAAAGATGACGCGTAAGTCCTTTGTAATCACTGGAGCCTTTTCGACGAACACGCGTCATCTTTCTCCTCAGCAAGGGCAGCCCCACGGCTGTCAATGCTCAGGATGACAGCCTGCAACTTTGTTCCCGCCTACAGCGCTCAAACCACCTGCCGGCGTGACTACTGAGATTGGCTTGCCGCAGCTACCAGAGTTCATGTACGAAAGTAGCATTCCGGCGGTATGGCGCGAACTTCCCACCTGACTTAATCTCGGATTTCAGGTTCGTTCCAGGCGCTCTGCGATTACGGAACGGTCAGCCGGCTGGACGAACGGTTGTCACCGGGGTAACTGGGGGAAGTTCATACACCTAAAGGAGGCTGGCAATGCCCATAAAGAAACAGGACATCGAGGGCTGCAGGCGGGCGCTGGAGGCGAAGAAAGGGGAACTCCTCTCAGGTCGACACAAGGCCGCGGGAATCACTGTGGAGAGAGTCCCCGATTCGATCGAGGAATTGACGATGGAGATGGAGCGCAGCATGGCGGTGGATGCGCTTAACCGAAACGCGGCCCTCCTTGGCCAGGTTACCGAGGCGCTGGACCGGATCGGGGCGGGGAATTATGGAGTTTGCATGGCGTGCGAACATGCCATCACCCTGAAACGGCTAGCTGCGTTGCCGTGGGCGGCGCTGTGCCTGGATTGCCAACAGATTGCGGAGAGCAGACCTTCCGCGCACGCGATGACGGGGACGGATGCGCGCCTGCAGTTAACACTTTGAAATCGGATGAATGGCTTGCCCATGAGCAGATCAAGCATGGATTTCGATCGGGCCTACCGCATGTACAGCCGGCGCGTCTATAGCAAGTGCCTGCACATGGTGGGCAACGAGGCGGAGGCGGAAGACCTCACCCAGGAGGTATTTCTGCAGTTGTTTCGCAAAATGGACTCCTTCCGCGGCGAGTCCGCTTTTACCACGTGGTTGTATCGGGTTGCGGTCAACGTCGTCCTGATGCGCCTGCGAAGAAAATCGCTCAGCACAACGTCTATCGATGATGTGATCGAGGTCCGCGGCGGGGTTCTTAGCCTGACGCAGATCTTGGGGGCGCCCGACCAGGCATTGACAACCGCCCTTGACCGTCTCAATTTGGAGCGCGCCGTCTCACAAATGCCGGCCGGTTACAAGCAGGTATTCCTGATGCACTATGTTGAAGGCTACGGGCATCGCGAGATTGCACGGATGCTGGGCTTATCCATCGGCACCTCCAAGTCGCAACTCTATAAGGCTCGAGTTCGATTGCGCCAACTGCTACGCGCCGGAGAGGCCGGGCGGAGGCGTGCCGAGGTGGGCGCCGCACCTCGAAGCCCTTTCCGCACCAGCCTGATATCGAGGCCGCCCGTACGATTGCGCCCTCCCCGGCCATGCGGCTGATTCCAAGATAGAGGAGATCGACTATGGAAGGACAAAGCGTTGACGGCAGAAGGGCTGACCAGACACTGGGTCTAATCAGAAAGAGGTTGCTGGTGGTCGATGAGAATTTGGAGGATCTGCTGTACTATTCAGCAGTTCTTCAACGCCAAGGGTACGAGGTTCATCCCATTCCTTCTTATAAGGACGGCGCGGCGTCGGTTGGACGTGAGGATTTCGATCTGATCCTGCTTAGCCAGGGAAGCCCGAGTTTTGAGGGACGATCCGTGTTGTCGCGTGCCATCGAAAGGGACCGCCACGCCCCGGTTGTGGTCCTTTCGCGGTCGATTGATATGCCCTGTTACATCGAGGCCATGCAATGCGGGGCGCTCGATTATATGCAGAAGCCGTGGCTTCCTTCGGAAATCGGCTTGATGGTCAGAAAGTATCTTGGCTCGGCCACTGCATCGGCCTAGGGAACACGGACGCGTAACATTACCCTCTTCATCTGATTCTCGACAGGAGGGAATGAGCATGGGCCCTGTAACACGACGCTTGAACGCTCTTTGGCTGCGGCAGAGTCATCTGCCACTCACTCCTCCTGCAAGACCGGATCAACTTGCAGCTAAGATGTTTGTGAAGGTGAAGGAACCGCTAAGAATCGGTCGAAGCGCCTTGCCACCCGGCACCTACGTGTTGCGACTGTCTGACGCTGGCGAGAACTGCAATACCGCCCAGATCCTTAACGAGGATCAAACGGAACTGATTGCAACGATCAGCACGGCTTTGGAACACTAAGCAAGCCTCCGGTCGAGGACCCCAGCGCGAAGACATATTACGGAACCAACCCTGCCTGTGTCTCATCAAATCCTTCATGGTCGTTCTGGTAAAAAAAGGGAGGAATTCCACTTAGTATGGAGATGAGGAACCTGTTTTTGGCGCAGCTCGAGGCAGAAACCACACGGACACGCCGCGCTCTGGAGCGCGTTCCCGAGGGGCGCGAGGATTGGAAGCCGCACCAGAAGTCGATGCCCCTTGGCCGCCTGGCTACGCTTGTGGCCCAAATGCCCTCGTGGCTAGCCATGATTGTTCACCGGGACGACTTGGAACTGAGCCCGGAAGGCGGCTCGAGCGGGGCTCAGCGCTCGTCGGGCACCGTCGCGGAATTGGTTCAGACTCTTGAACAGGGCGCGGCCGACGCGCGCCAAGCGCTGACGAGTACAAGCGATGAACATCTGATGAAGCCCTGGCGCTTGTTGGTCAGAGGCAGCGTGGTTAGCGAGCAGCCTAGACACGTGGTGATCCGCGACGTATTTGCGCATCTGGCCCATCACCGAGGACAGTTGACCGTCTATTTGCGCCTCAACAATCTGCCTGTGCCGGCCATTTACGGCCCTTCGGCGGACGACGCGAGTTTCGCCTAAGGCTCCTTTCACAATCCAAGGGAGGCGAGAAATCTCGCTCTTGCGTTTCGCGTCGAGCAAACCCGGTGCAAGAATTCTCGCTCCACTCCGAATGACGGCCAAATCAATGCGAGGTTTCGTGACCAAATCATGAGCACATCTCTCAACCCGGATCTTCCTACCGCAAGCGAAACTTCCGACATGCTGAACGAGGTGGCTCTCAACCTGCGTTGGTCCTGGAATCATGCCGCCGACCAGCTCTGGCAACGGCTCGATCCCGAGCTATGGGACCTGACCCATAACCCCTGGCTCGTCTTGCAAACGGTCTCGCAGGAAAAGCTACGCACCGTGACCAGCGATCCCGGTTTTCAAAGGCTCGCCCAGGAGATCGTGCAGAAGAACCGCGCGATGGTGAAGCCGGCCGGATGGTTCCAGGAAGCGCATCCCGATGCCACAGTGGAGAGAATTGCTTACTTCAGCATGGAGTTTATGTTGAGTGAAGCGCTGCCGATCTATTCAGGCGGCCTCGGCAATGTGGCGGGCGATCAGCTCAAGGCGGCGAGCAACCTGGGCGTTCCCGTTATCGGGATTGGTTTGCTTTATCAGCAGGGGTATTTTCGGCAAGAAATTGACGCCGAAGGTAACCAGCAAGCGCTCTTCCCGTTCAACGATCCCGGGCAGTTGCCCATAGCGCCGGTGCGTGATCCAAGTGGCGAATGGGTGCGTTTCTCGCTTGCCTTTCCGGGTTTCCAGCTCTGGCTCCGCGCCTGGGAAGTGAAGGTTGGCGGAGTCAAACTCTATTTGTTGGACACCAATGACCCGGCCAATATTCCCTCGCACCGAGGTATCGCCAGCGAATTGTACGGGGGCGGCCAGGAGTTGCGGCTGAAGCAGGAGATTGTTCTGGGGATCGGAGGATGGAGATTGCTCCGCATCCTGGGCCTCGAGCCGCAAGTCTGCCATCTGAACGAAGGGCATGCCGCCTTCGCTGTGCTCGAGCGGGCCTGGTCCTATATGCAAGCCACCCACCAGCCGTTCGATGTTGCCTTGACGGTTACGCGCTCGGGGAATCTCTTTACTACACACACGCCGGTCGACGCCGGCTTCGACCGCTTTGCGCCCGAGTTGATGGAGAAATATTTGAAGAAATACGCGGAAGAACGGCTTTCGATTCCGCTTCAAGACGTGCTTGCCTTGGGGCGGCGGAACAGGAACGACGCGGGCGAGCCGTTCAACATGGCGTACCTGGCGATGCGAGGCAGCGGCGCGGTGAACGGCGTGAGCAGGCTGCACGGAGAAGTAAGCCGCCGGATCTTTCAAGTTCTGTTTCCCCGCTGGCCGGAGCGCGAGGTGCCGGTCAGCCACGTCACGAACGGCGTCCACACGCCGACTTGGGATTCCGCCGAAGCCGATCGCCTCTGGCACACGGCCTGTGGTAAAGAGCGGTGGATGGGGAGCGCGACGGACTTCGAAAGCGATTTTGCCCAGGTCAGCGACTCCCAGCTTTGGCAGTTGCGCGCCGACGCGCGGCGCTCGCTTATTGCCTATGTCCGCAAGTGGCTGCACAGGAAACTGATCAGCGAGGGCGACGCTTCCGATCAGGTGGCGCCCGCCGAGCAGATTCTCGATCCCAACACCCTGACCATTGGCTTTGCCCGGCGCTTCGCCACCTACAAGCGTCCCAACCTGTTGCTTCACAACCCCGAGCGGCTGGCTCGAATCCTCACCAATTCGGCTCGGCCTGTGCAGCTTATCCTTGCCGGTAAGGCTCACCCCCAGGATTTCGCGGGACAAGCGATGGTGCAACAGTGGGTTCGCTTTGTCCGCCGTCCGGACATTCGCCCGCACGCGGTGTTTCTGAGTGACTACGATATGCTAGTGGCTGAGCGCTTGGTGCAAGGGATGGATGTGTGGATCAACACACCCCGGCGCCCCTGGGAAGCCAGCGGCACCAGCGGCATGAAGGTTCTGGTCAATGGCGGGCTCAACCTATCCGAGCTCGACGGCTGGTGGGCTGAGGCCTACTCACCGGAAGTGGGCTGGGCCTTGGGCGATGGCAAGGAGCGTGACGCCGATCCCGCTTGGGATGAGGCCGAGGCCGAAAGCCTCTACGATTTGCTCGAGCGCGAGGTCATTCCGGCGTTCTACTCGCGCGATGAGAGAGGAATCCCTGCCGCCTGGGTGGCGCGG
The DNA here is from genome assembly GCA_963722675.1 of uncultured Acidobacteriota bacterium. Classification (GTDB taxonomy): domain Bacteria; phylum Acidobacteriota; class Terriglobia; order UBA7540; family UBA7540; genus CAVROP01. Next base: position 143,378 of record CAVROP010000063.1, read on the forward strand.
ATGCGAAAAAGTATGGCGTACCTTACGCCGCGCTTCTCGGCCAATCGCGTGGTTCGCGAGTACACCGAGAAGCATTACTTGCCGGCTGCGGCGGCTTACGAACAGCGCTCCGCCAACGGCGGCCAAATGGGAGTTGAACTGCTCCAGTGGCAGGGGGAATTGGCGCGCCACTGGTCAAGAGTGCGATTCGGCTCTCTCGCCAGCGAAACGCAAGGCGACCATTATACGTTTCGGCTCCAGGTCTATCTTGACGACCTCGACCCGGAGGCGGTGAACGTGGAACTCTATGCCGAGGGCCGGAACGGCGCCGACCCGATCCGGCAGCCGATGCAACGTGGCGAGCAACTGGTGGGTTCGGCCAACGCTTTCCTTTACGTCGCTAACGTCCCCGCGACGCGGCCGGCGAGCGATTACACGCCTCGCGTAGTCCCTTACAAAACTGGGGCCTCCGTACCGCTGGAGGCCCCCTTCATCTGCTGGCGTGACGCCCTTTAGGGATTGCCGATTTTCGATGGCCGATGGATGATGGGTAGCAGCTCGTTGCTTCGCTCCTTTAATCGATCACGGCCATTAACACCCTTCCATGGTTGCAATCGTCGATGATCGACGTCTTACCGTGCAGGGCGGCCCAGGGTGGGAGCCGATCCGGGCAGCACGTAGCGCAAGTTAAAGAACAACATGTTGATGTTTGCATTCGGAGGCGCGCCGGACGCAACGTTCCAGGGAGAGCGCGTAAGGTACGAATACTGCCCCATGAAATTAACTGCTCCCCACTTTGCGTCTTTCCAGATGGTCTGGTTGAAGCCAAAAGTGGGCTCCTGGATGGAGCGATTTTGGCCGCTCGAGGAGCCAGGATAGCCCCAACCGACGTAACTCCCATTGGTGTCGATCGCCGTATTGCGGCCAACGTAAACTCCACCGTAATAGCCATAGATCATGGTATTCTTGTGAGTCAGCTCGAAGCCTGTCACCGTCGACATGCTATGGATCAGGGAGATGGAGCCGTCAGCGTGCGCGATGAGGTCCGGGGCTTCGCCGTAAATATAACGGCCGCCGCCGTCACTCCAGTAGTTGTTCGTCAGCAGGCGGAAGCCCTTTGCTACTTCGACGTTCAGATTCAGGAAGCCGCCCCCACCCTCTGCCGAGTAGTGATTCAGATTGGCGGGATCATAGACTCGGAAGGTCCGCTCGATTCCCCCGACTTCGAAGTGGACATGGGGATTCGGATCCACCGCCAGTTTGGCGATAATATCGGGAGCAAGGTTGGGAGAGGCGAATGTGTTGCCGCTTCCATAGTCCAGCTCGCCCTGATAAGTCGAAGAGGTGGCGAGTGCGCTGGGGAGTGTGATGGTGCTAGAACCGCCGTAACCCCCTGCGTATTGGTCGGGGCTGTCTAAAGCGAGAGCAAAGGCCACTTTCTTCGAGGGATGGAACACGAAGCGCAGTTCGGGGATGCGTCCAAAAAACAACCCCAACTGGTAGTTCAAGTCTATGTCCTGCGAGTAGAAAATGTCACCGGGGATCCCCGAAATACCCTTGCGTCCCGGGGTGAGCAGACTCCAAGTCTGGCCACCCAGGACTTCGAATTTTCCCTTCGAAATATCCACCCAATACACGCGCTCGCGCAACGTGTTGCTGTTGGTCACAATGGAAGCGTTCGACACGTTGTAGCCGTGGAAGTCCGCCTCCATGTAACCGAGCACATGAGCCCCTTTCACATCGGCATCCACCCGAATGCCAAGGCGGGAGTTCTCCGAGCTGAGTCGAAGCTCGCTCAGGTTAGGCTGATAGGCGCTGCTGCTGGTGAAGGGTATGTTGCCGAAGTTTGTCCCGATACTGCCGTTGGTATCGTGGTTTCGCCATATGCTGGTGAAATCCATAAACCCCACGGGAGTTATCGCCGCGTTGCCGATATGGATCTGCAGCGGCGAGACTTGGTCACCCTCCTTCGGAGCGGGCGCCGGCATCGCCGCACGCACTGCTGCGGACGGGATCGGCGCGGAACCAATAAGGGTCGCGTCGCCGCTCGCCGACGATTTCACGGCCCTGGGGAGGACCGGGGTGGTCGAGGCCACCTCGCCGAGGCTCGGCGTAGAAGCCGCGGCAGTCTGCGCCGCCACTGCCGGCGCCGGAATCGCGTTGGCCGTGGCCGCCGCCGGGGTTTGATCCAGCTTCTGCTTCATCTGGTTCACAATTGAACGCAACTGTTCGATTTCCTTTTGTTGTTCTGCCACCTGCTGCTTCAGCGTCGAAACATCGTCTTTCTTGCCGGAATCTTTCGACGAGTTGTCCGACGCGGTTTGCGAAAATACTGGCGCAGCGAGCGCAATCATCATCGCTGCGACCGCAAGGCACCTGCAGAAAGTTACTCTGGTCTGCATTCTTTGCCCCTCCGATTCGAGTGTATTTGTTTCATTGGGATTATCAGTTCTCAACCTAAATGAACCGACCTAATCATGGCGGGGGCGTATTCATTGTGCGTTACGTTATTGTTACATTTCCGTGAAGGGCAAAAAGGCGTTGCACGATGAGAGACGTGCCATGCTTGAAACTGTTTTGGCTTTCGATTCGGGTGACGGCGCGGTTTCGCCGAATATTATTCGAGCTCCGCCGGTCAGGCTGGTGCGGCAAGGCGCCCCGGTGTGCCAGCGGGAGAACCTCGCAACACCGGCCGGAGCAAGAAGACAGAGCGAGATTCTTCGCTGCGCTCAGAATGAAAGTTCCGACATTCGGCGCCGTCCACCCACTGTCATTCTGAGCGCAGCGAAGAATCTCGCTCTGCCCGCCCTGAAACCCGACACCTGAAACCTGTTCTTCGCTGCCCGCTCTAACCTGTCCCTTCGGGACACGACAGACACCAAAAGGCAGGTGTCTGTGCCACCCCGCGGCTTTTCGCGGAGCAGTTGTTACTCGACTTGCTCGCCCTTTGGGCGTTGGCCGGGCAGAAGGGAAGTCTTTATGAATTCGCCTTCTCCGTACACTGTCATACCCGAGAATCGTTTGAACCACTCGCCCTCGAGAACTTCCGGCTCTGTGTCGAGCCACCGGGCGAGCAGCTCAAGCCGAGAAGCGGGAATTCTGCGCCGCTCGATGCCATCGAGCAAGTGGCGGAAGAGAGCGGGCGGGAGATGGTGACGCCGAATTCGCGGCATGGAACAGCGCCTCAGAGTCTTTCCAACGCAGCAATCCGGCGCCCTGCCTGTGGGCGGCACGACGGGTGCCGGGACGAAACACGGCCTCGCACCTAAATCCCATAAAAGCCGCGCGCGATGCGCTGACGTAGGCGCGCTGCTTCCTTCGGGTCTTTAGCGGCAGCCAGCTTTTTGGCCAGCAAGCCAAGTTCTTCGGGACTCAGGCGATGGCTTTTTGACTCGAGCGCGGCGAGTTCGGGCGTCACGAGTTCTGTCTCCTCGCCGGTGGATTCTCGAGCCACGACCCGCGCTCCGGTCACCGCTTGGCGCACGAACCAGTGGTAGACCGCCAGCGCGTTCTTGATGACTTCGGTCCGCTTGGTGTGCGTAAGCCCCGCCACTTGGTCCACAAGCTCGCACTCTCCCTGGCTCAGTACGGGTTGGATTCTAGAGCTACTCATTTATCCTCTTTTTCAACTCAATTATGCATCGGAAATGAGCGGGCGTCAACTCCGCGGACGCTTCCCGCCACGAGCGGGTGGAGGGTAGCGCAGACTTCGTGCTTTTCGAAGTCTGCGGCTTTTCGCTTCGAGCATTCGGAGAGCAGTCGCGCATGCCGCTTGCGGCACCAGGAAACCATGAAAACGCGATTGTAGGGGGACGGCTTGCCGTCCCCTGGCTGGATCGATCTTGCGCCATCCGGGAGGGCAAGCCCTACCCCTACATGTTTTCAAAGCAGGAAAAGCCGGAGACTCTGCGGAGACCGGAAGTCTGCGCGGCCTGCTTCTCTTCACTTGCGGGACCGGTACATAATCACGCGGACTTTCTCGAGGGTGACCAGTCCGCCGCCAAGCATCTCGTCGAGTTTGGGGAGGATCTTCTCGATTCGCTCCGCGTGCTCGACAACCTCGAGAACAATGGGCAGGTCCTGGGAGAGACGAAGAAGCTTATCGGTGTGATAACGGCTGGCCGACCCGTAGCCCCCCACGCCCCGCAGCACCGTCACTCCGCTAAGCCCCTCGCGGCGGAAGAGCCGAATGAGTGCTTCATACAGCGGAGCATTCTGCCAGCGGTCCGATTCGCCGACGTGAATCCGCATCAAAGTGCGCTCACCTTCAAATCGCTCGTGTTCCATGACTCCCCCGCTTAGAACAACTTGGCCAGGCGCATGCCGGTACGTACCAGCAGTAGTCCCCCCAGCATACTTGCCGATACATAGACAGTTGCTCGAATCCAATCGCCGTCTTCAAACATGTGAACGGTTTCCCAACTGAAACTGGAAAAGGTTGTGAAGGCCCCGAAGAATCCCACCGTGATGGCCACGCGCCACTCCGGCGGAAATGAAATATGGTCGAGACCGAATTGGCCGATTCCTCCCAGCAGGAAACAGCCTATCAGGTTCACGGCGAGAGTGCCGATGGGAAATGACGATTCCGAGTGGTACTGGATGAGCCCTTGCAACCCATAGCGCGTCAGTGTCCCGGCCGTCCCGAAGATCATGAGGAGAAAGATGCGCAAGCGCACGTCACTTTCTGCTCGCTGCGGCGCCAACAAAAAAACTCCTGCGCACGCCATAGCGGCCAGGAGTTATCAGTCCCAAACCAGGACGGTTGTAGGCGAACCCCATCGCCTTGGATAACACCATTATACCCGAAGTCGGTACGGTCGGCCCACTTGCTCGCCCCTCACGGCGTTTTGACCCGGCTAGTGATCTCGCGGCCCATCCGCTGAGAGTGCTTCACGTTCCAGGTGTAGATAGTCTCGGCGTGAGCTTTTAGAGCGCATTGCGCGAGCAGCGCGTCGTAGACCGCACCTCCGACTATTCCCGTCGCCGCGGCTTCCTGCACTGCTGCGGAGTACTCCTCCGGGTCGAGGGTTACCAACGTGAGTCGTTCCCGGATGTTTTCGAGGAACAGCAGAACTTGTTCTCCGCTGAGACGATGGCGGCCAGGCAGGCGGGTTAGGGTGGCGTAGACCTCAGCCATGCTGTGCGCGGCGCAACAGGCTGACGGTCGATCGGCCTTGAGAAACGCGCTTAGGCTGGCTTCGTGGTGCTCATGATCCTCGAGGAACGTGGGAATGAGGACGGAAGTATCAAAGAACCATTTCATTTCCCCAGGTTCTCCTCGTCGCGCTCGCGCCGTACTTGGCGAAGCGTTTCCTGAACAACAGTGTCCGACAGGCGTTCTCCAGCGCGGTAGACCCAGACGCCGTGCTTCTTATGCAGTCCCGCCGTGCCACGCAACGGGCTCAGGGTGATCTGCTCTCCCGAAGTCTCGGCCTCGAGAATATCCCCAGGCGCGAGCTGCAACTCCTGCCGCAGAGGCTTGGGGAGAACGATGCGGCCCGCCTTGTCGAGAGTGACTCGAACTTTCATATTGGTATTATACCATGGCATTTGGCATTTAGATATGGTATCTCCGGGCTGGCTTCACTGCACCTCGGGAGGTCCTCACTTTCCCATGTGAGCCCGCGCCCGCCGCTTCGTGCCCGCCATTTTGTCCTTCTCTTGCGCAGTTTTCTCTTGACCACACGACCCGTGTATGATAGCCTAGAAGAATGATGGTCGGGGAACAGCGCGCGGTGGCGGACGGTGCGGGAAGACAACCGGTGGTGACTCCGGCGCGGGCTGAGGGAAAGAAGCAAACGACAACATTTTTTATGACGAACGAAGCCAGTATATCATTGAAAACAAAGCACAGGTTCTTGAAACGAACTCAAAACGAACTCAAAACGAACCCAAAAACGAAGCCAATTTCGAGCCCAAAATGTGCCGCGCGAGGCAACAAACTAGCCCTAAATGAGCAAGGCTAGGCACACTTCTCCAAACCATCGCCCAAAGGAAAGGCGGAGCCCTGCGGAAGGGCCACTCGGTCTTTTTGTCGCTCTGAGCCCCGAACCCTGAATCCTCCCTCAGCACCCTTCCACCCGGCAGAGCAGCCAGGGCGGCCCACTGCCGATTTCCGGGCTACAGAACTTCGCCGTGTCGGGGGAATTCAGTAGACGAAGCTGAGTGCGGTATCGTAGAACCGGTGTTGAATCCCGGCGAAGTGCCCAAAATAAGGCGATGTGACGTTGTTGTAGACGTCGCGGGGGTTTTGGCGGTCGGTAACGTTATAGATGCGTAGGATGCCGCGCAGCGTATGGTCCCGCACCCAGGGGATGAAGAAGATACGAAATTCTTTGTACATCTCGAGGTCGAGAGAAGCAAAAACGGGGAAGTGAAGAGAGTTGGGCAGACCAACGTAGTTCTGCCGCTCGTCAACGTTCGAATAAGGGAAACCGGTATGGATATCCAGCACGGGACTGGCGACAATCTTCCACGGTATCTTGAACCGCCCCCAGGTCACAAACCTGTCCGGGATGTTCGCGGGCAGGCTTGCGAAGAAATTCGGGCGTATCACAGGCTGCTCAAAAGGCACATAGATGTCTGCCAGGGTGTTCAGGTCACCGCGTGACAGGCTGTGCACGTAGGTTATATTGATGTCCGTGTCCGCGCGCGTGCGAATGCGCAGGGTGGATTCGAACTCATGATAGCGCATCGCTCCGGTGTTTGACAGCTCGAGCAAGGGGAGGCCCTGTTGGTCAATCAAGGGATTGGTGATGAATTCTTTGAACGTCCGGCTGGATAAATAGCTCAGGCGAAGCGTGTAGTGAGGGCGAATCTCCCGGTTCGCCTCAACGCTCCAGGTCACGTTGTAGGGTGTGCTGTCCAGATCATGTCCGGCCGGTGCGATTTGGGTTACTCCCTTAGCCGTCCTTGCATACACGTTCTGGAACAGGAGGGGTGGTCCCAGCGAGCTGCCCTCGGAGTCGTACTCGGTCACGCGCCTTTCTGGATTGTTGGTGAAGTCGCTGGCCAATAGCGGAAGGCGATCGTAGAAAACCCCAATTCCGCCGCGTAGAATGGTCTTGCCCCCCGCCCCCGGCGAATAAACTGCGCCGATCCGTGGCGCGAAAGCCACGGAGTTCCCCGTGGTTTGGCCTGAGTAGCGCAGACCGAGGTCGAGTCCCAACCGGTCCCGAATGGCCCAGTGGTCCTGAACGAACGCCGCAACCTCGGTGTCCTTCGCGGAAAGCCGCCCATTACCCTCGAAGTCGATGCGCTCAACCATTGTCCCATCCTGGCGCAGGAGCAGCACAGGGCGCGATGCATCGCTTCCGGAATAGCTGCGATGAACCAGGTCGCCGCCGCCCTTGAGTTCGTGCCAGCCCCTCCATTTCTTGCGCGCGGACTGGTAAGTTTGTGAAGCCTCCTGCTGGAAGCCCCGGCGGGCCCAGGAATCGAAGAAATTGCCCCCCCAGCCGTTGGGAGTTACGAGCATGTCGAGAGGTCCTTGGCCATGCGCGTAGCTTGAGAAGTCACTGATCTGAACAAGCGACGTCAGTATCCCACCCGCGGGGAACAGATATCGGTCGTCAACGCCTGTGGAGAAGCCGCGTTGCCCGTAGTTGGACGAAGCCGATTGAGGAACCAGGGAGTTGATGTCGGCAAACTCTCGGCGTTCCGGAAAAATCTTGAGGTTCGCAGTGAGCAAGTGAAAAGTGTTGACAATATACTGAATAGACGAAAAGGAGCTGATACCTTCCTTCTTGATCTCATTTTTCGGCCAGGCTAGCCCGCGCACCGGTTGTTTGTGAAGATCGTAGTTGAAGGACTCGAAGACGTCCAGCTTGCCCCGCACCAGTGGGCCTGTGACGTCGATGCGCGGTGATTCCTCTGCGATGCCCACCAAGTGTCCGCTTTTGCCGCGCGGAGCCGGAGTCAAATCGTTCAGTTCAAAATGGAATTGGTCAGACGGCGCCTTGGTTTGCACGCTGGTTAGTCCACCCGCAAAGCGGCCGTACTCCGCCTGGTAAGCCGTCTTGAACACATCAACAGAACCGACGGCATCGATCGGCACCTCGATCGAAAACGCCCCTGTGACCGGATCGACAGTCTCCGCCGCATCGACCAGCATCATGCCTTGGCTCTCGACCGCTCCCTTGATATTGATTTTTCCGTCGGGAGTGCGGACGACGCCGGGAATGAGTGGCAAAGCCGCTTTGAATCGCTGTTCTGTCAATGGCAGCGTCATCAACTGCGTCGACGACACTCTCGCGGTGGGGGAGATGTTCTGTGCAGCGATGACGGGGACTTTCTCCCGAACCTCCACCTTCTGCCTGACTACGATCTCGGACGGGAGAACCACCTGAACGAACGGAGGCGGGGCAACCCCAATCTGCAAGTCTTGCTTCATCACGGGTTCGTAGTCCGCTGCTGCGCACGTTAGCCTATACGTCGCGGGCAGGAGTCCCGCAAAGTTGAACTCGCCTCTTTCTCGAGTGGCGACGGAGAGGCCTGTGTCGGGCAGTGGGCCGCCGGTTAATGTGCAGACGGCGCCTGCAATGGCTTTCCCCGCTTCGTCGAGTACTTCGCCTTTGAGTTCTCGAGCTTGCGGGGTACCTGCGACGGCAGACGCTGTCAACGCGCCGCAGAGGATTAGTTGGGTGAACAGTATTCGCGATTTCCAAGCAACTCGAAACATCTATTCCGATTTAGGGGGGAACTCCTGCCTCTAGCTCCTTCGAAATTTCGAAACATGGATTGACTTCTCGGCGTCCTCAGAAATTAATTGTAGGCTGTCCAACCATACCGTCAAGCCGTTTTTCGGCCGGACTACCAGATCAATTTGAGCCCAAATTGAATCTGCCGTGAAGTCGTGGAGGTGCTCGTGATCACTCCGGCGGTTGGCGACGGCGTCCCCGTAGCGGATGTGAACGCGATCAGGTTGGGGGTGTTGAAGTTCGCGCGGTTGAGAATGTTGAAGAACTCGGCGCGAAACTGCAACCCCAGCTTCTCCGTGATTCGCGTGTCTTTGAGCAGTGAGAAATCGAATGTAGCGAGCCCCGGTCCGATAAACGTATCTCTGCCGACATTGCCATAGGTCCCGTTTGGCGGGACGATGAAGGCGTCGGGATTGAAATACCGGTTCGGGCCACCGAGAATCACGTTGCCGGTGAAGTCGGGGTTCCGCGAAGGCCGCACCGGGTTACGCGTATCGCCGTTATTGGAAGGATTGAAGCTCAGTTGGGGTGTGAACGGGAACCCATCCTGCAAGGTCACAATGCTATTCACAGACCAGCCGCTTGCGGCGGCATTGCGCCAACCCTCGAAGCCGTTGGCAAAGGCTTTTCCTCGTCCAAGCGGCAATTCATAGGATCCATTGACGACGCCCACGTTTCTCGCGTCATACGTGGCCAGCCCCCAATCGGCGCGGAGATCAAAGGGATTTGCGACCAACCCCGGCGCGTTGCCCGCTGCGGTGGCGTTCAGGGAGTCCCCGTCGTCCAGAGCTTTCGACCAAGTGTAAACTCCCCGCAAGGTTAAGCCTTTACTGAAGCGGTGCGTCACATCCAATTGCAGGGCATTGTAAGAACTTACTCCTTCCGAAAACCAACTCCAGGTGTTTGCCAGCGCGGGATTGGCTTTCGGCGTTCCCGTAGCGATGTAGTATGTCCCTGCCGGCAATGAGGCCGGGCAAGGCGCGGCAGGGCAGATGGTGGGGAAGGGTTCGTTGGCGTCCAGGCTGAGCACCTCGTGGTATCCGTGCGAACCCACATAGCCAAGCATGAAGGAAGTGTTAGGTGTCAGCTCGTGTTCAAGCCTGAGTGAGTAAGAGATGAGCGTTGGCGTCTGGAGACTGGGTTGAACTCCTCCCGGCACGACCTTGGCGCTCGAGGGCAGGGAGGCGCTGGGTGTGAGCGGAAGCCCGGAAACCGGCAGGCTCGCGATGCTGTAAGTCGGATTAAAGGGCGCATTCTGGTCGAGGCGGTATCCGAGCGCGTCTTGAAGATCGTTGTACATCCCGGCCCCGGCGCGGACGACCGTCTTGGCGCCGAACGGACTCCACGCCAGGCCGATGCGAGGTTGGGGCAGGAACTTGGCGTTATTCGAAGTGAACACGGAGCTCGCGATTCGCGGCTGCGTCTCAATCACGCCATTGCTGAAAACGAAATTGGCGCCGCGGCCGAATGCTTCGTTCCAGCCGTTGGTGAACTCGTCCCGGAAGCCCAGGGAAAGTGTCAACTTGGGTGTCAGGCGGAAATCGTCCGAGACATACCAGGCGCCGAGTAGGGAGCGCCAACTCAGCGGCGTGGGGGTAGGATCGAACAGGAAAGTCCCGACTGTGCCTCCAAGAAATGTCGTCAGACTCGTGAATGTCGCCTGCCCAAACTGGCTGAGCGCAAGGTTCTCATTCGAGTCGAGCCGTTGAAACCACACTCCCGCCGTAATGCGATGTCGGCCCTTCATGAGCGTCACGCGGTCTTCGTAGGTGAAGAGATTGCGCGCGATATCGAGGTTGCTGCCATTGTTGCTTCCCGCCAGGCTCAATTGGGCGGCCGGGTTCGACGCCGCACTGCCGCCGATTACGACCGCCCCAACGGGACGGCCCACCAGAAATGCCGGAACGCCGGCCGCGGGAGTATTCGGTGTGGGCTCCCCGGTGTAGTAGTAACTCGCGCGAGAATAGCCGACTCGCGCAGTGTTGAGAAGCGTGGGAGAAAAAACGTGGGTTTCTTGCAGGCTGAGGACCTGTTCGCGAAGGGTCTCCAAGTCCGTACTATAGGGATTGATGGTGGGTGAGTTATCCGCGCTGTCGTCGATGGTGTAGACCGCGCTGAGGTAGTCTTTCGCAGCAAGCGTGCGGTCGAGTCGTAAGGTGCCGAAGTCCTCGCGGATGGTCTGCAAGGGGTTGCTGAACGCTTCGGCGATGCCGCCGAAATCCGGCGCACCCGGGCTCTGCACAGGCCACAAAGATAGCAGGGGCGCAACCCCGGGCGCGACTCCCACGTTGACCGTCGTCCCATTCGGACCCGGCAAAATCCCCACGCGCGCGTTGTTGTCCGGCACCAGCGTCACATCGGTTAATCCCAAGTGCTGTTGGAAGCCTTCGTAGTTCAAGAACAGAAAAGTCTTGTCCTTCTGAATCGGCCCCCCTAATGATCCTCCGAACTGGTTTCTGGCAAAATGCGGGATGGCGTGATCGAAGAAATTCCGCGCGTCAAGGTCGCTGTTGCGCAGGAATTCGAAAGCCGAGCCGTGCCAGTCGTTCGTGCCGGATTGGGTGATAATGGAGACCTGTCCGCCCGGCCGCTTGCCATACTCTGCGCCATAAGTGTCGCGCAGCAGATTGAATTCCCGCACCGCGTCGACCCCAAGTAATTCCTGACTCGTGCCCCCGGGTTGCATATTGTTCTCGGCGGCGCCTGTGTACTCCACCCCGTTCAACAGAAAAAGGTTCTGTTGCGGCCGATTGCCGGAGACGGAGAACATGTTGCCCACAGTCGAGTTGGAAATTCCTACGCCGCCTGTCTTTTCCCAGGTGAAATTGACGACTCCGGGGTTTAGCGTGAGAAGTTCGTCGTAACTCCTGCCGTTCAAGGGCAGGTCCTTGACCTGCCGCTCGCCGACCAAGCCCGCTGTTTCATCGGGCGTGGAGCTGATTAAGGATGCTTCTCCGTTCACGGTCACCTGCTGTACGATTTCACCCAAGGTCAAAACAAGGTCAACCGTGGCCTCCTGTCCAACGGCCAGCGTGATGCCCGCGCGGACCTCAGTCTTGAACCCCTCCTTCTTCGCTATCACTTCAAACCGCCCAACGGGAAGCGATAGCACACTGTAATGTCCTGTCCCGTCGCTCAGGGCGTCACGTATTGCTCCGGTCTCGAGGTTCTGCGCGGCCACCTTCACGCCCGGCAATACGCCTCCCGAGGTGTCCACCACCGTTCCCGAAATCACACCGGACACTTGCGCCTGAATTGTTGAGGTGAGCAAGAGCGTCAGCGCCATTGTTGCGCAGAAAACAGCAAGGCAATTGGGACGCGCCAACATCAGTTTTCGCGAAAGATTCATGGATGTGTGTTTCTCCCAGACGAATGTGGCAAAGAAACCGGCTGCAACCGGTTTCGAAATTTCTGACGGTATTTATGGTCGCAAGAAATTAGTATAAAGCGGGCTAGGCAGTTAAAGTCAATAACGTGCAGAATTTCATACGATACTATACGGTTAGTCGCATAGGAACTGACTTGACATTGGGCTTTTCGCTCCGGCTGGGTGTGCCCAGGAAACTTCTCGGGGGTGGCACGTGTCCTGCGTCGTTGGTTGTGTTACTATGCGCAACGCATGATTGCTGAAATCTTTCCTGAACTCTATGACCTCGAGGGTCGGCGGGTATTCGCCCCCAGCAGACGCGCCCGCCGAGTCGGGTTTCGTCCCACGGCTCACATGGAACGATATGTGGCTCAACCACTGTGGGCTGCTAGGCCAGTGTGCACGCGTGGGGAGAATCTGAACGCACTGTAGGGGCGGCCCTCGTGGCCGCCCTCACGCAACCGCCGCTATCAGTTTGCTGTCCATCCATTCCAAAATCAGCTTCCTCATCTCCGGCAATTCGACGTGCGCGCAATCGAAAAGCTCGATGCGGCAGTCGCCGGCATCGCCATGCGCTCGATACAACGGCAGCAGGTGGTCACGGACGCGCTCCACGCCGGCGGGCGGCGTCAATGCATCCCGGCGGCCGTTCACGCTGAGTCGAGGGCGGGGAACGATCAGCTCATTGATCTCGGCAGTCTGAAAGTGTTTCAGCAAGGACGGCACGTAATAATAGATCCCGTGGCCCTTCAGATTCCGGGTCCTGATCAATTCCTCGAAGTCGGTCAAGCAGCAAATATCTACGCACAGGTGGACGCGGGGCTCGAGGGCGGCAAGCCACCAGGCCTTCGTCGAGCCCATAGACATGCCGAGCGCGCCCATTCTCCGGGGATCAACCTCCGGCCGGCTCGCCAGGTAATCAAAGGCTCGGAATTCATCAAACATCATCATGCCCCAGAGCACTTGGCCTCTCCATAGCATCAGCTTGAACGCATCTTCTTCGCCCGTTCGGCCCTCGGCCTCGTGTTTGCGTTCGCCGAAACACCAGCTATCGATGGCCAGCGTCACGATGCCTTTTTCCGCGCAGACGGGCGCATAGGCAGGTTGGGCGTCCGCACCGGAAATCAATTGTTCCTTTCCCAGGCCGTACATTCCACCGTGCCAGTGAATGTAAAGCAGGCCGGGCGCAGGCTGCTGGCGTTTGTCGGGGATGAGCAGAAGCGCGGGGACGGGCTCGATGCCGTTCAGATCCAACACCAGGCGCTCGAGCGTGTACCCGTCGTGCCGCTCGCTCTTCAGCAACGAAGCCGGGCCGGGCTTGTGATCCCAAGGCAAATCGCCGAGGAGCCCCCACAGCTCTTTGCGCCGCCTCGCCTGGAAGGCCGAGAAAGCCTCGCCAGTCTGCGGTTGGGCGGCCGGCTCTCCTTGCCCGCCCGCTGAGGCATCTGTTCCCAGCGCCAGCAGGGCAGCGGACTGTTTGAGAAAATCACGCCGGTCAGCGAATGACATTGAGCCTCCTCCAGAACTGAAATCACAGCGTTATCTTCTTATAACGTCCGGGAAGCAGTGTCAAGTTGTGAGGCAGCCTATGCTGCCACCCTTGGGCGACCACGAGGATTGCCCACGACGACTCCTCACTCCCGCACGAAGAGGTTGCGACATTGCGGGTTGTCTGTTATGTTACACATGTTTAACGGAGGTGTACCTCTATGCTGGGTATTCGGTTGGAACCCGCGCTCGAGAGAAGGTTGGAAAGGCTGGCCAGGAAGACAGGACGCAGTAAGAGCTACTATGCTCGGGAAGCAATTCGCCAGTATCTCGAGGACCGGGAAGACTATCTTTTAGGGATTGCCGTTCTGGAGCGTAACGAACCTACTATCAGCCTTGAAGAGTTGGAGCGCAGACTTGACATGGCACGTTGAGTTCACCCGCACTGCAGAGACGCAGATCTGCAAGCTCGACCGCACCTCCCAAGCCCGCATTGTAAGCTATCTGAGCCAACGACTCCTTTCGGCGAAAGATCCTCGTCAGTTCGGAAAGGCTTTGCAGGGCGACAAGCAAGGCTTGTGGCGCTACCGGGTGGGTAGCCACCGCATCATTTGTGACATCCAGGACGTAAACTCATGTGTGCTGGTGCTGGCCGTGGCGCATCGCAGAGAGGTCTACCGTTGAACCAACTGGGGAGGACCTTCGCTTTATCGGAAGCCACATCATTCCCCTGAAAGCGGGAATCCATCGAAAATAGGTTCCCGCTTTCGCGGGGACGACGAGGTCCATAAACTTCGCCTCCAGGGCTGGGTCGCAGGCCCATGTCCACTCAGACTGACCAAGCTTCAATCGCCAGGATCGAGCGAACTGTCGGCGGGTGTTGTTTGCTGAGAGCTTTGAGCTGACAACTGACGGCTTCTGGGCAGCACGATGGCGAAGATCGTCCCTGCTTCTTCGGACGATGTGAAGGTGAGGGACCCGCCCAGGTAGCGTTCCGTGATGAGTTTAGCACTGTAGGTTCCGATTCCGCGGCCCACGGGCGACTTGGTGGAAAAGGATCGCCGAAAGACTTGCATCCGGACCGACTCGGGCATGGCGGCTTGGTTGTGCACACGGAAGACGGCGGAGTCGGCCTGACATTCGAAACCAAGCTGGACTTCCTCTCCTTCCAGCGAGGCCTCGAGGGCATTCTTCACCAGATTACCCAGCGCTCGCTGTAGGAGCAGTTTATCGCTCGCGACCTCGCAGGGACCGTTTATTTCCTTGACGACGACTGCTCGGCCTCGACTAACCGGATGATGGGCGTAGAGCTCGCCGACGGATCGCAGTATCTGCCGCGCATCCAGAGAGGTCACGTGCACGGCCAGTTCTCCCCGCTCCGCAGCCGCCAAGTCCTTCCCGGCTTCGACCTCTTCGATCAGGTACTGGACCAATTGGGAGGCCAGATGGGAGGTTTCCTGGCGATGTTGATCGGACAGTGCGGGCAAGACTTCGAGCAGATTCCGGACTCCGGCCGCAGTGTTCAGCACATCGTGGAAAAACATCCGCTCCAGGACGGCGCGGCGTTTCTCATCGCCGATGTCGTTAAAGGCGAAGACTGTATACCTCCCATTCAGATCGAGGCTGGAAGCCGTCACCCTCAAATCGAGCGCGCGCTCGCCCTGGTTCGTCTGCATGGTTATCGAACACTCTTGAACATCCTGGCCGTCTCGTAGCTGCGTGTTTAAGATGGCCTGAAACGCCCCGCAAGCCTCGCAGAACTGCGCCGTCCCGCAACCGCAATTGCCCTCTCGCCAGTGAATGCAGTTGAATGCCTCGCCGGGGCGCAGACCCAGGAGGTCGTTCTCGGCCCTGTCCAGCAGCCGGCAAAGTCGCGGGTTTGCCGCCACAATCTGGCGGCACTCATTAAGGATGACGGCGGGCGTCGGAAAGGCGTTCAGCAGCTCTTGCAAATGAGGAATTGCCGAAAGATTTTCGTGTTCGGCCTTGATCTCTTCGATCGTTTCCCGTCTCGCGGGATCTGAAGCGGCTAAAGGTGGGTCTGCCATGGTTTCATTCCTCGTTGGTCAGTCAGGCCTGGGGGGACGGCTTCCAGCGCAAGACTGGCCTGCGAGCCGCGGCGGCCTCATCCAGCCGAGTGACGCGGGTAGTGTAAGGCGCTTGAAGCACAAACTCCGGATCCTCCTCGACTTCCTGCGCAATGGATGCCAGCGCGTGGATGAAGGCGTCCAGTTCCTCTTTGCTGGCGCTTTCCGTGGGCTCGATCATCAGCGCCCCAGGAACAATCAGTGGAAAGGCCGTGGTGTAAGGATGAAAGCCATAATCGATGAGCCGCTTGGCGATGTCGCCGGTGCGGACGCCACGTGCCGCCTGGCGGCGGTCCGAGAAGACACATTCATGCATCGGAGGACAGCAAGAGCGCAAGCTCGATAGAGGCCCGTCAACGAGCTATTCAAGTAATTGGCGTTGAGCACGGCATCGCGGGCGGTCTGGCGCAGGCCTTCGAAGCCATTGGCCTGGATGTATGCGAGCGCCCGCACCGCCATGCCGAAGTTGCCGTAAAATGCGCGCACCCGCCCGATGCTCCGGGGCCGGTCATAGTTCAGGCCGAACACGCCGTCCGGGCCCTGCTCGATGATCGGCAGCGGCAGGTAAGGCTCCAGAACTCTCTTCACCGCCACCGGCCCCGAACCTGGACCCCCGCCGCCATGAGGCGTGCTGAAGGTTTTGTGCAGATTCAAATGCATCACGTCCACGCCGAAGTCCGCCGGGCGTGCAACCCCGACCAGCGCGTTCATGTTGGCCCCATCCATGTACATGAAGCCGCCTCGCGCGTGCACCAGGTCCGAGATCTGCCTGATCTTCGACTCGAAAATGCCCAGCGTGTTGGGATTGGTGAGCATCAAGGCCGCCACGTCATCGGTCATGGCGCGGTCGAGGTCGGAGAGATCAATGCAGCCGCACTCATCAGATTTGATATTCCGAACTTCGTAGCCGGCGAGGGTCGCGCTGGCGGGATTCGTACCGTGCGCGGAATCGGGAATAAGGATTTGCCGCCGTGGGTTGCCGCGCTCGGCCAGGCAGGCCCGGATCATTAGGATGCCGGCCAGCTCGCCTTGAGCGCCTGCGGCGGGCTGAAGCGTGATCGCGTCCATGCCGGTGATTTCCTTGAGGCAGCGCGCGGTCTCGTGCAGCACTCCCAGGCAGCCCTGGACTAATGCTTCGGGTGCGTAGGGGTGGTCGGTAGCCAACCCTTCCAGGCGCGCCACTTCTTCGTTAATCCGCGGATTGTATTTCATGGTGCAGGAACCCAGCGGATAGAGGCCCGTGTCCACCCCGTAATTCCACGTCGAAAGGCGCGTGAAGTGACGGATGACTTCCAATTCCGAGACTTCCGGAAAACCTTCGACTTCGCTGCGACTTAGTTCCGGACCCAGGACTTCTTCCGGAGATACCGGAGGCACATCGAGCGGCGCGAAGTCCACACCGGACTTTCCGGGTGTGCTCCTCTCGAAGATCAGCTTTTCGTTTCGGTTGACGTGAGGCCGAGCCTCACGGATACGATTCTCCATAAGTTTTCGCTCGGGTGAACCCGGGAGTTGCGTCAGGGCAGCCACAAGGACCGGCCTAACGTCAAACCGCGCTCTTGCACCCCGTAAGTTCAGCGCTCCCAGCAGCGCTTTCGGCCGTGCGCCTACAGGCTTCGACCGTGCGATCAATCGCTTCACGGCTGACTGTTTCGGTGACACAGACGAGCAGGTGGTTTCTCAGCTCCGGGTAGAAGCGCTCCAGGTTGAGGCCGCCGATGATCTTTACTTTCCGCAATTCGGCGAGCAACTCGTCGGCATCGCAGGGGGGCCTGACCACGAATTCGTTAAAGTGCGGGGCGCGAAACGGCGCAATCACGCCCGGAATGTCCGCAAGCTGCCGGGCAGCGTAATGGGCCTTGGCAAGGTTCAATTCGGCAAGCCTCTTCAGTCCGTTCTTCCCCAGCAGGCTGAGGTAAATGGTCGCAGCCAGGGCGCACAACGACTGGTTGGTGCAAATGTTGGAGGTGGCCTTCTCGCGCCGGATGTGCTGTTCGCGCGTGGCAAGAGTCAAGACGAAGCCCCGCCGGCCTTCCTTGTCTACCGTCTGGCCCACCAAGCGGCCCGGCATCTGCCTCAGAAACTTCTCCTTGGCGGTCAAAAAGCCGAGGTATGGCCCGCCGAAGGCCACTCTCACACCGAAGGATTGCGCCTCCCCGCAGACGATATCCGCCTCCGCGGGCGGCTTGACCACCGCCAGCGATAAGGGTTCGGCGATGGTCACGATCAGAAGAGCGCCGCTGCGATGCACCGCCTCCGCGATCTGGGCCGTGCGTTCGAGAGCTCCGAAGAAATTGGGCGATTGCACCACCACCGCAGCCGTCGCGGCATTGAGCGCGGTTTCGAGGATGGAGAGATCAAGCTGGCCCGATTCCTCGTAAGGAAGTTGCACAAGCTCGGTGCCCTGATGGCGGACGAATGTCTTCAGGACCTGGTCGTACTCCGGATGCACGGTGCGGGCCACCAGGACGCGGTTGCGGCGCGTGACGCGAAAGGCCATCAGAACAGCCTCAGTCGTGGCCGTGGAGCCGTCGTAAAGCGAAGCGTTGCTCACCTCCATGCCGGTGAGTTGCGTCATCAGGGTCTGGAATTCAAACATCGCTTGCAGCGTGCCTTGGGCAATTTCCGCTTGATACGGCGTGTAAGCGGTGAAGAATTCGCTTCGCGAAAGTAACGCGTTGACGGCCACGGGTACGTAGTGCGTGTACGCCCCGGCGCCCAGAAGCGAGACGTACTCGGCGGCGCTCCGTCGCGCGGCTTGGCGAAAGTATTCCAGGATCTCGGGCTCGGAGAGCGGCCCCGGGAGGTTGAGCGGGCCTTGCAACCGTAATTCCTCCGGAATCCGGTCAAAGAACTCCTCCACGCTGCTTCGGCCGGTGGCGTTCAACATGGCGGCGCGGTCGGAGTCAGAGTTCGGTAAATAGCGCATTAGGTGGATTTTTCCTTCTGGATATAGGCTTCGTATTCATCGGCGGTCATCAGCTTCTCGATCTCGCCTCGGTCCGACAGCCTCACTTGGACCAGCCAGGCTCCGCCGTGGGGATCGGTGTTCAGCATTTCCGGATTGTTCTGCAGCTTGGCGTTCACGCCAGTCACCTCCCCGCTGACCGGAGAGAAAATCTCCGAGACTGCTTTCACCGATTCGACGGTCCCCAGGCTTTCGTTGGCAGCGACGTGCTCGCCCGGCTTTGCAACCTCAACGTAAACGATGTCGCCCAGTTCCTTTTGGGCGAAGTCCGTAATGCCGATCGTGCCGATTTCTTCGTCCACCCGGATCCATTCGTGCTCTTTGGTGTAGAGAAATTCTTGGGGATACATGGGTGCTTCCTCTCTCCAAAACCGAAATTCGAAATCCGAAAATCGAAACTCGCGGCGAATTTCGGGTTTCGATTTTCGAATTTCGAACTTCCCGAATTGCTGACCGTCTACTTCGGGCGTTTGTAAAAGGGCAGAGGTACGATCCGAGCCCCCGCCCGCCTGCCACGGATTTCGATCTCGACCTCACGGCCCGGACTCGCCAGCGGGGAGGAGGTGTATGCCATGCCAATGTTTTTCTTTAGGAACGGTGCGTATGAACCGCTCGTCACACGCCCCGCGATTTCGCCTGCTGCGTAAAGATCATAGCCATCGCGCCCAATTCCCTGGCCCGTCATTTCAAAACCCACCAGATTCTTGCGCGTGCCTCGCGCCCGCTGCTCGATCAGGCCATCACGGCCGATGAACTTGCCCTTGTCGAGCTTGGTAATCCAGCCGAGGTTGGCTTCGAGCAAGGTCGTATCCTCATCCAGTTCATGACCGTAAAGCGGGTAGCCGGCTTCCAGGCGCAATGTGTTCCTGGCGCCCAGTCCTGCGGGAACCAATCCTTCGGACTTGCCGGCTTCGACCAGCGTGCTCCACACCCGCTCCGAATCCCCAGGCGCGAAATAGAATTCAAATCCATCTTCGCCGGTATAGCCGGTGCGCGCCAGGAGGCCCCCCACACCGCAGAACCGGGCGCGGCAGAACCAATAATACTTGAGCCCCGAAAGGTCGACGTCGCTTACTTTGGAGACGATTTCCGCAGCGCGCGGTCCTTGCAGGGCAAGTTGTGAGTATTCGCTCGAAACGTTGCGCACCTCCGCCCCCACGGAGTTGTGCTCAACGATCCAATCGAAATCCTTGTCGGTGTTCGCCGCGTTGACGCAGATGAGATATTGCTCCTGCGTCAAGCGATGCACCACACAGTCATCGATAGCGCTTCCCTTGGGATGCATCAAAGCGCTGTATTGGGCCTGAAAATCCCCCAGGCGGGATGCGTCGTTGCAGGTGATGTGCTGGAGGAAAGACAAGGCGCGGGGTCCGCTGATTTCAATCTCCCCCATGTGGCTGACATCGAAAAGCCCGGCTGTGTTTCGCACGGCGAGGTGCTCCTGAATGATGCCGGAATACTCGACCGGCATCTCCCACCCGCCAAACTCCACCATCTTGGCCCCGAGCGATTTGTGCAGCCTGTTGAGCGCCGTGCGCTTTAGAGCCGCTCGCGCCGGCGCCAGACTCTCTCTCTCAAGCGACATAACCTATTAAAGTTAAACAACTCAACCTAACACACTCTCAACAACTCGGTCAAGGCGACGAGAGAAGCGGAACTGTCTGAATTTGATTGCAGCACCGACCCTGTGGTTGGCAATAGGGAACTAAAGGCAGACGCTACGAGTTGAATTATCATGGTCACAAAGAATCGAAGTGGCTTTGTCTGAGGGAGCGGTGGCTTTACCGTTGCGGGAAGATTCGGGAGCGCAGCGCCAAGCCTCCTGGCTTGGCGCTGGCTCCTTCGGCAGGAGAACTGTGCCCTAGTTCGTAGGCTTCCTTGTAGGGCGGTGGTGAGTTGGCGCGGGCTTCTCTTTGGCCGGAGGTTTATCCGGCAGCGGGTCCGGTTGGGTGACCTCGCCCACGACCGTGATTATGACATTGGGCGTGGCAGTGTAAGAGTCCGCCGTGCCCTTGAAAGTGACGGCATCCCCGTGCACAAGGTTTTTGACGTTGGGTTGGTTCGAGTCCTTCAACTCAATGTCGTAGACCCCTGGGGCAGCCTTGGACGAGTCCAGGATGTCGATGCGGACCAGATAAGTTCCGGGGTCAGTGCCCTTCTCGACACTGGAGATAACCCCTCCCAGCCCGATCGGTTGACCCTTCAGAGCATCCCACTGCTTTTGCGCTGTCTCCCCCCCGAATTTGAGAGGATAGGTCATGGTATTAAAGGCATCAACCAGAGGGTTCCCGGTAGGTTTCGGGGCTTCCATGGCGGCCACTTTGAACCCGCTGGGAGGGGTCGGGGAAGTCTTGGCTTGAGTCTCAATATCTTGCAACCCTTGGTCATTGCCGTGGTAGTCGACGTACGTCTTCTTGAGGTAGGTCTCAAACTCGGTGGCATTCGTGTCGTGCGCTGCCTGCGCCAAGACGACGGCGCGAGCAAGGTACCAGATCCCATTATCGTAATCGTGAGGATTCGAATACAGGTACGCCAGGCCCATGCGGTAGAAAACGTATTCGTCGCTGGGGTTATCTTCGGCGGCGGCTTTGTCGGCAGTGATGGCGCCCGCGTAGTCTTTACGTTGCAGGTCCACAAACCCGATGGTCCCGTTGAAGATGTCCCGTAAGCCTTTCACAATCTGGTTGAATTGGTCTTCGGGAAGGTTGGCGGGTTTTTGGAGCTTCTGCACTACCTCGAGTCCGTGCTTGGCCTCGGTCTCCGCCTCCGCCAACTTCGCATCATGGTCCGGCGCATCGCCCTTGTACATAAACGGAAATACGAAGCTCAGGAACCTTAAGGCATCGGGATTATCAGGGTTGGCCTGCAAAACCTTGTGGGCCGCTTCGATCGCCTTGTCCGGCTGGTTCTGCTGCTGGTAAATCTGCATCTCGATGACGTAGGCGCCTTCCTTGAAGTCCGAGTTGGCATACTTCGTCAGGAACGCCTCGGCCAGTTGGATCTTCTTGTTGGGATCCTTTTCGTTCGCCATGGCCATGTACGCGTCGTATTCGTCCCGGCTCTTCCAACTCGGGGCCTTTGCTGCTTGCGGAGGTGCGTTCAATTGCCGAGTAAATATTCGCCCCTCGACGTTCTGCACTCGGACCGCTGCTTGCGCCAAAGATGCCGACACCAGAAGGCTGGCGAGCAGGGTGAAGCTCCAAAATGCGGTTGTTTTCCTCATGGGGAAGCTACCTCAGTGTTTGGGTTGTGACTCCATTCAGAGTCCGGGCGCGCTTCATCTCGTTTCCTTAGTCAAACTCTAGGGAGCGCGCACACCCTGGATGTTTGATGCACGAATCGAATCCTAAGAGATGTCGCATTTCAATATCAAGGATTGAGGAACAATTCAAGCAAAATCTTACCTACCCCTCACCCGCTCCCGGACGTTCGTCGTCTATTCATTTGGATGCTGGGACAGGAGAGAAGTAACCTCCCCCTGACGTCCCTATCATAGCATTTTTCGGCTGGATTGCGACGCCCAACAGTATTTTCTTTGCAGCGGCTCACGCTTCCCGCGGTCCGCGGGGAACCAGACAATCGGCTCCCCTCCTTGGATAAGGAGGGGTAGGGAGTGTTTGGCCCCTGATGACTTTGCTTTCCACCGCCCCTTAGCCACTCCTCAGGGAGGAGGGGAGTCATTTTCTATAGCATTGGCAACTTGCCGCCGCTCTTGGCCGGAATGATAGATGTTTGGCGGGAGAGACTTGGATCAGGCGAGGCACAAGCGGCGCCCCGCTTTCGCGGACTGGAAGCCTCAGGGCGGCCAAAAGGGCCGCCCTGAGGCTGCGAGCAAGTTGACCGGACGCGTAGAGCCTATTCGCTGAATGCCACTCCGTTAAACGATGCAACGCCCATCGGGCTTGAAGTTGCTACGGGCGTCAGATCGCCATAACTGTCGATCGAGAAGACTGCCACATAGGCTTCACTGTCGGCAGTACTGTAGATGACCGCCAGCAATTTGCCGTCGGGTGATACCGTGATGTCGGTCGGCGCTCCCGGTAAAGGCACCGACTTGTAGAAGGCCCCGCCTTGGCCGTCGCTGAAGAATATGGAGATGGCCATCCCGGGGGTATTGCCCGTATACCAGATGTTCCCCGCTCCTTTAGCCACCCAGCAGGGGGCCTGGCCGCTGGAAAAGGGCGTTCCGGGTATCGGGTATTCAACCCCATTGTTCACGATTGCAAAGTTTTTCTCGCTGTGGGCGGGGGTGAAGCCCAGTACGTCTCCCCAAAACGCTTCCCCGAGTGGGACGGAGTCCGCATCGATGGAAAGCGGTATTGACGTGCTGGTCCCGCTGAGCGTCCCACGCCGCGTGAGCGGCAGTTGAAGGAGCGACCCTGAGGACATGGTGACGGCCGCCCAAGTGTTGCCCACCGCGATTTGCGCTGCGGAAGAATCGCTCAGGCTAACCACCGGCCCATCCGCTCGGCCGCTTGGCCAGGCATGAGTCTCCGCGCAAGTGGCCCCGACCACGAAAAGCTGGTTCCGTGAGAGCGCTACGGAATCGGGTTTCACGCAGCCCTGCGCCAGGTTGATCGTTTGCCCGATGCCGATGAACTCGCGCTCCCGCACTAATTGGGTGACGGTGTTTGACCCGTAATTGGCTACCGCCCCCAGACCGTAGTTGAACTGTAGAATGCCAGCGTTGGTGCTGGCGCCGCCGTTACCGCCCGTCGATAACATATTCACCATGTTTAGCGATGGCGTCCCTCCAGTAGTGAGCTCGAACACGACGACATCGTTGCCACTGGGATTATTCGTGCTGGTAAGCACGTACACGCCTCGCCCGAAATCGCCCGCAGCCGCCCAGACGGTTGCGAGAAGTACCGCCGCCAGCGCGCTGCCGGCGCGACACAGATTGATTTTCACTGTACGCATCTCCTTTGCTTTGATTTTGAAAAGCCCTGTTTGACGGGTGGAGCCGCTCGATTCGCGAGCAGCTCCTCCCACACTCTGGAAATACCATTCGGGTTCGGTTCTATTCCCGAGTGCAGAAAAAATCCCACCATCGCCAGCCGGGCGATTAACCGGCGGCCCGCAGCGCGGCATTCAAGGGGGGGACGAGCTGATCGGCAATCTGCAAGGTTGTGTTCGTGTCGAGGTCAGAGACCACAAACCCCAGGTATCCTCGGGACTCGAACCCTGCCACGTTCATGCCCTGCTGATGAGTCTGATACAGATTGACATGGCCTGCCGCCACGGATCGGAACACACTTCCGCTGGGCAGTTGCGCGCCGTCGTTTTTGGTCAATATTACGGAGAGAATCGTGCCGTGGCCGCGCGTGATGAAATGCACGTACTTCCGCGAGCTTCCTGGAATCGAGCAGATATGGGCTTCGAGGACTTCGAATCCGGGGAGGTTCCGCTGCACGACGTCGAGCAGTCCGGCGTATTGCGGCCCGAGTTTGTCGCGCAGCACTTCCGGCGGGTTGGCGACCTCCGGGTAGTTGTGCCCTTTGATGGCGCACTGGACATGGTCCGCGACGCCCAGGGCCAGCGCACCGGCCACGATTCTCCTGCCCCGCACCACGCGCACCCATTCATGCGTCACTATGCCTCCCAGCACAATGACGACTATCCCCGCCAGCGCCACCGCCCAGTTCAGCTCTCGAAATCCTCCCCAAAAGCCTGGTTGGGTTTCCCGCAGCCGCCGCTGAATTGAAAGGCGAAGTTCTTCGGGCGGCGTCAGGTTTGTGGCCGCGCGGCGCACGAAGTCGCGCACCCGCGTGCGGGTTTCGAGTTCCCGCGGCAGGCCTCACACGTCTCCAAGTGCCGCAGAATCTCGCTGGTCGTTTCCACCAGGAGTTCGTTGCTCAGATACGCGTCGAGGTGACGGCGTATCCGTTCGCATTGCCTCGAGTCGAATGTGAGGACGTTCATGCGGATTCACCCGTGCCCGCCTGGTCTTTCGCCGGCTTGATCCCGTAGGTGCTGGCGACTTCGGCCAACTCTCCCCGCAAGAGCTTTCTGCCCCGGCTCAGCCGCGACATCACCGTGCCCAGGGGCAGCTTCAGCGCATCGGCGATCTCCTTATAGGAAAACTCCTGCACGTCCGCAAGCAGCACGACTTCCCGAAAATCCGCCGGCACTTTCTCCAGCGCCCCCAGCACGTCTTCGTCATGGATTTCATGCGGCACCGGAGGCTCGGCTGCGACGCTCTCTTGATCCTCGGGCTTTTCAAACGCCTCCACCTTGGCCGCCTTTGCCCAACGCCTCCGAAAATGATGCAGGCGATGAAAGAGGATTTTAAAGAGCCAGGCGCGGCAGTTCGTTCCCGTCTCGAAGCGGTGAAACGATTTCCACGCCTCCAGATAAACCTCCTGCACCAGGTCCTCCGCCTCTGAGGTCTCCTGGGCCAGCAGCCGCGCCGTCCGGTAAAGGGCAGGGAAATGCACCATCGCCGCCGCTTCGAAGTCCTCCACGCGGACCTTGGGACGAAAGAACAAGTCGATCTCCAGTAACTTCCCTCCTCTCTGAGGAGGGGGCTGGGGGTGGTGCTGCTGCACGTCCTTCAGGAAGCTCCCGGTGCGCCACACTTGCCCGTCGTTCTGTAAATACCGGAACCGCTATTATACGACCGCCCGCCCGTTCTGGCCTCTCTTTAATGTAATACCAATTACCTTGATGTGTATTCCCGCCGGCATCATTCCCCTAACATCGTCGCCCCGAAATCGCGTGCCGGTTGGTCAACAGAACCAGGTTGATGTATAGTGAGGAGCTTGGGTAACCCAAAATAGAAATTCAGAATTAAGGAGAAGAGCCGTGAACAAGGTGTACTTGTGGTATCCCCACCCCACGGGACTATGGTCCTCCGACTCTTCCGGCCGTGTACGTCTTCAACGTCCGGGCATCAATGTTGGACACGCGTCCCTCGACATTAGTCTGAATCAAGGTTTGGGAAAGGCCGAGTATGTGAGTTGGTGGCCAATGAGCGCCTTGGAGGGGACGATCTGGTCACGCGCTGGGGTTGAAGACTTTAAGGCCGATTGCGAGTCGGAGGGTACAAGCGGGAACCCCCACCTTCCGGACCGCACGGTCGATTTCGGCGGCCTCGACGAGGACAAAATGCGTGCCAAGTGGCACGAAATCTTTCGCACCACCAACTACCAGATGCTCTACCAGAATTGTGCTGCCACCATCGCGGACATCCTTCGCGCCGGAGGAGCGGATCTGGCTGCCGAAGTTCGCTATCGAATGGGGAACGTCATCCTGTGGACTCCACCTGATATCTACGATGTTGCGCAGTTGATCGTGCAGAACGCGTCGAAAATCGAGCGGCTGCGCGCCCAGGGTTGGAAACAGGAGGATGGCACCGCCGTGATGCTGATGCACATGCCGCACTGAACGTTGACTCCTGAATCCTGAATCCTGTATCCTGACTCCTGCCCTTGTCACTCCTCACTCGTCACTGATATGTTAAATGCCCTGAAGTCTGTCCGCTGAAAGCTGAAAGCTGACGGATGAAGGCTTCTTCTGAGGAGCTTCCGTGGCAATCAGTTGGCCTGACCTCCTGGTGGTGATCGCCTATCTCGCCGCCATCACCATCTTCGGGGCGCGTTTCCGCAAGAGCCAGCCGACCCTGCGCGAGTATTTTCTCGGTGGGCGCCGCCTGCCCTGGTGGGCAATTTCCTTTGCCATTGTCACCGCCGAAACCAGCATTCTCACAATCATCAGCACTCCCGGCATTGCTTACGCTACCAACCTTGGTTTCCTGCAACTGGTTTTTGGCTACCTGGTGGGACGGGTCGTGGTGAGCTTCGCGCTCATTCCCCGCTACTTTGCCGGCGAAATGTTCACCGCTTACCAGCTCATCGAGCAGCGCTTCGGCCGGGTTCTGAAGCTCTTTACGAGCGGACTTTTCCTCACCACGCGCGCCCTGGCCGAAGGCGTGCGCGTTTTCGCCATCGCGATTGTCATCGGGGTTATTTTCAAAAGCGGCGTCTTCGCCTCGTTGCTCATCGTCACCGCCTTGACCCTTTTCTACACGTTCGAAGGGGGCCTGACCGCAGTGATCTGGACCGAAGTTGTCCAGTTGCTCATTTATCTCGCCGGGACGGTGGTGGCGCTGGTGCTGGCCGTGCACGCCATCCCCGGCGGCTGGGCGGAGGTGAGCCGCATGGCGCATCTCGAAGGCAACAAGCTGGCGGTGTTCAACTTCCATTTCAATTGGCACGAGCCTTACTTGTTCTGGTCGGGCCTGGTGGGCGGAGCGTTCCTCAATACGGCCAGTCATGGCACCGACCAGTTGATCGTCCAGCTTCTGCTGGCCGCGCGTAAGAAACGGGAAAGCCAGGCGGCCCTGCTGGCAAGCGGTCTGGTCATCCTGCTGCAATTCACCCTTTTCCTGGTGGTGGGCGTAACGCTTTTTGCCTACTACCGGCATTTTCCACCGCCCCACACCTTTGCTCGCGCCGACCAGATATTTCCCACCTTCGTCGCGACGCAATTGCCCCGCGGCCTGGCCGGCTTGCTGATCGCAGCTATCATTGCCGCCGGCATGGCCAATCTCAGCGCCGCCTTTAATTCCCTGGCTTCGAGTTCGGTAATGGATTTCTATAAGCCGTTTATTCGCCCCAACGCCGACGAAAAACACTACCTTGCCGTCTCACGCGGCATGATCTTAGCCTGGGGCACGGTGCTGGTGAGCATCGCCCTGGTGGCCCAACTTCTTCACCGCAGCGCTCTGGAATTGGCATTGACCATTGCCAGCGTTCCTTACGGCAGCATGTTGGGAATCTTTCTGTTGGGTGTGCTGACCAAGCGCGCCACCGCCCGCGGCGCTTTGACCGGCGCGCTCGTCGCCCTGGCCGTAATGGTTTTTGTGGTGGCTTATACGCCCATTGCCTGGACATGGTACGTCGCCATCGGGACGGTGGTGACGTTCGCAGTGGGGTGGGTAGCCAGCGGACGGCGATTCGCGTCATAGCGGTGGCCCTGGTGGCCGCCCCGGGGCAGCCGCAACGGTTGCCCAAACCCCCGCGCCTCGGTTTGGGGTCCCACCCGATGGTTTCCGGATGGAGTCTGTGTGAAAACGCTTCAAGGCTGTCATTCCGAGCGGAGCGAGGAATCTCGCTCTGCCCTTACAATCGTGGCAGGTCGGAGCGAATCAGTGCCAGATTCCTCGCTCCGCTCGGAATGACGTCACCGCGATCAAGCGCCCATCTGATTCTTTCACACTTTCTTTGTGATCTATGCGGTCTCTTGGCGATTCGCCTAGAATCCCGTGGTGCCCTGGCACTGCGAGGTGCCATGATCGCATCCGCCCCAAACCGCGGCGTTCGGAGCTACTAGCGATTGGCAAACAGTAAGCGACAAGGCCGGAGTTATTTCCTCGAACCCCGTTTTCACGGGAGCCATGCGCCATCTGGGGTGAGTGTGAGACATTGGTTTGCTCAAGCGCCTCAGCGGGAACCGCCCCGCAGGAAGGAGGAGGCAGGCAAGACTCCACGTCCCATGACCGCCTGCCTCCCCAAGGTAGTCATTGAGTTGAGTTATTAGCTTAGATGACACTTTGTCCGAAATGGTTCCATTTGGGTTCCACTCGCAGTTCGGCTACGTCTGCGTCGCTGGAGTGGACCAACGGCGTGTTTGCTTTGATGGCGTGACCGGCAGCGTAGTTGCGGTGTAATTTGCGTTCCATGCGAGGCAGACCGCGATTTCAGACAAGACATATCATGACGCAAGGCGAGAACTGGCACGGCGATTATTTCCAGTGGCTTGTTCAAGCGGACGGCTTGACCGCACGTTTCGATAGTCTTGTCTAATCTTGTGTCACCAGACTTTCACATTCGCGATAATTTTGCTTTCCTGGAACCGCACCACGAACGCCACCGCAAGGGTCGGGCACATCGGCCTTCAAAAGTTCGATTCTAGTCCGCCGTTGTTGTGGTAATGTGGGAAGCCTGAGTGGAGGCGCGGCGGGAATGCCATTTCGGACCTACGGCATGATTTGCCCAGAATGCAAGAAGTCCGTTCTGCTAGGGGACGTCCTCTTACCCCTTAGCTCTAACTTGGCCGACTTGCATAATGTGCTCGTCAAAGAGGATTGGAAAGCAGAGTTCCGGGTTTGTCCCACCCCAAGATGCAAGGCTCTGATGTACACGACGGTTGAGAGGCTGATCTTTCTGGATTCCCCGGCGCCACCTCAAACATTGAAAAATCTCGTGGGGCCGGCGTGGTGGACCGTTGATTAGGCTAGACTAAGCAGCTAACATCGAGTACCATTTGAGTATCACATGAGCGTTCTGACCGTGATTTTCCGTGCCGTTCCGTTGCCAAGCGTGCCGCATTTTCAATCAGATACCGATCCTTTGCTATTCTCCGGAGCAACAGGTCGCAGGTTCGAATCCTGCCGGGCGTACCAATATCCCCGGTTAATTCAATGATTTAGCTAACTTCCTGCGAATTGTTATGTGCTTATCCAAAGCAACCGGTCGGCAATCTCAAGGGGCCCGTCTAGGGAATTGTAACTCCGTTGCTACCACGGGACTGCACGTTCGCTTAAGCCCGAGTTCCTCGGATCGAAGAAAGTCAGGGAACAATAAGAAAAAAACTGTTATGGTTGCCCGGCTCGGTGGCCCGCATCCGAAATGATCCACTGGGCCCCGATTGCCATCGATCTTGAAACTGCCTGGCGCGCTCACAAGGGCGACCACCCAAAATCACGTTGACCGAAATGTGTCCCATTATCTCAGATTGATCCGCCGATGGCGCGAGCAAACCTGTACCTATCAAGGGTGGTAGGGTCGGGAGCCACCGCGCCAGCTCCCGACCCTACCAGCGTTGTTGGAATCTTCCCTTGCTCGCTGCCTTTCCTTGTGGTCAAGATTCAATCATGGCAGGAATCAAACCTATCATTTCCGGTGGGAAAGAGTGCCTTAACCGCTATGTAAGTTCTTCGCGCACCATGTAAAGGGGTCATTATACCGGGCTGACGGTGCGCCAACGGATGAGGGCTAACCGCCTGATTTCGCTGGAGGGAGCCTGAAGGCACCTTCCTTTGGCAAAGCCTTTGCTCTTTGGCCACAGGGCTTCATCATTACAGACAGAGGTAGTTCGGGAAGGCCGGCGGCAGTGCCGAGATTAGATTTTGGAGGTAATGCGATGCGAATCTTAGGTGATGTGAGTGGAAATGCAGGCCAGGGATCCAATGACCTTCCGGGTTCGATGGCCGCGGGAAGGAGCGGAAACCACGAGGGCCAGAATTCACGGCACGTTGACAGCGAAGAGCCCGCGATAAATGACGTACAAGCAGACGAGCCTCGGAAACAAATGGGTTCCGGAGCACAGGAATCCGAGAAAGACCAGAGCAGCGCATTCGTGGTTGGGAGTCCACTGGCCGACTTCACCGCGCGCCCGCGCGGCGGCGGGAAATCAGGCAACCGCGCCAACGACCGAATTGGCGAGCAAATATTGGACCCTCCGAATGACATTAACAGCCGAGAGCAACTATTGTCCCGGCGCTCAAACGGAGGACTGTGGCTAGCTCTAATGATCCTCGTGTTCGCATTGGCAGGGGCCAGTGCCTACTTTTATCTCAGTCTGCGAAACAACAACATCAGCCTTTCGGACGTGACTGGAATGTTGCAGTCCATCAACACCCTCGGTGGACGGATGGGTGCCGCGGAGGCCAAACTTCGTGATTTGGCGGCCAACTGGGATGCTATGGCAAACCAACTGGCCGAGCTTGATCGTAAAGTTGACTCCAGCCTCCGCGCAACGCGCAACCAGACGCGGGAACTGGTGGGGCAAGCTGCCGGACGCTTACAGGCAGAGTTGGATCAACAGGGTCATATAGTGAATGCCCGTTTGAACAATGTGGAATCAATGCAAGGGCAAGACCGGGCGCAACTCGCTCAGCTCAACGATCAACTTCGGGGTCAGATTGCCAGCCTTCGCGAACAACTGACCGCCGCCCAAGAGAGCACCGGACGTGACCTTGCGGATTTGCAGGGACAGGTGAGCGAGGGTCAGGGCAATTTGCACGCGCTCGCCCAGCAGCTACATCGCGAGAAGGTAACCTTTGAAATCGTCAAAGGCTCGCCCGAGGAACTGGCACCGGGGATAACTCTGACCGTTCTCAAGACAGAGGTGAGCTATCAGCGCTTCCGTGGTTACATTTCTTTGACTGACGAAGGAAAGACGCTGTGGCTCAACAACCAGAGTGCGAAGGAGGCCGTGGACCTTTATTCGCAGCGCTACAGCCATCCCTATAGCCTGATTGTGACAACGGTGAGTAATGATGGGGTTGTCGGCTACCTGCTACTCCCCGCCGGCGCTTAAAGGAGAATAACCGGCTGCGAATGAACGTGTAGCGACGACGGAACCTGTTTTGTTTCGCTCCGGCGCGAGGCCGACTTATCAAACCGGATCCTAAGCAAGGATTGCGACTGTCGCGCCAGCCGCGAGTTGCAACGAATCGAGCGAGGCGGCCAAGCGTCATTCCACCAGCGCGGAATGCGAGGAATTGTATCGGATCCGCATGATGGAAGACGTTCGGTTGTCTCCCGACGGGCGAATCGCCGTTTGCACGGTGGCCACTTGCGGCTTGGCAAACGCAGGACGGAGCAGACACGAATTAGGTCTGCCCGCCTTCGCATGCGCAGCGCGATTGAGAATGGAAAGGCAACCATAAAAGGACGGAACCTTTGGATCGACAGCCGCCCAGCACGGGAGCCCTATGAAGGGGGCGGGTGGACTCTTGCTGAGATTCGCGCTGACATGGCCCAGCATTCGCGGTCAGAAAAAGTAAATGATGTCCCGCCCCAGCATGAGTTGGTCCTTCTTGGTGCCGTTGTCATAGGCGGGCGCATCGTAGGAACGCTCGAAGCGGAGTTCGGGACGGAAGAGAGTAGTGGTTGCAGTCCAGTGTCCCCATCCTCGGGTGGTTTGGTATCTTTAACTTACGGCATGATCGGCTCAATCATCGCGGCCATGGGGGGCGCCGTAATTCTCGTCTCCCGCATCCGAGTTGTTAAGAGAGCCTGAGGCTCAGGCGTGCCCAGGGTCCCGAAATTGAAGAACTCGCAACCGGTCCTTGCGCCACGCGGATGGCCTCGCACTCCCGCGTGAACCCGTCGATCAGTGTCGCCAAGGGTAACGTCCTGCCATCGCACCTCGGTGCGCTCTCAAAGTCGTAACTCCAGACACGCTTCCCAGACTCCAGCCGCAGCCACACGTCAGAGATTTTGTTCAACCACCAACCCCCTCGCGAGTTCTCCCGGGGCTGCGCAACAGTGGAATTTTTTACACGCCACTCGAAAAATCGAGCCATGCCTCATTCTCCTAGACACCTCTCCGCAAGCCCCCTATTCCACTGAAAGCTCGTGTTTTAGCTACTAAATACAAAGTCTGGCGGTGCGTGTGCTCTCCAATAGGAAGAGAATTAAGGAGACCGCCATGAATAACGCATTCCGAAAAGCAAATTTATGGGTTTGGGGATGGATTGTGATTTCGGCTTTTCTTCTACCCTCCGCCATATATGCGGGAAGAAATGATGTGATGGGAGAGGTCCGATTGACAGGAAAATCCGGAGTTGAAAAGACTTCCGGCGTCTGGGTAGACGGCCAGTACGTAGGATACCTGAAAGAACTCAAGGGATCGAAGAAGCTTCTGCTTTTGCCCGGTGAACACCTAATTACCGTGCGCCAAGATGGCTACCAAGACTTCACCCAACAAGTGCAAATCCAGCCCCAAGAGACGGTGTGTGTTTATGTAGTGATGGAAAAGGCCGCGAGGGGGCCAGTCTCGGCTGTGACGTCCACGGTCAAGGTCGCGGTCAAACCATCGCGTGCCGCAGTTTTTGTGGATGGCCTTTTCGTGGGACACGTGGGGGAGTTTGATGGTATGGGCCGAGGGATGCTCGTTGCGCCAGGGACGCATCAGATCAAGATTGCGCTTCCCGGCTACCAGACCTTTGAGACGGAGATCAAGCCGCTGGCCAATCAAACGGTCGAGATTAAGACTGACCTGCTCAGGAGTAATGGCCCGCTGTCGGAGCCCCTTGTCAACAAGGAAACAAGTGCAGCCACACCACGGACGGGTGATACAGCCACGGCTCAAACCCAGTGAAATCTCGTACGCTCTGTTAAGCGGGTACTAGGCTGGGTAAGGAATTGTTCGTGCCGGAGGTTCACGGGTGACATGAATTCGACCTCGCCGTCAACCCACTCCCACCTCTGCCCCTCTTGACCGGCGGCAAGGAACTCTTCCCAAGTTAGAGTGGTCCTGGTGGCCATAACCTTCTCTGTCTGTCATTTTAGCACGTGCATCATAACGTTCACCCGCTTCCGATCGGGGGAATACCGCGCAGCCTTGCGTCTCGACCCGGACAATGAAAACAATTCCGAATAAAAAGAGTTGCTGCCATTTTATGCGTAAAGTCGCACATGCGGTTTTCTCCGAGAAAGGAGCCCAACCTTGCGCTTCCAAGCCTAAGCGTAAGGGTGTTACTCCTGACTCCCCGGAAGTAATCTTCGGGGAAGTTATGGTGCCTGCTTGCGGTCACTGGGATGTGTCGGCGAACCGTCGAGACGACCTTGGCGAAGCAACCAGGATTCTCGTGGAAAAAGCGGGGTGGCATTTTCAGGCAGTATGCGCGCCACTCGACGACATTTGGACCGAGTCGATTGTCACGCCCTGGTCTGGTCGGCCAAGACGTCGGGATTCGGGAGGGTCCGCTGGCTTTTTTGCATTTTTCACTTGACAAATCCAGGGACGTATGCTAGCCTATAATTGTTGTCATTTTGTGGACACATTGTCGTCGGCAGGCTTCGGACCGCGAGGAAAAGCGCAATAGTCCCGGCACTCGGGAAAACCGAGGTCAGAAAAAAACAAAAAATAGTACGAACGAAGCCAGTATGTTATTGAAAACACACGATGGAATTTCGAAACGAACCTAAAACGAACTCAAAACGAACTCAAATTGGTTGTACAATGCGCGCATTAAAGACAGAATTCGAGCTTTTCGGCGCCACTCGCGTCCCGGCCAGGGTGCGGGAATGCGGCAGGGTTCGAACTTGCCCGAATGGGAGAAGCCCGGAGGATTGCGAGGAAATACAAAACAGTGGGAACGAAGCTAAGAAGTACATGAAAACAAAGGACATCACTTTTCTGAATGGTGCGAATTATGCGCGTTTTGCGCACCAATTAGCACAGATTTGAGCCTGAAAGGAGCAAAAAACAGCACAATTTGCGCAAACGACCCGAGGATTTCGAGCCGCAAGGCGAGGCTGGCCAAATGACAATAAGTCGGCTACAGAGGACCGGTCCCCCCCACGAATCAACAGCCCTCTCCCGAGGGGAGAGGGTGTCAGGCTCCGGCGCTTTCATCAGCCGGAGCGTGACGGGTGAGGGGTCAGTTCATGGCGAGCTGACACCGCCTTGCCGCGACCGTCTGACAGACCAATCTTTTCTCCACGACGCCGCAATTCGCGGCGGGCTGGAGACGCACGGGGAAGGCATGGCTGGATTGAGAAAAGTAAGCACCACAACGCCGGCGGGGAACGGAACCAACCCCTCACCCGGCCCTCGCCGGCTGATGAAAGCGCCGGCGCGGGACACCCTCTCCCCTAGGGCTGATCATGTCCCACACTTTTTGCTGGACACCGGGGGTCCTCATGCTCTAAGCTGCCCGCATGAAGGTTTGCGGGCAAGAATTCGGTCCGCAGCTTGTGCAGCGCATTCAGCAGACCGTTGACGACGAACCTGGCATCTCGCGTCGGACCCTGTCGCGGCGGGTTTGCGAATGGTTGAACTGGCGCACTGCCTCGGGTGAACTCAAGCAGGTCAGTTGCCGCGTGGCGCTGGGGAAGCTGCAGCGTCGTGGGGCCCTTGATCTGCCCGCGGTTGCCCCGGCCGTGGTTTCTCCACCCCGGCGAGTTGCGGCCCAGCCCGCGCCGCAGCAGGTCTTGCCCACCGAAGCCTCGCTCCAGGCCTTGCAGCCGGTGCGCTTGCTGCGCATTGAGCAGGCGGATTGTTCGGCCTCGCGGCTCTGGAACCAGATGATGGAGCGCTATCATTACTTGGGAGCCGGACCTCTCTGTGGGGCGCAGATGCGCTATGGCGTGCGCAGCGGCCAGGGCGATTGGTTGGGTGGGCTGGCCTTCAGTGCCGCAGCCTGGCAACTGGCGGCGCGGGATGAGTGGATCGGCTGGAGTGACCCAGTGCGCCGTGAACATCTGCAGGAGGTGATTGCCAACAGCCGTTTTCTGATTCTGCCCCACTGGCGCGTGCCCAACTTGGCTTCGCAGGTGCTCGGCTTGGCACTGCAGCAAGTCGCCAAGGACTGGCAAGAGCGCTACGGCTATAGGCCCCTGCTGGTGGAAACCTTTGTGGACGCGGAGCGTTTTAGGGGCACCTGCTATCGGGCGGCCAACTGGCTGGAGGTGGGCCAGACGACGGGGCGAGGGCGTCAGGACCGCGAGCACACCGGCGGCCGAGCGGTGAAGCGGATTTTCCTGTATGCTTTGCACTCGCAGGCCCGCCAGCGCTTGGGCGGACACCCACCCGCTCCGCCCCCTCCTCCGGCCGACTGGGCGGAGGAAGAGTTCGGCGGAGCGCGATTGGGAGATGAGCGGCGGCGCGAACGGTTGTTGGTCCTGGCGCGCGATTTTTACGCGCGGCCTCAGGCCAACCTGCCGCAGGCCTGTCAGACTCGCGCCCGAACCAAAGCCGCCTATCGTTTCTTTGAGCATCCGGACACCGGCATGGACGCTTTGTTGCAACCCCATTATGAAGCGACCCGGCAGCGCGTGGCGGCTGAGCGGTTGGTGTTTGCCGTGCAGGACACGACGTTCCTGAACTACAGCGCCCATCCGGCGACCGACGACCTGGGCCCCATTGGCTCGAATAAGGAAGGTACGGTGGGATTGGTGCTGCACTCGACGCTGGCTTTCAATGCGGCGGGCACACCCTTGGGGTTGCTGGATGTGCAGTGCTGGGCGCGGGACCGGGCGCAGTTTGGCAAACGGTCTCGACGCAAGACTCTGCCGATTGAAGAGAAAGAAAGCAATAAATGGCTGAAGAGTCTGCGGCAGGTGGCGGAGGTGCAGCGGCGCACGCGCTGCACGCGGCTGGTCAGTGTGGGGGATCGGGAAGCCGATATTTACGAACTGTTCCATGGGGCTCTCGCAGAGGAGAACGGTCCCTGGCTGTTGGTGCGAGCCGAACGCGACCGGCTGGGCGAGGACGGCCAAGAACATTTGTGGCCGGGGATGGCGCAGCACGCGCTGGCGGGCATTCAGGAAGTCCGGATACCGCGGCGGGGTGCCCAAGCGGCACGGGTGGCGCGGCTCGAAGTGCGCTTTGCGCAGGTCACCTTGCGACCGCCCCATGGCAAAGAAAAGCTGGGCGAGCTGACGCTTTGGGCGGTGCTGGCAGAGGAAGTGGAAGCGCCCCGGGGAATCAAAGAACCGTTGCTCTGGATGCTGCTGACCACCTGCCCGGTGGACAGTTTTGCAGCCGCTTGCGAAAAGCTGCGTTGGTACACCTTGCGCTGGGGGATTGAAGTTTATCATCGCACGCTGAAAAGTGGCTGCCGCATCGAGCAGCGGCAACTCGGCACGGCCGAGCGCATTGAAGCCTGCTTGGCAATTGATCTGGTGGTGGCGTGGCGCATTTTTCATCTGACCAAGCTGGGCCGGGAAGTCCCTGATGTTCCTTGCTCCGCCTACTTCGAGGAAGCCGAATGGAAAGCGCTGGCCGCCTACATCAACCAGGATCCGAGGCCACCCGAGCAACCTCCAAACTTGCGGGAAGCGATGCGCATGGTGGCGACGCTGGGCGGCTTCCTGGGACGCAAGAGCGACGGCGAACCCGGCACCCAAACGCTCTGGCTCGGATTGCAATATCTCGAGCCACTCACCGCAATGTGGAAACTCCTCGCTCATACTGCGCACTCACCCCCGGTGTCCAGCCGAAGATATGGGTAATGATCAGCCCCTGGGAGAGGGCGTTATTACTCTGGTTTTATGCGCCGCGTACACGCAGGGGAAGGCGGCAGCTTTGCTGCCGCACTCCAAAGACGGACACTTCGGGAGTATTATTGAAAACAAAGGCAGTTAGCAATCGATGGAAAAACGGCAAGAACTGGTCAAAGGGCTAAGCATCTACGGCGCCACGTCGGTGGTGGCTGGGACGATGATCGGCGGGGGTATTTTCGTCGTCCCCAGCATCATGCTCCGCCAACTCGGCGCGCCCATGCTCGTGCTCGTCGTCTACGTTCTCGCCGGAGTCCTCAGCCTGTTCGGAGCGCTGGGTTACGCGGAACTGGGGGCGGCGCTTCCCGAGGCGGGCGGCGAATACGTTTACATGCATCGGGCCTATGGACCGGCGGCGGGGTTCCTTTACGGCTGGACGCAGTTTGTGGTGGCCAAGAGCGGATCAATTGCCACCATCGCCGCCGGCTTCTTTCTATACCTCGCGTACTTCTTCCCCGGACTGAAACAAGTGCTCTGGGAAGCGCCCCTCGAAATCGCGGGTCATTCCCTGCGGCTGCAATTGACCGGCGGGCAGGTGGGAGCGGCGATTCTGGTGCTGCTTCTTTCCGGTTTGAACATTCTGGGCGTGCGCCGCAGCGGGCGCACACAGACCTTCTTCACGGCCGCTAAACTGCTCGTGCTTTTCATCATCATTGCCTTCGGCCTGGCGCTTGGCCACGGTTCGTTCGAGCACTTCCGGACCCACGCGCAGATCGGTGCGCAGGGCGGCCTGCTGGCCGCTTTCGGCGCGGCCACCGTCGCCGCGCTGTGGGCTTACGACGGCTGGAACAACCTGAGCATGGTGGCCGGCGAGGTGGAGCGCCCGCAGCGCAATATGCCCATCGCTCTGATCCTGGGCACGCTGCTGGTGATCGCTGTTTATGTATTGGTTAACATTGCCTACTTCTATGTTTTGACTCCTGGCCATATCGCATCTACTAACACCGTCGCCGCCGATACCGCCCGGCAGTTCATGGGCAGAGCCGGCGGCGCCTTCATCGCCGTCGGCGTCATGATCTCGAGCTTTGCGGCGCTGAATGGTTCCATCCTATCGGGGTCGCGCGTTCCCTACGCTCAGGCGCGCGACGGACTTTTCCCGCAATTCCTGGCCGGCGTGCATCCGCGCTTTCGTACCCCGGTGGCTGCCATTGCAGCCCAAAGCGTCATCGCCGGTCTTTTCGCCCTGACCGGTCAGTACGAAGGGCTCTTCACCAAGGTGATCTTCGCCGAGTACCTCTTTTACGCCCTGGTGACCGCGGGGATCTTCATCTTGCGCCGCCGCGATCCCGGTCTCGAGCGTCCCTACCGCACCTGGGGATACCCCATCGTACCTGCAGTTTTTGTTGGCCTCTCGGTTGTGGTGCTCGCGAACACCTTGCACCATCAGTGGTCCGACGCAGTCTGGAGTGTGGCGCTGGTGGGCAGCGGCGTCCCCGCGTTCTTCGTTTGGAGCATCTGGAAACGGCGGCGGGAGCATTCCCGCTGATATAGCGCAGGCGGGAGAACGTGTGAAGAAATCAACCACAGAGGCGCTGAGGCACTGAGAAGGGCCCTTACTTTGAGCTCTCTGTGCCTCGGTGTCTCAGTGGTGAGCCGCGAATTTGGAATCGCGGCGTTCCAGGACTGTGTTAGAATTCGGTTGGCCGCTTACGGCCTGGAACCATTCACGGCTGGGGCGCCGTGCCCAAATTGATAAGGAATTCATAGATATGCGATTGATTGCAACCCGCCTTACTGTAATCATAGTATTAATAGTTGTGATATTGCCCAACTTGGCAGCCAGCCAGCCGTCGCGCGCCGCCGCCAAGCCTGCCGTGAAGCTCGACCCGGAGCTGCTCAAGGCCCGAGGGCAGGTGTTGGGCGCCAACCCTTTGGCGATGTATTACTATGCGCCCGGCCCGGAGGGTCTCGAGTCCCTCGCGGAGCATCTTGCCCAGATGACCCTGGTTGCTCCCCAGTCGTTTGCGGTAGATGAGGCGGGCGCGGTGGCGGGAGAAGTCCCCCCCGTGGTGCTTGAAGCGGCGAGGCGCGCGGGGGTTGCGGTGATGCCCTTGGTCGTCAACCCGGGCTTTGACCGGGGCGCGGCCAGGGCGCTGCTGCGCAGCCTCAAGGCGCAGCAGCGAGCCGTGACTAACCTGGCCCGTCTTGCCGCGCGCTATGATTTCGTCGGCTGGCAGCTTGACCTGGAGTATATCGCTCCCGCGGACAAGTCCTACTACACCCGGTTTGTGCAGCGCGTGGCGGCGCGGCTGCACAGTGAAGGCCGCCTGCTCAGCATTGCCGTGGTCCCGCGTTTCTCCGATGTCTATCCCGATCTTAATCCAAGGCATGAGTTTCGCGGCGGCGAGTGGGGCGCCCCCTACGACTTTCGCGCCCTCGGTCGGGTAGTGGATTTCATGTCCTTGATGACCTACGACCACCACAGCAACGCCACGCCTCCCGGGCCGGTGGCGGGTTACGATTGGGTGAAGGCCGCGCTTGACTACGCCACGCGGCGAGTTCCCCGCCAGAAGCTCCTTCTCGGTATCCCCTTTTACGGCAGGGAATGGGTAACGAACGGCGGCACATCCTCGGCCCACACCCTCAGTTTCGCGGACGCCCGGAATCGTATGGACCATTTCAGCCTCGACGGACTTTGGGATGAACGCTGGCGCGCGCCCTGGTTTCAGTACAGCGATGCCGACGGCGTGCATACCGGCTGGTACGAGAATAGCCGCAGCCTGGAAGCTAAATTGGGGCTGATGGAGGAGTTTCACCTGCGAGGCTTTGCCGCATGGAAGCTGGGAGTTGAGGACCCCGCATTCTGGAGCTTGAGCTCCTTAAAAGAACGACCTCAGCCCCAACATCGACGGCACACGACGCATTCGGCAGGTACCCGCGCCGCACTCCGGAAGGATTGACGATTGTCGATTGACGATTGACGATGGTCGATGGTCCATCGGTCGAAACCACCGCGGCGATGAAAGTCGGTGTCATCCCGAGCGAAGCGAAGGATCTGAAGTTTTGGTTCGAGGCGAACTAATGCAGATTCTTCGCTTCGCTCAGAATGACAGCCGCAATCGACATTCGCCCGTCGTCAATCCATCGACAATCGACCATCGTCCATCGTCAATCCATTGTCGCGGTTTGCGAAGGCAGCCCACTGCTCGCCCAGTCTCCTCGAAAGCGAGAAGACCTCTCCGATCTGGACCAACCCCGCCAGCCTGTAATTTGAGACCGAGGCGAGGCCGGCAGAGGCCACGCAGCCGCATTCCCGGCACACCGGCCGGCCGCCAAACTGGCAGGGCGAGATGCGAGTGGTGAGGTCGGCAGAGATGCAGGTTGTGGCCTGTGCGAACAAGCACTGCTGCGGCGATTCGGGCGGATGTTGGAATCCCGCCAGCACCTGGTCCGGCAGATCCAGGAGCGGGAAGCTGAGGCGCAGACGGGAGAGTTCCTCGAGAACGCGCGCCCGGTCCTGAGGCGTCAGCCGTTCCGCGCTTTGTTCGCCTTCCTGCGGAGTAT
Organism: uncultured Acidobacteriota bacterium; assembly: GCA_963722675.1. Lineage (GTDB taxonomy): Bacteria > Acidobacteriota > Terriglobia > UBA7540 > UBA7540 > CAVROP01. The sequence goes on from CAVROP010000063.1 coordinate 183,490, forward strand.
AGAGGCTGAACCAGAGCCGGCGCACTTCCAGCCGCTTCGACCAGAACTCCGCGAACTCCCGCAAGTAACCCGGACGCTGGAGCAACTGCCTGGTAATGGTGCAATGGACGAAGATTCTGTGTCCCTCGATGTGCTTCAGGATGCGGTCGTAAGTTGCGGGCGCGCGGCGGCGGTCGTGGTCGGGCTGAAGTCCGTCGATGGAGACTGCCAGGTAAAGATTGGGCAGATCGTTCCAGGCGGCTGGGATGGGCCGCACGGCGCTGGTTACCAACAGGACTTCCACGCCCATGTCGGCCAGTTTGGGGAGGATTACGTCCAACTCGCGGTACCGAACCAGGGGCTCGCCCCCAACGATCGACACATGCAAGGGCCGGAATCGCCGCACCAGCCCCAGCACGCCATCCACCAGCCCCTCTCCCCGGTAGTCGCTGAGTTGCCGGAGAGGCCCGGCGCTGCCGAGGTGCCCTGGCTCATACGCATAACAGCCGGGACACCTCAAAGGGCACTCACGGGTGATCTCGATTGACAGGAACGGTTTGTATCCACGTAGTACACGTCCCCATGCCGGAAACAGGTCCGCAGGTCTCACAGGTGTTTTCCCTTTCAAATGAACGTGTTAGGCAGCCCTGCTTGCCATCTTACGAGTTGTACAGAAATGCCCGCGTCGCAGCCGACATTAAGTCTATTAGATTGCTTATTCTTAACCAGGGTTGCCGTGCCTGCGGAACTGCGCCAAGTGCTGTGTTTTCAATCCCTGCTGCGATGCTCCCGGGAGGCACTCAGAGGTCTCAGGAATTGCGGACGTCCAGACGGGAGGTGCAACCTTAGAGGACGACAATACGTCCTCAATTCATGTACGATCATTCTGAGAGGAGGAAGTGACAATGTACAGACGGTTCCTGACCGTTCTAGCAAGTGGATTGCTCGTTTTAGGTGTGGCCTTGGGCGCCAACGCGCAAGAGCCTGGGCCGCCACCGGGCGGGCCTATGGGCCACGGCCATCGCATGAGTCCGGACGAGGAACTTCAGAGACTGGACAAGTCGCTGAAGCTAACTGACGATCAGAAATCTTCAATCAAGCCTATTCTGGAGGACCGTCAGAAGAAGATGGAAAGCCTCCATTCAGACACGTCTCTGTCCCGAGAAGACAGAATGGGTAAGATGAGGAGCATCATGGAGGACAGCAACGGCAAGATTCGCGACGTGCTGAACGACGACCAGAAGAAACAGTTTGACGAAATGCAACAACACAGGCGCGGCCGCATGCAGGGTCACGCGCCGGGCGGGCAGCCACCCGCGCCACCGCAACCGTAGGTTTGAGGGGCGGCGCTCGCATGGGATTCTATGTGGCGCCGCCCGCTATCATTAGGCGTAGTGCAGACCCGGGGAAACAGGTCTGCGTTACCCGCTAGCCTCTAGCTACGGCTCTCAGCCGTTGGCGCGCCGTTCCCTTTATATCTCTTGGCCATTTCTTCAAGCGCGATGGGAGCATAATCGCCGACGTGGCCCGCCTGGCCGAATTGCGTCATCCGCAAGGCCACGACCTTCTTCATCGCCTCACGCGCGGGCTTCAGGTAGCTGCGCGGATCGAACTCTTCCGGCTTTTCCCAAAAGACTTTGCGGATAGCGCCGGTAATGGCCAGCCGGTTATCCGTATCCACATTGATTTTGCGTACGCCATTCTTGATGCCGAGCTGGATTTCCTCGACGGGCACGCCCCACGTCGGCTTCAGCTTGCCGCCGTACTGGTTGATGATATCCTGCAAGTCTTTTGGGACGCTCGACGAACCATGCATCACGAGGTGGGTGCTGGGCAGCCTCTTGTGGATTTCGATGAGACGGTCCATCTTGAGTGTTTCTCCCGTGGGTTTCTTGGTGAATTTGTAGGCGCCGTGGCTGGTGCCAATGGCGATGGCCAGTGCGTCCACTCCCGTCTGCCCGACGAACTCGACCGCCTGAACGGGGTCGGTGAGGTGGCTGAGTCCGTCCAGGCCCGCGCCGTGGCCGTCCTCGATGCCGCCCAGGCAGCCGATCTCGCCTTCTACCGTGATGCCCTTGGCATGCGCCATTTCCACAACTTCACGCGTTGCCGAAACGTTATACTCGAACGTTGACGGCGTCTTGCCGTCCGGCATCAGCGAGCCGTCCATCATGACGCTCGTGAACCCCATGGCAATGGCCGATTTGCAGGTGTCCACGCTATTGCCGTGGTCGAGGTGCAATACGGTGGGAATCTCGGGGTAAAGCTCGGTGGCCGCCAGCATCAGGTGATAGAGGAATCGGTCCTGGGAATAGCTGCGCGCTCCACGGCTGGCCTGTATGATCGCCGGCGACTTGGTTTCGCGAGCTGCCTCCATAATCGCCTGGATCTGCTCCATATTGTTGACGTTAAAAGCGCCAACTCCATACCCGCCGCGTGCGGCTTCGTCCAGTAGTTGACGCATAGATACTAGTGGCATAGCAAGTATTCTCCTTCGATTTCTGGGGATTCATCTGAGATCTCAAATCCGGAATTTCGAGCTGCAACCGGGATGCCATAACTCGTTCCCGGGAACAAAACACCATACACCAACTCAGGGCCCCTTGGGAAGTTCAGCGAGCGTAGGGCAGTCTCGCAATTTGAAATCCTAGCAGCGAGTCTACCTTGCCAAATGGCGGCGTAAAGCCGCCTTTACCGATTTTCGATTTTCGAATTTCGTGTGTTGCGCTATTCGGAGGGTGCGAAATACCCAGGCCTGGCGCGTACCTGCAATCCTTTTTGCACGGGTTCGATCGTGATATTGCGGAATGTGCCATCGTGAGCCCGGTTGGTGGAGACGTAGGCCAAGCTGTACTGGCTGCGAAGTTCACGCCCGATCTCCCGGAAGTCCGCGGCAGTTTCATCGGCTTTGAAGGGGAAGAAGGCCCGGCCTCCTGTCTGCTCGGCCAAGCGCTTCAAAACCTTGTCTCCATGCGTCTGCACTCCGGGTTCGCTGGTACTGACCGCGTAGAGAGTCACCTCGGCATGTTGCGCCATCGCCAGCGCTTCCTCCCGAGTGTGCTCGCTCTGGTTATCCTCGCCGTCGCTGATCACGATCATCACCCGGCGAAGATAGGGCTCGGGAGGGGGGAAGACAAGCATCTTTTGTTGGCAGGAGGAATAGATAGCGTCGAACAGGGTGGTCACGCCACCGGCCATCAGACCCCGAATTGCCGTGGAGAGCTTCTCAATGTCGTCGGTGTAGTCCTGCACCGTCTGCGGCTGCACGTCGAAGGCCTCCACAAAGGCCAAGTCTTTGCCGGGGCGTAGCGTGGTCTCTAGGAAATCGATGGCGGCCTCTTGCTCGAACCGCAGCCGATCGCGAATGCTGGCGCTGCTGTCAACCAGCACGCCGATGCGCAACGGAAGATCGGTTTCGCGGCTGAAATACCGGATCGACTGTGGCTTGTTGTCCTCGAAGACTCGGAAGTCCTCCTTCGCCAGACCGTTCTCCAGGTGGTTCCTCTTATTAGTCACCGTCAACAGGACGTTGACCAAGTCAACCCGCACCTTGATATTCTCTGCGGGATTTGGAGCCGTCGCCTGTTCGGAATTCGTCGCCGGCTGTTGGGCCGCAAGCAGGCAAACCAGCGCAAAAGACACGAACCCTGCGAGGAATGCTTTCGTCATTACCCTATCTTCTCCGGCCATTCCGTTTCTCTCGCAACTCGCGCTCCGTGCGCGCCTCCTTCAGCTCCCGGAGCAATCCGGACAAGGAATCATCGGGAGCCTCCCGCCGCAGATCGTCCGCACGGTTGCGAACGTACGGGACGGCACGGACCAGCAGGGCAGTGACAAGCGCGCCCAAAACCGTGCTCAAGATGCCCAGGAGGACGTGCGAGCCGAAAACGTTCACCCACCCCGCAACCAGCAACAACAAAAGCAGGACGATGAGCGCGGCAACGATGCCGGCGGCATAATCCGCCACCCAAAAGACCCATGCTTTTCTCATTGCACCCGCAACCTTAACTCACTCGCAAGGGATTGGCAAGACCCTTAGAAGCAGTTTGGAGTAAGGGCTCGTCTTGGCGCTCCGTATTCAGTGAGCATTGTCCGGCCCTCGATGCGGCTGGACTTTCTTCATCAGAAACATGCAGGGGATTACGGCCAGTATGACGACCGCCATCAACCAGAAATCATCGAGAAAAGCCAGCATGGTGGAGTGGCGCATCAGTACTCCGTAGGCGAGGCCTTGCGCCTGGTAAACGGCCTGAACGGGGTCCGATCCCCGCGCCGCCAGCATCTGGCTGGCTCCGCCCAGCATCGCCCGGTAGGCAGTATCGAGCGGGGTCATATGGCTCACCAGCACCGCCTGGTGGAACTGGGCGCGGCGCGCCAGCATGGTCACCACGCCGGCAATGCCCACGCTTCCGCCGATATTGCGCGCCAGGTTGATGATCCCGGTAGCATTGTTGATCTTCGCTTTGGGAATGAAGTAGAAGGCCATAACGTTGATCGGCACGAAGAGGAAGGCCATCCCCGCCGACTGATAAATCCGTGCCGTCATCGCGGTGCGAAAATCCACCTCGAGGTTGAAGGTGGCCATGTGAAACAGCGAGAGCGAAAGGATGGTCAGCCCGAACACCACCAGCCAGCGCGACTCGATGTGCGTCAAAAGCTTTCCCACCACCGGCAGCAGAATGACCACCAGGATTCCTCCCGGCGAAAGCACCAGCCCGCTCAGGAGCGCCGTGTACCCCAGCAAAGTCTGTAGGAAAATGGGGAGCAGTGCGGTGCTGCCGTAAAGCACTACCCCCAGCATGAACATGGTCATGGTGGCGATAAGAAAATTGCGTTCCTTGAGAAGGTGGAAATCCACCGCCGGATCTTTCTGGCTGAGTTCCCAGAGGAAGGCGCCCAGCAATCCTACCGCCGCCACCACTGCGCACCAGATGATGAAGTTTGACCCAAACCAATCCTCGCGCTGTCCCTTATCGAGAACCACCTGGAGGAACCCCAACCCCACACTTAGTAGGCCAATGCCGATGTAGTCGATGCGGGCCCCTTCGCGCAGGCTCTTCCGCACCAGGTAGGGCGGATCGAAGATAAGAAAAAGCGTCAACACGAGCGAGATGACTCCCACCGGAATGTTGATGAAGAAAATCCAGCGCCAACTGTAGCTGTCCGTGATCCAGCCGCCCAGTGTGGGGCCGATGATGGGCGCCAAGACCACGCCCATCCCGAAAATCGCCATGGCCATGCCGTGCTTCTCCTTCGGAAAGCTTTCCAGCAGAATGGCCTGTGAGATGGGTTGCAATGCGCCCCCGCCCGCGCCTTGCAGAATCCGGAAGAAGACGAGCAGGGGAAGACTCGGGGCGAGGCCGCAGAGCAGGGAACTCAACGTGAATATGACTACGCAAGTCATGTAGAAGCGTTTGCGCCCGAAGATCGAGGAGAACCAACCGGTGAGCGGCAAGACAATCGCGTTCGACACCAGGTAGGAGGTCAGAACCCAGGTGCTCTCATCAACACCGGCCGAGAGATTGCCGGCAATGTGGGGCAGAGCCACATTGGCCACGCTGGTGTCCAACACCTCCATGAAAATCGCCAGCATGACGGTGAAGGCAATCAACCACGGGTGAGTTTCACCGTTTTGTCGCGCTCAAGCCAGAAGAGTTCGCATACGAAGGCCACGGGTGGTGCCGGCCTACTCTCCAGGGTCTGAAGCTGTTCAGATCGGCACAACACCCAGGTAAGGCTAACCCAAAGGCCCGGGGAGTGGTAGAGACGAATTGTCACGTATTGCTAAGGCCGAGTTTCTTCGCGGTGCCCGACGAAAAGCAGATCCTTCGCTCCGCTCAGGATGACATGTCATTCTGAGCGGAGCGAAGAATCTGCATTGGGTTGCGGCTTTGCCGCGCTGTAGAGAAGTAGCACAGGCGCTCTTGCCTGTGCTGCGGTACTTGGCGGAGTGAGCTAACCTTGAGCACAGGCAGGAGTGCCTGTGCTACGTCAGGACCGTCGTATAATCCTGCTTCATGACTTTGGAGGTTGACCGTGATACAAAGAGGCATGGCCCTGGTCTTTGCAACAACCCTCATCGCGTCCGGCTCGGCGGCGCAATCTGCTCCGGATTCGCCCGTCCCGTCCAACGCTGAGATTCGGAAGATTCTCATTGAGCGCATTGACACTTCGCACCAGGGAGTGGGAATTGTGGTGGGTGTTATCGAGCCCCAGGGCCGCAGGATTGTAACGTACGGCGCTGTCGATCAAGGCGACGCGCGGCCGCTAACCGGCGACACCATCTTCGAAATCGGCTCGACAACCAAGGTCTTCACGTCGCTTCTGCTTGCCGACATGGTTCGGCGCGGTGAAGTTGCGTTGTCGGATCCGGTGGCGAAGTATCTCCCCGCTGAGGTCAAGGTGCCGAAACGCAACGGGCGCGTGATCACGTTGCTGGACCTTTCCACGCACACCTCAGGCCTGCCGCGTTTGCCATCCAATCTTCAGCCCAAAGATTCGGCTAACCCGTACGTCGATTACGCGGCGGAGCAACTCTACCAGTTTCTTTCCACCTATCAACTGCCGCGTGATATCGGCTCCGAATTCGAGTATTCCAATTTGGGGGCGGGGCTCTTGGGATTTGCCTTGGCCCGCCGCGCCGGCATGGGCTATGAGCAACTGGTGCACACGCGCATCGCCGCGCCGCTCGGGATGAAGAGCACGGGGATCACGCTGACGCCGGAAATGAAAGCGCGCCTGGCGGTGGGGCACAATGCGGAACTGAAAGCCGTCCCCAATTGGGATTTTCAGGCGCTTGCCGGATGCGGCGCCCTGCGCTCGGATGCGAACGACCTGCTGACATTTCTCGCGGCGAACCTCGGCTACATCAAATCCCCGCTGGCCCCCGCCATGGCTGCGATGCGCGCCGTGCGCCGGCCGACGGGGACTGCCAGCCTGGGCGAGATCGGCCTCGGGTGGTTAATCGTCAAGCCTTCGAGCTACGAGATTGTCTGGCACAACGGCGGGACGGGAGGCTACCGGTCGTTCGTCGGATTCGTGCCTGGCACGCGGGTTGGAGTCGTCGTGCTCTCCAACACCTTTACGGCGACGGGCGTCGACGACATTGGAATGCACCTGTTGGACTCGCACGCGCCTCTGATGCCGCCCCCCAAACAGCACAAGGAAATTGCCGTCGATCCGAAGCTGTTCGACGCCTACGTGGGCCAGTATCAACTTGCGCCGAACTTCATTCTCACCATCACGCGCGAGGAGGATAAGCTCTTCGTCCAGGCCACCGGCCAGCCCAAGTTTCAGATTTTTCCGGAAAGCGCGCTGGAGTTTTTCCTAAAAGTCGTCGATGCTCAGATCACCTTCGAAACCGACAGTGCCGGCCGCGCCGTCAGCCTCGTCCTCCACCAGAACGGCAGAAATGCGCCGGGGAAGCGGATTCAGTGACCTCGAGCAACACGCCTCTTGAAGTCGATGAACAGCCCTCTCAGCATGAATTCACGGCCCTCTCCGTGGCGTGTGAGAACAGCCCCTTCGGTGCTGGAATTGCACTTCTTAGGGTTGAGGCTTGGGGTTCCAGAAATCGGGCGCGAGTGACGCGATCGCGTCCGGCACGTTGCTGAGTTCCGGCACAACGCGGTAGAAAACGTATTCCACGCCCGCCACCGTGTCGGCGTTTACCTTTTGAAATTTCTCCAGGCCCTCGTCGCCCAGCATCGACCGCATCGAAGGCGCGTGATCCAATTCGTCCAGAGAAGTCATGAGGCGAGTGATGTGATAGGTCCCTGGGTTGCCGCCAGCCACGACCTGCGACGTCCAACGCATCCCGGCCATATGGCTCTTCTGCGCGGCGGCGTTGATTTCTTTGAGCTCCGCTTCAAACTCCGCTTCGTGGCCTGGGCGCACGCGGACGACGACGGTTCGAAGCCAGCGAGTTTTGGCAATAACCTCCGCGTAGGCAGCCAGGTCGGCCGGCGGGTTATAGGAGAGATCCCAGCGCCGCTGGCGGAGCTCGCCTCGGGAACTTTCCAGCGTGCTGCTGAATTGCTGAAATAGCTCCGTCGCACCAGCCGCACCGTAGGCTTTGGCGGCCGCACCCATGAAAACCGCGGAACTCTTTTCGACGTCGCCGAAGCTTTCTCGCGAACTGCTGAAGATCACTGTGTTCTGCTCGCCATAATCGACCTCGAGCGCAATCCACTTGTCGCCGTTGTTGCGGCGATTCGCCTCCACGATCTTTTTGCTCATCGAGTTGAATTCGGCTCGCTTGTCTGGCTTGACTCTGGCGACGAACACATCCAAATATCCAGCCTGCTGGCCCCATCCCGCCGCAGCCGTGAGCACAAGGAATAGCAATGCCCCACACACTTTTCGCAACATGCTTCCCTCCTGGTGAATAGTTGTAGTCGGATCCCTGGAACTCTCTGTCTCTTCTGACTGTACCGGGGAAAGAGCCGACTGTCAATGCAAAGACTCGCACCGTCTGGGCAGAGAGGCGAACAAACAAGGCTCAAGGAGAACCAAAAAAATAGGCAAAAAAGCCCAGATTTGAGGTATTGTGTCCCTTTTGGGGATGTTATGGCGCAGGTGCGGCAACGGACCAGCGCCGCAATGGGAAGAATCATGCCCTGGTTTGATTGGCTGATTATCGGGTCAGTTGCTTTGCTTGCCGGAGCCACGGTCGGAGCCTGGAAACAGTCGGGCGCTTACTATTGGAGCAAGCATATTTTCAGCGCGCGGAAGAAGAGTTCCGCAGAAGCTCCCGCGGCATCCGAGGCGACCGTTGTGACTCAGCAGCCGCGCGCAGAGCGGTATGCCACGCAAGAATCCGTTGCCGCTGCTCTGTCAGGCGTCACCACTCGAGACCGTTTCTTGGCGTCGCTGGAGAGTGAATGGCGACGCTCATCCTTCCTCGGGGGCCATTTCTGCCTGGCGATCTTGGATCTCGACAGGTTGAAACAGCTCCATGACCGTGGGGGGCGGGCGGAATGCGATAAAGTGCTGGCGACAGTCGCCGCCCTGCTCAGCGGCCGATCAAGGCAGTCCAATGTCGTGGCGCGGTACGAAGGCGATGAGTTCGCGATCCTGATGTCCGGGGCTAACACCTTGCAGGCGGAGATTCTGGCGGAGAGGTTGCGGGCGGCGCTCGAAGCGGATGATTTCTTGCGCCCCCGCGAAGTGACGGTAAGCATTGGCATTGCAGCGTTCCCCGACCACGGACGAACGGCCGACGAGGTGCTCAAGGTGGCGGAGTCCGGTGTGCGCCTGGCCCGACAATGTGGAGGGAATTGCGTCAAGGTGGCCTGGCAGGGGCCCAAGCCGGAAGAGGCGGAGCGCGATAAGCGGCTGCTCGAAACGTGTCTCGAAGCGGCGGAAGAGGGGATGTTTCCAGCCGCCTCAGACGTGAGTCGGAGCGCCGCGTCAATCGCGCATGAGGCGCGAAGAGGCGATTTGCCGGCCTCTGACGCCGGGCCAGCGAGCGCAGTGTCGGGCGCCCCAGAAGGCGCGGCGGAAAGGAATGCCCGTTTGAACACCCTCACTGCCCTCGCTTTCGCTGTGCAAGCAAGAGGGCCACATATGAAGGACCATGCTCAGGTGGTCTCGAGGCTGGCGGCGCAGTTGGCCCTCAAGGCTGGGTTGGCGGCCGCCGAGGTTGAAGAGATTCGTTTAGCAGGCCTGGTTCATGATATCGGGAAAATCCACGTGCCGGAATACGTGCTGAGGAAACCCACCCTGCTTACCGCGCAGGAGTTTGAGATTATGAAGAGCCATGCGGCCTGGGGCGCCAAGATGGTGGAGTTCTCGCGGGTGAAAGGGATTGAGCGCATCGTGCTTCACCATCACGAGCGATACGACGGGAAGGGTTATCCGGCCGGGCTGGCTGGAGATCAGATTCCGCTGGGATCGCGAATGGTGGCGGTGGCGGAGTCTTTCCACAACATGGTTTCCGACTTGCGCTACAAGAGCGCCCGCTCCTTCGATGATGCACTCGTCGAGTTGCGCCGTTGCTCCGGGACGCAGTTTGACCCGCAAGTCGTTTCGACTTTCCTCGAATGGGTGCAAACGCAGGTTGCGGCTCCCTCGCGCAACGCGGGCTGAAGGGTCAGCCGGCGAATGGCCGCCTGGGGCTGTTGGCGGAGGGCCTCGACTCGGTAGGGAACTTCGAGCTATCTGGGCTCCGGCACGACCTGAACGTTTCGCGGGCGGTCAATGGCTGCCGAAGACGCCTCAGTGGGTTCTTCCACAATCTCCACGGCAATTGCGGTCAATCGCAGCACTCTATACTTGCCGGCGAACAACTCCCCTTCGTGCACCAGAAAGACCTCGTTCTGGTATTCGACAATCGCCTCTTTCTCTCCCCCGGCCTTTTCGACGTATCCAACGGGCATGACCGACGAACGATTTGCGATGACATCCGGGGCGGCAGTGACAAATGCCGGACTATTTGCAGGCTGGAAGTTCTCCGGCGGTTTGGGGCGGGATTGATCGCCCGTATAGTCAGCCAGCGGCTCGGCTTGCAGCGCCGCCTCGGACTGCGATTGTGCATCCTCCGCAGGAGGAGCCTGTGGTTGCTGGAGTTGAGCGACACCAACCTCACTCTCCCCTGCGGGCGAGCCTGTTACGGGGGCCGAAACGGCCGCAGACGGCTGATCAGCCTCGTCAATGGGGGCTTGCGGTGGATTGGACGGCGGCACCAGGGCTAATTGCAGTTCGGCCGGAGAAGGGGCCGGAATGTGGAAGTTCTTCATGAACTCCCTGGTCTCCTCGATCAGGCCGATGTGTTCACCCTCGGCAACAATGGCCTCAACCTTCCCATCTGCTCTCTCCACGTAGCCTATATCCTCCCGCGGCGGCGCTTGTGGTTTGACGGCCGGGGCTGCGATGGGACCAGGTTCCCCAATAGTTGAACGCGCACCCTGGGCGGCCCGGAATTTCGCTTTGGCCCATTCCCCAGCAGGGCCTGACGCTTCAGGCTGCCCGGCTTGAACGGCGGGCGACGGGTTGGGATGCCTGTCTGCTTTGTCGGCCGCTTGCGCAGTCTCAGCGCTGACCTGGAAATTCACTTTTGTCAATCCCGCGGCGGGTTCGGCCGCCCCAATTCGCCCGATCTTCACGGCTGCCTGCTCCGGCGCGGCGCCGGAATGCTGCGCAAGCTGCTCGGCCGAGGGCGCGTTGTTCGCATCCTGCCCGAGCCCCCCCGGCACAACTCGCACCTTGCTCATTCGATCGATTTCATCTTCCCCCTGCGTCGCCTTACCCCATTCGATATAGATTGGGGAAGTCTTACCGGCCAGACTAGCGGCGGCCTCCCGGTTGGTCCTGCCACCCGCTGATGCCTCCGTTGCGGGGGAAGTCGGCGACTTGGCCACCCAGGAGGACGACAGTTCACTCGCGGTCCGCAGGGCGATGACGTCTTCATTCGTGAACATTCGGGGCTGTTTCTTAGACTTTGCGCGCTGCGCCTTGAGTTGGCGCGCCACATCACCGAGCGGCACCGAACCCGTCCACTTCTGTGCCTTCGCTACACCAGCGCCCAGACCTAGAGCCAAGCCGACCGACAATACACCCCCGGTTAAACCCTTCATGGCCGAATTCTCCCTTACCGGCGAGCCACCGGTTCTCCTAATTTACCCTGTTAGACGCGCGGAATCAACGTTAGGTTTGAATTTTCCGGGCCGCAGCATCCCACACCGCAATGCTGATTGCTTGCGTCCAACGTCAGTCTACCAACGCGGCGGCGTTCCGAAGCAGGGCGTCGTCGCGGTTTAGCGAAATGTGAAAAGACGGGTCAATGACCAGAAAACCCTGCCCGGAGCTGATCTGCGCAGGCTCGGGCATCACACGCAGCGGATCCTCTGCGCTCGCTGGCAGCGTAGCCATAATCGTCGTGCATACAAGCAAGATGGGTTTAATGATCATGGCTTGGTTCGTGGACACGTCCGCGCCTCCAGGCTCCCCGCAACACTATACAATAAGAGGCCCGAGTTCCATGAATCAGGCTTGTCGAATACTCGACCGTGAGTGGGCCGTAGGCCCATGCCGCGGAGGAGGACATTTTGCCTCTTGAGGGAGAACGGAGGGGCAGGGTACCAAGACTTCCGTGCCATAGGCGAAATGAGGATGCCTCCCTAAACTTCGGTTGGTCGGTCGCTCGGTCACGCTTTGCGCCGAGCAACACAGTTCGGTAGTACCCGGATTCCAAAAAGAGTCGCAGCCTGACTAAGGAAAGAATGATCCTCGCCGGATTCATCCTGGTCATCTCAACGGCGCTCGCCGCCTTCTATCTGCTGATTACCGTTCAGCGGATCCTGCGCACTGCCGCCCGTCGCAAGTGAATCCACAGTCTTGCCCACAAACAGGAGAACGCAAATCACCGGCTTCGGCGCACTGCCTCCTCCACGATAGCGAGGTCGGCACTGTCTACCGTGCCGTCCCTGATCACGTCCGCCCGTGGGTCGTATCCAGTCTGGCCGGCAACGCTTCCCATGGCGGCCTTGACAGTCAGGAGATCGCTGGCGTCGACCTTTCCGTCGCCATTCACATCGCCGATCAGAGCGGCTCGGGGGTTCGGGTCGAGGAGAATCTGGTAGAGGTGCCAGCCATAGCTGGTAGCGAAGGCGTCGCTGAATTCCCCATTGCTGATGGGAATTTGGCGCTTCTCCCCAAGTACGATCGCGGTAGCCTGGGCGGGAAAGTCGCGCAGAGTAAACGTTGCGGTGGTGGCGCCTGCGGGCGACATGCTCAGAGCGCCGCCGGCCTTGGCGATGGAATCGGCGCACGGGCGGCTGTCTCCGCAAAATAGGCTTGTTTCCTCGATGGGGTTTGCAGACGGGGTTTGGTTCTGCGGCAAACCGTCGTTGATGGCGAGCAGGAACGTGCAGCCCCCGTATCGTTTCAACAGCACGTTGATCGCGGCATGAGCGCTGGAAGAGGCGGCCCTCACACCGTTGCCCACCGAAGGCGTATTGAGCACACGCGCCAGGGCCGCCACTTGCATGTTGGTCCGCGCCACCGCCGATTTGACGTTGGCGTGCTCGGGATGAAAGATCGAGTCTTCTTCCTGAACGGGGGCAAACTGGTGGACGAAGTAAAGGAGGCCGCGTGCGCCGTGAATGATCGTCATCCAGGACTCTGCTTTGACCTCCGACGGGGTCAGCGTTACGGAAGAGCTGTTGTTAAAGTTCACCAACTCGATGTCCTGAAGGACAGGTTTTTGGTAGTTGCTCCAGTAGCGCAGACGGTCCGTAGTTCGGCCGACCCACCACAGCGGGTGCGCATCATTCTCCGGATAGACGTCGCTAGCGAGGATGTCGCCGCCCTGAACGTACACGGGGTAATCGTTGAGTCCGCGCGCCGCAGAACAGCACGTTCCTCCGCGGCCTTCGTAACATGAACCGGAGTTAAACCCCGTCCCTTGTCCAAGACCCAGGTAGACGGGACGCTTCAGGTCGGCCACCTTGAGCGATTTATACTTGCTGATAATAGCAGAGGGCAGAATGCAATCGCCGTAACCCCCGCCCGGCAGCGACTGCGCATTGTCCGGCTCGTCGATTCGTATCCAGCCGTCAATGATCGGGTCAATCAGGTGCCGTGCACGGTCCGCTCCGGCAAGCCCGCTCTCCTGGTCCCCAAGAACCTGCATGTTGTACTGCCGAAGCAGAGGCAGGATTGGACCCTCTTTCGGATTAACCTCGACGGTGCCGTCCCAAAGTCCCACATACTGATTCACGCCGACTGCCTGATACAATCCGGCTTTGCTCGGACTCTGCAGCCAAACAGCGCGCATAAAATAGTCCGCGCTGGAAGAAGGGCCTGATGAAAACTGCGCATAATACGCGGGACCGCCTTCCCAGGGAAGGTAGATGTCCTGGGCGGGTGTTCGAACCGCGCCTGAGCAGAGGATCGCAAGCGCCGTCACGCTCCAGAAGCCAAGCCGGTAGAGTTTTGTAAGTTGCATGGTTTTCCTATCTCGATTCCTCGCACGCCGCAGGGGCGGTTCGCGAACCGCCCCTACGAACAGCCAAGGAAACCATAGTCTATTGTCAGGCGTCTATCATGGCAAGAGAGTGTGAAGCCGGTTGGAGGCGGCAACGATGGGACGACTTGCATTGGCACTCGTGCTTAGCGCTTTAAGCTGCCTCCCGCGCACCGTAGTCACGCGTCTCTAGTGTATACTTCAACAAGAAGAATCAGGACACGCGTGTGACAAGCGGAGGGCATTGGTGCGCAAAATCTGGCTGATTATTAAGCGCGAGTACATCACTCGGATCAAGACCAAGGGTTTTGTTTTTGGCACGATCGCTGTGCCCGTCTTCAGCATCGGCTTGATGGTCTTTGCGATCTTTCTCGCCACCCGGTTGACCGATCGTACTATCAGGCTTGCCATCATCGACAACGTGGGGGGCCTGTCGAGCGCAGTAACGGCAGGGCTGAACGTTCGGCTGCCCAACGGCAAACCGGAATTCGAAGTTGCGAAATCCGTGGAGCGGCCTCAAAGCGAAGAGCCGGTTCGCAAGGAATTGCGCGCCGAGATTCGAAACGACCGCCTGGATGCTTATCTGGTGATCAACAGTGGCGGGAAGGCGGAGTTCCATACCAAGAATCCGAGTGACTTCACGCTGGTGGAGCCGATCACGCGCGCCGTGCACGAGGCTGTCCTGGCTTCCGGTTTGCAGACGCGGGGCGTCCACGCCGACGAAATCCGCAACCTGGGGCGCAACACGGACATCAAGATCATCAAGATCACTAAATACGGCGAGGCCGAAGAGTTCGGCCAGACGATAATCACGTCGATCTGTCTGGCGGGCCTTCTCTACACCGCGCTGATTATGTACGGCGTCATCACCATGCGCTCCGTGCTCGAGGAAAAGACCTCGCGCATTGTCGAGATTCTGATATCTGCCGTCCGGCCCTTTCAACTCTTAGCGGGCAAGATTCTCGGAGTTGCGGGCGTCGCATTTACGCAATATATGATTTGGGTCGCCTCTGCGGCTCTGCTCGGAACATATGGGGCTGTGGCGGTCAACACCCTGCGACCCACCGCGGACTTTCCTCATATCCACCTGTCGGCGGGACTGCTCGTCTACCCCGCCCTCTACTTTGTCCTGGGGTATCTACTCTACGCTACGCTGTTTGCCGCCGTCGGCGCCGCCGTCTCCAGCGAACAAGACGCCCAACAGTTGCAGATGATCGTCATGTTGCCGCTCATTTTCAGCTTCGTTATGTTCAATATGGTGATTCGCGACCCGAGTTCCCATACCGTCGTCCTGCTGTCGGAGATCCCGTTCTTCACTCCGATCATGATGGTGCTTCGCATCGCCTGCGAGACTCCTCCCTTCTGGCAGATTGGCCTCTCCTTTGTGCTGCTGGGCTTGACGGCGGCCGGGGTGGCCTACTTCTCGGCACGCATCTACCGGGTGGGGATCCTGATGTATGGCAAGCGGCCTACGGTGGTGGAGCTTATAAAGTGGCTGAAGTACACCTAGCGAAGAGTTGTGTGCCGCCCTCTGACGCGCTGAAGCCGGGTGTTGGAGTGCGGCAGCAGGCTGCCACACTCCAAGGAGAAATCCGGGCTGCGGTTTAGCGGCTGGCGCTGGATTGCGGGGGGAGTGCGATTCTTCCCACTACGGCTTCCTTGGCGATGCGGTACACCATCAGCTCGAGCGCGATTTCGCCGCTCGGCTCGTAGAATTGGATGACCTCGTTGAGCGCCCGGTCCTTCAATTCGATCCATTTATCCTGGAAGAACAGTCGCATGGTGTACCGCGAGTTCTTGATATCAGTACTCTCGAGCAGCAGTTTCACCGGTCCGACCTGCTCTTTGATCCCGTCTTTTCGCAGGGTGAAGGGTACACTGTCGCGCTCGAAATGTCCTGCCAAGTGCGCCAAGCCTTCCTGGTTGCGTTCGATTTCTTGATGCTGCGAGTTCAGCTCCCCTACGACGTTTCCCAGCCGGTCCGCAGTGGCAGCCCACTGTTGTTGAGTAGCCGTTACGTCGCTGCGCAGGGAGTTGAGCGCTTGCTCGCCCTCTTCTCGCAAGGCGTTAAGATCCGGCGCAGGCTGCGGCGGAGCAGAGGGCTCGGGTTGCGGCTTAGCCGCCGGCGTAACGCGAACCCGCACCGGCGCCGAAGGCGCGGAAGCAACGGGAGTCGCGGTCCTTGCTGGCGCCGCCTTCGCCGCCACCGCGGGGGCCGCAGGTTTAGGCGCTTTGAGCTGCTGTTCCATGGCGTCCAGGCGGTGTTCGATCTCGTCGAGCCTGGCTGCGGTGCGCGTAAGTTCGGCCGTATCCGCACTCACCTCGGGAGCCGGGCTGCTCCCTAAGATCTTGTAGGCGGCATAGCCGGCCCCGAGGATGGCCACCGCCGCGAGTACGTAGGTGAGCCGATCCTGCACGTGGGCAGGGGGACGCGGTACCTCCCCGGGAATGTACGGCGTGCGGTCAAACTGCGATCCACCCATGCGAACCTCCTCTTTTTTCCTTTAATGCTGCTGCCATGACACTTCGACGCGGTTGGGGTATCGGGCCGCCAAAGTCAGCAGGACTTCGCGTGTCTCCTTGGGAAGCAGATCAACCTGCTTTTGGCTCGACTCCCTTAGGACGATATGCATCTCGACGTGGTAAACGCCAGGAGCCAAAATGAGCAGCAAGGGAGTCTTACCGACTCCCTTTCCGTTAATGAAGACCCAGGCGCCATCCGGTTGTGAGCGCAACATCATTTTGGCCGCATCTTTGCCGGCCTTGGCCTCGAGCGCCCGGCGGTTTCCGCCCATCACATCTTCTACGTCCCGCAACGGCAGGTGCGCAGAGGGCGTCTGCTCTGCCCTGATCTCGGGTCCAGCGAGGCTGGAAGTCAGCGAGCGGCTTGGCTGGCGAGCCGGCGAAAGCTTTCCCAGGCTCGCTGCGCCTCCGCCGACAGCAGAAACTGCTCCCGCATATTCGACTACGGCTTGCGCTGCGGCACTGCTGGCACAGAGAAAAACCATTGTGGCGAGTTGGACAAGCGTAAGTTGCCAACCCAATGCTATCCGTCTATGCGTGGTTGGATACGAGTTCATGATCGACTCCTCAGAATAAGCTGATAAGGCATTCCTCGATTCGTCTGCTAGTGTAGCGCTGAACCCGCAAAAAAGCACCCTGCGCTCCGAACCTGTGCGCCCTGGGCTGTGCCGCTGCGTTTTCTCGGTTCTAACGTTTAACAACTTGCCCCGCCCGTGGCCACTCTCAGCTACGTTTGGCCTGCGACACATACCTCTCAGTGTGCCAGCGCCCACGGCACTCCCCACAGTGCCTTTCTCTTCAAGTATCCTGGTTTTATTCTGGAACTCTACCCAAGAATAATCATAAGCAACTCGCCGGTAATTGTCAAGATCGAGAAGGCGCGGCTTCCGCTTGAGGCGACGGAGCCGGAGTGCTAAGCTTTCGGGCCAGGCGGAAGTTCAAAATGGAAATTCTAGTGAGAAACCTGTATTTCCGATCTTGTCGGGCGGCAGTGTGCCGGGCAATTCAAGCCGTCCGCGGGGCAAATCGTAGATGCCGTCTACGCGAATGAGTAAGCGCGCTCAGCGGTTCGCAGGGATCGCGGCGACAGCCTTGGTTTTGGCGCTGATCGTCTACCGCTTCTCTCGAAGCCCCGAGTGGCGCGGTTTCGATTGGCGCCTCGCAGCCAACTTGTTGAGCCACGCGCGGGCCGGGTATCTGCTGCTGGCGGTGCTGCTTCTCTATATTGGCGTCGCAATTCGCGCCGTGCGATGGAAGTTTTTCCTCCGGCCGGTCAAGACCGCACCCGTATGGAACCTCTTTGTGGCCCAGATTTACGGATTCGGGTCGATTTTCTTGATCGGGCGGCCGGGCGAGATCGTGCGCCCGGCGTACATCGCCAACCGCGAGGGTGTCTCCTTCACCTCGCAGCTTGCCATCCTCATCCTGGAGCGGGTTTACGACGCCATCGCCATGGGGATTATTTTCGCGCTCGCGCTGCATTTCACGGCTGTTCGCCTCACGGGCTCAGGCGCCGACGCGCTACTCCATCGGCTACGCCAGGCGTCCGTCGTTGTGCTGCTTGTGACTGCCGCGCTCGTCCTGGGTCTTGTCGTTTTCCGTCTCTGCGCCGAGGCCGTTACAGTGTTCGTCGAGCGGCGCATCGGTTTTCTCCCTGCGAGGTTCCGTTCGGGCTCGGGGCGGGTTTTGCGGTCGCTTGCCGCAGGGCTTGGAGCCATCCGCAGTTGGCGGGACCTTTCGGCGAGCATCGTGTGTACCATCCTCCTCTGGACGTTGAATGTAACGATGTTCTGGGTGTCGTTCCACAGCCTGGGTGGCGAATTGCTCAGCGTCTCTTGGTGGGGCGCGGCGATCGCCTCATTCCTTGGAGGTATAGGTATGGCCCTTCAGCTCCCGGGTGTGGGTGGCGGAATCCAGATAGCAATTATCGAGTCGCTGAAGCGCATCCTGGGCGTGGCTCCGGAGGCGGCCGTAGGCGGGGGCATACTAATCTGGGCAATCTTGACATTTCCTGTGGTCGGCCTGGGGCTCGTGCTGCTGCCCTTCCAGCGCGTGAGCTTCAGGCGTCTCGAGGCCATGGCCGATCGAGAGGCTCAAGGAGCGGGTGCGGGAGCTTACGTGCCGCACACGAGGGACTAGCACCGAACAGCCGGACGTGTCGTTCCATAAACATGTAACGGGTTTCTCGGTCTCCCGAGCAAGCTGCTCGAGGATGACGAGATTCTTGAATTCAGGAGTTTTATCCTTCCCGGGGAACAATACCACGCCTTTGAGTTCAGGCGGTCGCAGGGTCGTTGCCGGAGCAAAAGCACTTTCGATCCAACAATCGCAGTGCGTCCTGCTCGTATGAGCGGGTCTCCGCTTTGGCCCTGTAGTACTATAGTGCTCTTGTGGGATGAGTTCATTTAGGTTAAAAACTTTGCCGATAGAGCTAAGAGTGGTCAGGAAAGGCGATGAGCAACGGATTCCCCGGGAACCACCTAGACCTCCTGCCAGAGTTGAGGGAGGGGGTTATGCCCCGCTCAAGTCCGAACCTAAACCTTGGAAATCGGGAGAGGAGGCCCGTCGAGGGGGCCAATATGTTCTGCTAAGTTAGTAACTAATTCAGCGATTGACGGACGCACGTACTTAACGTATCCTGCGTCTACGTGCAATTGGTCTGTGATCGTTAACTTTGCCGAATCGGCCTAATAGAGGAGCCGTGGATCCGAGGGGGCTGGCTGTCTTGGTGCCGGCGTCCTGATTGATGGGGGGATCCGAGGACGGCTATTGCGTCGGTGAACTAGGGTCCAGTTCCGTCGACGGGAGAAACTTAAGCTATGGATCAAGAAGCCATACGCGTTTGGTTCTGCACGCCCGACATTCCATTCGTTCAGCTCATGGCTCGCACCTTGGGTGGGGAGTTTGAGGTACAGACCATCGAGGCGTTCCACCTGAACGGAGCCCGCCGGAGGATCGACTGGCCGGATGTCGTTCTGCTCGACCTGCGCGCCGAGGGAGACTCTCCCGGCGGTGGAGAGTCGGCATTCCAGCTTATGCAAGAGATCCAGCAGTTTGATTCACCGCCTCCCATGATTGGCATCCTGGGCGAACAGAATCGCGCCATGATCCGGCGCGCACTCGAAAATGGCGTCTACGATACGCTCGCCAGTCCTCCCGATATGGTCGAATTGCGACTGGTGCTGCGGAGAGCGAAGCGCTTCCGGCAGGTAGAGAAAGAGCTGTTGCGATTGCGGTCGCAACAGGCCGCCACGAGTCCGTTCGGGGAATTCGTTATTTCGACCGAGCCGATGCAGAGGGTGTTCGCTCTGGCCCAGAAGGTTGCTCCCTGCGACGTAAGCGTGTTGATCACCGGAGAAACAGGCACTGGCAAAGATATGCTCGCTCGCTCCATCCATCAACTGAGCACGCGGACGGCAGGACCGTTTGTGGCTTTCTCCTGCGCTAATTTGCCCGAAACATTGATTGAAGATGAACTTTTTGGCCATGAAAAAGGCGCCTTCACCGGCGCTGTGGGTGCACGCCGCGGCCGTTTTGAGGCAGCCCATCAGGGTACGCTTTTCTTGGATGAGATCGGCGACTTGGCTTTGGGTTTGCAAGCCAAGCTGTTGCGGGTTCTTCAACAGCGGTCCTTTGAGCGGCTAGGCAGCAATGCCGCCGTCAATGTCAATATTCGTCTGCTTTGCGCTACCCACCGCAACTTGGCGGAAATGGTGGAGCAAGGGCAGTTTCGCAATGACCTGTTTTACCGCCTGAACGTGGTTGAAATTCACATCCCTCCTTTGCGCGAGCGGCGCGACGAGATTGCTGCCCTGGGACATCATTTCCTGATGCGTTTCGCGAAACAATTCGGCAAGACGGTGCGGAGGTTTTCGCCGGTCACCTTGAGGACCCTCGAGGAATATAGTTGGCCCGGCAACGTGCGTGAGCTGGAAAACGTCGTCCAGCGCGCCGTAGTCATGGCGGACGGACCCGCCGTGGAACTCTGGCATCTGCCCAAAGCGTTCTGCAATGGGCTGGAACAGCAGCAAGAAGAGTGTTCGTACGACAAGGAATTGCGAGACTTCAAGCGGCGCCTCATCCTGCGTGTTTTACGCGACTGCGACGGAAGCAAGTCAGAGGCAGCGCGCAGGCTGGGCATCGCGCGCGGCTACCTGCATCGGTTGATCAACCAATTACGCATCGAGGATATCCCCGAGGAGAGTTTCGCGGAATCGCCGGAGCTTAACATGCCGGTGATGTAGGGACTGCAAACGCTAAGAATTTCGAAACTCAGAACTCGAAAATCGATCGCCACGCGCGAAGTTTCCGCTTCCAATTTCAAATTTCAAATCTCTGACTTCTGAACCCTGCCTCATACTATGCCTGAAAGCTCCTCCGAAAACACCTTGGGTGGCCAACCGTTGCTTGAGCGGGTCTGCGTCCCGTTCTTGTTGGGGGCTCAAAATGCGGACGGCGGGTGGGGATACCGAAACGGCGGCCAGAGTGCTGTGGAACCAACCTCATGGGTGCTCTTGGCCCTAAAGGAAGTCGAGGAGTCGAGGAGTCGAGAGGTCGAGAAGCCCAGGACTGTCCAGCTTCTCAACTTCTCGACTCCTCAACTCCTCAACTCCTTTAACGCAGGAGTACGATGGCTAAGAGAGTCCCAGTTGTCGAATGGATCGTGGCCGTCCTTTGCGGGGCAGCCGCGCGGGTGCTGGGTGACCGCTGCGGCGAGCTTGGCATTGTACACGCACCGGGACTCGCCGGACCGCGTGGCCCGCGGACTTCAATGGCTGGTAGAGACCTGGCCGGTGGAGGGCCGCCTTTGGCGGCGAATCGGCGCCAAGCTGTTGCGGCACGACCGTGTGGTTCGTATGGACTTGTCGTTGCGAGGATGGAGTTGGACACCCGGTACGGCAAGCTGGGTCGAGCCGACCTCTTGCGCCCTGATTGCCTTTCATCACATACCTCAAGAGCTGCATCCCCGCGGTGCGGTGCGACGCCGGCAGCTTGCGGAACGCATGCTCTATGACCGGATGTGCCCGGGGGGCGGTTGGAACAGCGGCAACCCCCTCGTCTACGGGGCCGCAGGGGTGCCTCGTATTGGGCCCACTGTCTGGGCGCTCCTGGCCCTTCAGGATTACAGGGATCGCCCGGAAAACCGTGGTAGCCTGGACTGGTTGGAGCAAGCATATTCTCAAATCCAGGGGCCCGGCTCGCTCGCGCTCGCCCACCTCTGCTTGCAGCTCTACAACCGTCCGGCGCCCGCCCTGGAGCCCTCTCTTGCGGCCCTGAATTCAAACAACCGGTTTCTCGGGGACACGCTGGTGGCGGCCTGGGCGGCGATGGCGTTGGGTGGCATGCCGCGCTGGCTGTCGCGGGAAATCAGAAACTAGAAAGTGGAAATGAGAAATCGCTTCCTATTCTCAAGTATCTGGTTTCTAATTTCTGTTTTGGAAGATGAGTGCGAACAACAATTCGCTGATGCCCTCTTTCAGGCGGCCGCCTTCGTGTGTCGCCATACGTAAAGCGCCCAACTATCAGGTTGACCTGACCGCGTTGCTGGATGAGACCTTGCGTGAGTTCGATTTGAAGGTGCAAGGGATCACGGTGCTGCTGAAGCCGAACTTCGTCGAGCCTGACCCTCAAGGCGTGATCAATACTCATCCAGCGTTAGTGGCGGCGGCGCGGGAATGCTTCCTGCGCATGGGCGCGCGGAGTGTTATTGTCGCTGAAGGGCCCGGGCATGAACGGGACACGGAAGGTATCCTGGAGACTAACCGCTTGCGTCATTACCTGGGGCCTCTGGCGGGCAAGTTTGTTGACCTCAACCTCGACGATGTCCGCCTCGTGCCTACCCGCACCCGTGCCTCCAGGGTCAAGGAACTTTATCTGCCGCGTACCGTGCTCGAGGCCGGCTTCGTGGTCTCCATGCCTAAGCTGAAGACCCACCATTGGGCGGGAGTCACGCTCTCCCTGAAGAACATGTTTGGCATCGTGCCTGGGAATTGTTATGGCTGGCCCAAAAATGCGCTGCATTGGGCGGGCCTTACACGCTCAATCCTGGATATCAACAGTACGGTGCGGCCCGATTTTGCCATTGTGGACGGCATCGTCGGCATGGAAGGCAACGGACCACTCCAGGGTGACGCCAAACCTTGCGGCCTCTTAGTGGCCGGAAACGATCCGGTGGCGGTCGATGCCACTTGCGCCCGCATCATGGGATTGGTCCCGGAACGGATCGACTATCTTGCCCATGCCGGCTTGCTGTTGGGCCACCTAAAGAGAGAGAATATCCGGGAGCTCGGGGAAGCCCCTGAGAGCGTGCGAACCTGCTTTGCCGTCCTCGATAAGTTCAAACGCCTGAGAAGCGAACATGCCCACTCTTGAAGCCGCTTCGGAGCCCGTGGTGGTCCATGGCCCGCCCCGTTTCAATCTGCTCAGGAGAGCCTTTTCGTTCCCCTGCTTCTTGGCCATCCTCCTGGTGGGCAGCGCCTTTGTGCTGCAGCACATGTTTTTCCGGATAGATGGCGATACCTGGTGGCACTTGCTGGTGGGTGAACGCATCCTCAGCACGCACCACTGGCCCACTTTTGATATCTACTCTTTCAGCGCGCCGGGCGCCGAATGGATCGCCTACGAGTGGCTGAGCGAAGTTATCCTGGCGTGGGCTGCGCGGCTTGCTGGCCTGGCCGGACTGATGGGGATGGTCTTTGCCCTCACCAGCGCCGTGTTGCTGCTGATTTACTATTACGCGTACCTCCGCAGCCGGAACTCCAAAGCGGCCTTTGTGGCCACATGGGCCGTTCTGCCGCTGGCGTCCGTGTGGTTCGCCGTTCACCCGTATGTCTTTGGCTATATCTACCTGCTGGTGACACTGATTTGTCTGGAGCGCTTCCGGGAAGGCCACCGCAGGTCTCTGTGGCTGCTTCCATTGGTATTTTGCCTCTGGGTCAATTCGCACGGCTCCTTCACGTTGGGAGCAGCGATCTTCGGGATCTATTGGTTGGCAGGGCTGGTGAAGTTCCGTTGGGGAAGCCTGGTAGCAGACGCTTGGACGGCCTCCGAGAGGCTGCAACTTGCAGTGGTCGCCTTGCTCTCCCTTCTGGCCGGGTGCGTGACGCCTTATGGGACACGCCTTGCCGCTTATCCCTTACAGATGATTTTCTTCCAGCAGGGCATTACCAAGAACATGACGAGTTGGAACCCCATCCCCTTGAACCAGTGGCACGGTGAGGGCTTCCTGATCTTAGTGTTGCTCTTCATCGCGGCGCTCGCCACGGGTCGATTCAAGCTCCGGCCAGAGGAGCTGGGGATGTTCCTCTTTGCGGTCTTCATGACCGCCGAGCACGCACGGGCGCTTCCGCTCTTTGCTTTCGTAGTTGCTCCGTTCCTGGCCGCCGGCCTGGCACGCTGGGTGCCTGCCTATGAGCCCGCCAAAGACAAGTATTTGCTCAACGCCGTGCTGATGGGCCTCGTGATCCTGGGATTCGTCTGGTATTTCCCCTCGCGACAGGATCTGGAAAAAGAGGTGGCCAAGACCTACCCGCATGCCGCAGTCGAATACTTGCGGCAGCACCCGCTGCCCGGCCCCATGCTTAACGAGCTTACCTGGGGCGGCTACCTACCCTACATGCTCGGCCCGCAGCAGCGCGTCTTTGTTGACGGCCGGCTCGATATTTACCAATACCGGGGAGTGTGGCCCGACTATCTTCGCATCACCAAGCTGGAACGCGATACCCCGCGCTTGCTCGCTAAGTACAACATACAAGCCTGCCTCCTGCCTCCGAATCGAGACATTCCGCTAGTGACGTTCCTGGAAGCGTCGCCGGAATGGAAGAAGGCCTTCGAGGACGAGGTCAGCGTACTTTTTGTCAGGAGGGCGGCGGCGCCGTGAGTCTAGCGCACGCACAGCCGCCGCTTGCCGCCACCTGCGGGCCTCATAGAGGGGAGCGATTTCCGCGCGAAGACGCCGAGGTCTGCAAACTCGAGAGCAGAACCTCGAAGATGGCCGTTCGCAGAGCGGTATGAAAACTTCGGTAAAACCGGTCGCCTTCTGGGTATTGTCGGCCGTACTCGCCGCAGAAGTTCTGTTCCTCGCGCTGCACGCGAGTCTCGATTTCCCTTTCCTGGCTCCGGCGCTACTCGGCGCGGTCGTCGTCCAAATCCGCACCTGCCGCAGCCGCTTCGAGCTGCTGGGGACAGTGCTACTGGCCGTGCTGCTGGCATTGGTCCGGTTCCGGTTGCACCTGGGGATTCTCTACGAGCATCCTGGCAAATGGGGGATGTTTCTCGGGCTGGCAAGCCTGTTCTTTCTGGGCGTTGCGGTCCTCCGCAGCCGCCCCCAGGAACTTGCGGGCCGGGTCAGAGCTTTTGGTGTGGCGCTGGCCGCCCCCGGCTTTGTGTTTGTTGCCACCGCTGCACTCTCCGGCACAGGACACGTGCACCCCATGACTTTGGACCGGGTCTTGTATGCCTTCGACGGCAGTCTGGGATTCCAGCTTAGCTTTGTTTTGGGCCGATTGTTCGGCCGCTTGCCATGGCTGGGCGTGCCTGCCGGGTTAGCCTACGAGCAGGTGCCCGTGGCGGCGCTCATTCTCTACACCGCAGCCACGGATGCCGGAGAGCGGCGAAGGCCTGATCTGTTGCTGGCGCTGGGCGCAGGAAGCCTTCTGGGCTACCTGCTTTATTCTTTAGTGCCGGCGGCGGGCCCCATAGATTTGTTTCCTTCCTGTTTTCCTAACTCAGCTCCGCCGCTGGCCGGCCTCGCAGTCGTGCCTGCCTCCATTCCTACGGACATTCCCCGCAACGCCATGCCCTCGTTGCACATGTTCTGGGCTGTGTTGCTGTGGTGGAACGCTCGCCGGTCAGGTATCTGGCTGCGCGCCGGTTACCTCGCGTATTTGATTTTGACCATCCTCGCCACCCTTGGTTCCGGCGAACACTACCTGATCGATTTGGTGGTGGCATTGCCGTTCGCCTTGGCGATCCAGGCTGCTTTCAGTGTGCGGCCTCGCGAGATGCTCCGGTCTTTGCCCTTTTGGGCGGGCGGGATCACGACTCTGGCATGGCTGGGATTCCTGCGCTTCGCCACGCCGGTGTGGTTAGGCTCACCGGTGCTGGACTGGATCCTGGTGGCGGTGACCGTGGCGGGGTCGGTGATGCTGGAACGACAGATTCATCGAGAGTCGCTCACGTTGACAGACAAACCACGGAATGCCGGGCAGGACCAACTCGAAGGCGCGTCGGCGAGAGTCTGAGGTGTGCGAGGTCGAATGAAAACGCCACAGGAACCTGAGACAACGCCTTTGTTACGGGCGCCAAAGCCCCAGGGCGCGGCAAGCCAGGCGGCGCCTCCAGGCGGCCTCGGCGGCTATCCATCCAATTGGCAGATTCCGCGGCAATCCCTGGCGAAAAGGTTGATTTCCTTCCCCGCGTTACTGGGCGGGTTGCTAGTGGCAGGGCTTTTTGTGCCCCTGCGCGAGTTTGACGTGGACCCGGATCTTTGGTGGCACATCAAGGTGGGCCAGAACATCCTCACCACCCATCACTTTCCCACCGTGGACGCTAATTCTTTCACTGTGCATGGCACTCCGTGGATGGCCTACGAGTGGCTGGGTGATGTGCTGCTCGGGGCCGCGCATCGGGCCGGCGGGCTCCGGGGGCTGTTGGCGCTCGATGTGGTCCTTGGCGCCGCAATCCTGATTGCGTTGTACGCCTTTGTCTCGCTGCGGACGCGCAACTCCAAAGCGGCCTTCGCGGCGTGCGCACTGCTCTTGCCGCTGGTATTCGTCTCACTTACACTCCGTCCCCAGATGCTCGGCTACTGCTTTCTTATTCTCACCCTCATCGTCCTGGAGCGTTTTCGCCAGGGCCGCTCCGCCACTCTATGGCTGGCCCCCCCACTTCTCCTGGTATGGGTCAACACGCACGGAAGTTTCGTGGTAGGACTCTTCGCCTTCGGTGTTTATGGGATCAGTGGCTTGTTTAAGCTGCGCTGGGGCGGTCTTGAATCCACGCCATGGACGCCTGCCCAGCGGTTGCGTTTGGGCTCCGCGTTCCTGCTCAGCTTGAGCGTACTCGCTATCACGCCCTATGGGGTGAGACTGGCTGGCTACCCTATCGATATGGCGTTTTTCCAGCCGATGAACGTGGCTCACATCCAAGAGTGGGAGCCCATGCCCTTCAATCAGCCGTTCGGTCAGTACTTCCTGGCACTGCTGGCCGCCTTCCTGCTGGCTCAAGTCGTGCTCCGGCCCACCTGGCAGTTGGCGGAATTGACCCTCTTTTTGGCCGGCCTACTCGCGGCTTGCCTCCATACACGCTTCCTCCTGGTCTTTGTCCCGTTCAGCGCGCCGCTCTTTGGCACCATCTTGAGCCGTTGGGTACCTCCCTACCAGCCCGGCAAGGACAAGTACGCGTTGAACGCGCTGTTGATGGCCGCCATCGTGGCGGGCATCATTCGATTCTTCCCCTCTCGGGAGCAACTGGAGCGCCACGTAGCCCGCCATTCCCCAGTCGAAGCTGTCCAATACATCTTGCGGCATCCCCCTCCGCAGCCCATGTACAACAACTACGAATTCGGCGGCTACTTGATTTTTGCGCTTGACGGACGGAACAAGGTCTTCGTCGATGGGCGGACGGATATCTACGAACGCGCTGGGGTTCTCGCTGACTACGCGAGCATTGCTGGGGTCTCGCCAAACTCTCTTCCTCTACTGCGAGCATATAATGTACAGTCATGCCTTCTCAAGCATGGCGAGGCTCTGGCCACCCTGCTCGCCGCTTCGTCGCAGTGGCAGAAAATCTACGCTGACGGCCTGAGTGTGCTGTTTGTGCGGAGTCAAACGGGAAAATGGAACCTGGAGACTGGAAAACTGAAAACCCAGAATCGAAAACCAAAGATCGAAAGTGGGATGTCGAACGTCGAATGAAAGCGCCTCTGAATTCTACAAAAACTCCTTTGTTGCGGCCGCCGGAGCCCGGGGCCGCGGGAAGCCACGCGACCCTTCCGGGCGACCCCGGCGGCCGTCCGTCCGATTTGCAGATTCCGCGGCAATCCCTCGCCAAAAGGTTGATTTCCTTCCCCGCGCTCCTGGGGGGCTTGCTCGTGGCAGGGCTTTTTGTGACCTTGCGCGAGTTTACCGTGGATGGGGACCTTTGGTGGCACATCAAGGTGGGCCGGACTATTCTCGCCACCCACCATTGGCCTACCACGGACGTTTACTCTTTCACCGCGCATGGCATGCCTTGGATGGCTTACGAATGGGTGGGTGAAGTGCTGCTCGCCGCTGTCCAGCGAGCCTGGGGGCTTCAGGGGCTTCTGGCGCTTAATTTGACGCTCGGAGCGGCGGTCGTGCTGGGCCTGTACGCGTTGGCCACCTTGCGCTCGCGTAACTCCAAGGCGGCATTCGTGGCCTGCGGTTTCGTCCTGTATTTCATCGCGGTGTTTTGCACCTTGCGCCCGCAAATGTTGGCCTACGTCTTCCTCATCCTGACTCTCATTATCCTGGAGCGCTTTCGACAGGGGCGCAGCGGGACGCTCTGGCTGCTGCCTCCGCTGTTTCTGCTGTGGGTCAACACGCATGGAACATTCGTAGTCGGGCTCTTTGCCGTGGGCGTATATATCGTGAGCGGCCTGTTCGAGATGCGCAGCAACGGTGTGGAATCCAGACGCTGGACAGCAGCCCAGAGGCTGTACCTGGAGTCGGCATTTCTAGCCAGCCTTGTGGCGCTTACTGTCACTCCTTATGGTTCGAAATTGGCCGGATTCCCTGTGGACATGGCCTTATTCCACCCTCTCATCGGGGCGAGCATCGTGGAGTGGCAATCCATGCCGTTCAATTCGCCGCCGGGGAAACTCTTTTTGGGGCTGCTGGTGGGTTTCCTGCTGGCCCAAGTGACTCTCCGGCCCACATGGCAGTTGGCTGAATTCACGCTTTTTCTCTGCGGACTTGTCGCCGCTTGCCTCCACGCGCGGCTCGTTCTGATCTTCGTACCGTTCTGCACGCCGCTCCTGGCGGTCATTCTGAGCCGCTGGATACCGCCCTTTGAGCCGGGAAAAGACAAGCTGGCTATAAATGCCGTCCTGATCATTGCGATCGTCGTGGCCATAGCCCGATTCTTCCCTTCCCAAACGCAACTCGAAAGCCGTGTGGAGGAGCAATGGCCGGTGAAAGCTGTGCAGTACCTTGAACAGCATCCTCCGCCGCTCCCTATGTTCAATACTTACTCATATGGCGGCTACCTGATCTATGCGCTCGACGGCCGAAACAAGGTCTTCATCGACGGGCGGACGGACATCTACGATCAAGTAGGCGTTCTGACTGATTATGGGAGGATCGGCCGGGTCGAGCCCATCGCCCTGCGCCTGCTGGACGTTTATAGCGTACAGTCATGCCTTATTGAGCGTAACGCAGCGCTGGGCACACTGCTCGCTGCCTCACCAGGGTGGCGGAAGGTTTACGCTGACGGCCAGAGCGCACTTTTTGTACGAAGTGGTGATCCGCAATGAGCCGAACAACGAAGGTTCCGCTGCCTGCATCCGCAAGGGGCACAGCCGTCTGCCCGACGGCGCGCCGGCTTCTGGACAGCGAAAATGTGCCTGCAACGGGCCTCACCCTATATAATGCAAGCACCAAGCAGTCGTTGACCGAATGGAGCTGATCCTGGTGAAGGAAGCGCAGCCGGCGAGGTATAACATGCAAGTTGCAAACGCTACCACATATCCTGAACTGGCCGCCGGTCGAGTTGCTGCTGACTCGGGCTGGTCCGGACGGGCCCTTTTGCGCTTGTTCCTTGCAAGTTTCGTATCGCTCTATTTCGAGCTTATCGTCATTCGATATCTCTCCACGGAAATTCGCATCTTCGCGTACCTGAAAAACCTGCTTCTCATCGCCAGCTTTTGCGGGTTGGGCTCGGGAATGTTGCTGGGCAATCCGCCTAAACGCCTGACAAGGGCCTTTCCATTTATCGCCTCGGCTCTCCTCCTTTTGACCGCCTTTGCTGCGCCGCTTCACCTGACCCACCTGCCATTTCCGATGGACGATTATCTAACCTTCACCACCTTCAGTGTCGAAGGAGTCCGGAAATACCTTAACGGCCTGGAGTATGTTGGCATCGTGACTGTGATCCTGATACTCGTGGTGCTTTTTTTCATTGTGCTGGGTGGATTTGTGGGCCAGGAGCTTTCGCAATTCCCTCCGCTTGCCGGCTATGGTGTCAATCTTATAGGAAGTCTCGTCGGAATCCTGGCCTTCACCGCTTTGTGTTATCTTGACTCACCTCCCGCAATCTGGTTGCTCGTTGGTTTGATGGCGGGAATTCCGTTTATCGGCAGGAAGCCAAAGGTAATTCTCCTATTTCTTCTGGTTATTGGGGCATCCGGCTGGAGTCAGAGGCACGCGACATGGTCTCCCTATTACAGAATCGATCTAATCCAACTCGCTCCGCCGGCGGGGTGGAATCGCCCTGCTGCTTACTTGCTAACCGTCAATCACGACTATCATCAGAAGATCGTTGACCTCTCTTCGAGTTTCATTTCGCGCTATCCGAGCGTGGAACCTAATCGTAATGCATTGTTGACCTACGAACTCCCTTACAAGGTTGTCCAAAATCCCAAGCAGGTTCTGGTTGTAGGCGCAGGAACTGGAGACGATGTGGCAGCCGCCCTTCGGCACGGAGCCGAACACGTAGACGCGGTCGAGATCGATCCTGCCATTTACAGGATGGGAGTTCAATACCACCCAGAACACCCGTACAGTTCTCCGCGCGTGACCGTGCACATCGACGATGCTCGCGCCTTTTTCAACAAGAACAGGAAGAAGTACGACTTAATCGTCTTTGGTTATCTGGATGCGCAAACGCTTTTGTCCGGCTTTTCTTCCATTCGGTTGGATAACTACGTTTATACCGTCGAGAGTTTTCGGGATGCGCGCAACCAACTGATTGCCGGCGGCTCGCTGATCGTGGCTTTTGCCAGCGGGAAGACATTTGTGACCGAGCGGCTTTTCGCGACCCTGGCTCAGATATTCGGTGTTCCACCCCGCGCCTATTTCACCGGATACGACACGACGGGGATGGTTTTTCTGGAAGGGGCGGCACGGGATGCGCCTGTCCAATTGGGCTTCCAGGATGTCTCCAATGACCTCCTCGGAAAGTCACGTCAGACCGTCCTGGCAACCGATAATTGGCCTTTTTTATATCTTAACGGCCACAGGATTCCTTCGGCAATCTACCGAGCGCTTTTACCTTTTCTGGCTTGGTGTCTAGTTACGTTCAACGCGCGCGTCGGCTGGCGAAGCTTCCGAAAGCCGGGCCACCTGCACCTCTTTTTGCTGGGAGGCGGATTCTTGCTGCTTGAGACAGCCGGGGTGACGAGGCTTTCACTTCTATTCGGATCGACCTGGATCGTGAACGCAGTCGTAATCGCGTCGTTCATTTTTATGGCCTTCATGTCAAACGCTCTCATTATGCGCAGGCCCGTCGCACTGCGGAGCGCGTATTTCGGGTTATTCCTTTCTCTTGGGCTCGCGTCCTTTTTCCCTTACCACGTGCTTAACGGACTGCCGCCGATTCCCAAAGTACTCGCGTCGGCCGCCGTCATTGGCCTGCCGGCATTTTTCTCGGGTCTTATTTTCTCGCAGAGTTTCAGGGGACTCAGCAGCCCATCCGAGGCGCTCGGGATCAATTTACTTGGGGCCGTTATAGGAGGGACGCTGGAAAACCTTGTGATGATTGGGGGTCTGCGCCTTCTGAGCGTCCTCGCGGCAACGCTTTATCTTCTATCTGCGGCCTCTCTCGGAAAGAGCCTGATCGGGGCGCGGGGAGAAAATCAGGCTATGAAAACGTAGGCGCCGCCCGTTGTGGATCCTGAGTGGTTACCCAAGACCGGCCAATGATGGTCACCCGAAAACCGATCGAGCCCATCGCGATGCGGCTCCTGGATGTCTTTAGCCGGGTTCGAGAGTAGGAACTCCATGGACGGTCCCGCACCTTTGGAGAAAAAGGGCATCAGGCGGCTGTTGGGCCAACACTGGCCCCTGTTCGCGGCCACTGCCGTTTTCTGCATCGCTACCGCCTGGCTTTTCGTCCTCTGCCGAAAAGCCGACCGTGGCCACTTCGTTTACGCCCTCGATGACATCTACATCACTATGGCGGTGGCGAAGAGCTTTGCTTTTCATGGGGTGTGGGGCGTCACGCCGTACGAATTTGCTTCTTGTGAGTCCACGACTATTTGGCCCCTGCTGCTCGCGGCGATCTTCCGGCTCGTGGGGCCGAGTGAGTGGGCGCCCTTGGTCATGGCAACTTTGTTCGCTTGCCTCTCGATAGGGTTGGGTTATGGCTTCCTGAAGAGCTTTCGGCTGGGCCAAGTCGACAGATTCAGCGTTCTGGTGGCGTTCATTTTTTTCACCCCGCTCCCGACGCTTGTCCTTAGTGGGATGGAGCACACTCTGCAAATTGCCACCGCCATTCTTTTCTTCTGGCTGGCAGCCGATGAACTCTCCGATGAAAAGCCGCAAACATCGCGGCGGCAATCGCGTTGGCTCTGGGTGCTCGCTCCCCTCTTAACGCTTACTCGCTTCGAAGGCTTGTTTCTGGCATTCGCGGCTTGCTCGCTTTTTCTCCTGCGCAAACGCTGGCGCCTGGCGTTCGGCTTGGGGGGGCTGGCGCTTGCGCCGGTAGTGATCATCGGTGGCCTGTCGGCGTGGAAGGGCTGGTTCTGGCTGCCCAGTTCGATCTATCTCAAGGCGAATCTGCCACGCGTGGTCAGAAGTGCCCAAAACATCGTGCCCTATATCCATGGGAAGTTCGCCTGGTCGGCTGTTAACAGCAGGGACGTCGTTGGGTGCGGGTTTGCCTTCCTGTTGTTGCTTTGGTTGTTGCTGAGGAAAGACCAAAAGCTGTGGAGAAGAAGCACGGTACTCATTGTCCTGTGGCTCATTTCAGCCGCCTTACACGTGAAATTCGCCGGTTTCGGCTGGCTTCTCAGGTACGAAGCTTACCTGGTGGCGCTCAGCTTATTGATTTTGTCAGTGGGAGCCTACGAATGTGTCCGGAGGTCGCATGAGGGCCGTTGGGGAAACGTCGATAGGGCCGGAGCTGCCTTATTGCTCATCGTCCTGGCCGTCGGGGTCTTCCCGGTACTCGCCAGCCGAGGGGTCTCTGCTGCGATGCTTACCTCGGGCGCCTCGAAGACGATCTTCGAACAGCACTATCAAATGGGCCAGTTTGTACGTCAGTTCTACCACGGCCAGGCCGTTGCCGTTAATGACATCGGAGCTGTGAGTTACTTTGGAGAGCCTCGACTGATACATCTCTGGGGAATCGGCAGCATCGATGTGGCAAGGGAGAGAGTCAAAGGGAACCTGAGCCAGTCACAAATCGCCCATCTCACCCTGGCTAGAAATACCAAGATCGCAATCCTCTACGTCAACGCCTTCAAAGACGGGTTTTGCTCCACGGACGGACTGCCTTCGCAGTGGAAGGCCGTAGGCACTTGGACGGATTCGGACACCACATCGTTTAGCGAAAAGACCGTTACTTTCTTTGCGGTCGATCCCTCGGAAGAGTCACGGCTTATCAATGCGTTGCGCCATTTCGCCTCACAACTGCCGCCTTCCGTGCTGCAGGCGGGGCCGTACACCATAGCATCGGACTCGATTCCTGCGTCGCCACGATCACCTTAGTGGCGCCGAAGGATGCCCAACCGCTGGCGCTCTCCCTGCTGGAGAGGGAATAAATCATGGGGCTTATCAAGACACAGGCAAGCACGCAGCCATTTCCTGGCGATGCCGCCGGGAAAGTGCCTCCCGTCGAGCGGGCGAACCGTTCGGCACCCCGCGGGTTTCTCCGAGGTCTCTTCTCCTTCCCGGTGTTTCTCGGGGCCTTGCTGGTTGCCGGTGTGTGCCTGAACTTGTGGGTCCGGCTTCAGAATGACGCTTCGCTTCCAACTGGCCACTGGCACGTGGCTTTCCTTGAAGGCGACACGTTTTGGCACCTTGCTGCCGCCCAGCGCCTCTGGGCGACACACACCTGGCCTACCACCAACTACTATTCCTTTACCGCGCCCAACGGCCAGTGGCTTGACTACCAATGGCTTGGCGAGGCGCTGATGGCCACAGCTTCCCGCTTCGGCGGGCCGCGCGGCCTGATGGCGCTTCTCGCGGCACTGGCTTCGGCGATTCTCCTGCTTCTCTATCATTATGCTTCATTACGCAGCGGCAACGTGAAGGCGGCTATTGCCGCCTGCATTGCCGTGTGGCCGCTGCTCGGCCTCTGCTTTACCCTGCGGCCCCAACTCCTCGGCTATGTTTTCCTGCTCATTGTTCTGATCTTCCTGGAGCGTTACCGCCAGGGTTTGCAGAAATCTCTCTGGCTGCTTCCCGGCATATTCGTGCTTTGGGTGAACACGCACGGCACATTCAGTTTCGGGATGCTGGCGATCGGTGTCTACTGGGTAGCGGGCCTGAAACAATTGCAACTGGGCGAACTCGAGTGCCATCAGTGGACGCCCGGCCGGGGCCGGCACCTGGGCCTGGTGCTGTTTCTCTGCGGGTTGGCGCTGCTGGTAAACCCCTACGGCCCACGCCTGCTTTACGGGCTGGCTGAGCCTTTCTCCCAGCCCTTGGTCATGGCCTACGTCCAGGAGTGGCAGCCCTTGGCCTTCAACGAGTTTTACGGCAAGTGGTTTCTGGCCCTGCTGTTTCTATTTCTCTTAGCGCCGGTTCTGTGGCGTTTTCGGCCGCGCTTGGAGGACATGGCCCTGTTGCTCATCGCCGCTTACATGGCTTGCGTCCACCAGCGCATCGTGGTGTTCTTCGCCATCCTCATCGCACCTTTGCTTGCGGTCTTGATTGCCAGGTGGTGGCCTGGATACGAAGCGGCCAAGGACAAACCCGTTTTGAACGCTATTCTGATCATGCTATTTGCTGTGGGGCTCGTCGCTTACTTTCCTTCCACTGCCAGCTTGCAGCGGGTCATTGACCTCAACCAGCCCCGCCGCGCTGTGGATTACCTTCGCCGGCACCCGGTTCCTGGGCCCATGTTCAACGACCAATTCTGGGGGGGCTATCTGATCTGGGCTTTCCCCGGCCACCCGGTTTTCATCGACGGCCGCTGCGACGCGTACGAGCCCTCCGGCGTGTTTTTGGATTACATCAAGATCATGCGCCTCGACCCGGATGCCCTGGCGCTGCTCGAAAAGTACGGCGTTCGCTCGTGCCTCATTGAGCGCA
The DNA here is from genome assembly GCA_963722675.1 of uncultured Acidobacteriota bacterium. GTDB lineage: Bacteria > Acidobacteriota > Terriglobia > UBA7540 > UBA7540 > CAVROP01. Next base: position 218,176 of record CAVROP010000063.1, read on the forward strand.
GCGCGCCTCTCTGCACCTTGCTCAATTCGCGGCCGGAGTGGCAGCGAGTTTACGACGACGAATTGAGTGTCCTGTTTGTCAGGCAACTGCACTGACCGGTCGCTTCCTGGACCGTGCGAACTTGCCTATGCGGGGAGGGACATAGCTGTGCCGTGCGCGGACAAAGGAAGTAAGACGGCGTTTATTCGAGGCAGTTCTTGTCAGTGATTCTGCCGAAAGGAAGGTACTGCATGAAAGTCAAGAAAAACAGCTGGATACTGATGCCGGTGGCGGCCGTTGTCGGAGTTCTGCTGGGGCAGAGCGGCTATTTCTCTCCAATCAGAAACACTCTGTATCGATTCGAGGCCCGCAGCAGGATTCGGGAATACATGAAACTGCACACCGTCCGAAAGCTCCAGCTCGGCGCGGGCGGTAACGATCCTGAGGGTTGGCTGAACAGCGACATCGCGCCCACCCCAAGCGAAGTCTACCTGGACGCCACCTGCCCGTATCCAATTCCCGACGGATCCTTCCAATACGTTTTTAGCGAGCATGTGATCGAGCACCTCACCTGGGAAGGCGGCGTCGCAATGCTGCGCGAATGCCATCGGGTGCTTGCACCAGGAGGGAAGATACGCACCGTAACGCCCAACTTGCGCAGGTTTATGCAATTGGTTGAGAACGGCGTCGGTCCCGGGGACCAGCAGTTCATTGACGCTAAGTTGCGCATCCACCTCTGGCCCGTCACCCCCATTCCGGCCGTCTACATATTCAACGGAGAGGCCCACGAATGGGGCCATCAATTCCTTTACGACCCGGAGACGCTTCGTACCGCTCTCGAATTGGCGGGGTTCCAGCAGATCATCCAGTATCCAGTTGCGCAGAAAACCGACCCCGTGTTTAGGGAGGCTGAACGCCGGGCTCGCGACCCTGGCTCGGACCTCTGGCTGGTGAACAACTGGGAAGCGATGGCGTTCGAGGCGACACGCTAACAAACGGGACCTGTGTCACTGATTTCGCCGTGTCCGTCCCGAAAATGCGTACCTGAAAACCTTGGGTTACGCGCGGCCACAAAGAGCGAACTGCCGAAGGGCACGTGCAGCCAGCCCACCGTCTGCGCAGGGGGAAGCCCTTACTTACTGTGCTCGCCTTGCTGACGATGCAGGCGGGACCTTCTGGGCGAGAACAATAATCGAGGTGCCCCAAGGGATATTAACAGCCCCCATCATCCATGCCTCAATTTTCAGCAGACCCGTGAGGAGCTTGTTCAGAGGGGCTGGCAAAATAACGTGCGAGGCCTTTGGGGCGAGCGGGTCTTTAGGAACCAGCCCCCGAAACAGACGGTAAACAACAATCGGGAAAAAGGCGAAGAAAACAGCGTAGCTTCGCTTGAGCACCCGGAAGCCGGAGCACGTGAGTTTGACGTGCAACTCTGAAGCGACGTAACGCCTGCGGTGCGACAAGGCCTCATCGTGTTCGCTCCAAAGGAATCTGTAAGCCGGAACGGTCAGGAGCAGTAATCCGTTGCTCTTCAAAACCCGGTGGAATTCGCGCAATCCGTGCATATCGTCATCCAAATGTTCGAGCACGTCGAGCGCGCTGATGAGCTCGACAGAAGCGTCCGCCAGGGGCATAACCTTGCAGTCAGCGCAAGCTACTCTGCGGCCTTGTGAGGCCGCTAAGCTTACTGCCACCCGAGAAAAGTCGAACCCGATGACGCAATCGCCGTAGTTCGAGAGCAATTGCATGTTCCGCCCGGTCCCGCAGCCAACGTCCACTGCTACCCGGCTGCGTTTTGCAAATCTCCGCAGCACGAACTCTAGGATGGCGCGGCGCCCGACAAACCACCAATAGGTTTCGGCAATCTCGTTTTCCCTTTTGATCAACTCATTGTCCACCGGACGGTTTCATCCTCTCAAAGGGTTTTCTTTCCCCGATTTTTCGAGCTTCGCAGGTATTCACTCGCCGATCGACTTGCCGTACGCTATCACTTTCGGGGGAGTTTCGTCTGCCTCGACGAGCCAAACATGGCGGTTCGGGAAATAATCTATCAGTTCCTTATTCTCAGCCGGGCCCATATCGCGTGCCCAGATCACCTTAGCTGCATTAAGATCGGCCTCGTTGTAGACCCACTCGTGCATGTCGATGGGGTGGTGAGGGCCGTAACGGACAATGACGAGGTGGGAACCTGGCGTCTGCTCGAGTCGCGACAGCACGGTCGCGCGCTCGAGGTTGACGGGACCGAGTGAGCACCACGAAGCAAAAGGGCTTCCTCCTGCCAGCCACCGAAGGGGCTCAGGTAAGCCCAGCGGCTTGGCGCCCACGCGCAGCGCCAACATCAGTAAGCAGATTATAGGGACCGATCGGGTTATGAACTGACCGACGGGCCTGCCGTGCCATGACTGGTATCGAAGGCGGCGCATAGCCAGTAACGCCAGCGCCAGCACGGCGGCGGTGATGGGCGCGGCATAATGTGGCAAGAATCGCAAAACGGGCAGCATGGATGCGGCTAGCACCGTACCGCAGGCCAGGAGCAGGAAGCGCGTTTGGGAGCTTAAGTCCTGCCACGACAGGCCATGTGGCAGAATCAAGATAAGCGCCAGTAAGGGAAAGCCCAGGGCCGGCCCGAGAAAAAAGAACACCGGGGTCAGAAGCACTGTGATTTCCGCACCAGCCCAGGCTGCGGCAGATCGTACGCCCGCGTCTCTAACCGCAACGTACCAGTTACGAAGCGTCGCATGGTGATATTGAGGGAGGGTTTTCGATACCTGCCACGAGAAGTACACCGGTCCATAGGTACGCTGATTTACCAGATAAGGGGTGTCCCAAGGACTACCCGTAGTCCGCCAATAATAGTAGCCCATCGCGAGACCGGTGAGGACCATGATCAGCAAGAGGGGCGCCAGGAGGCGTTTGGCCACAATACCCAGCGGAGGGCGGTTTTTTCCGAATACCCACACCCCTAGTGCAACGGCTACAGGCAAGCCCAAAAACAGCCCTTCGTAAGGACGGCTGTTGGCCAGAACAGCCAAGCCCAGCCCCAGCAGCAACGCCTCCCGCAATCGCAGTGAGTGCCTGATTCTTGGCAGGGCCCCCAGCACCAAAGCGCCACCCGTCGCGGCCACCGCGCCACCCCAGTAGCTGTTTGCCCAATAGCTAAAAGTCCCAAGGCGAATCACAGCAAGAAACCCGCCCAGCAACGCCCATCCGGGGGGCAGCCACCCCTGCAACATCCAACAAATGGCGGCACACATCAGCCCCATGCTTAGCCACACGCCCCAGAAAGGATGCCCCAGCACCGCCTGGCCCAGCCCCATGATCAGCCCTTGGGCAGGGTGAAAAATGCCGGTGTAAGTCGGCTGCCAGATCACATGCATGCTCTCGAAATGGACCCACATGGGGTGAGTGGGATTGGTGAGGCGGCCATGAGCGAAGGTGTCTGCTAGAAGGAGGTAACTAAACTCATCATCACCGGCCGGCGTGGGAATCGGCAGGATCGGTAACAAGGCGGCGCGTAACGCCAGCGCCGCAAGTCCCGTCATTACTACAGCCAGACCGCGCCTCTGGGCCAGCCGCTTTAGCCGTTGCTCCGCGCGCTGGAACCAACTCGCACCCAATTCGGGACAGGCGAACGCAAGTGCGATCGCCAGCGCCGACAACCCAAACTCAATCCAGAAGAACATGGCACGGAAACCGAAAAACCGAAAATCGAAATTCGAAAATCGAAATTCGAAACTCAAGACTCGCCAACCGAAATTCGAAAATGCGAAACCGGGGATTCGGGGTTCTCTTCATACCTTCAGGTTGCATCGTGAGGAATTTCGAATTTCGAGTTTCGATTTTCAAATCATGGCGAAGCGCTATAGGGCACGACCCTCGGAGGTGTCTCATCTGCCTCCACCAGCCAGACCTGGCGGTCCCGGAAATAGTCAACCAACTCCTTATTCCGTCAGGACCCATGTCGCGCGCCCAGACAACTTTTGCCCGGTCGATATCAGCCTCATTGTAGACCCACTCGTGGTACCAAGGGTCATGTTGGGGTCCGTAGCGAACAATCGCGAGTTGGCCTCCCGGGTAGCGTCGAAGGTGATCCAATGTCTTGGCGCGCTCCAGGTTTGTGGGCGCGGGGGCGCACCAGCTTAACGCCCCGGCAGGCCACGAGTGCGGCAGGTGTAACGGCTTCGCGCCAGCACGCAGCAGCAGCAGGACAAGACAGAGCACTGGGATGGCTCGAGCCACGAACAGGCCGGCGGGGTGGCCTCGCCCTGCCTGGGATGCAATGCGGCGCATGGCCAGCAACACCAAGGCCAGTATTGCGCAAGTCATAGCAGCGGCGTAATGCGGCAAAAAGTAGAGGGGCAGTAGCGATCCTATGATGGCCACCGCACAAACGACGGACAGAAAGCGAGTGTTCGCGCTCAGGCCTCTCCACGAAAAACCATAGGGCAAGGTTGCCAAGGCCAGCAGGAAGGGAAGGGAGAACGCCGGGCCCAAGATAGAAGTCCCAAAACCTGACCAATCCTACTAAGTCGGAATCCACTATGCCCTTGGCCGACCTCGACTCCAGGTAGTGGCGGACCAAGTTGTCGTAGTAAAAGTCGCGCATGACGGCATGATGATACACGGGCGGCGGTCCCAACGACTGCCAGGGAAAGTACGGCGCCGGATTGTGGGATCGCTCGTAAACCAGATAAGTTGGGTGGAAAGGACTGCCCGTCGTGCGCCAGAAATAGTAGCCCATGCCGCACCCTGTCAGGACCAGCAGCAGAAGAAGCGGCGCCAGAACGCGTTTGGCTGTGACCCACAGCGGAGGGCGACTCTTTCCCAACATCCAGGCCACGAGCGCCCCTGCCACGGGCAAGCCGAAAAACAGCCCTTCGTAAGGACGGCTGAGGGCTATAATCCCCAACCCCAGTCCCATCAGCAGCACGTCACACCAACGCTGCGACCGCTTAATTCGAGGCAGGGCCCCCAACACGAGCGCTCCGCCCGTGGCGGTCAGGGCGCCTCCCCAGTAGCCATTGGCCCAGTAACTGAATGTCCCTAGGCGGATCACCGCCAGAAAGCCACCTGCCAGCGCCCAGCCAGGCGGCAACCACGCTTGCAGCATCCAACAGATGGCCGCGCACATCAGGCCCACGCTCAGCCACACGCCCCAGAAGGGATGGCCCATGAGTACTTGACCCAAGGCCATAATCAAGCCTTGAGCCGGGTAAAATTTAGCGGTGTAGGTTGGCTGCCAGAGGATATGGAAACTCTCGAAATGAACCCACATAGGATGAGTGGGATTGGTCAGCCTGCCATGGGCAAACGTGTCTGCCAGGAGCAGGTAACCAAACTCGTCTTGGACCCCGGGTTGAGGAATAGGCAGGATGGGTAGCAGGGCGGCACGGGCCGCCAGCGCCGTAAGCCCCACGGTCACGACCGCCAGGATTCGCCTTCGGGCAAGGCGACTGAATAGTAGTTCTACACGCTCGAACCACCTCGAGCCGAAACTGGGAAAGGCATACCCAATCGCGATCGTTAGTACCCCGAGACCAAGCTCGATCCAGAAGAACATGATACAGAATCCGAAAACCGAAATTCGAAAATTCGAAACTCGAAACTCAAGACCCGCGAATCGAAAGTCGAAAGTGCGAAACCAGCGGTTCGAAGTTTTTCTTCATACCTTCAGGCTGCATCGTGACGGTTTTCGAATTTCGGTTTTCGAGTTTCGATTTTCGAATCATAGCGAAGCGCTATAGGGCGCGACCCTGGGCGGTGTCTCGTCTGCCTCCACCAGCCAGGCCTGGCGGTCCCGGAAATAGTCAATCAGTTCTTTGTTCCGGGCGGTACCCATATCGCGCGCCCAGATGACTTTCGCCCGGTCAACATCGGCTTCGTTATAGACCCATTCGTGGAAAGCTAGTTTGTGATTGGGCCCGTAGTGAACAATGGCGAGTTGGCGCCCAGGGAGTTCCTGGAGGCGGGCGAGCGTTGCGGCGCGTTCCGGATTGCTGGGGGTGAGGGCGCACCAAAGGGGCGGACCCTCTGTGAGGTACCGCCCAGGCTCAGGTAAACGAAGCGGCTTCGCGGCCACCCGCAACAATAGCATCAGTAGGCAGATCAGGGGGACGGCGCGCACTACGAACAGGCCCGTTGACCGGTCGCGCCCTTTCTGAGATCGGAGGCGGCGCATGGGCAGCAACACCAAGGCTAGTATTGCGCCAGCGATTGGGGCCGCGTAGTGCGGCATAAAGAAAATCGGCAGCATAGACCCACCGGTCAGCATCAAACAGACCAGCGTTAGGAAGCGCGTGCTCGAGCCTATGTGTCTCCATGAAAAACCATACGGCAGGGTCGCCAAAGCTACCAAAAGCGGAAGCGTCAACGCCGCCCCGAGATAGAAGTCCCACATTCGAATGAGTACCGTGAGGCCGCCCGTGAGCCTACTCGTCATCGACCGCGACCGCTCGTATTGGAGCATGATGTCGCGATAGTAATCTTGAAATAGAGCATGATGATACACTGGCGCCGAGCCTAAAGACTGCCAGGGAAAGACACGCCCACCCCACCCCGCGCCCCCCAGATGGTAGGTGCGCGCGTAGACCAGGTAGGGCGTATCCCAAGGACTGCCCGTGGTGCGCCAGAAGTAATAGCCCATGGCGCACCCTGTCAAAACCAGCACCAGAAAAAGCGGCGCTACCACACGTCTAGCCACCAGCCGCAGGGGCGGCCGATTCTTTCCCAACATCCACACCCCAAGCGCGCCTGCTACGGGCAAGCTGAAAAACAGCCCCTCGTAAGGACGGCTGTTGGCCAAAACGGCAAAACCTAGCCCCATCAGCACGGCGTCCCGCAGGCGTTGTGAGTACTTGATGCGTGGTAACGCGCCCAGGACCAGTGCTCCTCCGATCGCGGCAACGGCCCCTCCCCAGTAGCTATTCGCCCAATAG
>CAVROP010000064.1:0-117277 GCA_963722675.1 uncultured Acidobacteriota bacterium
GCCGCCGACATCAGAGGGCAGTCGGCAGGGTAGTGTTTCCTGCATTATAATCTGGTGCAAGGTTCATCCGGAAATGATAGACTGCAGTTATCAGCACCCGGGCTGCTCCCCAGGAGCCCACCCGGTGTAGCGCGAGACGAAAATCACAAATACAAAAAGGGGACTTCTTATGTCGCTAGGCAAACGGTGTGGAGCGGAGTTCTTTGGCACGTTCTGGCTGGTTTTCGGCGGTTGCGGAAGTGCAGTTTTGGCCGCCGCTTTTCTCCCAAATCCCCATATGGGTATCGGGTTTGTCGGCGTGGCGCTGGCATTCGGTCTTACCCTGCTCACTATGGCGTACGCCATAGGTCACATTTCAGGCTGCCATATCAATCCGGCAGTATCCGTAGGGTTATGGGCTGGGGGACGATTCCCGGCTTCAGATCTTGTTCCTTACATCGTCGCGCAGGTCTTAGGCGGGGCTGCCGCGTCCACGGTACTGTACTTCATCGCCAGCGGCAAACCCGGGTTTGAGCTGGGCAGCTTCGCGTGCAACGGATATGCCGACCACTCTCCGGGCGGGTACTCCCTCGGAGCATGCCTGCTGGCAGAGATCGTTCTCACTTTCTTTTTCCTGTTTGTGATTTCGGCGCCACACACGGCCGTGCACCGGTGGGCTTCGCGGGAATACCGATCGGCCTCAGCCTCACCCTCATTCACCTGATCGGCATACCCGTGGACAACCTCTCAGTGAATCCTGCTCGCAGCACCGGGCCTGCGCTTTTCGTGCACGGATGGGCGCTTCAGCAACTATGGCTCTTCTGGGTTGCCCCGATCATCGGCGCAGCAATCGCGGGGGTTGTCTATTCAGGGCTGTTCAAGTCGGAGTAGGAATCCGGGTGTAAGCAGTCGCTCATGTCCGGCGTCCGAGGGGCAGGCGGGAACGATCAAGCGTCATTCCGAGCGCAGCGAGGAATCTTGCTCTGTGGGGAACTGCTCTCTAAAGAAAGACCAGAGCGAGATTCCTCGCTGCGCTCGGAATGACAGTCTCTCCTAGGGCGCCAACTTTTTCACGGGAGCGGAACGTATGGATCATCGAAAACTCTTTGAATACGACTACTGGGCAAACTTCGAGACGTTGGCAAGCATAAACACAGTGCCGAGCGGAAGCGAAAAAGCGAGAAAGGCGTTTTGTCACGTCATCGGCGCGCAACGCATCTGGATGTCCCGGTTCGAGAATCCCGCGCCGCCCACGGCGCAACCGTGGCCTGACCTGACGATCGTGGAATGTAGTGCGGCTATCGAAGATTTGCGGCGGCGATGGCACGAACTCCTGGACGGTCGGAGTCCCGAAAAACTGGCGAGCGATCTCACTTACCTGAGCCTCAACGGGACAGAGAACAGGACGCCGATTCAGGATGTGCTGATGCACCTCGTTCTGCACTCGGCTTATCACCGCGGGCAGGTGGCCGCAGCCGTACGGGAAGCAGGTGGCAAACCTGCGCCCACGGATTATGCCGTCTACCTGAGGGGCGCTAAGAAGTGACCTCCGCAGCCGGGCGGACGGAAGCTGTCAACTGATTGCCTACCTACTGGATTTTGCAGAAGGGAACCGGACAAGAGTGAAGTCACTCACGTCGTTGCCGGCGCGATCGAAGGCGACGACGCCCGAGGCGCCGTGGTAGTCTGAAAGCGCGGCCAGCGCGTCTCGCAGGCGGGCGCGGTTGGGGCCCGAAAGCCGCAGCGAGGCAGCGAGAATCCGCACGGCGTCGTAGGCTTGAGCGGCGGCCGGGGCGGGGAGTTCTCCCGTCCGCGCGCGGAAGCGATTTTCGAAGCTCTCACGCAACGGGTTTTCTATCGGGCTCGGGGCGACGATCCAGACATTAGACTGGCTGGCGCCGGGAAGCGTCTGTGCGGCTTCTTGGCTGAGATAGAACTGTGTCGTCGGGAGCGCTTTGAGAAGCAGCCGGAGTAATCTCGAAGCCGTCCTGCTCCCCGTCCAAAACACCAGGGCCTCGGGTTTTGCAGCCATGACTTGACTTACCGTCGAGTCCAAGTTGGACCCCGCCGGGTCGATCTCAAACCGGTCGCCAGGTGGGGCGCCCAGTGAGTGAGCCGCCTTTTGAAATTCCTCGCCGCCGACTCTCCCGTCATGATCGCTCTCCGTGATCAGAATAACCTTCTTCAATTTGCGCTCGATGTAGATGTCGTGTGCAAACGCGCCGGCCTGCTGCGTGTCTGTGGGGGCGAGGCGAAAGATCCAGGAAAGGTTGATCTGCGTTGTGGAAGGGTCGGTGGAAAGTGTGACGACGGGGATTCCAACCTTGTTTCCGACTTGCTCGGCAAGGTGAGCCGAATCGCCATCGAGTGAGGTGACGAGCGCCGCCACTTGGTCGTCAAATACGAGTCGAACGATTTCATTTGTTGCTCGACCCCAGAAATCGCTTTGATCGCGGGCTGCAATTGAAAGCCGGCGCCCGCCGGGGAAAGGGCTTGCAGCCTCGTCTTCCACGGCCAACTGTGCCGCCTGCAACAACGCCTTACCTTCGTTCTGGCGCGGGCCGGTGAGCGGCGCAAGCAGACCGATTTTGATTTCAATCCCTCGCAGATCGTGACTGGCATCGCGGCCCGGTCCGGAATAATTCACTGCGTCCCGGGGAATGACGGCGTAAGGATGGGGAGGGGTTTGGGGAAGGGCAGGCGAGCCGCAGACGAGGAGTGCGAAACAGAGCGCAGTGGCCGGGGGCACGGCAGGAGGGCTAGATTTGAAAATTGAGACCTGAGGCCAGCGCAGGGCGGCAAGATGCAAGAGGGGAAATTTGAGATTTGAGATTTGAGACCGGCGCAGGGCAGCAAGATGCACGAGGGCAAATTTGAGATTTGAGATTTGAGACCAGCGCAGGGCAGCAAGATGCAAGAGGGGAAATTTGAAATTTGAGATTTGAAATTTGAAATTCTGCAAGACTATTGTCCGCCACGACCGCCTGAGGTGCTCTGTGCCCCCTCGTGCCCGCCTTGACGCGGAGCCGGCCAGTACTCAAACCTGCCGTCCTTCACTCTCGCCATGGTCACCGGCGAAATGTTGTTCAACGTGTGATCGAAAAAGGCCTTCCCGGCCACGCCGTCGTAACTCTTCATCTGGTAGTCCCGTAGCACGTCCATGATCCTGCCGCGGTTGAGTCCCGTTTTTTCAATAGCCGCGACAAGAATATTCATTCCATCATAGGCGTAAGCGGAGTAGTCGATGGGCTCCTCATTGAACCGCTTCCGGTAAGCATCCCGGAAGGCCAGCCACTTCGGGTCCCGGCGCGTGGGATCGAGGGTGGTGGTGACGACTGTGCCTTCCGCCGCTGGGCCGGCGATTTCAAGCAACTGGGGGTAGGCCAGGCGGCTTCCGCCGAAGACCGGCTGCTTCATGCCCATGGCGCGCATCTGCTTCAGGATCAACCCTGCGTCGGCGGCCTCGCCCCAAATGATCACGCCCTGGACCTTGGCGTCTTTCAACATGCGCAATTGATTGCTGAAATCCTTGTCGCCGCGCTCAAACTTCACCTCCAGGATCGGCTGGCGGCCCATGCGCCGCGCCTCGTCGGCGAATTTCTCCACGCCCAGGCGAGCATAGCGGGTTTGAGTGCGAATCACGCCGATACGCTTGAGCTTGAGGGTTTTGAAAACGTAATCAGCCAGCGTATAGCCCTGCTGGCGGTCGTCGATAAAATCGTGCATCAACCACTGGATGCGGGTCTCCGTCACGGTGGGGTCGGTGGTGCCTACGTTCACGATAGGGACTTCTAGTTTTAGGGTCGTGCGGAGCACGATGTGGCAGTTCTGACCATCCACGCAACCCAGCATGGCCCAGCAGTTTTCATTGAAGAGCATCTTCACGAGTTCGGCCGAGGAGGCGCCCCAGAGCGCTGACTCGTTGTGCACCTTGAGTGCATAGGGTTTGCCGTGATATCCACCGCGGGCGTTCGCCTCTTCGATGGCGAGTTGCGCGCCGTGCAGCATGGGAAGACCGAAGATGGATTCGGGATTGTTCTCAATGGGGGCAAATAAGCCGATAGCAATTTCACTCAGCTTGGACGCGTCACCATCAGGCCGCTTCTCTGCCGCGCCGTAATAGGCCAGCGTATCGGTTTGGACGAACCAGTCATAATAAGGCTTTGTAAAGCGCCGGTACGGCACCGCCTCGTCAGGCATATTGGCGTAGCGCTGCACGGGCTTGTCGTCGTCCGGCTCCTTGTATTGAGCCCAAGCAGTGCTGGAAATCAAGAAGAGTACGAGAACCAGGCTTGCGTTTCGCATGTTGACTTCTCCGCGCAGGAGTTAGGTCCGTTAATTGACCGGAACGGTTGCGGCTACCGCGACCGTCTTCTGACTCCTGACTTCTGACTCCTGTCTTCTCGCCCTCGCAAACTCGACAATTCTTGCCAGAGTCGCCACGTCGATGGCCTGCAAGCCGTCACACTTGGGCTCGCCGAAGGTGAGGTCCGCGACTTCGATCAGCAGGCCGTGGCTTCCCATTTCGAGCGCGGCCCGGCTGGCCGGCTCGACCATGGCTGAGACCCCTGTGGCGTGGCTTGGGTCGACGACGACGGGGAGGAAAGTCAGCATCTTGGCTGCCGGAATCACGTTAAGGTCGAGCACGTAGCGCGAGTACTCGCCGGAAGGGAAGCCCCGGATGCCGCGCTCGCACAGCACGATGTCCATGTTGCCTTGCTTGGCAATATATTCCGCGGCGCCCAGCCATTCGCAAAGGCTCGCGGACATCCCGCGCTTCAGCAGAATGGGTTTGCGGGTGCGGCCCACTTCGGCCAGCAGTGAGTAATTGTGCATGTTGCGCGAACCGACTTGCAGCATGTCGGCCACTTCGGCCACTTCCGCCACCATGCGCGGATCCATGACTTCAGTGACAATGGGGAGGCCGGTCTCCGCGCGAGCGATACTGAGGATGCAGAGGCCCTCGAGTCCGGAACCCTGAAAATCGTGCGGGGAAGTCCGAGGCTTGTAGGCGCCTCCGCGCAGCATGTCTGCGCCCGCCTGCTTCACCGCATGCGCCAACCCCACGGTCTGGGCGTGACTCTCCACCGCACAAGGCCCCCCGATCACCACGGGACGCTCGCCCCCAAACTGCACGCCCGCCACATTCACCACGCGCGTGCGGTGCTCTCCGTATTGAGGGTTGGCCGTCCGGCTCAGGAGAGGGCAAATCTTCGGAATGTCATCAACGCTGACTTGTCCAGCAATTCTCATTGCCATCACTCCTTCGCTCGCGCGGCACCGACCCCGCTCCCGCCGGTAGCGCTGACCTTCAGGTCAGCATCCGGATGCCGGCCTGAAGGTCGGCGCTACGCTCGAAGCTCCAGGCCCCGCCGCATCATGCTTACTGCCCGTTGTTGCCGCCGTCGCGGTCCGTCTCGAATATCGCAATCGCCTCAATCTCGACGAGCAAATCCGGCCGGCACAGAATGGCCTGGATGCCTGTGGAAGCCGGCAGCGGATCCAGTTCCTGCTCTTTGAAGAACTGCGTGCGAATTTCGTTGAAAGCCTCGTAGTCGCGCTCGATATCGCGCAAATAGCACGTCGTGCGCACGATGTCCTTCCACGTTGCCCCTTCGGCCTCGAGCAATCCGGTGATGTTCTGATAGGTTCTCCAGCACTGGGCGCGGAAGTCGCCCGCGTGGACCGTCTTGCCACTCTCATCCACACTGGCCGTGCCGGAAATGAGCAAAATAGTGACGCCTTTAATGTCCAGCCGCAGCGCGCGGGAAAAGGAAGAGGGCTTGGGGTAGTCGTAGGCTTCGTTCAGTGTATGAGGCGCGCTAACGGCCTTTCGGGGCACGGGTTTGTGCGACTTCACCGCTGCTACGGTGGGATGTGATCGACGCATAGAGTTGACTCTCCTTCTGAGGTTCGCGAATTCCGTGGCTCAGCCCTTGGGCTGTCGCCACCCAGATGTCCTCGCCCTGGAAATCCATATTTAAGATGTAATTGTGGGCGAGAGAGGTTGGTGTCTCGAGTTTGTTCTTCTTTGAATCCGGCCAGGTGATCTCGATCTCTCCGTGGCCGGTCTGCTTCGCGGGACGATAACTGACCCAGGTATTGGTCTTGTAATTGAGATAACTCAGACCCTTATCGGTGCAGGCCCAGACGTCGTCGCGGCGGGACTTCGGGGCATTGATAAAGTCCGACGCCAAGCCGCTGTCTTTCGTGAGGTAATTGTGCCAGTTCCGGCCGTCATAGCCGCTGAGGCCGAAATAGGTGGAGGCCCAGACCATTTGGGTGTCGGGGTTGTAGGCGACGTTCGAAACAATGATATGGAGGAGGCCCTGATTGCGGAACAGGACGGTTTCCATTTCCTCGTCGGGATCGGTGTAGGGCTTCCAATAGTTGCCCGCTAAGTCGTACTCGAGCAGGCCTCCACCCCAGATGGCGAAGTACATTTTGTTGCCCGCCGGAGCCACCCCGTAACACCAGGGCTCATGGAAGGGTGCATTCTTCTCGCTCCAGTTCGTCCACTCACCGGTGTAAGTGTTGAGGCGGCTGACGCCTGCCGTCGTCGCTACCCAGACGTACCGATCGACGACGGCGATGCCATAGCAAACGTCATTCAGAAGTCCGCTGGTAAGATTCGTGAAGTTTTGAAACTGGCCGCCGGAGAAGTGGCTGACTCCGCCAAAGGTGGCAATCCACAGGTCGCCCGTTTTCTTGTCCGCGGCGATGCCCATCACGGCGCGCTGCGCTAGGCCATTTTCGGTTTTGTAAACGCGTTGCACTTTTCCGTTCTCGATCAGCACTAAGCCGTCCTCAGTCCCTGCCCAAACCCGGCTCCCATCGACGGTGACGCAGAAGACCTTCGGGTCGGGCATACCGTTGGCGGTGGTGAAGTTCTCCCAACGAGTCATGAGGTACGGCTTTGGGGCGGGTCCGGGAGAAGACACGTTTTGCGCCCAGCCGAGTGATGACGCTGCCAAAAGGATCGCGGTGCTCAGGAGCAATCTCTTCATCATGTATCTCCTCACACCCCCGAAAATCTCAGATTCCAAATTTCAGATTTCAGAAAAAACTCAAAGTCTCAAATTTCAAATCCCGGGTCTTCAGAGTGTTTTCAAATACTCAATCAAGTCGTTCAACTGCTCTTTGGCCATATCCGAGCTCACGCCGTGCGTGTCGTTATTGTTGAATATGGTCCAGATTTCTTCGAGTGTCAGCGCCTCTCCGTTATGCAAATACGGGCCGTCTTCGTAGACGCGATCCAATTGAGGAGTATCGAAGGACGTAATGGTGTCATACTTATTCGCCGACCCGACATCGAAGCTCGTCCGGGTGGTGTAGTGCGAACCGGCCGGGTGGCAGGTGGCGCACTGGTTGTAGACCGGAATGGGAGTGCCGTCGTTCTTCTGGGTGCGGTAGAAGATAGCCTTGCCGCGCTCCTGCGCCTCGGTAAGCTGACCGTCGGGCGCGAGGTGTCGATTCGGGGGAAGCGGTATCTGGTTCAGGTATGTGACCAGATCCTCGAGTTCGTGGGTGTTGAAGCCTTCGGAGCGAAATAGGAACTTGGCGATGCGCGGGCCGCACTGGGTGGCGAGGTCCGGATTGTGCCCGTTCCATTTATAGGGCGCCGTGTCTTTGATCCCGCGCAGAGTGCGGTTGGCCACCCGGTCGCGTCCCAGTTGGGCAGTTTCCAGATTCCACGACAGCCCGTCCAAGTGACGGTTGGGATGGCAAGTGGCGCAGGCAAACTGCCCCTGGAAGCAGTACTTTGCGGCGTTGAAAAGCCGCTCGCCTCGACGAATGGCGGTGAGTTCGGTTGGCCCTCCAAGACCGACCGTTGAGGCAACTTGAAGCTTGGCGAGATCAACGACCGTCAGAGTATCGTCCAGTCGGTTGGCGACATAGGCCATCCGGCCGTCTGGTGAAACAACCACGTCCTGCGGATCGAAGCCGGTTTCGAGGCGCCTCACTACAAACGTGCGCGCAGAGTCGAGACGGTTGGCAAGTCCCTCGCTCGAAACCGCGTGCATCCGCCGCGCAAGCTTAGCGGTGTCGATGATGGTGAGAGTGTCCGCCTCTGAGGCGGTCAGTAGCACATAGCGCCCGTCGGGTGTAAATGCCGCGCCATTCTCGCCGGCAAAATAGTAATCAATGTCGTCGAGGACCACCTGTGTGACCTGTCGGGGCGATTCGCGAACCCCACCCGCCGCAGGTCGGACTATTGCCATGCCATGTGTCATCACCCAGCCTTGCGCCACGCTGATCAGGGGGCCGAGGTTCCTGGGCCTTATTTCCGGAACCAGCAAGTAGCCGCCCAGAGATTTCGGGGCTTCCGCGATATGTCGCAGTTCGATTGCCCCAGGAACCGAAACGCGCGCTTCCACAAGTTGCTTCACGGCGTCGATGACCAGCAATTCAGAGACAGGCGGCTGATCGTAGGGACCAAAGCGCGGCAAGATGTTCGACACGTAGACTCGGCGTCCGTCTCGGGAGAGAAGGATTTGTTCAGGATAGCGTTCGCTCATGAAACGCTTGATCTCCGTGCCCGAAGCGAGATCGAAAAGTGAAACGTCATCGCCCACGCTGTTGGCCACGTACAAGAACTTGCCGCTGCGGTCGGTAGTAAGCCCCACGGGTCCCCAACCTGCCTTGAGAGTGCGGCGGACCTCGAACGATCGGGCGTCGATTTCACTAACCGTATCGCTCCAGGAGTTTGAGACGTACAGCGTGCTGCCGTCCGGGGAGAGCGCCAGGCCTCGAGGTTTGGCGCCAACCTTGGCGCGCGCCACAACTTGGCGGGTGCGCGCATCGACTGCCAGCACGGATCCGTTCCCTTCGCATACCACGTATAGCCGCTGACCATCCGGCGAGAATCTCATCTCGACGGGAGACAGGTATTCGGGCTCGACCACCGCTGCCTGCTGCGGCGTGGAAGCGTATGAATGCAGTGCGGGGTTCAAAAGCAACGCGGCCACGAATGTCATTCCGAGCGTAGCGAGGAGTCTTGCCCTGGCTTTTTCCGCGGTCCGCACCCGGCAGAGCCACATTCTTCGCTGCGCTTGGGATGACAGAGTTGCTTGAGGCGTTTGAAAAGCAAGCGGTGAAGCCACTTCCCCTGCGTCCTTGCCTCGGAGCGGGCGGGTTGTGCAGGCGCCCTTCATCGCCCCTTGCCTCCCGTGCCGGTGGGCGTTTCGGCGGGTTCCTTCACAGTCAGGAATTGGTCTGCCTTGACGTGGTCAAGCTCCTGATCGATTCCGCTTGGCCAGTGGATAATGAGCTTGTCAACCTCCGTGTGCTTGCCCAGGCCGAAGTGCGGCCGCGGGTCGCCCTGGGAAAGATAACCGTTCTCTGCTGGGGCCTCGGTGTATTGATGGAAGTCGCCGGCGACCGCCTCGAGGCGAGCTCCAAAGCCGTCGCGATTGCTCTTGGTCCCGATCAACTTAACGCTCAACCAGTGATTGCGCACGCCCAAGGGAGGGGGATTGTTGTGGAGCAGGATTCCCTTGCCACCCAACACCATGATAAAGGCGTCGGTATACCCGTCGTTGTCGTAATCCCCAAAGCAAGCACCCCGCCCGACTTTCTTGACCTTGAAGTAGTCACCCAATTGTGAGGAGACATCGGTGAACGTCGAGTTCCCGTTGTTTCGGAGCACCGAGTCTTCCATGGGAATCAGCCAGTGCAGGCCTCCGTTCACAATAAAAAGGTCCTTCCAGCCGTCGTTGTCGAAATCGAAGAAACCGTCGCCCCAGGCCACGTATTGTCCGGAAACACTGGCCACGCCCGCTTCAACGGTGGTGTCGAGCCAGAATCCCTTGCCGCCGGGGTTGTGGAAGAGGCGGTGGTAACGCATGTCGGAGACAAAGATGTCCTGCCAGCCGTCATTGTCGTAATCGCCGAAGATGGGATTCATGGCGGAGGTAGCCTCGCCGTTGGCGCCAAAGGCTACGTTCACATCCTGAGCGACATTCGTAAACGTTCCATCGTGGTTGTTGTGGTAGAGATAGCTGTCCATGGTGTCGTTGGCGACGTAGATGTCCGGCCAGCCGTCGTTATCGAAGTCGCCTGCGGTCAAACCCATGGCCCGTCCCAACGGGTTATCGATTCCCGCTTTATGGGATACGTCGGTAAAAGTTCCGTCCCCGTTGTTGTGGAAGAGGCGGTCGGCGTCGCCTTCGTAGTCGAGGGGGCCGGGAAAACCCTCAGCAGTGAAATACTCCCTTTTGGCGTTGGGATCGAATTTCAGGTAATTCCCCACATAGAGATCCAATTTACCGTCGCGGTCGTAATCGAACCAGGTTGTGCCGGTTCCAAAGTGGGGATTCTCGACCCCGGCTTTCGCCGTTACGTCAGTAAACGTTCCATTCCCGTTGTTGTGGTAGAGGACGGAGGAATTCCAGTTGGTGATGTAGATGTCTTCGTATCCGTCGTTGTCATAGTCGCCCACCGTCACGCCCATGCCGAATCCTTTGCCGCCCACACCTGCTTGCTCGGTCACATCTGTAAAAGTGCCATCGCCGTTATTGCGGTAGAGGTGGTTCGTAGCATCCACACCGTTGGGTTTCGAGAACTTGGTGGCGCCGTCAATATACCGCCCGCTCACGACGTAAAGGTCCAAGAGACCGTCGTTGTTGTAATCGATCCAAGCGCAACCGGAGCCGGTAGCCTCCATAATGGAGCTGAGCTTCTGCTCCCCAAAAGAATGCCGAAAATTGATGCCGGATTTTTCGGTAACATCTTCGAAAGTAGGTAAGGCGGGAGCGGCGCCCGTCTGCGGCGCGGGATCACGCGTTGAACTTCGGGCTGAGGCAGTGTGTTTTGAAGCCGGGGTGCGTGCTGCCGGCGTACGAACCGGGTCTTGCGCCGTGACCCTCAGCCCCACAACAAGCAAGATCGCCGCCGCAAGTGTCATCGCGATTTGTCGTGCTCGAACTCTCATTGTCTTTTCCCAGTAAGGGCGGTCCTCGTGTCCGCTCTAGGCAACCACCAAAGTTGCCCCGCAGTTCGTCAGTGCGCCGCCTGGAGCGGCGGCTGCACACCGAGGCAGAAAGGTGCGTCAAAGCGCCGCAACGCTAGAGGCCAGCGATTCTCGGGAGCTACAGCGCGGTCTTCGTGGCAACCCACGCAGCCGTGTTCTTCCCCCGTGCGCGCCCATATCCAGCTCTTTTGTCCACGCACTACCTTGCCCTCGCTGCTCAGCAGTTCGAAGCGCACCGGACGGTCCGGAGGCACCGCGATATAAAAGGAGCCGTCACGCTCGACGGGTGCTTCGCCCAGGCTGGCCTCCTTATCCGTCGACGGATCCAGGCCCAGCACTCTTACCTTGCTCGGGAATTGCGCCAGTCGCCCCTTGGGACCTTCGTCGTAAAGCGAGGCATCCAAGCAGATGAAGTAGCCCATCTTGATGTCCGGGCGCAGAGTGCTCCAGTACCAGCGCGGAGCAGCGTGCGCCGCGATGGGAATGGCCTCGATACTGGAAAGCTCGGAATCGTGGTAGATGGGCGCCTGGAACTTCCCGTGGATGAAATCAAATGAATACAAGTCGAATTTCGCGGCTGACGCCGGCGATGCTACTCGCCGCGCCACAATCAATCGCGAGGCCTCGAGTTGCCGCGGCGACCAGATTAACGCGCTCAAGGGGCCAATAATCGAATTGTGTGTGGCGCCACGCTGAATTGCCGCCAGATTGCCTCCGACTTCGGAGTCAAGTTTCGTGTTTTTGACGAAAACCACGGAACCGTCATCCAACTCTTCCGCTTGGCTGCGGATTGCCGGATCCTCCCGGTCGCTTCGGAACGCCGCGAGTGCGGTGCCGTCGGGTCGCATCGTGTACAGGTTGCGTGAGTGCTTAGACTCTCCGGGCATCTCCAGAGGTGAACGCGCGGAGGCGAGGATCAAGCCGTTCTGTAGCACCGTCTCCAACTGGTAATCGCCCGGACCAAAGGTGATCTGCTGCACATCACTGCCATCCAGCTTGGCAAAGAAGAGTTGGTAAGCCCCCGTTCCATCACCGTCCGGGACCTCGCCGGAAAAGGCAATTGCATCGCGTGGCAGGTAGGCTGGGGAAAGGCAATCCTTCGGGCAGTGGGTCACTTGGCGCTGCTCCGTTCCGTCCGTGTTCATTTCCCAGATCTGCCATGCCCCAGCGGCGTCTTTCTTTGCGGCGAACAGCACCTTCGAGCCATCGAAGGAGATTCGCGGGTCCGCCGCGCAAAAGAAATCCTGTGTCAAGTTTGCAAGTCGCCTGGTTCCTTTCTCAAATCGAACGATTCTACTTCCGGCGGGGAACCTTTGCGACAATTTGCCACTCCGTACCGACTTCGCTTGAACGAATATGATGTCAGGGTGGTCTGCGCCCCCTGTCGAGAAAGAATGCCTGACGATTTGACCGAATGCCAGCGGAGCTAATAGGAGGGATGCGACGCATAAAGCCGCGCTGGCCGTTAAGTGACGGATCGTCGCGAGAGGTGGGAGGAATCGGCCCACAGAGCGGGGGCGAGTTATGTTCACTCCCATCGAGTCGGCGGGGGAACGAGCGAAAAAGAGAGCTGTCAACTGCATAGTGCCGATCCAGGATCCAAGGGCTTCGAGTGCAACAACAGCACGCTAGCAGCCGCTGCTAGGGGCTGTCGATACTAAACCTCACAATTCTACATGACATATGTCAATATAGAGGTACTAGTTTCTTTATGTGGGCCACCTAGTTCCTTCCCTTCAGAAGTTGCTATAAAGGCTTTACCTGCCTACGCTTAGCCTCCTGACGGCACAAGTGTGAAGGAGATTTTGGGGAGTTTTTCCAGGACGGATTAGGGAAGTTCCCTCTCTGCGGACATCAAGTCGCGTTTCGAGGGCCTTCAGCGATGCGCTGCCGACTGCAAACCGGTTAGATTCTGAACCGTCAGGTGCCGGCCACGGGCGATTATCAATTCTTGCCTTCGGAACGCCGCTAGCGTGCGACTGATTGTTTCTGGGGACAACTCGAGGACCTCGCTGATCTCTTGCCGGGAGAGCGGCAGGTTCAGCGTCGTTTGCGTGTCATGAGGGGCAGAATCGGAGGCAACCAGGGTCAGAATGAACGTCGCCACCTTCATTCTGGCGTCCTTGAAGCTCATATCAGTGACTTGGCTGCGCACCCGCCCGATTTCACCAACCAGGAACCGTACCATGCCCAGCGCGATTTCGGGATGGGATTGGAGGAAAACCACGACCTCATCGCGCGATGCCGCACAGATTTCGCTGTCACGAAGTGTGATCGCAGTCAATGGATATATAGGCTCGGAAAGGGATTCCAGGCCAAACAAGTGTCCAGGAAACAGGACACTGGTTATGCGGTCTTTCCCGTTCTCCAGCGACTTCACTAATTTGACGAGCCCGGTATGCAGAGCGAAGAGATGTTGGGCTACGCCGCCTTCGAAGAATAGGATCTGGTTCTTCCGATAACGCGCCGGGCGGAACACGCATCCCAACTGCGCGACTTGCTCGTTGGAGAGACTGCTGAAGAGTGAAGTCTTAAGTACGGGGCAATTGCTGCATGTGGGGCCCATGGAATTCTCCCCTTTCTCAAGGGACACTCACAAACTACGGACCTGTCCGGCGTGACCGTCCATGCCGACATTAGGCCGCAGCCAATCGATTCTTCATAGGTAACATCTTCAGAATCAAGACATTCGCGTCTGAAAGAGGGCATCGACACAAACGCCCCCTATGCGCGAGTTTCAACCGTTCCTGCGCATCTTCAGGCAATCAACCTGCCAGAAACCGTAATAGGTATCGGGCATTATTGGAAGCTGATGGGACGATGAAAATGACATTATGTTGTGCTAGCTCATCTATTTCTACTACCCTTTCATCAACCGGATGATGCGGTCTTGAACCGGTACCGCAACCCGCGAGTTCCATTGAGGAATTCGACACATGACGGACGCGTCTTTTTTCTCTGTTGCCCATCAAAAGAGAGGCAAGACCCAATTCCAACCACAAGTCGGGGAGACGCCTGTGGCCAACTCGTTTTCTGGATTCACACCTGACGCATTCGCCTTTTTTGAGGAACTTTCGCAGCACAACAACAAAGCCTGGTTTGACCAGAACCGGACGCGCTATGAGGAGCGCGTCACGGGCGCGTTCCGCGGCCTCCTGGAGACCCTCACGCCCTTTATTCTGGCGCTCAACCCGCACTTCGAGGTTGCGGGAAAGACCAACGGCAGTTTTTCGCGGATCAACCGGGACATTCGATTCAGTAAGGACAAGAGTCCATACAAGTCAAACTACTATCTCTACGCCTACGACAGCCGCCACGAGCGCGATCATGGCGGGCGCCTTTATGTGGGGCTTTCTGCGGACTGCGTCACGGCGGGGTTTTCGATCTATGGCACCTGGCGTGGGCCGAAGGGGGCGCTCGAGACAGTCTTTCGAAAGCGGGTCGCTAAAGAACGTGACTATTTCGACAGGCTGGTCGGGCGGACGGTCCGCAGCAAGGGTTACCAGACATACTGGCATCGGCAGGAAGACGGCGACTGGGCGCAGCACCCGGGCCTGCCTCGCCGCGAAGAGGACTGGCAGTCCCTGCAGGCCTGGATCGTCCGAAAGGTGTTCCTGCCCAATTCGCGTGCGGTCGGAGGACCGACCTTTGCCGGCCAGGTGCAGCAGATCTTCGAAGACCTCTATCCCCTCTACCTGTTCACTTCCGAGCCAGGTAAGGAATGGGCCCCACCACATCCAAGGGTGGCGCAGATATTGCAGAATTAGCGACTCTCAAGCGACAGCAGCGCAACGGGTCCGCCGTCCCTCGCGGTACCACATCGGGGTCAGTTATTAGCCTTGTGTTCACTTCATTTTTTCAAGATACACTGCATGCACAATCGCCATCATGCACATAGCGAAGAGAGGTAGGCAACTGAGGTAAACCTCTGCCAGAGTTGTGCGCTCATGGTTGATGGATTCTTGCGTCCAGATATCGTCAGCCTTTCCCACAAAGTCCTCAAGCAACGCTTCACAGGACTTGCCGGGATACTTCTGAAGGTAGGTCAAGGCGTGCTCTGTGTACACGTTGCCGATGACGACCTCTTTCGAGCTGTAAGTGCAAGTGTGCGAAAAAAGCAGACTTTGATAGCTAATAAACGTGCTGACCGCGACGACAAGCAGGGCAGCGGCAACAATCGCCCACGCACGGGCCTGCCCCTTCTTGTTCCACTTTCTGCCGGCAACAATCATCAGGCCGACGAGGACCGTGACCACGAACTTACCCAACGCCGTCCAGATATGTTGGCCGCTCCCCGAAAAGCCCACGGGGGGTGGAAGAAGAAAACTCCCCACCACGCATATGATCCACAAGGCGGACTGCGCAAGGGTGCCCCAGGATTTCTTCACCCGATCGAGCCAGTCAGTTGGTAGCTGCTTGTTAACCACAAGGCGAAATCCTCACGCCTAATTGACAACGAGGTCAACGCCCATCTCGTCTTTTCCGTCGCCACCTATTTTTGTCGTAATAGGCTCTGTGTCACCTACCCTTAACATGTACACCCCCGGCGGAACATCTACAGTTGCCGGGCTGCTCAGGCTAGCGCAACGCATCCACATCCCCGGAACATCTGCCCAGCCTCTGGGGACGTACCAGACCTCCAAACCACTGACGACCCTTCCGCTTTTTACGGTGTTCACCTTCACACTTATAAGGCTAGCCCAGCCGTTAGGGCTCAGCCTGCAGTGGACAGCCTTGACCGCCAGATCCTCCGCAGTGTCTCGGAGGATCGCATTTGCCTGCGGCTCGTTGTTCCTGAGCCTCGGATAGCTTCCCGAGGAGGTCAGCGTCCAGCTTGATGCTTTCCACATATGCCAGCGGAACTGACCCTCCCTTATCCGCCAACCATTTCTCGTTAAGATACTCCGAACTGGCTTGAACGGATTTGACCAGCTCTGCGCTAGTATTGCCGGTTGGAGTGCTCTTGTTGCCAGTAGCGTCGCTCTTCATGTCCGTAACTGCGTTGTCCCGTCGTTTAGACGGTGCTAGAGTCGGCGAATAATTCTCGTAGGGCCCGACCAACGGGAGCGCCGTGGCGTTCGACCTGAGCAACCCGAGCGCCGGTGCGGCACCCTCCCAGGAAACAGAGGCCTTTCCCGGCGTCACCATTCTCTTTTGGATCACCCTTTCCCCTTGGATTGCCGCCGGTGATTGTTGAGGAAACAGGTTACCCAAAGCAACGACCGTAGCAAAGACTGCGCCGGATGACACCAATAGGGGCATCCAAGCTCGTTTCACCAGAAGCATGTGTTTGTCCCTCCTGGAAGGAGCTCAACTATGCCTCGCCAACAGTGGCAGGGACACTTCTTTGTAGATTGTAACATGATGCGGAGCTGTCGAGAGTCAAATATGCTGGGAAAAGTGAGGATCAAGCTATGGCGCGGCCTGGTTGGGAATCTAACAATTTACCCTACGCGGTCTCACGACCGCCACCCGCGTGGAGGGATGCACTATTCCATAGCTGATTGGTGCACCCGCGCCACAGTTCGCTTCCCGTGGGCTCTCGCCCTAAGGGGCGGCTGGTGCCTGGCACGCCTCCGCTCGGAGGTTGCCCGCCTCCGGGCCGGCGCTTGAGCCTCAATTCATGCGCTTTGTCCGAAGGCTCGTATACCGCGCGACGGCCTCAAAGTCGCGATCCTTGTGCCAGACCGGAACGCCGTTCTCGATGGCGATAGCGGCGATCAGGCAATCCGTCGAAGAGCGGATTGTGTAGCCCTTCGCCCGTCCCAGGCGATAAATCTCCGCTGCCGACAAGAATAGACCGATTGGCACCGGGTCGCTCAGCACTGGGAGCGCCAGTAATTCCTCCCGGAGTGCGTCGCTTTCAGGGTCGTCACGGAGGCCTTGCAAGAGTTCCTGGAGGACCGGTCCGCAAGTAACGAAATTCAGTAACTCCTCCTCCGTGACTCTCGATCCAGCCGCCCCATTCAACAGTTCGATCCACACCGAGGTGTCAACCAGCATCATGAGCGGCTCCGCGGCCGTCTACCGACGGGACGGCGCTCAGAGGCGCTATCTTCACGCATCCGCCCCAAGTCGCCTTGCCAAAGCCCTCGACCAAAGAACTGAGGTAAACCCTGTATCTTCCGCATGCGAAGAACCTCCGCCATCGCAATGTTTACGGCCGCAGAGTAGGTCTTCACGCCGAGCACTCGGGTTATTTGCTCCAGAAGATCTGGATCTAGCACAAGATTCGCACGTTTCATGCGCATAGTATACACCAGCATGTTCTGCTAAAATACCCCCTGCCTCATGACGGAACAGAAATCCATCCTTGTCACCGCCGGCATCCTAATTGAGGGCGGCCAGGTGCTGATCTGCCAGCGCCATCATTCCGACCCTTACGGAATGCAATGGGAGTTTCCGGGAGGCAAGGTTAACGAGGGCGAAGAATTGAAAGCCTCTCTTCGCCGCGAACTGGCAGAGGAGCTTGCCATCCAGGCGGAGATCGACGAAGAGGTCTTTCGCCTGCATCACCAGTATCCGGATCGAGCGGTGGACGTGGTATTCTTTGCGGTGCGCAGTTTCCGCGGGACGATCCGGAACCAGGTGTTCGAAGCGATCGCGTGGGTGGAGCGTTCCCGGCTGAGTCAGTTCAACTTTCTCGAGGCGGACCGCGAACTGGTGCGCCGGCTCTCACATGACGAAATCGATTTGTAGTTTGCGAGCGAAACCGGTCTCTTCTGCATTCTGCCTTCTGCTTTCAGCCTTCCTTTTCTTGCTCCCCGGCGCTTTATGGGCGCAGGTTGAAACGGTCGAAAGCGGTCAACCGCCGCAATTCACGTGGGTGAGCAGCGGGCGCGTGGAGGGGCACCTGGCCCTGCACTATTCTCCCGCCGGAGCTTTTTCTCCCGATAGTTCAACGCTGGCAGTGGTCAGTGAAGAGAAGGTAGTTCTGCTCGGAGTCAAGGACGGCAGCATTCGAAAGATCCTGAAGATCCATTTACCCGGTCTTAGCGAGCTGAACATTCAATCCGCAAATTTCCTGCCCACGAAGCAACTGTTCCTCTTGTTCACGGGGATAGTTTCTATTAAAGGTAAAGGGGCGGGTGGGTCAACGCCACTTCTGGGGCTCCAATGGGACCCGATTGCAGACCAGGCAGCGAGCACCATGGAGTCAATTGGCAGCGGTGGGGGATTCGGGCCCATCCTGTACTTCCCGTACCTGGAGAACCTGGTGCTCTACAAAGCTGGGACTTTTGACTTTTGGGATCCGCGTACGCACCGTGGAGGCCGGCTCACCATCCCCGACCTGACGCAAACGCCTAACGTGTATGCGTTTTCTCCCGACGGACATTGGGTGCTCCTGGCGCAGATCGCCATGAGCACAACTCCGGATCCGGCAGTGGTGGAGGCCAAAGAGCACCGGTTTGTGGATAGCCTGCGTGGACACGCGGGGACCGTGCTGAGCATTGCTTTTTCGCGCGACGGCACCAAGGTAGTTACGGCCTGCGAAGATGGCAAGGTACGAATCTTTTCCGTACCGGCCTGGACCCTCCTTCGCACGCTCACCGGACACAACGGGCCGGTCCACTGGGCGGAGTTCTCTCCGGACGGGAAATGGGTAGCTTCCGTTGGCGAAGATAAGACCGCCCGTGTGTGGTCAGTCGAAGACGGCAAGTTGCAGCAGACACTCCAAGAGGGCCGCGATCCTCTCCTTACCGTAAGTTTTGCTCCTGACAGTGAGGCTTTCGCAGCATCCTCGGAGAAGGCTGCGTGGTTGTGGAAGCGGCAGTAGGTTCGCGGGCATCAGACGACGAGGGGATGACGACTGGCAATCGTGACGCACACAGACTGTAGCACGGGCGTCTCGCCCGCTGTGGCGCGGGCATCCCTTCGCTTTGCTCAGGACAGGCTCTGCCCGCGCGCGGGAGCGGGACGCTCCCGCCACTGCGGACGAGACGCCCGCGCCACGTCGACTAACAACGGACGACATACGCAATCGGAAAATTATGCTAAGATTTTAGTTCTCAGCGAGGGCGGGGTACTAGGTCTCGCGTAGGCGTTAGCACACATATGGCAAAAGTTGGAATGGTCAGCCTCGGTTGTCCGAAGAACTTTGTGGACAGCGAGGTAATGCTTGGAATGCTGGCCCGTCAGGGATACGAGTTGACTCCGCGCGCGGAGGAAGCCGAAGTCATCATCGTCAACACTTGCGCATTCATCGCGCCTGCCCAGCGTGAATCCATTGACACCATCCTGGAAATGGCGGGATACAAAAAATCCGGGGCTGCCAAAAAGCTGGTTGTGGCGGGTTGCCTGGTGGAACGATACCGCGAAGAGATTCTGAAAGAGATCCCGGAAGTTGACTTTGTCATCGGGACCAACGAACTGGAACGGGTATTGGAAGCTTGCGGAGAGGGGAGCGCGGAACGGGGCTTCGAGGGGATCGCCGAGCCTTACCTTTATCATGACCTCACTCCTCGTGTGCTCGCCACGCCTTCCTATTCCGCTTATCTGAAAATCGCCGAGGGGTGTGACCATCCGTGTTCATTTTGTGTGATCCCGCAGATGCGCGGCAAGTTCCGCTCCCGGCGCTTTGCCTCGGTGGTGCGGGAGGCGGAAAACCTCGCGCGCCAAGGCGTGGCGGAGTTGACCATCGTAGGCCAGGACACCACGAGTTACGGCGAGGATCTGGGACTGCGCGACGGATTGGCGTCTCTATTGCGAGAGCTTGGGAAGATTCCCGACCTCGTCTGGGTACGATTCCTTTATTGTTACCCCAACCGCTTGACTGACGCGTTGATTGAGGCCGTGGCGGAAACCCCCAAGCTGGTGAAATACTTTGACATTCCGCTTCAGCACGCCAGCGCGCCGGTGCTGAAGTTGATGCGGCGCGGCTCGAGCGGCGAATACTTTTTAAGGTTGTTGGAGAAGATTCGCGCCGCTCTGCCGGGCGTCACACTGCGGACGTCCTTCATCGTCGGCTTCCCTGGCGAAACGGAAGAGGATTTCGACAGCCTCTTGGACTTCGTCGAGGCTGCGCAGTTCGACCATCTGGGTGTGTTCCTTTATTCCGACGAAGAGACAAGTTTGAGCTATGCGCTGCCGGGCAAGGTTCCCGCGGCGGTGGCCCGCCGTTGACGGCAAAAGTTGATGGCCTTGCAGCGCAGGATATCGAGACGCAAGCTGCGCGATAAAGTCGGAAGCTCCTTTCCAGTTCTCGTGGAAGGCCGCTCGCAGGAGACAGAGCTGCTTTTTCAGGGCAGACTGGAATCACAAGCTCCTGGGATTGACGGCCTGGTCTTGATCAATGATTTCGAGGGGGGCGTGCCGGCGCCCGGGGAATTCCGCTGGGCCACGATTACAGGCGCGGGCGACTACGATCTGGTGGCGCGCCTGCAATCGCGGAGCTTTGCGGAACGTGCGGTTGCGAACTCGACACTTTCAGCCGGGAGCCGCTTGGTTCAGATTCAAGCGGCGGCGCGCGCATTGTAGGAGCCGGCGTCGTGGCCGTCGTGGAAGGTGAGCTAGAGGAGGTGCGGAGAAACCGGCTGTCATGCGGAGCGAAGCGAAGCATCTGCATTTCTCTTGTATCGAACAGACCACTGCAGATTCCTCGCTGCGCACGGAATGACATAGCCAGTTGGTTACTTCACGCCTTCAGAGGATCAGCCTTTGGCAGCGTTTCTGGCCATGCGATGTCCCATTTGCCATCAAGAGGTTTCCTGGGCAGGCAATCCGTTTCGGCCCTTTTGCAGCGAGCGCTGCAAGTTGATCGACCTCGACCATTGGCTCTCGGAGCGCTATCGGGTTTCGAGGCCGGTGGAGAGTGAGACCCAAGACAGCGCTGCCGAAGGGAACAAGCAGGACGATAAGAGGGGGAATGGCTAAGGAAGAGCGCAGTATCAGCGTCTGGGTTGCAACCGGTTTGGGTGCGGGCTATTTTCCAGTGGCGCCGGGGACTGCTGGATCGGTCGTAGGTTTGGCGCTGGTGATCGCCTTGCGGCAGACTTCGCTCGGCTCGACCGGACTGGGAATATCGCTGGCGGCCCTGGCGGCCGTGGTCTTCGCCGTAGGGGTTTGGTCGGCAGGGAAGGCGGAGAAGGCTTTTGGACGTGTTGATCCCGGCCAGGTCGTGATTGACGAGGTTCTGGGGCAGATTATTACTTTTATCGCCACGCCCAGGATTTCGAGGGTAGGACTGATCGCGGGTTTCATCCTATTCCGAATCTTCGACATTATAAAACCTTTCCCGGCGGGGCGGGCCGAGCGATTTCCAGGCGGCTGGGGTATCATGTTAGATGATCTCGTGGCGGGCCTTTACAGTCTGATAGCGATGGTGATTTTGGGACGTATTATAATCAAATGAGCTTGTGGAAAAAATCTGACAAACCTGAATCTCCCGCTCCTAAAAAAGGGTCTGCTGCGGATAAGCCGTTGATCGAAAGCGTCACTCCTCGCGCAGCCATTCCGGGCGGCGATATCTGCATTTCAGGTCGGGGTCTAAGTCACAATGGACACGGCAGGCCTCAGGTGCGCTTTGGCAATCAGGCCGGGGACCTGCTGCTCAGCTCTTCGAGGCGACTCGTGGTGCGCGTTCCCGAAGGCGCATCCAGCGGAGCCGTAACGGTGGACACCGGCGTGGGCGTGAGCGCCCCGGCCTCTGTGGCGCTGGGAGTTACCATTGCCGAAAACCTCCACCCTGTGGCGAATCCTGCTATCGACGCCGCCGGGAACATTTTCTCCACTTTCAGCGGCAGCCGTGGGCAGAAGGTTCCGGTTTCGGTGTTCAAAATTGACCGCCAACTCGCTGTACGTCCCTTCCTCCACGACTTATTGAATCCCACCGGATTGGCTTTCGATCGCGCTGGTTTCTTGTATGTGTCGAGCCGCATGGAGGGGACTGTCTATAAAGTGAGTCCGGATGCCCATCGTGAGATCTACGCCGAAGGCATGGGAGTTGCTACCGGGATTGCCTTCGATAACGATGAAAACTTATACGTGGGCGATCGAACCGGGACGGTTTTCAAGATCAATCGTGACCGCCAGATTTTCGTCTTTGCGACCATCGAGCCCAGCATCGCCGCATATCATCTGGCTTTTGGGCCCGATCAAAACCTTTACCTTACAGGGCCCACCATTTCCAGCTTCGATCACGTGTTCCGCATTTCTCCCAGCGGCGAAGTGACTTCGTTCTATCGGGGATTGGGGCGGCCGCAAGGAATGGCGTTTGACAGCGAGGGCAGCCTTTACGTGGCGGCTTCCTTGGCTGGCGAGCGGGGGATTGTGCGCATCGCGCCGGACGGCCGGGTGGAACGCGCGGTTTCGGGTTATGGCATCGTGGGCATCGCCTTTACTCCGCATCAGTCAATGGTTGTCGCCACCAACAGTTCTGTCATTGAACTGCCGGTCGGCATCAAGGGCAAGCCGTTACTACAGTGACGAGTGCCAAGTGACGAGCTTCCGCTTTGATTTTGACTTCTCACTTCGATCTTCTGACTGCTGCTTTCTAATTTCTGCTTTCTGACTTTCCAAATGGACGCTGAAATCATTGCCGTTGGCTCGGAACTCCTGACTCCCTTCTACCTCGATACTAATTCTCTGTTTCTTACCGATCGGCTGAACGCTCTGGGAATAGAGGTACGCTTCAAGACCATTGTCGGTGATCGGGCAGGAGATCTGGGCGCGGTCCTGAAGGAGGGGCTCGGGCGCTCTGGACTGATCATTCTGACGGGCGGCCTGGGTCCAACCGAAGACGATCTCACGCGGCAGGCGGTAGCAGAGGTTCTGGGCCGAAGCTTGCATGAAGATCCGGAGGTCCGAAGGAAGATTCAGGAACGCCTTGCCCGCTTTGGACGGCCCATGGCGGAGAACAACCTGCGGCAAGCGCTGCTTCCCGAGGGAGCAGAATGGCTCGAAAACAAGCATGGGACCGCGCCCGGCATCTGGATTGAGCACGAGCAGGTCCTTGTCGTGCTGCTGCCGGGGCCGCCGGGGGAACTGGAGGCAATGTTCGACGCCTTTTGTATGCCTCGGCTCGCCCAGGTTTCGCAGGGGCAACGGATCAGAACTCGCGTATACAAGGTGGTCGGCCTGCCTGAATCAGAGGTCGATAAACGCGCCGCAGCGGTTTACAAGGCGTATACCAATCCCTCCACCACAATTCTGGCCAAACCGGGAGCTATCGAAATCCATCTTCGCGCCCATGCCCCAAACGAGCAACAGGCTGACGCGTTGTTAGCAGAGTTGGGCGATCAAATCGAACTTGTTTTGGGGGAATACATCTTTTCCGCGCGAGGCGAGTCGCTGGAAGAAGTTGTAGGAATGTACCTGGTCATGCGCCACAAGACCTTGGCCGTGGCGGAGAGTTGTAGCGGCGGCCTGCTCGCCGAGCGACTGACGGAGAAACCTGGAGCTTCCGACTTCTTCCTGGGCGGCGCGCTTTGCTATAGCAACCTGTTGAAGACCAGGCTGGCGGGGGTGCCGGCGCCGCTGATCGAGGAGCATGGCGCCGTGTCACGGCCTGTGGCGCAAGCCATGGCAGAAGGCATTCGCGCGCGGTCCGGCGCCTCCATCGGAGTGAGTATCACTGGAATTGCGGGCCCCACCGGCGGCTCGGAGAAGAAACCGGTGGGTTTGGTCTTTATCGCTCTCGCGGACGAACGCGGGACCCAGGTTCGGGAGTTTCGCTTCCCCGGCAGCCGTGAGAGGGTGCGCCTGTGGTCTACGCAAATGGCGCTGGAGATGATTCGCAGGAGAATCCGCGGGTAGGGTCGGCCCTTGTGGCCGCCCTCGGGCAACCACAAGGGTTGCCCCTACAATCCGGAAACCATGCGCGCCTTCATTGCAATCGACCTGCCGGAAAGTCTGCGGGCGGCACTGCGTCGTAAGCAGGCGGGGTTCCGTTCTGTCTCACCCGACGCCCGGTGGACCCAACCCGAAGGCATCCACCTGACACTCAAGTTTCTGGGTGAAGTTCCCGACCACAAGGTGCGCGAAGTGTCGGAATGTTTGAAGAATCTGGACCTCTTGGAACCCTTCGCCATTCGGGTCAAGGGCTTTGGGTTTTTTCCCGATGCCCGGCGCCCGCAGGTGTTCTGGGTTGGGATTGAAAAGTCGGCACCACTTGCCCGCCTCGCCGAACAGGTCGACAAAGCCATGGAAACCGTCGGCTTTGCCCGCGAGCAACGCGCATTCCACCCGCACCTCACGCTGGCGCGCTTCAAGGCGCCTCAAGCACAGCCCGCGCTTCAGGCGGCTATTTCTCAAGACGCTGGGCAGGACCTGGGAAGTTTTGACGTCTCGGAGTTTTTCCTGTTTGAGAGTAAACTCTCCCCGCATGGCGCCGAATACCGAAAGGTAGAAAGATTCCCATAAATGACTGGCCCGCTTACGACCCTCATCGCATACTTCCTCGGTTCAATTCCCTTCGGCTATCTCATTGTTCGCTGGCAGCGTGGCATCGATGTTCGTTCCACCGGCAGCGGCTCCATCGGCGCGACCAACGTCATGCGGAACTTGGGTGTGGTAGGGTTCGTCGCCACCTTTCTCCTGGACGCCGGGAAAGGGCTTCTGGCTGTTGTGCTGGCGTCCCGAATGACCGGGGATGATCCCACCGCGGTGGCGGCAGCAGCGTTCGCGGCGGTTCTGGGCCACTGCTTTCCCTTTTGGCTGCGGTTTCGTGGCGGCAAGGGCGTGGCGACCGGAGTGGGCGTTTTCATAGCGATCGCCCCGTGGCAAGTTGTGCTCGTCCTGGTGATCTTCGGGGTTGTCGTGGCGATCTGGCGTTACATCTCGCTGGGGTCGGTCGTGGCTACCGCGGCCTTTCCCGTTCTGGTGCAGCTTATGAAACATCCGCCCCTGCAAGTGGTTTTGGGCGCCGCAGGAGCGGCTCTCATCATCAGTGGGCGCCATCATGCCAACATCGCCCGGCTGCTTAAAGGGACGGAGAATAAGTTGGGGCAGAAGAAAGCAGAAAGCAGAAGGCAGAATGCAGAAGGCGCTATGCAGTGAAGCGATGTCCGTTGTCCGTGGTCAGTTGTCAGTTTTCCGGTGGCTCTGCCTTCCGACCGCTGAGGGCTGAAAGCTGAGAGCTAGCGACTGAGAACTGATAACTGACGACTGAAAACTCTTATGAAGCGAATTGCAGTCATCGGGGCAGGGAATTGGGGCACGGCGCTGGCGGCGACGCTCGCCAAGTCCGGGCACGCGGTCTCGTTATGGGCTTACGAGCCGGAGATTGTCGAGAGCATTCGCCAGCGGCGTGAGAATTCGATCTTCATGCCCGGGGTGAGTCTTCCGACCGGTGTCGCAGCTAGCAACGATTTGGGCGAAGCGCTAGACGGGGCCGAGATCGTCGTGACCGCCATGCCCTCGCATGTCTGTCGCAGCTTGTACGAGCGAATGCTAACTCATCTGCGGCCGGAGATGATCTTGGTGAGCGCCACCAAGGGCATTGATACGGACCGCGCCATGCGCATGACTGAAATCATCGCCTCGATGGTCGGAATACGGTTTGTCCCTCGACTTTGCGCGCTCTCGGGTCCGAGCTTTGCGCGAGAAGTCGTAAGAGGAGATCCCACCGCGCTCGTCGTCGCCTCGCGCGACCGCGCCGCGGCTCAGTTAGTGCAGAAGGAGTTTTCTTCCAGGACGTTGAGGCTCTACACCTCGACGGATATGGTTGGCGTGGAAATCGGCGGGGCGGTTAAGAACATCATCGCCATCGCGGCGGGCGTCATTGCAGGCCTGGGACTAGGGCACAATCCCACCGCGGCCCTCATTACACGCGGCCTCGCGGAGATCTCGCGACTCGCCCACGCGTGCGGCGCGAAGCGCGAAACTCTCGGTGGCCTGGCGGGCCTGGGAGACCTCGTTCTGACTTGCACGGGTGACCTCAGCCGTAACCGGACCGTGGGAGCCGAATTAGGCCGGGGGCGCAAGCTTGCGGAGATTATTGGCTCCATGCGGATGGTGGCGGAGGGCGTCAAGACCACCTATGCGACCGTGACCTTGGCGGAGCGGAATCAGGTTGAGATGCCGATCACCACCCAGGTCCACCGCATCCTGGAGGGACAAGTTTCGCCGCGCGAAGCCATTCGTGAACTTATGGAGCGGAAACTCAAGGATGAGTAGAGTGGTCCAGAACGGTTCACCCGTCAGGTGTCGGGACGAAACTTGGGGATTTGCTTTGCGGCCGCAAGGGCCGCCGCGACAATGATCCGGCCGGCGCAAAGCCTACATAACCGCAGACCCCGCCGGCGTGCAGAAACGGTCGAAGGCACGAGTGAGATCCGCAGCGATCTCTTCCGGCATGCGGCCCTCGATGTCGTGGCGCTCCATCATGTAGAGCAGCTTGCCATCGCGGAGCAAGGCGATGGAAGGCGAGGAAGGCGGGTAATCAGTGAAATAGCTTCGAGCTTGCGCGGTTGCCTCCTGGTCCTGGCCGGCGAAGACCGTAGCCAACTTATCAGGTTTCACCGCGTGCGCGAGTGCGTATGCGACAGCCGGTCTGGCGCGCCCCGCGGCGCAGCCGCAAATTGAGTTCACCACGACCAGCACGGTGCCTTTGGAGTTGCCGAGCAGGTCATCCACCTCACCCGATGTGCGCAACTCTTGAAAGCCGATGCGCCTCAACTCCTCTCTCATGGGTTGAACAAACTCCTCGAGGTACATCATTGCACGCCTCCCGGATGAATTGGGCTTCGGATTCTCGCCCTGAGGTTCCGAACACTCACCAGTATAGCACACCGTGCCGGCCGCCCGCCGAGGTGCCAGTTGATGTCCCAATATGAACCTTGTGCCGACCTTTAGAGCCTGCCCTGAGCGAAGCGAAGGGTCGGCAAATGCCCCGACAGGTCGGGGCGCTACCCTTAAACTAGGACACTACGAGGTGCTACAATAGCAGTCGTAAGTTCGGGAGGAAGCCCATGTCTCTCATCAAAGCCGGCAAATCAGCGCCGCCTTTCGGGTTGACCGCCACTGACGGCAAGACCTATTCCTTGCCGGAGGCGCTGAAGAACGGCCCGGTGCTCGCTGCTTTCTTCAAGGTTACCTGTCCCACCTGCCAGTACACGTTTCCGTTCCTGGAGAGGCTTCACCAGCAACTGCGCGCCGACGGGGTGCAAATCTGGGGGATCGCACAGGACGGAGTGAAGGACAGTCAACGCTTTGCGCGGGACTACTCCGTGACTTTCCCCGTCCTGATTGATGACAAGCCCTATCGCGTCTCGCGGGAATACGGCCTCGAATACGTGCCCACGTTGCTTCTCATCGAGCCGGACGGTGCGATCGCCATCGAGAGTGAGGGTTTCACCAAGCGAGACCTGCTCGAGATTCAAAGGTCCCTTGCTCAGGCGCTCGCCGCGCCGGTGGGAGAGCTCTTCTCGCCAAAGGAAGCCATTCCCGAATACAAACCTGGTTGAGGGTCAAGAAACTAGGCTTGGGTCAAGCCTTATTGCCTCCCCATTTGGCGAGCTTTTTGAAGGATCGCTGGTCGCGCGCCTTCCATGATTTCGCGCAGATCGTCGTAGCGAAGTGTGCGCTGCTCAAAGGTGCGTTTCGCAAGCGCGGTAAGGAACCGGGATTCGAACTCCTGTAAGTAAGACCCGTACAGATGGTAGCTGTCGGCCACGTGGCAGTATCGCCCTAATTCAACCGGCCTGCCCATAAGGTCGGACACCCGGCGTGCGATCTTCTGTTGGAGTTGCACGAGGGCGAAGATGTTCATGAAGGCTGCCTTGTACGCGTCGTTGGAACGAAAGCGGACGTTCATGCAGAGTCGAGGAGTTAAGGAGTTGAGAATCGAGGACTCAAGGGCCTCACTCTTCGACTTCTCGACTTCTCGACTCCCCGACTCTTCCACGATCCTGCACCAGATGCTCTGCATGCAGGCGGGGTCATAGCAGTCGTTGTCCTCCCACACCTTCCAGGTGACGGCCTGCGCGCGGCGTGTGTAAGGAGTCTGGGCGAGCTTCTGGCACAAGGTTTCGATCTGGTCGATCGGGGGAAAGGTTGGGACCTGGTAAGCGAAGAGACGCTGATGGTAAGTATATTCCCAGCGAGTGTCGCCGGGGTCGCGCGCGTCGCGGACCAGGTGGTCCTTGATGCCCTCGCAGACTTCCATCACGTACTCTTGCAAGTCCTCGGGGCCGCCAGGGAAATCCTTGTGGATCATCGGCTCTTTCAGCGGCTCGTTGATGGTGATGATCATCGTAGCGTCTTTGCTGGGCGGATCGTCCGGCTTGTCGTATTGCGTCTTGATATCGCAGCCGCACTTGTAGAGCAACGCCATCGACTCTTCCCAGGCGCGCGCGATGCAGTCTGCCTCAACATGTAGAACCGGTATGCCGTTCATAAAGCCCCCGAGGGAATGGCGATTTACGATTGCCGATTGCCGGTAGACAGAGGATCAGCTCTTGCCTCTAGGTAGCACCAGC
The DNA here is from genome assembly GCA_963722675.1 of uncultured Acidobacteriota bacterium. GTDB lineage: Bacteria > Acidobacteriota > Terriglobia > UBA7540 > UBA7540 > CAVROP01. The sequence continues at coordinate 28,369 of CAVROP010000064.1, forward strand.
CTCCGCGAAGCTCTTGTCCAGCACGGCGAGAGCCTGATCGACATCGGCCTTGGAGATATTGAGTGGTGGAGACATCCGAATCACGTTTCCGTAGAGCCCACCCTTGCCGACCAGCAAGCCGTTGGCTCGGGCGCGCTCCATGACGAGGTTTGTGGCCTCTGTTGCCGGTTCCTTGCTCTGGCGATCCTTCACAAGCTCGATGCCTTGCATCAGTCCCATGCCGCGAACGTCTCCAACGAGGGCGTGCTTCTCCTTCAACGCTTCGAGCCCCTGGTGGAAATGATTGCCCGCGTCCTCGGCATTGTCCATCAGGCGCTCTTCCTCAATGAGATCGATGGTGGCTTTAGCCGCCGCGCAGGTGACGGGATTTCCGCCGAAAGTCGAAATCGTCAGGCCCTTATAGGCGTCGGCGATCTCGGGGCGTGTCAGCGTTAAACCGATGGGCACGCCATTGGCCATGCCTTTGGCGGAGGTGATGATATCCGGCTCGACTTCCCAGTGCTCGATGCCCCACCATTTCTTGCCGGTTCGTCCCCAAGCCGCTTGAACTTCATCAGCAATGAAGAGGCCGCCATAGTTGCGCACGATGTTGGCGGCGATCTTGAAATAGCCGGGCGGGGGAACGATGAATCCGCCCAGGCCTTGAATGGTCTCCGCGATCAAGCCGGCCACCTGGCCGCTGGTGGAAGTTTTGATGACCTCTTCGATGTCCTTGGCGCAATGCAGTTCGCAACTCGGGTAAGTGAGGCCGTACGGGCAGCGGTAGCAATAGGGGCCGGGAGCGTGCACGATGCCGTAAGGAATCACTCCGGCCTTGCGCCAGGTGTGCAACCCTGTGAGAGCTTTGGTCAGTTGCGAGTGGCCGCTGTAGCCGTGCCGGAGCGCCAGCACTTCATAGTTTCCCGTGTACATGCGCGCCGTGGTGATGGCCACTTCATTGGCCTCGGTGCCACTGTTGGAGAAATAGCTCTTCTTCAATTTCCCCGGAGCAATCTGCGCGACCTTTTCCGCCAGCGCCACCAGGGCTTCGGTTGGAAAGAGCGTTGAGATGTGCTGGACGCGGTCGATCTGTTCCTTGATCTTCGCCGTCACCTTCTCGTTCGAGTGCCCCACACTGATGGTGACGATCCCGCCCAGGAAGTCGAGATAGCGCTTCCCGTCCAGGTCCCAGACATACTGGTTCTTGGCATGGTCGATCACCAGCGGGTCCTTGAAGTACGTGGTGACACAGTTGAAAAGGTATTCTTGCTTTTTGCGGATGATTTCGTCGCGAGTCATTAGCACCTCAGAGGTGAAAGTTAACAGTCAACAGTTGAAAGTCACGGCTCGAGCGCTTGCATATTTGGCGTGCTGGCTATTCACGTCTTTACGGCACGAGGTAATGGAGCGGGGGCGCCGCGCAGCAAACCTTCCGTACTCAGGTCCTCGTCGATGTCGGGCCAGTGAACGCCATAACCAGCCCCACTCGTTCGCCAGTTTTTTCTCTGCTTTGCCGTGGCGTGCAGAAGTTTGGGGTACCACGCAAGTGGCGCGCTGATCGTCCGCCCGTCCATCAGGGTTACTCGCAGTTCGTCTTCGGTGAAACGCACGTCAGCTACTCGGTCGTCGGCGTTAGTCGCCAAAATACCCATACCACGCCTCCAACAATCCTGCCTGATGGTCCTCGACCAGTCCTAGCAGTTTCCTCAACTCCCTCGCGCTGAAGCCGAGATTACGCGCCAAGCTCACTGGCTGCAACCAGAATCTTTGCCGAAAAGTTCTCCCGATCCACATGGACGTGAGGAGGTTCCGCCATATCGTGGCTAACAAAATATATCCGGTAAGGGCCGGTTCTGAGAACCGTCGCCATATCCCGAAACCTTGTTACCCAAAGGGGCGCTGGATGCCCGCGCCTCTTTCTCAGTATACTCCGCTACTATCGGCAACTGACAACGGGACGATGACCACTGACAGGTTTTAACTGTCAACTGTTGACTGTCAACTGTCGACTGTCAACTATTTTACGTACTTATCCAACCACCCCAGCACCGTCTTGTACCACAATTGGCTATTCTGCGGCTTAAGCACCCAATGGCCTTCGTCGGGGAAGTAGAGCAGGCGAGAGGGGATACCCCGGCGTTGCAGGGAAGTGAAGAGTTGGATGGCCTGGCCCTCCGGAACGCGGAAGTCGAGAGCACCCTGGACAATCAGCATGGGCGTCTGGATGTTTTGCACAGAATTGGAAGGCGAGGACTTCTCGTAGGACTCCCGTTTCGTCCAGGGCGGCCCCTGGTGTTCCCACTCGTCGAACCAGATCTCTTCCGTTTCGCCGTACATGCTGTGCGAGTCGTAGACGCCGTCGTGTGAAACCAGCGCCTTGAAGCGGTGAGTGTGCCCGGCGATCCAGTCGATCATGTACCCGCCGAAGGAGGCGCCCGCGGCGCCGATGCGGTTCTTGTCAACGTACGGCAGATTCTCCAGGTAATCGGTAGCCAGCATGATGTCCTGGTAGCACGCTCCGCCCCAATCGCCCGAAATCTGCTCGACAAACTTCTGGCCGTATCCGGTCGAGCCATGAAAATTGGTCATCATCACCACGTAGCCGTGGGAGGCAAACATCTGGGCATTCCAGCGATAGCTCCAGGCGTCGTCCCACGCGCTCTGCGGGCCACCGTGGACAAGGACGAGGGCGGGATATTTTGTGTTCGCGTCGAACCCGGGCGGCTTCAGCAGCAGGCTCTGGATTTCCGCACCCAGGGCGCCCTTGGTCATCACGAGTTCGGCGGTGTTCAGCTCGAGTTCGGCGAGCAATGCATCGTTGGCGTGCGTCAGTTGGGTTGGAGCGCCTCCCGAGACAGCAGCGCCAAAGATCTCCGTTGGCTGCGTCAGGCTGGTGCGAGTCAGCAGCAGCGACTGGCCGTCGGGAGCGACCGCCACGTCATCGTTCATTCCAGCCAGAACCTTCTCGACCTTAGGATGGCTGACGGAGGTCTTAAACACCGGTTGCCGGGCGCTTTCCGGGGCGGTGAAATAAATGGTGTCGCTGTCCGGCGCCCAGGCGAAGCTTGACACCCATTGGTCAAAGCCGGTGGTCAGATCCTTGATGCTTCCGGTCTGGCGATCGTAAACGCGCAGCCGGAAGAGGTCCGACTCATACCCGTCGCGCGCTTGCGAGGTGTAGGCGATGTAGCGGCCGTCGGGCGAGTACTGCGGTGCAGCGTCAGACCCGGGATTATCCTTGGTGATATTCCGCGGTTCGCCGCCTCTGGTGCTGACGAGGAAGAGATCGTCGTTGGTGGACCAGGCGACGCGCGAGCCCCCGGAACGGTTCGAGGCAAAGCAGACCTCGGAGCCGTCCGGCGAAATATCGTAGGCGTCAGGTGCACCCAGGAACCAGGTGGGCGAATTCACCGCGCCGGGGGTCAGGTCGATGGGCGTTCCGCCCTTGGCTGAAACCGTGAACAGGTGAGTGTATTTGCCGTCGCGCCACTCGTTCCAGTGCCGAAAGAGAAGCTCATCAATGACCCGCGCTTTTACCTTGCTCTTTTCAGTTTCCTCCAGGCGCTGCTTGTTGCAGGCATCGTCGGCACAGTCCGGGTAAACGTCCGAGGTGAACAGCAGCGCATCGCCCTTGCGCGCCCAGGTGACGCCGTCCGCTTCCGTCGAGAGGCTGGTGAGTTGGCGCGCCTCGCCGCCGTGGACGGGAATAATCCAGACCTGCGACTTGCCGCCGCGGGTCGAGATGAAAGCAATGGAATCACCGCCCGGAGACCAGCGAGGCCGCGTGTCTGACCCTTCGCCATTCGTCAGTTGCCTCGGCTCGCCGCCTCCCGTGCTGATCAGCCAGATGTGATTGACGACTTTGTTGGCCTCGAAATCAACTGCCCCTTGTACGTAAGCGACCCAGCGCCCATCGGGAGAAACGTGAGGGTCGGAAATCCTCTGTACCTTCATCATATCGTCAAAGGTTATTGGACGTTTTGCATTTGCCACAGTGCCCCCCAGGATCAGAAAGAGAGTTATAGCCCATCTCAGTAATGTTTTCATAAGAGCGCCCCCGACGACCATCGCGATTTTGTATTCATGAATTAGATATTTATATCAGAGGCGCACGAAAAGTGCAGCAGCGAGTCGTGGCACGGACGTTTCGCCCGTGGTGGCGGGAGCGTCCCGCTCCCGCGCGCGGGCAAAGCCTGTCGGGAGCACTGCGAAGGAATGCCCGCACCACAGCAGGACACCCTCCCAAGGGCGGGGGCATGGTATTAGCCATGGCAGGTCTCGGCGACCTTGCTTGGACTGGAAGCATGAGTTTGGATAGAATAGATGCGGCAAACAGTAATGAACTCATCGGGAGGGCACATGCAGAACGGGAGTTGCGACATCGGACTGATCGGTTTGGCGGTGATGGGCCAGAATCTTGTCTTAAACATGAACGACCACGGTTATAAAGTGGCGGTTTTCAATCGCACCGTCTCCAAGGTGGATGATTTCATCAATAACGAGGCCAAGGGGACGCAGGTGGAAGGAACGCACTCGCTGGAGGAACTGGCGCAGGCGCTTAAACGGCCGCGGCGCGTCATGCTGATGGTCAAGGCCGGCGAGACGGTGGACCGCATGATCGATAGCCTACTGCCGCACCTCGAGCAGGGCGACATCCTGATCGACGGCGGGAACTCTCATTGGCCGGACACCAGCCGCCGCACCAAATACCTGGCCGAGAAAGGCCTGCTTTACATCGGCACCGGGGTCTCCGGCGGCGAAGAAGGCGCGCGCCACGGCCCCTCCATCATGCCGGGCGGCAACCCCAAAGCCTGGCCTTATCTGAAAGAGATTTTTCAGGCCATTGCCGCCAAGGTTGACGATGGGTCACCGTGCTGCGAATGGGTGGGCGAAGACGGTGCGGGCCATTATGTGAAGATGGTGCACAACGGCATCGAGTACGGCGACATGCAACTGATCTGCGAGGCTTATCAGTTGATGAAAGACGTACTGGGCCTCACGGCCGAGGAATTGCACGCGGTGTTTGAGGGATGGAACAAAGGCGAGCTGGACAGTTACCTGATTGACATCACGAGCCAGATCTTCAGCAAGAAGGATGACGACGGCGCAGCGCTCGTGGACAAGATCCTCGACACCGCCGGGCAGAAAGGCACGGGGAAGTGGACATGCCTGAGCGCTCTCGACCTCGGCATGCCGGTGACGCTGATCGGCGAAGCGGTGTTTTCGCGCTGCCTCTCAGCCCTCAAGGCAGAACGCGTTGCGGCCTCGGCCATCCTGCCGGGACCCAAACGTGCCGCGGCGCCGGAGCTCGTCGAGGCGATCGAAGACATTCGGCGAGCGCTCTACTGCTCCAAGATTATCTCCTATGCCCAAGGGTATATGCTGTTGCGCGAGGCAGCCAAAGAGCAGGGTTGGAACCTGAACTTCGGCGGCATCGCTTTGATGTGGCGCGGCGGGTGCATTATCCGCAGCCGTTTTCTGGGCAAGATCAAAGCGGCCTTTGACAAGAATCCCCAGCTCAGCAACTTGCTGCTGGATGACTTCTTCAGCAAGCTGTTGATCGACTACCAGGCGTCCTGGCGGCGGGCCGTCGCTCAGGCGGTTCAGTTCGGAGTGCCGACTCCGGCGTTCGGCACGGCGCTGGCTTTTTACGACGGTTATCGCACGGCGCGCCTACCGGCCAACCTGCTGCAAGCCCAGCGTGATTTCTTCGGCGCGCACACTTACGAGCGCGTGGACAAGCCGCGCGGGGAGTTCTTCCACACCAACTGGACTGGGCACGGAGGCAGGGTGGCGTCGAGTACTTACAACGCTTGATCGCGTCCTGTTAACGGAGGACCCCCTCACCCGTCCCGCCCCGGCTGATGAAAGCGCCGGCTGCGGGCCACCCTCTCCCCCAAGGGGGAGAGGGAACCGATTCCGACTTTCGTTCCCCTCGCCCCCTTGGGGGAGACGGTGGCGCGTAGCGCCGGGTGAGGGGGTCGTCGCCGGACAGTGTCGGCGAGCATGTGTCATACGACCATAGGGAGAATCAACGATGAAATACGGTCTCAATATTCGCCAGGAGGGTGCTCTGGATCTGTTGTCGCTGGGCGCCCTGGTTCACCGCCTGGATCCGGGAATGATTCCTTTTCGCAAGGCGACGGAGTGCAAAATCCACGTGAGCGGCGGCGAGTTTAACTGCGCCGCAAACCTTTCCGATTGCTTTGGCCTGCAGACAGGCATCGCCACCGCCATGGTGGATTACCCGATCGGTGATCTGATCGCGGAACGCGTGCGGGCCATGGGCGTGAAGCCCTTTTACAGGCGCTTCAAGCATAACGGCGTCAACGGCCCCAATATGGCGACGGTCTACAGCGATCGCGGCCACGGCGTGCGCGGCCCGGTGGTTTTCTACAACCGGGCCAACGAAGCCGGCGCCATGCTCAAGCCGGGCGATTTTGATTGGCCGAGCATCTTCGCCAGCGGCGTGCGCTGGTTCCACAGCGGCGGCATCTTCGCGGCACTGTCGGCCACCACCGGTGAGTTGATCGTCGAGGGCATGAAGGCCGCCAAGGCTGCCGGCGCCGTGACTTCGTTCGATTTGAACTACCGCGCCAAGCTGTGGAACATCTGGGGCGGGCACGAGCGCGCGCTGTCGGTGATCGGGCGCATCGTCGAGCACGCCGATGTATTAGTGGGCAACGAAGAGGACCTGCAAATGGGTCTGGGCATCCCCGGGCCCGAAGTGGCCGCGAAGTCCAAGCTCGACCCCAGCGCCTTTTTCGGTATGATCGAGAAAGTCGTGGCGAAATATCCGCACGTTAAAGTTGTGGCCACCACGTTGCGCGAGGTTCACTCCACTTCCCGGCACGGTTGGAGCGCCGTGGCTTGGATTGACGGCAAGACCTACATGGCTCCGACTCTCCAACTGGATGTTCTTGATCGAGTAGGTGGCGGCGACGGTTACGCCGCGGGTTTTTTCTACGGCCTGCTTACCGGTGAAGAGCCGCAAGAGGCAGTCAACCTGGGCTGGGCTCATGGAGCGCTGTTGACCACTTTTCCGGGTGACACTACCATGGCAACGCTCGAGCAGGTGCGAGCCCTGGCAAAAGGCGGCTCGGCACGCATTCAGCGATAGCGGCGTATGAGTTTACGCGCGTGTCAACAAACCGGTTTCACGCAAAGGCGCAAAGTGCGCGAAGTTCGCAAAGAAAAACAAGGACTTCTGCTTCGCGTTTCTTTGCCAACGCCCTTGATGCCAACCCAGCGATCCCGGCATCTAACATAGATTGCAGGGCAAGGATGCAGGCGCAACTGTGAATTCCGCTCGGTCCGGGTTGGACTCAAGTCTATCAACACTTAGGAGGACTAATTCCTTGGACGGTCATGCTTCAACAGGCACGCAAAAACAACCTCTCGACCAGGACGAACTTGACCAGCTTTGCATCAACACGATTCGCTTTCTGGCGGTGGATGCCGTTCAGAAAGCCAACTCGGGCCATCCCGGCCTGCCGATGGGCGCCGCGCCCATGGCGTACGTGCTCTGGACGCGTTTCATGCGTTACGATCCACTCAAACCTCACTGGCCGAACCGAGACCGCTTTGTGCTTTCGGCCGGGCACGGCTCGATGCTTCTGTACAGCCTCCTTCACTTAACCGGCTATGACCTTCCGCTTGCGGAGTTGCAGCAATTCCGCCAATGGGGAAGCAGGACGCCTGGCCATCCCGAGTATGGTCTTGTCGACGGTATTGAAACCACCACCGGCCCTTTGGGGCAAGGCTTCGGCAACGGCGTGGGCATGGCCATCGCGGAGAAATACCTTGCGGCGCATTTCAATCGCCCCGGGCATGAAATCGGCAATTATAAAATCTACGCCATCACCAGCGATGGTGATTTGATGGAGGGTGTGGCGTCCGAGGCGGCGTCACTGGCCGCGCATCTTGGGCTCAACAACCTCATCTATTTTTACGATGACAATCACATCTCGATTGAAGGCTCGACGCACCTGGCGTTCACGGAAGACCGCGGCGCGCGCTTCGAAGCTTACGGCTGGTTCGTGCAAAGGTTACCTGACGGCAACGATCTGGAGGCGATTGATGCGGCGATTCGAGCCGCCCAGGCCGAAACGGAAAGGCCGTCCATCATCATGATCCGGACGCATATCGGTTATGGCAGCCCCAATAAACAGGACACGGCCGAGGCGCATGGCTCGGCGTTGGGCGAGGAAGAAGTGAAGCTGACCAAGGAGAACCTGGGCTGGCCGCTCGAACCGAAATTCTACATTCCCGAGGAAGCGCTCGCCCACTTCCGCAAGGCGATCGAGCGCGGCGAGAAAGCCGAAGCCGATTGGCAGAAGCAACTGGACGACTACCGCAAGGCGGAGCCCTCTTTAGCGGCAGAGTTCGATCGCTTCGTGAAGCGGGAATTGCCGGAAGGCTGGATTGCGAAACTTCCGACGTTCAAATGGGGCGAAAAACCTGTGGCCACTCGCCAGGCCTCGGGGAAGGTTCTGAACGCGATATCGTCGAGCTTGCCGACGCTGCTGGGCGGATCGGCGGACCTTGCACCTTCAACCGATACTTTAATTAAGGGTGAGAAGGATTTCAGCAGGGGAAATTACGGGTCGCGGAATTTCCATTTCGGGGTGCGCGAGCACGGCATGGGCGCAATCCTGAACGGGATGGCTCTAACGGGGCTGATCCCCTACGGCGCGACTTTCTTCGTCTTTTCGGATTACCTGCGCCCTAGCTTGCGCCTGGCGGCGCTGATGAAGGCTCACCCGATTTTCGTCTTTACTCATGACAGCATCTTCCTTGGCGAGGACGGTCCGACGCACCAGCCTATCGAGCACCTCGCGGCGCTGCGGGCCATTCCTGAACTCAGCTTGATCCGGCCGGCGGACGCGAATGAGACCGTGGTGGCATGGCGCGTGGCGATTGAGCATCGCGACGGGCCGGTAGCGCTTTGTCTCACTCGCCAGGTTTTGCCCGTTATCGACCGCAGCAAATATGCATCCGCGGAAGGCTTGGCCCGAGGCGCCTATGTGCTGGCGGATGCGCCGGGAAAACCGGTGGAGCTGATCTTGATCGCCACGGGCTCGGAGGTTGCGCCAGCCCTGGAAGCGTTCGAGAAATTGTCAGCCGAGGGAATCGGAGTGCGATTAGTGAGCATGCCTTCGTGGGATCTCTTCGCCAAGCAGCCCCAATCCTATCGCGACGAGGTTCTGCCGCCGCAAGTCACGGCGCGCCTGGCGGTTGAGGCCGCCGCTCCCTTCGGTTGGGAACGGTACGTCGGAACGAAAGGGGAAGTGATCGGGATGAATCGCTTCGGGGCCTCGGCTCCGTGGAAGGCGCTGGCGGAACATTTCGGATTTACCGCGGCGAACATCATGGAACATGCGCGCAGGTTGCTTGGGGCTAAGGGCTAAGCTACATTTCTCACCAAGATTAGAAAAGATCGGAAGGGGGGCGCTTTACAGGCTGTGGAAAAACGCGGGGGTACTGTCATTCTGAGCGAAGCGAAGAATCTCGGTAGTTGCATTTTCAACGAACCACCGAGATCCTTCGTCGCCTGCGGCTCCTCAGGATGACAGCAATGAGTGTTTTTCCGCAGCCTGTACAGCCCCGCCCTTCCCGAGGCGCGGGGTCGAATCATGGCTGAAACCACCACGTTGAGCAATCCTTTGCGGGAAGGGATCAGAATCCACAGCACGCCCGAGCCGTGCGCCATGGTGATTTTTGGCGCTTCCGGCGACTTGACGAAGCGAAAGCTGATTCCCGCTCTTTTCTACCTGTCGCGCGAGCGCATGCTGCCCGCGGGGTTTTCGGTCATTGGCTGCGCCCGCACGCCGGCCACGGATGATAGTTTTCGGGAGGATATGGGCCTCGCGGTAAAGCAATACTTGAAGCTTTCCTCGGATAGCGATGAATTCTTGGAGAGTTTCAGCAAAGGCATTTATTACATCGCTGACAATTTCAGTGACTTCGCCGCCTACTCCAGATTGAAGGCCCTGCTGGATCAACTGGACCACGAACGGGGCACATCCGGAAATCGTCTCTTCTACCTTGCCACACCGCCCAGCTTTTTCCCGGTGATCGTGAAGCACCTGGGGGCGGCTGGACTAGCCAGACCGAAGCCAGAGTCCTGGACTCGAATCATTATCGAGAAGCCATTCGGGCGAGACCTCGCGAGCGCCCGGGAGTTGAACCGAGTAGTGACCGAGGTTTTCAGCGAAGAGCAGGTCTACCGCATCGATCATTATCTGGGAAAAGAGACTGTTCAGAATCTTCTGGTCTTTCGGTATGCCAACGGGATTTTCGAGCCGTTCTGGAACCGCCGCTACATCAATCATGTGCAGCTTTCTGTGGCGGAAGACCTGGGAGTGGAAAACCGCGGTTCCTACTACGAGGAAGCGGGACTGATGCGCGACATGATCCAAAACCACGTCCTGCAACTCCTTAGTCTGGTGACGATGGAACCTCCGGCGACCTTCGATGCTACCTCCGTGCGCGATGAGAAAGCCAAAGTGCTGCGGGCGATCCGGCCTTTTACGGCGGAGCAGATCGACGAGTTCACCGTGCGGGGCCAATACGTTGAGGGCTGGGTAGGTGGAAAGAAGGTTCCTGCCTACCGAGCCGAGCCGAAGGTCTCACCCACCTCGATGACGGAGACGTATGCGGCCCTCAAGCTTTACATCGACAATTGGCGCTGGGCGGATGTCCCCTTTTACTTGAGGTCGGGCAAGAGGCTGGCGAAACGTGTATCGGAGATTTCTATCCAGTTCCGCCGCGTGCCTCATCTGCTCTTCAAGGGCGCGGGATCGGACGGCATCGAGCCCAACGTGCTCTCGGTAAACGTTCAGCCCAACGAGGGAATCTCGCTGAAGTTCTGCGCCAAGCTGCCGGGCGCCACCATGCAGATCCGGCCGGTGCAAATGATGTTTCGCTACGGCGAGTCGTTTGGCGCCCCGCCGCCCACGGCCTATGAGACACTGCTGCTGGATTGCATGTTGGGCGACGCCACGCTGTTCAATCGCAGTGACGCGGTGGAGCTTCTCCTGGGAGTTGGTGGACCCGATCCTTGCTCGTTGGCGAGAATTGGGACCGAAGGGACTCGCCACCTACGCGGCCGGTTCTTGGGGGCCGGCCGAGGCCGATGCCTTGATCGAGCGAGATGGACGCCAGTGGCAGAGAGTGTGAGGAAAAACTAGAAGGCAGAAAGCCTGGAGACTAGATGGCAGGAATAATCGAACCTGTTGGCTTAGGCGAGCCGCGGCCGGTCGATGTTTCAAACTTAGAAGCCGAACTGTCGGCTCTGTGGCGCACGGCGGCGGAGGGTCCCACGGCGGAGGGTGTGGTGACGCGGGCCTGCACACTCACTTTGCTCATTTACGTTGAAAACGACGAGGCGGCGTACGAAGTGACCAACTTGGTGGCGGAGGTGACTCGCCAGAACCCCTGCCGCGCGATCATTATGATGCTGGAACCGGCAGCCGGCTCGAGCGGGCTTGAGGCTTGGGTCTCCGCGCATTGCCATCTTCCGGTGGCGGGCGAGAAGCAGGTCTGCAGCGAGCAGATCACCATTCGGGCCCGTGGCGAGGCAGAGCAAGGACTCCCCAGCGTGGTTCTGCCGTTGACAGTTTCCGGCTTGCCGATCTTCCTCTGGTGGCGGGCCAACAGTTTCTCGCCGCCTGCCTATTTCGACGACATTCTCCGTGTCACACAGCACGTCATCGTGGACTCGGCCAGATTTTCACCTGGCACGACGCATTTGCAGGAGTCTCGCCGCGTGGCTTCACAAGGTCGCCGGAAAGATCCAGTTGACGGACCTGAATTGGAACCGCATCACGCCCTGGCGGCAGCTCATAGCTCAAGGCTTCGACTCCCCGGAAAGGCGACCCTACCTGGACCGCCTCACCCGAGTGCGGATTGAGTACGAGCAGGACTCCGCGCGGCTGGTGACTCAGCGCGCGCAGGGCTTGCTGCTGTCGGGATGGCTGGCGAGCCAACTGGGATGGCAGTTTCTGAAGTCTGAGCGGCAGGAGGCGTCCCAGCCACGCACTTTCTATTTCAAGTCAGCCAACGGCACGGTAACAGTTGAGCGGAACTTGAAAAGGGTCGACAATGCCTGTGGTGTGTGTTTCACCCTTGAGTTGATCGCTGAGGGGGCGTCATCAGCCAGATTCTCGTTTTCGCGAGGGCCGGACGGGAAGGTTGTGAGAACCTTGGCGGAGGTGCCGGGGTTGCGGCCTATAGGACGCTCAGTGCGTCTCGAGGTCCTGGATGAGGCCGAGATACTGAATGAGGAACTTAAGCTAGGAGTGCGCGACCGGCTCTACGAAGAGGTTTTGAGCGTGGTGGCGCGAATGATTGGGCCTTGAGGTGGGAATGCTTAAGCACAACGTAAGGGTTTTTTCATCGCTCGAGGACTTGAGCTGGGCGGCGGCGTGCGCTTTTGAAGACTTGGCACGCCTCAAATTCGTCGCGGGCAAAACGTTTTGCGCCGCGCTTTCCGGTGGCTTGACCCCTCGCCTGCTCTATCAGATTCTGGCGGGACGCGCCCTCCTGGGACGGATCGAATGGAAGAACGTTCAGTTGTTTCAAGTGGACGAACGCTGCGTGCCTCCTGACCACCCGGACAGCAATTATCGGATGATCCGTGAATCCCTCCTGGATAGCGGCGAGATACCGCCGGCAAACTTTCATCGCATGCAGGCCGAGGAAGCGGACCTCGAGAAAGCGGCGCGCGATTATGCCGCCGAACTGGCGCGTGTTCTCGAGCCGCAAGACGGCCTCAGGCCGAGTCTGGATATCGTATTTCTCGGTATGGGCCCGGACGGGCATACCGCTTCGCTTTTTCCGGGGACGGCGGCGCTCGAGGAGCAAAGCCTTTGGGTTTGTCCGAACCGCGTTGAGCGGCTGGGGATGAGCCGCCTGACCATGACGTTTCCGTTGCTCAACGCCTCGGCACATGTTATTTTCCTGGTAGCCGGAGCTGACAAGGCGGAAACGCTGCGCAAGGTTTTGGAAGGACCGCCGGGAGAGTTGCCGGCACAGCGAATTCGGCCGGTGGACGGGAGTGTGAGCTGGTTCCTGGATGAGGCGTCGGCGAGGAAACTTAGTCCGGCCACGCGAGGCGAGTCGTGATCCACGTAGCGCCCTCCATACTTTCTGCGGATTTCACTCGTTTGGGTGAGCAGGTTCGGGAGGTTGAAGCGGCGGGCGTCGACCGGTTCCAGATCGACGTCATGGACGGTCGCTTCGTTCCCAATATCACCTTCGGCGCGCTGGCTTTTGAGAGCCTGCGCCCCTTGACGCGCTTGGCCATCGAGGCCCACCTCATGGTGGAACCGCCGGAAGACTTCATCGAGCGGTTCGCCAAAGCCGGCGCTGATACCATCATCGTTCACCAGGAGGCCACGCCTCATCTTCACCGCGCTATCCAGCACATTCACCACTTCGGCAAGAAAGCCGGCGTAGCGATCAATCCGTCAACTCCGGCGAGCACACTTTCCGAAGTACTGGGAAGTCTGCAACTGGTCCTGGTCATGACCGTCAATCCGGGATTCGGCGGGCAAGATTTCATTCCCGAAACGCTGCACAAAATCCGCCAGGTCCGCAGCGCCATCCGGGAACGCGGCCTCGATTGCGAAGTGGAAGTTGACGGCGGCATCAATCACCAGACCGCACCGCTGGTGGTCGAGGCCGGGGCTAATGTGCTGGTGGCCGGGTCGTCAGTTTATGACGCGAAGGAAGGGGTCGCGGCCGCGATCCGCGGCTTGCTCGAAAGCTGCGCGCTGGCGTAAGGCAGGGTTGCGTTCGAGAATTAGAGGATTCTGAATAGTGAAACTCGCGCTCTGAGCTTACGGCATCACGAGTTCGATATCACCCACTGGCTCACAACCGGTGGCCCTCGTGGATGAGTTCCTTGATGGAGACGTCCTGGAGGGAGGTGCGATTTCTCTCCGCAAACTCAAGCATGTCTCGCACGGCTCGCCGCCTGTCCTCTGCTGGCATGGCTTGGTGGCGGGCCCTTTCGCGAAGAGCCGTCAAAGCCTGCCAGATTACTTCCTCGGCGCTCCCGTATTGCCCGGATCGTAACTCCTCGTCCACGATTCGCTCTTGTTCGGGGTTTAACGTCACCGCCATTTGGGACTTACCTCCTTCGCCCTTACTGTGCGTTTGGTCGCAATTCCCGTCGCCCTTGGCCCACCCTCCTGCATTTTAAGTATACGCCTACTGAGCGATGCAGGAACACTTTTCCAAAACATCCCACTAGCGGAAAAACCGAGGCTTGAACACGCCCGCAATCGCTAGTTGCCTTTCCATGCTTGTTGGCCTATAACAATTCTCCTGAAAAGCGCGTGCGGAACGTACGTCCTTGGACGGCTGCATAGGGGCGGCTTTAGGCCGCCAGGTGGCAATCCCGCAGGCGCGGGATCGCCGCTACAACGCCAAAGGGGAGGTCTTTGTGGCCACAAGAAAGAAGAACGGGAAGCTGGAAAGGCGGGAGTTTCTGAAGAAGGTTGCGGCAGGCGGAGCACTCGCCGGCGGCGTTCAAGCATTCGCACAGGACGGGCCGCATGCAACGGCGCGCAAGGCTGCTACGCCACAGAGGCCATCCTCGCAACTCCCCTCCTTGGCTAAGGAGGGGCAAGGGATGGTGCGAAGCCGCATCGCCTTTCCGCGCACCTTCAGCGGGCCGAATCTGAAGATGATCGCTTTTCCGTTGGGCGGGATCGGCACCGGCACAATTTCGCTGGGTGGCCGGGGTCAATTGCGCGATTGGGAGATCTTCAATCGGCCCGACAAGGGCAACACGCCGGACTACTGTTTTCCCGCCATCTGGGCGCAGGCGGAAGGGAAGAATCCTGTAGCGCGGGTCCTGGAAGCGCGGATCCAGCCGCCCTATGAGGGGCCGAGCGGGCTGGGGTCCGAGAACGTGCCGGGCCTGCCGCGCCTTGCTTCCGCGTGCTTCGTGGGCGCGTACCCGTTTGCGCGTCTTGAATTCGAGGACAAGGCGCTGCCTATCCTGGTCAGTTTGGAAGCGTTCAACCCGCTCGTGCCTCTGGACGCGGAAGCGTCCGGACTGCCCATTGCTGTGCTGCGCTACAAACTGAAGAACCCTGCCAAAACGGCAGTGAAGGTGGGCATCGCCTTCAGCCTTGAGAACCCCGTGGGAAGGGAAGGACGGCAAGCCAGTTTTCGGCGCGCTGGAGGAGTGGCCGGTTTGTTCATGGAGAACCCCTTCTTGCCGGCGACCGATCCGTTGAAAGGCTCGATGTTCCTGGGGTGTGCTGGGCGCGCCCGAAGCCGGCGTTTCTTACCTGCGCGGGTGGAAGCGCACGCAATGGTGGGACGGGCCGCTGACCTTCTGGGACGATTTCTCGGATGACGGCGCGCTGACGAATGACTCGCCCGCGTTAGTCCCGTTGGTTCGGTTGCGGTTACGCAGTCGGTGCCTGCGAGCGACGAAGCTGCCGTGACCTTCCTGCTTGCCTGGTATTTCCCCAACCGTACTCCGCAGCGCTGCGGATGGCCGCCTCCCGAGGGAAGAGCAGAAATCAGCGGCGGTGGGGAACTACTATTGCCAGCAGTTCGCGGACGCCTGGGCGGTGGCGCAGCACGCGGCGGAGCATCTCCCTGCACTCGAAGAACGCAGCCGGCGTTTCGCGGCCACAATGGAATCTTCGACCTTGCCCCCCGCCGCGCTCGACGCCGCGCTCAGCAATCTCTCCACCCTGCGCACCAACACCGCCTTCCGCACCGCAGACGGAGAATTCCACGCCTTCGAGGGGTGCAACAACCAATCGGGATGCTGCCACGGTAGTTGCACGCACGTCTGGAACTACGAGCAGACGACCGCGTTTGTCTTTCCCTCGCTGGCTCGTTCTCTCCGGGAATCCGAGTTCCTGCGCAACACGCGTGAGGACGGGCTGATGGGTTTCCGGTCTTATCTGCCGGACGGAAAGAAGATCTCGGGATAAAGCGGCGGCGGACGGCCAGATGGGATGTGTGATGAAGCTCTACCGGGACTGGCAGCTCTCCGGGGACACGGACTGGCTGCGAAGCCTCTGGCCGAATGCCAAACGCGCGCTGGAATTCGCCTGGATCAAGGGCGGTTGGGACGCGAACCGGGACGGGGTGGCGGAGGGCGTTCAGCACAACACCTACGACGTCGAGTTCTACGGCCCGAATCCTCTTTGCGGCGTCTGGTACTTGGGCGCCTTGCGCGCCGGAGAAGAGATGGCGCGTGCCATGGGCGACCAGGACTCGGCCACGGAATACCGCCGAATCTTCGAGAGCGGCAGCAAGTGGCTCGACGCTAACCTCTTCAATGGGGAGTATTACACGCAGAAGATCGAGGGGCGGGCGAAGGAAGAAGTGTTTCCCGGGGTACTGGTTGGCATGGGCGCAGCCAACCCGGAGAAACCGGACTACCAGATGGGCGAAGCCTGCCTGGTAGACCAACTGCTCGGTCAATACATGGCGCATGTGGCGGGACTTGGGTACCTGCTCGATGAGGAACACGTGCTCAAAGCCATGAAATCAGTGTTCCGTTACAACTATGTGCCCAACCTGAGCGAGCACGAGTGCGTGCAAAGGACCTACGCCTTGAATGACGACGGAGGCGTGCTGGTGGCGAGCTATCCCCACGGCAAACGCCCTGAAATCCCGTTTCCTTACTTCGCCGAAAGCTGGACGGGTGAAGAGTACCAGTTTGCCGCCCACCTGGTCTTCGAGGGCATGACCACGGAGGCGCTGGCGGTGGTGGAAAGCGCACGCCTCCGCCACGACGGCGAGCGCCGCAATCCCTGGAATGAGCCGGAATGCGGCCATCACTATGCGCGCGCCATGTCCGCGTGGGCTCTGGTTGTGGCCTTGAGCGGCTTTCATTATTCCGGCGTCGAGCGCAAGCTGACACTGGCGCCGCGCGTGCGCGCTCAGAACTTCCGCTGCTTCTGGTCAGCACCCGGTGGATGGGGTCAGTTTACTCAGTCCATCAGCACGGCCAGCCACACGGTGGAGGTGCAAGCGCAGGAAGGCTCGTTAGCATTGTCCAGCCTGGCTTTGGCAGGGAATGGCAAGATGGCGCGGAAAACAGCGAGCGCGCGCCTTGGCCAGGAATCCTTGGCAGCGACCCTGGGCGAAGGGGGTAAACTTCGGGCAGTCACGTTTGACCATGAGGTTCGCATTGTGCCTGGTCAGGCGCTGACGGTCATCCTCCGGTCGTGAAGCTCGTCTTTGGGAGACTCGACTGGCAGCGCGCTACTCCACAGGGTCCGAATTCGGATAGAATTGGGTTTTGCTTGCTGAACCCTGAATCCCGAATCCTGAATCCTTGAAAGACGTTCTCGTTATCGGCGGCGGTTTTGCGGGCCTGACGGCAGGCGTCGCATTGGCGGAAGGAGGCTGCCGTGTGCGCCTGGTCGAACAAAAGCCCTATCTGGGTGGGCGGGCGCGCTCCTTCCTGGATCTGACAACCGGTTCCGTGGTGGACAACGGCCAGCACATCTTCATGGGTTGCTACCACTCGACGATCCGCTTTCTCTCGACTATCGGAACTCTGGATCGCGTGCGGTTTCAAGAGCGCTTGACGGTCCATTTCCTTGACCGCAACGGGCGGCCCTCGCAACTCCAGTGCCCCGATCTGCCTTCTCCCTGGCACGTGCTGCTCGGCGTGCTCCGCTCCGGGAGCTTCACATTCCGCGAAAAACTGGAAGTCTTGCGCTTAGGAATGGCGCTGCGGAAGACAAACGAGGCGAAGCGCGGCCCGAAGGGGCTGAGCGTGCGCGAGTGGCTTACCCGGCTTGGCCAGTCCGAGCGTTTACAGCGCAATTTCTGGGACTTGCTCTGCATTGCCGCGCTGAACGAGGATCCCGAGATTGCCAACGCGGCCCTCTTCGAGCGCGTGCTGCGGCTGGCGCTGTTCACCTCCGCAGCGGATTCGCGCCTGGGGATTGCTCGCGCGGGGCTGAGCGAGGTTTACGTCAACGCGGCGGCGGACTTCATCCGCGCCAAGGGGGGACGTGTCGAGTGCGGGCGCGGCGTGTCCGGCCTACTGGTTTCCGAGGGGCAGTGCCGGGGCGTGCTCCTCTCGAGCGGCGAGCAGATTGAAGCGGAGAGCGTGGTGAGCGCCGTACCATGCTTCCAGCTTGCTGGCTTGTTGCCTGGCGACTTGCTCCGCCGGGAGCCTTTCGTCGCCTCGCTGCTTTTGCTGCGGCCGGCGCCGATCATCTCCATCAACCTCTGGTTCGACCGTCCCATCACCGAGCTTGATTTTGCCGGATTGCGCGGCGCGACTGTGCAGTGGCTGTTTAACAAGGGTAAGAATCAGAGTGACGGCTATGTTTCACTGGTGTTGAGCGGAGCTTATCGCCACATCGCCACGAGCAAAGAAGAGTTGCTGGCCATGGCGCTCCGCGAGCTTGGCGATTTCTTCCCGGAGGCGCGTCAGGCGCGCCTACTGCATTCGCTCGTGATCAAGGAGCGCTTCGCCACTTTCTCGCCGACTTGCGAAGCTGAGGAACTGCGTCCCGCCACGCGAACGCCGATTCGCGGCCTCTTCCTTGCGGGCGATTGGACTGCGACTGGATTGCCGGCCACGATCGAAGGCGCCGTTCAAAGTGGCTACGCTGCCGCGCGGGCGATAATGGACGATGGAAGGATTTAGCGCACCACCCCTGAGTCCCCTCCTCAGTGAGGAGGGGATTGAGGGGTGGTGTTGAGCGAGGTGAAGATGCAATTACGCGCGAATGCTGGTCGAACGGTACTGTTTCTTGCCTTTTCGTTTTTGCTGATGTGCCCACTTGAGGTTCGTCACCCAGGCAGGGGCACGCCATGGCGTACCCCTGCTAGGATCGTACAAGCGGCGGACCAGTCTGCTGACCCTCGGCTGAAACCAGTCTACCGGTTTGAAAAGGCTGGTTGGATTTATGTTCACCTGGAGGGAACGCCGGGCGAGATCGGCTTCCAGCATGGCTACCTGCTGGCCCCTGAAATCGCCGATGCGTTTGAGGCTATCAAGCTGCTGGATTCGCATGATACCCGGAAGGGTTGGGATTTCTTCCGCCAGAGCGCGCACGACATGCTTTGGCCGCACATTGACCAGGAGTACCAGGAGGAGCTTGCGGGAATCGCGGAGGGCGTGAAGGCGCGCGGCGTCTCCATGGATCTCGATGACGTGGTGGCTCTGAACGCCTTCGAAGAACTGCCGGACTATTACGTGCCCTGGTACAACTCGCAGCACAAAGTGGCCGGCGCTCCGCGCCTGGTGAGTCCGGGGAATTGCAGCGCTTTCGTGGCGACCGGCAGTTACACGCGCGGCCACAAGATCGTGATCGCCCACAACAATTGGACCAGCTATCTAGATGGTGAGCGATGGCGGATCATTTTTGATATCGTGCCGCAACGGGGTTATCGAATTTTGATGGACGGCTTTCCCGGCGTTATTACCAGCGACGATGATTTCGGCGTGAACTCGAGCGGCATGATGGTGACGGAAACGACGATTACGCAATTCGCCGGCTGGAACCCGAACGGCAAGCCGGAGTTCATGCGCTCCCGCAAGGCGCTGCAATACGCAGCCTCGATTGACGACTACACCCGCATCATGTTGGACGGTAACAACGGCGGCTATGCCAACGATTGGCTGCTCGGCGATAACAAGAGCGGTGAGATCGCCCAGTTCGAGCTGGGGTTACAGGCGTACCGGATCTGGCGCACGAAGAATGGCTATTTCGTGGGATCGAATTTCGCCCGCGACCCGGAAGTTATCGCCAAAGACACAAGCTTCGATCCCACTAAGCTCGATACCTCGCCGAACGCACGCCGCGTCCGCTGGGAGCAGTTGATGAAGGGAGCAAAGGGCAAGATCGACGTCAGCATGGCGGAGAAGTTCATGGCCGATCACTACGATTCCTACGAGAAGAAAGCGGACGCCGACGAACGAGCCCTGTGCGGGCACGTGGATACTTCTGCGCGCGGCATCGAGGTTTGGGAATGGGCGCCTTATTTTCCCGGTGGCGCAGTGCAGGGAAAAGCCATGGACGGCGCGATGGCGAAGGCGATGAGCTTCTACGCCCACGTTGGGCACCCGTGCGGCGAGGACTTTCTCGCTGCGCCTTTTCTTAAAGAGCATCCTCAATTCGCGTGGCAGGCGCCGCTGCTGCATGATATGAAGGCCGGGCCATGGACGCTGTTCACGGCGGGTGAAAAGCGTCCATAGTGGGCCATTCTCGGGAACTGTGGCGATGCTCCTCGTGTTGCCGCGTGTTAATGTCAGGAGTAGAATGGAAGCATGAGAAAGAAGCAAACGGACGTATAAGGGCGAAGGTCCGACCGCTGAAGAACCCGGTTGCCCGGGTCGACGAGCACCTCTACCCATTTCCCCACCTGCGTCCTATTGGGAGCGTGCCTGGCGTTGCCGCCGTTCTCGAGCGCGCCAGAACGCCTTACAGGAAGAACCCGCTCAGTGAAGACGAGGCCCTCAACCTGATTTGCGACGCCCGAAGCGATGAGCCCACCTACCCGTTGGAGAAGCTACTCAAGAAATACAAGCATGAATTGGGAGATTAGGTATAGGAGTTCGGTGGAGAAAGATGTGGACCGACTTCCGGCGGATGTTCGATCGGTCGTGCTCCGAACACTGGCAGGGCTCACATCGGATCCCTTTCCTGAGGGGACCAGAAAGCTGAGCGGGCCTGAGAGCCGTTTTCGTCTCAGAGTTGCCGGATCCTATAGGATCGTGTACAAAGTCTTCAAGGTCGAACGATTGATCAAGATCGAGTTTGTAGGGCACAGAAAGGACGCTTACCGCTGGTTCTAGTCTGAATTGCGGATGCCTAGGTCTTCGTCCCGTTCTCTGCCAGTACGGCAACATAGCCCTCGATAGCTTCCTTGATATTCTCGATTGCTTCTTCGCGCGTCTTCCCCTGGCTGATGCGACCCGGGAGGCTGGGACACTCGACGACCCAGTAACCGTCCTCACCTGGGTAGATAATAACTTGTCGCATGTTATCTCAAATTAAACCTTTGCCGCCATGGCATGGCGCCGCTTTTCATACAGCGGAAACTTCTCGGTCAGAGCTTCGACCTGGGGGCGGATGCGCTGCTGGACTGATTCATCGTCGATGTGGCGCAGCACTTCCGAGATCCATGCCGCGATGACCTCCATCTCCGGTTCCTTTAGACCTCGAGTGGTGACCGCGGGCGTTCCGATACGGATTCCGCTGGCGACCGCGGGCGGGTTGGTGTCGAAGGGAATGGCGTTTTTATTGACGGTGATGCCGGCGTTGCCCAAAGCCTTTTCGGCCTGCTTGCCGGTTACGTTTTGCGAGAACACATCGACCAGCATCAAGTGGGTATCCGTGCCGCCCGAGACAATGCGAAAGCCTTTGGCGGCCAGCGCTTCAGCCATGGCGCGTGCATTGCGCACGATCTGCTGCTGATACTCGCGGAAGGCCGGCTGGAGAGCTTCCTTAAAGCAGACGGCTTTGGCGGCGATCACGTGCATCAGGGGACCGCCCTGGATGCCCGGGAAAACGATTTTATCCAGGTCCTTGGCATGCTGGGCCTTGGAGAAGACCGCGCCGCCGCGCGGACCGCGCAAGGTTTTGTGGGTCGTGGTGGTGACGAAGTCGGCGTGCGGGAAAGGACTGGGGTGGAGGCCCGCCGCGATGAGGCCGGCGATGTGGGCCATATCCACCATCAGCAAGGCGCCACTTTGTTTGGCGATGGAGCCGAATCGGGCGAAGTCCAGCACGCGGGGATAGGCGCTGGCCCCAGCCACGATCAGCCGCGGCTTGTGTTCCTGCGCCAGGCGCTCGACCTCGTCATAGTCAATCGTCTCGGTGTCCTTGCGCACGCCGTAAGAAACGATCTTGTACATCTTGCCGGAGAAATTCAGCGGGTGGCCGTGGGTGAGGTGTCCGCCGTGCGCGAGGCTCATGCCCAGCAAGGTGTCGCCGGGCTTGAGCACGGTCATATAAACGGCCTGGTTGGCCTGGCTGCCGGAGTGCGCTTGCACGTTGGCGTGTTCCGCTCCGAAGAGTTTCTTAGCGCGCTCGATGGCCAGTGTTTCGGCCACGTCCACAAACTCGCACCCGCCGTAATAGCGATGGCCCGGCAAGCCCTCGGCGTACTTGTTCGTCATCACGGAGCCGAGCGCTTCGAGCACCGCTTCACTGACGAAGTTTTCCGAGGCAATCAGTTCGAGAGTCCGCGCCTGGCGGTCGACCTCCTGGTCGAGGGCCTGGGCGATTTCCGGATCAACCTGGCGCAAGGGAAGGGTCTGGTTCATGGTTGCTTCTCCGAGTGATATCGTTGATCAATAGCCTGAATTTTCTGCACGCGGCGCAGGTGGCGGCCTCCCGCGAAGGGCGTAGCGAGCCAGGCGTCAACGACCTGACGCATGGTGGCGGCGTCGATCATGCGCGCCCCCATCGTGAGGACGTTGGCGTCATTGTGCTCACGCGCCATACGCGCCGAAAGTGTGTCGTTGGCCGCCACGGCGCGAATGCCGGGAACCTTGTTGGCAGCCAGCATCATCCCGATGCCTGTCCCGCACACCAGCACGCCGCAGCCAGCCTGCTTCGCCGCCACCTTTCCGGCAACCTTCTCCGCAAAGTCGGGATAGTCGACAGGCTCTGCGTCCGAGGGACCACAGTCTTCAACTTCCACGCCTTGGCTTTTCAGGTATTCCAGGACCTGCTGCTTCAAGGCAAAGCCGACATGGTCCGCCGCTACAACAATCTTCATCTTCTTGTCACGCTGCCGTCCCCGAACGTCTCACGCCCCGGGGCGTGTCTTGCCGGTCCTTTCACGATTTTACCGGAGTCGAGACAGGAAAGGGAACAGGGAATAGGGAACAGGGGGAAGAAACGGTTAGAGCTGCTACCTGGGGCAACGCTGTTTCCAGCACAGCGCCCCACTTTCCTGATCCCGAGCGTTCCTTCGTCTCTCTCCGCACAGTAGCCTTTGTTTTCATAGACATTCTCGCTTTGTTCCTTCAAAAAACGGCTTTCAGCAGTCAGCTTTCAGCCGTCAGCCCGCCAATCTCCTCCCAGTGCAACGCGGGTCCAGGGGATGGCGAGCACGCTCGCGCTGCCTGGGTAGGGCAACCCTTGGGTTTGCCCGAGGGCGGCCACAAGGGCCGCCCCTACGAATACGCAATCCTTTGTTTTCATAGACATTCTCGCTTTGTTCCCTCAAAAACAGCTTTCAGCGGTCAGTTTTCAGCCGTCAGCCCGCCAATCCCTTCCTGGTGTAAAGAGGGTCCAGGGGATGGCGAGCAGGCTCGCGCCGCTTGGTTAGGGCAACCCTTGTGGGGGAGGTCATTTGTAGCCGACTTCTTGTCTGTTGCCCGGCCCCGGCTTGCGGCTCGGAAGCCTTGACTTCGTTTGCGCAAATGGTGCTGTTATTGCTCCTTTCAGTGCATAATTTGTGCAAATTGGTGCGCAAGACGCGCATGATTTGCAGCATTCAAAAAAGTGATGTGCTTTGTTTTCAGGTACTTCTTAGCTTCGTTCCCACTATTTTTCATTTTTTGTAGTTGTCTACATTCCACCATAACATGGACCCTTCTACTTTCCCTGGGGTCTTGGCTCTCCCCGGCGCGCGCCTGCGACAATGTGTCCACAAAAACGACCACTATGGTAGGCTATCACAATTCCGGGGGTTTGTCAAGCGGAAAATGCAAAAAGGACAAGAAGTCGTGGTCGAAACAGCGGCGAGGAAAGGACGGGCTTAAGGGCAGGATTCGCCAGGGCAGACGCGAGGGCCGTCCCTAGATTGCAAGGCGCCAGGGCGTGCCGGTGGTTACTCTGACTGAAGCGCCTCGAGCGGATCGGCGTGTGCGGCGCGAATGGCCGGGACAAGCGCCGCGCCAGCCGCGATGGCACAGAGCAGCACAGGGACGGCGGCGAAGGTGACGGCGTCGTACGGAGAGATGCCCTTCACCTGGGAAGCAATAAGCCGCATCAGTGCGTAAGATGCGCCGGCGCCAAGAATCAGCCCGAAAGCGGTGAGGGAAAGCGCCTGGCCCACAATGGGGCCGACAACCCTGGCCGGCCCAGCGCCCAGCGCCATGCGAATGCCGATGTCGCGTTTTCGCCGTGCGACGCTGTAGGCGACCACGCCGTACAAGCCAATGGAGGCCACGATCACCGCCAGAATGGCAAATGAAGCCAGGAGACCGGCAGCCAGGCGTTGCGGGGCGAGCGATGCCTTCACATGTTCCGACCCAGTGTGGAGGCCGGAGAGCGCCACGTCGGGAGAAGCGTCTTGCCAGCTCCGTTGAATCTCGTGCATCAGCCCTTGCGGCTCGCCGCGCGTCTGCACGATCAGATTCCCCACAGGGTAGTGCCATTGCCAAACTGCAAAAAAGACGTACGGCTGCGGGCTTTCCCAGACGGAGACGTATTTGGAATCGCGGGCAAGCCCTACCACCTGGACCAGGGTTCGGCGGCCAGGTTGGTCCTCGACCATCAAGGTTCGGCCCACCGCGCTCGAGCCAGGCCACAAACGTTCGGCGAAAGTCTGGTTGACAATCGCGGCCTTGGGAGAATTCTCCCGGTCATCCCAGGTGAAGTCTCGCCCCGCGAGCATGGCGATGCCCAAGGTGTGAAAGTAGTCGGGGCCAACCATGTTGTAGGCCGCGCGGAGCGCCTGGGGCGTGGGGCTTTCAGCATCCGTCACCTGGGTTGTGGATTGCATCATGGTAAGCGGCACATCCCAAGCGACGGTGGCAGTCTCGACGCCGGGGAGTGTGGAGGTTCGGCGCAGGGCAGCCTGGGCGAAAAGCTCGCTTCGCGCGGCGTCGTACTGCTGTGCGGGCGGATCGAAAGCCATGAGCAACAGACGGTCGGGACGAAAACCCAGATCGACCGAGTAGGCCTTCCACACACTTCGCGCGAAGATGCCGCCCATGACCAGCAGGGCCATGGAAAAAGCCACCTGAACCACCACCAGAAAATGCCGCAGCCAATCACCTCGGATGCCCTGCAAAGGCGCGCTGGAGGACTCTTTCAAAGATGGGACGAGATCGGGCCGGCTGGCTTGGAGCGCCGGCACGAGGCCAAACAGAAAGACCGTGGCCAGTGAAGCCAAGGCGCCAAAGAGCAGCACTCGCGTGCCGATGGCGAGGTTCAGGGCGAGCGGAATCCCAAAGGCGGTGGGGAAGCGAGATAGGACCCGGTCGAGGCCGAAAGCAATCAGTAGAGCTGCGGCAAAACTGCCGATGACCAATAAAAAGTTCTCCGCCATTAACTGGCGGATCAGCCAGCCTCGCCCGCCGCCGAGCGCGATGCGAATGGCCATTTCGCGGCGCCGAGCGACGGCGCGCTCCAGAAGCAGATTGGAGACGTTCGCGCAGGCAAGCAAAAGCAGCAGTCCCGCGCTGGCGCCGAACATCACGAGCAATTGTGTGACTGAGGACCGGTAAGCAGGCCAGAATTTGGATCGGGAGGCTGAGAATGCCGAGACGGTGATGTCGCGGTTGGTGGCCGGTTCGGTCTGGGCGAGGTTGCCGGCAATCAGCCGCAGGTCCGCTTCTGCTTGGGAAACGCTTACGCCCGTCCGCAGGCGGCCGAACATGACGAGCCAGCGAGCCGACCGCAGGTGAAAGAAATCGGTTTTCTTGAACCTGGGCAGCACCTGCGGCACCGCGCCTAGCGGCATCCAGGCTTGCGGCGGATCGCCCCAGTTCAAGTTGACTCCACGGTAGCGTGCGGGGACGATTCCGATTACCGTCAGGGGAAAGCCTTCCAGGGCAATCGGTTTTCCAATGAGTTTCTTATCTGCCCCAAAGCGTTGGCGCCAAAGCTCCTCGCTCAGCATGACTACCGGCGACTCACTCTCCGCCGCGCCGAAGGCGCGTCCGGCGAGCGGCGGAAGCTCGAGCATGGAGAAGTAATCCGCACTCACCGCCTCGACAGAAATGCGTTGGGCAGCTTCCCCAACGGAAAGGTTCAAAGGAAGCCGGACATAGGCGGAGAGATGCTGGAAGGAACGGTTGCGCTTGCTGAAATCTTCGAAGTCGGGATAAGAACTCGAAACGTAATGCGAGGTCTGCTTGTCGAAATTGTAGACGGCCACAAGCCGCTGCGGCTGCGGTAGAGGCAGCGGGCGCCGAAGCGCCTCATCAGCGACGTTGAAGATGGCAGTGGCCGCGCCAATTCCCAGCGCCAGGGTCAGCAGGGCAGTAGCAGTGAAGGCGGGATTTCTCCGCAACATGCGCAGACCAACCCGCAGATCGCCGATGAGCTCGATCACAGTTCCCTCCCTCCGTTGGCGGACTCCTATTGTAGTGCGTCCAACGGAGACACACCAGAGGGCGACGCACAGCGGCAACACACCAGATTGACATCCACACTAGATGTGTGTACCCTGAGAGTGCAAGGTCCTTAGACCTGGAAACTCTATGAACAGACGCATCAACATTATGTTGCCGGAAAGCACGCTAGCCGTCCTCGATCGGGTCGCGAGCCGAGGCAACCGTAGCCGCCTTATCTCCCGTGCAGTGCTGCATTACGTGCAAGAGCGCGGTAAGCACATGCTGCGCGAACAGCTCAAAGCGGGCTACCAGGCCAGTGCCGAGGACAGTGTGAAGATTGCCCTGGAGTGGTTCCCCCTCGAGGAAGAGGCATGGCAAAGATCTCACACCCATCGCAAAGGGAAGAAATAACTAACCTCAAGCGCGGCGAATTCTATCTGGTCTCTTTTGACCCTACCGTGGGACACGAGATCCGGAAGACCCGGCCTGCTCTAATCATCCAAAATGACATCGGCAACCGCTACAGCCCTCTGACGATTGTGGCAGCCGTGACCTCCAAGCTTTCGCTTGTCACTTTTCCTGTGGAAGTTGTGATTGAACCTTCCCGAACCAACGGTCTTGATGCCCGCTCCGCGATACGCCTGGACCAGATCCGAACCGTGGACCGGCAACGACTGATCAAATGTTTAGGGGTGGCTGACGCCGGTACAATGGCTAAGGTCAACCAAGCCATCCAGATCAGCTTGGGGTTGATTGACGTGTAGTTCAACCTTGAGCCAGCAGGCCGCCATCGACGGCAAGCCAGGTTCCAGTGATGTAAGAAGCATCGCTGGACGCGAGAAAGCGGACCCCTTTGGCAATGTCCTCGGGGGTGGCAAAACGGTGCAACGGAATGCTGGCAAGAATCCGCGGTTCGTCCTCGGGGCAGTTGCGCAGGTGATAACGCAAGAGCGGCGAATCGGTGGCGCCTGGAATGATGCAATTGACGCGGATTCCGAAAGGGGCGCAGTCCAGTGCGGCGGCGCGCATGAAGGCCAGCAGGCCTCCCTTGGTGGCGGCGTAGGCGGTGTAGTTCGGGTAAGTCTGAAAAGCGTGACCTGAAGAACAGATCACGATGCATCCCTGCTTCTGTTCACGCATCACGGGGATGACATGCCTGCAGCAAAGGAACGCGCCCTTCAGATTCACGTTGATGGTCTGGTCCCAGTCCGAGTCGCTGGTTTCAGCCAGGGGTTTGTTAATCTGAACGGCGGCGTTGGCGAATAGGACATCGATTCTTCCCCAGCGTTCCACAATCGACTTGACGGCGGGCTGGACTTCGGCTGATTTGCTGACGTCGGTTTTAACGAATAAGCTCTCGCCTCCCGCCGCCTGAATCTGATTCGATGTTTCCTGCGAGTTCGAGTCGTTCCAATCCAGCACGGCTACACGCGATTTCTCGCGCGCAAAGAGTAAGGCAGTGCCATATCCGATGCCGGACCCCCCGCCGGTGATCACGATGACTTTTCCGGCAAATTCGCTCATGTCGGCCTCCGCAAAAAAGCAATTATCGTGTTTGCATCCTGCACACTGTACCCCACCCCAGGGCTTTGTAGGCGAGTTTTTTCGCTGCTCTGAAAATCGGTGTGCCGAAGGCACCTTGGAGTGCGGCGGCTTGGCGCCGCCTTGGGATTTCCGCACAGAGCTAGAATTGCACAAAGGGCCAGCCTCGTCGATTAGGGCTGTTCTTTTGGCAAACCTCAGTTGGTACGGTGAAGGCGGCGTCAAGCCGCCGCACTCCAAGGCGCTTCGCGCATCCCTTTTTGTGTATGCGCCTTTTTGCAAAACAGGATAAACTCCACGAATTGTGGGCGCAACCCGAGAACTGGAGAGGGTCATGAAAATCAAAGACATTAAAACCTACCTAGTCGGCAACCCTTGGAAGAACTGGTTGTTTGTGCAAGTCGAGACGGACGAGGGGATTCACGGGATTGGAGAAGGCACCCTGGGTCATTTGTCGCGAACGATAGAGACAGCCATTCACGAACTGAAAGGGCAGATTCTGGGGCTCGAGGTGTTTCAGATTGAGATGTTGCTGCGGCGCTTCGTGCGGGACATCTATTCCGACGGTGGTCAGATTCTGATGTGCGCCGCCTCGGCCATCGAGATCGCGTGCTGGGACATTATCGGGAAAACCCTGGGCCAGCCGATCTACAACCTGCTGGGCGGGCGCTATCATGATAAGATTCGCGCCTACGCCAACGGCTGGTATCGCTGTCCGCGCACGCCTGAGGACTTCGCGAAAGCGGCCAAGCGGGTGGTCGAACTAGGTTACACGGCGATGAAGTTCGATCCCTTCGGCGCGGAGTGGAGGAAACCGCAGCCGTCCGAGTTGGACCTGGCGATTGACATTGTCAAGGCAGTTCGTGAGGCGGTGGGTCCGAGCGTCGATTTGGCCGTCGAGGCTCACTCACGTTTCAGCGTGGAAACAGCCATCAGCGTGGGCAAGCGCCTCGAGGCGTCCGCCCCCGCCTGGTACGAAGACCCGGTTCCGCACGGAAATATCCACGCCAGCATCGAGGTGGCGCGCCACATCAATGTGCCCGTAGGAACGGGGGAAAGTCTCGCTTCCAAGCAGCAGTTTGCGGAATTGTTACGCGAGGACGCTATCAACGTGATTACGGTTGAACCGCTGCACGTGGGCGGAATCCTCGCCACACGAAAAATTGCCGACATGGTGGACGCGCACTACGGCGTGATTCTCCCGCACAGCGCGCAAGGACCCATCTGCACGCTGGCGAATCTCCAGATCGATGCCTGTACTCCGAACTTCTATATGCAGGAATACTTCGACCAGTTCAATGAGCCGTGGGAGAAAGATCTGCTCACCTGGACGCCCAAACTGGTCGACGGTCACCTGGAGCTTCCCACGTCTCCAGGGCTGGGCGCTGAACTGAACCTGGAAGAGGTGAAGAAACACCCGTACGTCGAAACCGGACGCATGTTTCTTTTCGAGCCGGATTGGCATTTCCGGCAGGCTAAGCAGTCGGCGCCATAACGCGCTGACCCACAGCGCCGCGGACGCCGGGCGCCTGCCCAAGAGCGGCCACAAGGGCCGCCCGTACGGCCGTTGGACCTTAGGGTTTCCCATGCTCATGCGACTCGGTTGGCTCGATTTCGCCATCATCATCACTTACTTCGCTGTTGTGCTCGGGGTGGGCTATTGGCTCAAAGACAAGATGAAAACCTCGTCGGATTTCCTCTTGTCGAACCGCTCCTTTTCGCACTGGATCACGGGCATCGCTTTTATGTCGGCAAACCTGGGCGCGCTGGAGGTGATGGGCCATACCGCCAACGGCGCGAAGTATGGCATGAGAACCAACAATTGGTACTGGATCGGCGCCATCCCGGCCATGGTTTTTCTCGGTATGTTCATGGTGCGCTACTACTACGCGAACGGCCTGCGCAGCGTTCCTGAGTATTTGCGCATGCGCTATGATCACCGCGCCCACATTCTCAATGCTTTCAGCTTCGCCATCGTCACCGTGCTCATGTCGGGAATTGATATGTTCGCTTTTGCGGTGGTTTTTCGCAGCATGCTGGGCTGGCCCTTCACCGCCAGCGTGCTGCTGGCCAGCGGGGTGGTGCTGGTCTTTGTTTTTTGGGGCGGCCTCTCATCGTCGATTTACAACGAGTTCCTTCAGTTCTTCCTGATTGTCATTGGGTTCCTCCCTCTAACCTTCCTGGGGCTGCACGAGGTGGGCGGCTGGAGCGGGTTGGTGGCCAAGTTGCCGGAGCAATATCTGCACACCTGGAAGGGGATGGGCAGCCCCGGCGATCCGCTGGGTGTGCCGTGGTGGGTCATGGTGGTTGGCATGGGCCTGTGCGCCGCTCCGGCATACTGGTGTACCGACTTCCTGCTCGTGCAGCGCGCCCTGGCCGCGAAGGATTTGGCGTCGTCGAGAAAGACGCCACTCGTGGCAGCCGTTCCGAAAATGCTGTTTCCGGCCATTGTTACGGTGCAGGGGATGCTTGCCCTGGCTGTGGCCCCTTCGATCGTCAAGCACGATTACAACCTGGCTTTGCCGACGCTCATGGGACGCTACTATCACAGCGGCATGCTGGGGTTGGGTCTGACGGCGCTTCTGGCCAGCTTCATGTCCGGAATGGCGGGCAACATTACGGCCTTCAACACGGTCTTCACTTATGACATTTACCAGACCTACTTCGTCAAGAACCGCCCCGACCGGCATTATCTGAGAGTAGGGAAAATGGCCACGGTGGTGGGCGCCTGCGTTGCCTGCGCGTCGTCGTACATCGTACTTTATTTCAATAACCTGATGGACTACATGCAACTCATCGGGATTTTGTTCATTTCGCCGTTTTTCATCGTCTTCTTCCTCGGCATGTTCTGGAAGCGCCCCTCCGCGACGGCAGGGTTCTACGGAATGGCTGCCGGACTTTCCGGGGCGGCCCTGGAGTATGTGCTCTACCGGCTGGGCGTGCTGAGGTTTGCCTCCCCGATGGCGTCGAATATCTGGACGGCGGTGTGGGGGCTTGCCGCAGGCTTGGTGGTGACGGTGGTTCTTAGCTTTGTGACCGAGGCGCCGCAAGCGGAAAAACTCAAAGGCCTGGTTTATTCGCGAGCGACGAAGGAGAAGGAGCCAGTGCCCTGGTTTCGTAGGCCGGTGTTTTATGCGGTGGTTGTATTGGCGGTGTTCATTGCGCTCAATATCAAGTTCTTCTGAGATTTGTGATTTGCGATTTGTGATGGACATGGCCCAGAGCGTGACGTGGCGGTGAAGTGGAAATCAAACTCAAAGGTCTGGTTATTCGCGAGCAGCGCAGCAGAAGGACCGGCGCCCTGGTTTCGCAGGCCTGTGTTTTATGCGGTGGGGGTACTGGCGGTGTTCGTTGCACTCAAATCAAATTCTTCTGAGCATTTGTGATTTGTGATTGGTGATTTGCGATTGATCTCGTGAACGTATGGAAGGGAAGGTGCGTAGTACTGGGACTGTACCAAGGATCGACAATCGACAATCGAAACGGAAATGTGGAGGGAGCAATCATCAATCACAAATCACCAATACCAATGTCGTGAATCGCCGGAGATTTGTGGCTACGTTGGGCGGGTGCGTGGTTTTGCCGGCCGCGTCGCTGGCGCTGCACGGCTCCGAGACGAATGGGGACACGCCTTCAGCGGGAGCACGTTCCCGCGTCGACTTAAACGGGCAATGGGAACGCCGGATCGACGGGGAATTGTATGATCTCGTGCAAGTGCCCTCCTCGCTGCGCCCGTCGGGGAACTACCGGCTGAAACGCGGGTTCCTGCTGCCGGAACTTTCCAGCGCACGAGCGGGCAATTCTGCACTTCGACGCCATCACCTATTTCGGCCGGGCGTTCGTGAATGGCGCGGAAATCGGCGTCATGGGGCCCTACGTACCCTTCGAGTTTGAGTTCACGCCGCAGGCCAAGAAGGGCGCCAACATCGTGGAAGTGGCGATCGCTGACCTTACGCCGGAGCCGGGCGGCGCCGGCAAAGACGAACTGGCGTTGGGCGTGAATCCGGGTTGGGAAGCTTACGGCGGAATCATTCGGGACGTTTACGCTGAAGTGCGCCCGGCAGCTTTCGTAGACAATCGTGCGTTTCGGGTACAAGCTGGAGCCGGGTTATGGCAAGGCGGCCTGCAAAGTGCAAGTGATGGTGTCAGCATCCACCGAGACCTCAGCCCGCGTTGAGGTGGCTCTGCTGCGCTCGGGGTCGGAAGTGGCGCGAGCGGAAAAAGCTGTCTCGATCCCTTCCGGTGCAAGCGAGGTTGAAGGCGAGTTTGAGATCACAGCGCCGGTGTTGTGGTCGCCTGAAGAGCCGAATCTCTACGAGCTGCGTGCAACTTTGAAAAGCGAGCATGGCACGGACCGCTGGAGTTGCCGGACGGGATTCCGGGAGATCGCGGCGCGCGGGCCGGATTTTCTTCTCAACGGGCGGCGGCTGGTGCTCAAGGGAGTCTGCCGGCACGACATGTGGAAAGAGCAGGGTTTCACCCTGACGCACCGCCAGATGGAGCAGGACATGCGGATGATCAAGGCCCTGGGCGCGAATTTCATCCGCCAGGTCCATTATCCGCACCACCGACACATGGTGGAATTGGCGGATGAGTTGGGCTTGCTGGTGAGCGAGGAGCCAGGCTACTGGGGAATGAATTTTTCGAAGATGCCGCGCTCGATGATCGAATTGGGCTACCGGACTATGGCAAGAGTAGTGCAGCGCGATTGGAACTCGCCATCGGTATTTGCCTGGCTGCTCGCCAATGAATGCGAATACACCGTGGAATACCTGCGGGAGGGCAAAGCGCGCTGCAATCGGCTCGATCCCATCGGACGCTTCGTTTCTGCGGCCAACAGCATGCCCAAGGAGAAGGCGAAGCCCATTTTCGAAGCAGCCGTAATGGACTTCTTCGATCAGCATCCTTACACCTACAACGTCGAAGACTTCAAAAGAGAAGCCGATTACGACGGCCCGGTTCGTCCGTTGACCTTTACGGAGTGGGGGGGGAAAGCGATCGGTCAATCGCAGGTGGTTATGCAAAATAGCGTCAACCGGCTGCTTGATCTCGTCGAGTCGCGGCAACTCGCCGGCCACGTTTTCTGGAGCTGGCAGGACCTGCGGCAGTATAGCCGAATCGATTGGGAGATGCGGGATGGCATCCTGGAGTCGGGCATTGTCACTGAAAGCCGGGAGCCGCGCGATGTTCCGTACCTTGAATTATCGCGCTTATTCGGAGAGCGCCGCCATGTCGCGGAGCCCGCGGCCACGCGGCCTTTGGTTGTCCCTCTCAAGTGGACGCCGTGGTCGCGGAAGAGTTCCTTCCAACCTCTGGACCTTCAGGCGCTGGCCGAAAGCTCGGATGGCATGAAAGCCTGGGCCAGCTTGGAAACCGCTTTGGCGCACTTCTGGCGCCAAGCCCCCATGGCGGAAGACCAGTGGAAGCGAATGGGGGAGAAGTTCGTGTTGTGGCAGGAGTCCGACCTGGCAATCGGTGGCATTCCTTTTCGCTTTCCGGTCATCAATGGCTCTGCGCGGCCGATCGTGCTGACGCAGGATGTGCCCGAGGCCACGATCCCGCTCAAGCGCGAATGCACGAGACTGCACATTCTAGGGCAGGTGACGTTTCCCGTCGGTTATCCGGTGGTTGGAAAGCGCGGCGAACGAGTGGCCATCTACCGAGTGCGACACAGCGACGGAGGGCAACGGGAGACGCCGGTGCGGAACGGGATCGAGGTCGCGCAGTCGAATCGGATTCATGCCGCGACGCGCATCGACCCTGTGGCGACCGCGGCACAGCGGGCGCTCGAGTACGTGAAAGACGTGGTGCGCGAGCAGTATCAGGTACTGCTCTGGAGTTTGCCTGTGGAGCAGGGGAAAGTGGAGAGCCTGCAATGTAGACTGGAGACTGGGCAGCCTGCGCTCGCGGTGTTCGCGATTACAACTGAGTCCGGTTAGATGAATGTGGTGCGGGCGTCTCGCCCGCTGTCGGGGGGGCGTCTCCCCCCCGTAACGGCTTGCGGGCAGAGCCTGTCCTGAGCGGAGCGAAGGAATGCCCGCACGACAGCGGGCGAGACGCCCGCGCCACATCAGGGTTCCGTGTAGCCAATTTCATGCATAAGAGGACAGACTCGATGGAACTTCACAAGCCTCTGCGTGGAGTGATCACGGCTATGATCACGCCGCTCAGAGGCCGCGATGAGCTTGACCACGCCGGCCTCGAGCGCTTGATCGAACACCTGATCGCGGGCGGCGTTCATGGCCTGTTTATCCTGGGAACCACCGGGGAAGCTCCGGGGCTGAGTTACCGGCTGCGCGCCGAGCTCATCGAGCGCACATGCAAGCAAGTGGCCGCGCGAGTACCGGTGATTGTGGGTATCACGGACACTGCCTTTGAGGAAGCGGTGAGCCTGGCCACCGCAGCACGGAAATTCGGCGCGCAGGCGGTGGTGGCGTCGGCGCCCTATTACTTTTCTGCCAGCCAGGTGGAATTGCTGGATTTTGTCGAGCACCTTGCCGCGGAAGTACCTCTGCCCCTGCTCTTGTATAACGCCCCCGCAAATACCGGTCACACTTTTGAGCCTTCGACCGTGCTTCGAGCCGCGGCGATTCCCAACGTGATAGGGCTTAAGGACAGCGGGGGCGACATGACCTACTTTCATTCCGTGGTCGAGCTCATGAAGGCGCGGCCGGACTTTACGCTTCTGGTAGGGCCCGAAGAACTGCTGGCGGAGGCGGTCCTGCTGGGCGCACACGGTGGGATGTGCGGCGGGTCCAATTTCTGCCCGCAATTGTATGTGCGCCTGTACGAGGCGGCGGCGTCGAGGGACTTCGAGCAGGTTCGCGGCTTGCACGGCAGAGTCATGCGTATTTCCACCACGATCTACCGAGTGGGGCGCTACAAGTCAAGTTATCTGAAAGGGCTGAAGTGCGCGGTTTCGCTGTTGGGTATTTCGGATGATTTCATGGCTGAGCCGTTCCGCGCTTTTGACAGTCCGGAACGCGCCAAGGTGCGGCAGCACATGGTCGATCAAGGCCTGCTGGGCGGGTAGCAAGATGCTTCGGCTCGCAAGCCATAAAGACTCACCACGGAGATCACAGAGTTCACGGAAAGTCCCAGATTCTTTCTCTTCGGACTCTGAACTACTAAGGGTTAGTTTCTTCGCGGCGCGCGAAGAATCTGCATTTGGTTGCGGCTTTGCCGCTCTGTGATCTCTGTGGTGAGTCCTTTGAGACAGTGTGCGCCGCAAGGAGTATGAATATCATGCTGCCAGGTGTTTTCTTACTAATGGCGCTGAGCGCGCCGCCGCAGCTTCAGAATCCGGGCTTTGAAGCTGCCGAACCGGTGAGAGGTTGGGCAATAGATTCACCCGCACAGGACAGGAAGAGCGTGGAGGTGCGCGCAGACTCCGCGGAGAAGAAAGAGGGAAAGCAATCGCTGGTGATGGAAGCCCGCGCTCCCGCCCGCTATTCGCTGACTCAGTGGGTTGTGCTTCCGGTGGGAACGCTGTGGCGGGCGCGAGTCTGGATCAGGACTGAAGGACTGTCCGCGACAGGAAGCGGCGAGGCAGGCGGGCGGATTTTAATTGACTCACGCGAAGGCCTATTGGGCAGAAGTAACCCGAGATCCGGCACGTCGCCTTGGGAGGAAGAGAAAGTGACCTTCGAAGCCCCGACGCCCGAGGACGTGGGGATTATCCTTGTCGGCTTCGAAAACAGTTCAGGCAAAGTTTGGTTCGACGGGTTTCGTTTGGAACCGGTGGCGCGGCCCGTCGAGAACGATGTACGGATTTTTCACCAGAAGCTGAGCAAGCTGCCCATCGACCTCAAGCAGTGCGGGCAGTTCATTGAGCCCCTGTGCCGCCTTCTGCCCTCGATGCTTGCCCAGCAGGTCGAATCCACCAGCTTTGAAGAGGAAGCGGAGTGGTGGCCGAGTTATAAGAGGGAAATCGACAAACCCTACCGGCCGTGGTATCCCGAAGGCGCCGTGCACGTCGCAAAGTATTCGCTCGACACCGAGAACGCATACAACGGCAAGCGCTCGCAGAAGATCGAGCTTCCCGTTCCGCGGGCTCGAGCCGGGATTGCGCAAGACGGCTTCTATCTTCGAAAAGGCATGGGCTACCGGCTTCGGCTGCACATGAGAGGTCAAGGGAATGTTCCCGTGTGGGCATCGCTCTCCGGCGACGGCGCGCGTGTCGCCGGCCCTGTGCTGCTCGGCCGCGCCGGGGAGAATTGGCAGGGCGCGGAAACTGTGCTGCGTTCAACGCGTGACGTCCAGAACGCCACCTTGAACATTGAGTTTGAAGGCCCGGGAAGCTTGTGGCTCGACCGGATCTACATGATTGATGAGGACGCCGTACTCGGACTCTGGCGGCGGGATGTCGTTGCTGCGTTGAAAGAGCTGACGCCCGGAGTCATCAGGTTTGGCGGGAGCTCGCTGGAGGTCTTCGAGTGGGATCAGTGCATCGGTTCGTGGGACACGCGGGTGCCGTACACGACCATGCCGTGGCGCGGCCTCGAGCCGAATTTCGTTGGCGTCGAGGAATTTGTTCAGTTGTGCCAGTATGTTGGCGCCGAGCCTCTGGTTTGCGTGCGTTGGACGGGCAAGACCCCGGCGGATGCCGCCGCCGAGGTCGAATACTTCAATGGCGGTCCGCAAACTCGCTGGGGGAAAGTGCGTGCGCAGAACGGACACACTGCTCCGTACGGAGTGAAGTATTGGCAGATCGGAAATGAAATCGGTGGCCCCAAGTACGACGCCTCCGTGCGCGCCTTCGCGGAAGCGATTCGCAGAGTTGATCCCATGGCCAAAGTGCTTTCATCTTTTCCTTCTGCCGACACGCTGCGCGAAGGCGGCGGTTACCTCGATTACCTGTGCCCACATCAGTACGATTGCGGGGATTTGTGGGGTAAGGAGGCGGAACTGAAGTTCCTTCAGGACCAGATTGCGCGCTACGGAGCGGGAAGGAACGTGCGGGTGGCCGTTACGGAATGGAATACAACGGCGGGAGAGATGGGGCTGACGCGGGGCATGCTTCAGACCTTGGGGAACGCCCTGAGCTGCTCGCGGTATCAGAACCTGTTGCAGCGCTACGCGGATCTGGACGAAATAGCAATCCGATCGAACTTGGTGGACAGCTTTGGCTCCGGGGTTCTACTGCCGGGGCCGGGCTGGCTCTATCTTGCCCCCACGTATTATTCGCAGAAGCTGTACACGCGCGCGGCAGGTTCCTACCCGCTGCGAATCGAGCGGACAACTTCGCTGCCGTGGTATCTCGAGGAGCCCGATCTGAGCGCCACGCTCAGTGAGGATGGTAAGTCACTGCGAATTTACACTGTCAACTCGACTGGCGAGACCAGGCAATTGAAGTTTCACCTCGTGGATTTTCCTGGGTTCCTTCGAGGAGGCTCCGCTTACGTCGTAAAAGACCGAGATGCGGCGGGCACTCCTGAAGTCATGAATAGCCGCGACGACCCTCAAAGGATCGCACCCGTTACCAGCCCCGTGGCGGTTGGCGGAAGGGATTTTGACTACGCCTTCGAGCCCTTCACCGTGACACTGCTCGAGCTTAACCTCGGTGAATAAGTGCCCGGGTCGTTACTTCAGCATGGCCGCGAGGGCCGCTGCTACTAGACCTTTGCGCCCACGAAATCAAGGTGCAGGTGGGACAGGATGGAGCAAACGAGATTCGAAGAACTGGTTGTGCAAGCCGTCGACGACCTGCCGGAAACGTTCCGTGAAAAACTGGAGAACGTGGCGATCATAGTGGAAGACTTTCCTCCGGAGGAACCGAAGCGCGGAGGGCTGCTGCTGGGGCTGTTTCATGGCATCCCGCGCACGGAGAAGAGCGTATTTTGGTCCAGTCCGCCAGATAGGATTTTTCTATACCAGCGCAACATCGAGGCGGTATGTCGCAACGAGGCCGAGGTGCGTCGCCAGATTCGCGCCACGCTGCTGCATGAGGTGGGACACTATTTCGGACTCAGTGAGGACGAGTTGCGCGCGGTGTGAGGAACAGGTATCAGGTGCAAGGTGTGGCGTGTCCGCAGCCTAGTCGCGAGGCTGGCGCATACATTGGTTTGTACGTATGCGCCGATTGAAGATGCTGCCCTGGATACAGGGGAGGCTTTTGGGGCGGGCCAGGGGTCGCCGGCACGAAGGGTCCGCCGCGCTGGATCGGCGCAACCCCCGTGGTCATCCCGCTCAAGCGAGGAGTTTTAGCCGCTCGAGATCGTCTTCCGTCCATCGCGCCTGCATTTCGATCATTGCCTTGAGAGTTTTCAATGGGAAGGTATCTGAAGATTTATGAAATGAGACCGTGACCCTACGTCCGTCGGGATGTTGGTAGCGCTGATGGCTGCCCGCTTGGCGGCGCAGGAAAAAGCCATCGTGTATGAGCGCGGCGATCATCTGACGGGTTGTCACCGACCGGAGGAGGCGATACTCAATGGACATCTTCTTTAGACGGTCACGGCAACTCTGGTGTCTTGAAACACCTGGACGTCGCTCCTGGGCCCCTCGGGAATCGGAATGCCATCCTCAGCCAGTTCCTCGATGACCATTTGGACTACCTCTTGGATATGCTTCAGTGCCTCCTCATGGGTATTGCCCCACGTTGTGGCACCATATTGTTCCAAGGCCGGGCAGTAGGCGTGCCAGCGATCCTCGTCCGGTTCCACCACGACTTTGAAGGTGTATGTCTTCATGGCGTTTGTACTCTTCATCCTAAAAGACTAACAGGATGGGGTGTAGTGTCAAGCGCAAGGCGTTTCGCGGTCACAGGCCCCGCGCCACGGCCTCCATGACCTCTGCGGGCGAAGCGGTGCCCGTACCCTTCTTCATAACGGTGATGGAGGCGACCAGATTGCCGAACGAGGCTGCGGCGACGGGGTCGCCGGTCACCGCCATGGTGAGCGCCGCGCCGGCAGCAAAGCCGTCGCCGGCACCGCAAATGTCCACCGGTTTCTCCACGGGCCGTGCTTTGGCCCAAGTTTCCTTCGCTTCTTCGACCACCAGGGCGCCCTGTGGCCCTTGCGTCACCATCACCGCGCGGGCTCGAAGCTGTTCGCGCAGCCGCCTGAAATCGACATGCCCGAAGAGTTGCTGGCAGGCTACTTCCGCTTCCATGCGATTCGGCTTGACCATAACTTCCCGGAAGAGATGCACGCGTTTGCGGGAATCCACCAGAAACACCTTGCTCGGGTACTTAGCCGCGAGCTCGCTGATTGCCCGACGCACCAGGGGCGTCACGACGCCGCCGGCAGCGGTTTCGGCCTGATCGGCCACCAGGATTACATCGAAGGCCTCAACCACCGGGATGAGGTTCCCGATGACCCGCGTCTCCGCCTCGGGAGGAAGCGGCTTGGTGGAGATGAAATCCACTCGAGGCTGGTCTTCAATGCCGGTCTGGCCGTTGATCAGCTTGGTGTAGGTGAACGTCTGCCAGCCAGGCAGTTCTACCATCAGATTCGCGGTGATTCCCCGCTGGTTCAAAGCGCGGACCAACTCGAATCCAAAGCCATCGTCGCCGCGTATTCCCAGAACGGCCACTGCTCCGGCGCCCAGGGCCGCCAGATTGTTGGCCACCGTTCCGCCGCCTCCCGGAGTGACCTCGGTGGAGACGACGCCCAGCCGGGGAATGCCTGTTTCACGCGATGCTTCCGAAGTGGCGGGATCGTAAGTGCACCAGCGGTCAAGGCAGATGTCGCCCACTACTAACGCTTTGAGTTTCTTGAAGGCGTCCAGCGTTTCCGCTATGGTCATGTGAGCTCCAGGAGGGCGCGCCGCAGGGCCGGAACGGTCGCGCGGTGATCGCCACAAAGGTAAAAGCTCTCGCCCCCATCGGCCACTGTCCGAACCAGGATTGTCTTGTGGGGCCGGAAATAGTATCCCGGGTCGGTTTTCGGGAGTTCGTGGTGGATGTCGCCCTGAACGGGGACCAAATCAAAAACTGCCGTGGTGAAATTCCTGATCGTCTGTCCTTGCTGATGAGCCACGTTGCGAGCCATGGCAAGAGCTTTCAAATAGACCTCGGGCGCCATGATCGCGGAGCCGAAATCAAGCATGAACCCGTTTTCCAGGCTTTCGACAGAATTTGTGAAAATCAGGAAGTCACGGTAGCTGGCCGAACCCAGAGCGCCGCCATCGCAGTTGGGATGCTCATGGATGATGTCATATCCGACGCCCACGTGTACGGTGGCCGGAATCGAAAGCCGGTAAGCGGCGGCGAAGATGCTTATGTCTTTGTGGGGAAAATTGCTGCATTCAATCCGCCTTCCAACATTTTCGCCCAGGCCCAGCGAGAGTGCCGCGGCTTCGCGAATTACTTCA
Organism: uncultured Acidobacteriota bacterium; assembly: GCA_963722675.1. Lineage (GTDB taxonomy): Bacteria > Acidobacteriota > Terriglobia > UBA7540 > UBA7540 > CAVROP01. Next base: position 68,459 of record CAVROP010000064.1, read on the forward strand.
TTGAGTTCTCCCGTTTCGCGCCACAACCCGAACTCGCCGCTGCGAATATAGCGCGCCACGCTCTCGGTGGTAGCGCCGGCTCGGGCCAACTCATAATCGTGAATCGCGCCTGCGCCATTCATGGCGATGTGGGTTAAATAGCCTCGATCCAACAGGTCGATGATGTGACGGCTTGCGCCGGATTTGATGACATGCGCGCCCATCATGAGGATGCGCGCGGCGCCCTTTCTCTTTGCCGCGGCGATTCTTCTCGCCACCTCGATGAGCTGGGGGTGCGAGAATTGTGGAGCCGGGCCCTCCAGCGGCAGAAGATAATCAAGGTTCATGTCATGGACGCGCTCGCCCAAAGGCCTGATCAAAAGTCGTGAACGGTCGAAAGTTTTGTATTTTGAGTTCATGGAATGCTATGACCTGGGAACGTCGTCTGGAGCAGCGGCTAATGCTCTGGAAATAGAGCGCGGGAAAGGTCATTCCAGCAAAGGAAATTCGGAATGACGAAGTCCGCGCCCACTTTGATCAGGCGCTCTCTCTTCCACTGGTCCACGAGCACGCAATCAGGCTCATCCGTGGCCACGCCGACGGCCACGCCGCCCACCTCTTTGACGTTCTTGATTTCAACGTACCCGTCGCCGAACCCAATCAGCGTTTTCCCGTTGCCCTCCAGCGAAGAAAGCATCTCACGGATCAGAATCTCTTTAGAAAAACTCTGGTAGTCGTCGCGGGCGCCAAAGATCCGGCCTTCAAAATATCGCTCAATATCCAGCAGGCGAGCCTCCTCGAGGGTGTAGGACTCGTCGGTCCCGCTCGCGCAATAAAGCTTCAAGCCGCGCGCGCGCAAATCCTCCAGCGCCGCACGGGCGCCGGGAACGAGGTATTGGTCCGGGGCGGCTTTACGTTGGCGCAACGCCTCTCTCCGGCCGGCGATCTTATCCATCAAGCGGTCGTGATACAGGCGCTTGTATTCCAGCGGGGGCAGGGGTTTGCCACCCCTTTCTTTCACTTGACGAGCCAATTCGATCATCTGGTAAATCGTCTGTTCCCCAGTGAGCCGCGCCACAGATTCATCCACCAGCGCCCGCAAATCGTCTTCCTTCTCTCCGGTCTTCAGTTCCGCCAGGATTTCGACCATCATGGGGACCATGACATTCATCCAACCGGCGCGAACCAGGGAGAGCGTGCCATCAAAGTCGAAGAGTGCGAGTTTTGCATCCTTCGCTGAAACACCGTTTCGGATAACTTCCATCTTCATCATTTGCTATTAACCAATCGCTCCCTCGGCCCTGAACCACTCGACCGTCCGCCGCAGGCCTTCCTCGAAGCTAACCAGGGGTTCGTATCCGAGCACCTGGCGGGCCAGCGAAATATCTGCCAAAGAATGGCGGGCATCGCCTGGGCGCGGGGGCCCATAGCGTGGTTCTACGTTCTGTCCAAAGATGTGATTGAGGATGGCGATCGTCTGATTGAGTGTGTAGCTGCGGCCCACGCCGACGTTGATGACCTTGCCGGCGGCCGCCGGAGCTGTGCAAGCTCTGAGCGTTGCGTCAACGACGTTATCCACGTAGGTGAAATCGCGCGATTGTTCGCCGTCGCCGAAGATCACCGGGGTGTTTCCCCGTTCATACGCAGGTACGAACTTGGAAAGAACGCCCGTGTAGGGTGAGTCGGGATTCTGCCGCGGGCCGAATATATTGAAGAAGCGGAGGGATACAGTTTCCAGGCCGTAAATCGTCGTGAACACCCGGCAGTAGTATTCGCCGGCCACCTTGGCGAGCGCATAAGGAGAGAGCGGGTCAGGGGTCAAAGTCTCGACGCGAGGCATCGTCGGATTGTCGCCGTAAGCTGCGGCGGAGGCAGCGAACACCAGGCGTTTGACGCCCGCATCCCGCGCGGCCAGCAAGACGTTCAGCGTGCCGGTGACGTTGACTTCATTGGCCGTCAGCGGATCGTCAACCGAGCGTGCCACGGAGGGGAGCGCAGCGAGATGAATGACGTACTGCGCGTCCCTGAAATGCGGAGAAATAGCTCCCAAGTCACGGATGTCCGCGTTTTGAAAATCAAAGCGGCCGGCCACCCGCGCCAGATTAGCCATTTTGCCGGTCGCAAGGTTGTCCAGCACTCGAACGGTTTCGCCGCGGCGTACGAGCTCCTCAACCATGTGCGAGCCGATGAAGCCTGCTCCTCCGGTAACCAGATACGTAGCCATCCCTTTGCGTTCCTCCTCGAGTTGAAGTGCCCGTGCGGCGGTTTCCGTGTCAGATCCTGAGATAATTGGAGCACGCGGGGAATCCCGTGTCGCTAGCGATCCGGCGCCCCGCTGTAAGTCTAGCACATTATTAACCTGTTACGCGGATTGGGCGTTAACGCCGACCTTCAGAGCCTGCCCTGAGCGAAGCGAAGGGTCGGCAGTTGCCCCGATAGGTTGGGGCGCTCCGAGGCAGATTAAGACGTCCCCCAATTTCGAAATCCCGTGCAAAGCGCGGCTAGTTACGCTAGGATATAAACATCAGCTCACAAACGATAAGCAGAGGAGGATCGAATGGAAGAGACAAAACCCTTGTCGATCGCCAGTCTGATCACCATCCCGGCGTTCATTACTTTGGGTATTACCATCCTGCGCCTGGTAGGTGAACTCCAACACTGGCCCAAACCATGGTTCAACGCTTCAGCGGGTGGAGGAGGAGCCATTATTGGCATCTCCTGGCTGCCACTCATTTTTGGTCCGTATTTTGCCTTGAAACTGGCTCGAGCGGGCGACGGGCCCTCGAGTGCCGGGAAATCAATCGGACTGGCATTCGCCGGGTTGGCGGTGATGGTCGTCGGCGTCGTCATAATGGGAGTTGTCATGAAGATGAACCATCCGAATCTGGCCGAGATCGGGTACCTCGTGCTGTTGCTCGCGGCGTTTATTCCCGCAATCGGCTGGCGTTCATTGGGGAAATGCCTGCTGGCTTATGCTCTCGCAGCGCGCATTCCTGTGCTTGTTGTGATGTACCTCGCCATGAGCGCCAACGGCGGCCAGGGTTGGGGAACACACTACGACGCGGCACCTCCCAATATGCAATTTCCGTCTTTTGGCGCAAGATTCCTCCACACCGCGGTCTTCCCCCAGCTTGGATTCTGGATAGCCTGGACGGTCGTGGCGGGCGCTATCGTGGGGACCATCGCCAACGCCATCGCGCGGCGAGGAAAGCAAGCGGCTCCCGCCGCGGTCTAAGAGCAGGGGCAGCGCGCACCTGCTCTTCAAGGCCGGTGTGTTGTGGTTGTTATTCACAGCCGAGAAATGCAGGCCGCAATTGTAGCTTGTCGCTGTCGATCGGAAATCGCAGAGTCACAGGTCCGTCCGCATCGTGGAGCGAAAGGAGTCTCGCATGGAAGAGACAAGGCCAACGTCCATCGCCGGTCTGATAACGATTCCGGCTTTGATCACTCTGGGCATTACCATCCTGCGCCTGGTGGGCGAACTCGAACACTGGCCCAAGCCGTGGTTTAACGCGACGGCGGGCGGCGGAGGCGCAATCGTCGGCATCTCCTGGTTGCCGATCATTTTCGGGCCGTATTTTGCCGTGAAGTTGGCCGGATCCGGCGAAGGCCCCTCGAGAGTTGGGAAGGCGATTGGCTTGGCGCTCGCCGGTTTCGTGGTGGTGGTCCTGGGTGCCGTGATCGCGGGAATTGCCGCCACCAAGCTGAATGGTAACTTGGCGGTTGTCGGCTTTCTGGTGATCTTGGTTGCAGGGTTCATCGCTCGCCTCGGCTGGCGCGCGTTAGGGAACGTTTTGTTCGCCTACGCCTTCGCGGCACGCATCCCGGTGTTGATCGTCATGTTCATTGCCATGAGCGCCAACGGCGGGCAAGGATGGGGAACGCATTATGACGTCGTTCCGCCCAATTTCCCTTATCACGCGTTTGCAACCAAGTTCTTCTATACCGCATTGGTTCCGCAGATGACCCTGTGGATTGGTCTTACGGTAGTGGTGGGGTGCATCTTCGGAGCGATCGCGGCGGCTCTCTCGGGTCGAAAAAAGACGGCAGCGTCCGCGGCTTGAAGGTCCTGGCGCCGGACAGCGGGCGCCTGACCGGTCAACGAAATCGTAATAGACGTAGTTACCGGCCGATCACTTCCGCGGCTTGCTGATGAGCTGCCAAGCCTCCGTGAGGTGCGCGCCAAGTTCGTCGTCGCCGATTTGAGCGAGTTCAATTCCCACCCAACCCTTAACTCCCACATACGGCGGTCTGTAGTAGATCGCCGGGCTGCTTGCAATGAGAGCCTCTTGTTCACCTGGCTGCGCGGGTATCAAAACCGCAATGTGGCCGTCATGGTGGTGATTGCTGGAGAACATTGCGAAGACGCGTTTCTTGACGAAGAACGTTGGTTCACCGTGCGAAAGCTTCTCGGATACGCCCGGCAGCGCCAGGCAGATTCTGCGGACTCTTTGCAGATGCCTCTTACCGTCCATGCCCTATCGCTCCCTAACAATTCCGGGTGCCGCCGTGCGGCAGTAGACCTTGGAGGTCCGATTAAGATTATAATTGAGAACCCAGCGGAGGATGTGCTGATAAGTGAAAGCAAGGCATACGTCGGAAGAGGGAGATGCCCATGAATGCACGTTTCATTTACACCCGTCCCAGGTTCGTGGCGGTGGTTCTTTTTGTCGGCGCCGTAACGGTCGCGGCTGCGTCAACCGGGGGTTATCACTTGCTCAAGAAATACTCGTTCGGGGCGGCGCAAGGAAGTACCCGGGAGTATTTTGACTACATCACTGTGGACTCCGCCGCGCGCCGGGTTTACTTGTCGCACGGCACGGAAGTCAAGGTGATCGACGCTGATTCCGGAACTCTCATCGGCAATATCACCGGCTTAAAGCAGGACCACGGAGTAGCTGTGGCCCACGAATTCGGCCGGGGTTTTATCAGTGACGGTGCGCAGGGGAAAGTGGTCATTTTTGACCTGAAGACGCTCAAGGTCATCGGCGAGGCCAAAGCGGCCGACGACGCTGACTGCGTGGTTTACGACCCGGCCTCCAAACGCGTTTTCGTGATGGAAGGCGACCCGAACAGTCTGACGGCGATCGATGCAATGAGCGGGAGCGTGGTGGGGACCGTCGCAACTCGGTGGGTCTCCTGAGTTCGCGGTCGCTGACGGCAGGGGGACTGTTTACATCAATCTGGAGAGCAAGAACGAACTCGTTGCGCTCGATTCCCACGCGCTCACCATCAAGTCTCGCTGGCCGGTTGCACCAGCCGGAGGCCCCACGGCCCTCGCCATGGACAAGGAGCACCGGCGGCTGTTCAGTGCCGGGCGCGAACCCCAGATGCTTGTCGTAATGGATGCCGACAGCGGAAAGGTCCTGAAGTCGTTTCCGATTTCGGGAGGTGTGGATGCCGCTGCTTATGACCCTGAAACCGGCCTGATCTTTGCCTCAACCGCGAAGGGCATGCTCCATGTCTTCCACGAGGATTCGCCTGACGCGTTCAGTGAGGTCGAGACGGTCAAGACAGAGTACGGCGCCAAGACCATGGGGCTCGACACCAAAACGCACAACGTCTTTCTGGACACGGCGGATTTCCGTCAGCCTTCTTCCTCCGGGTCGGGCCAGCGCGGTCCTCGCCGTGCCGCTGTTCCGGGCACGTTTCATGTTTTGGTCTACGGCCGTTAAAAGCCAAAATCTCAAAGCTCAGAATCTTGAACTTCCGAACCCGGCCTCACTAATCGAGACGGTCTTCATTTGCGGCGCGTACTTGCGGACTACGGGGCCAATCTCTGCCGCCTTGCCGATGACGACGAAGACCAGGTTGTCGAGAGGGAAGTATTGGCGAATCACGCGCTGCGCGTCCTCGAGGGTCATGGCATCGATCTTTGAGTAGAAGTCGTCGATCTCGCGCTCGTCGAGCCCGTAATACTCGAGTTGCGCCAATTGCGAAGCGAGCTGCTCGGAAGTCTCGACGGTGGGCGGGAATTGGCCTTTGATGTAGCTTTTCGCTAGCTCCAATTCGTCCTGGGAAAATCCCTTTTCGTGCAAACGCTTGACTACCTCGAGCGTCAAGTCCATGGCTTTCTCGGTGGTTTCGGTACGTGTGTAAGAGGAGATCACAAACGGTCCGCGCGCCTTGCGTTGGTCGAAGTACGAGCGAGCACCATAGGTGAGGCCGCTTTTGATGCGGAGTTCGGTGTTGAGCATGGAAGCGAAGCGCCCGCCAAAGACCGTATTGACCACACGAATGGAAACGCGGTCAGGATTGGTTCGCGTGACCCCGACGTTTCCAATACTGTAATAGGTCTGCGTGGCGTCCGGCTTATCGACCAAAAGCAGTCTTTTCCCCTTCACATCCGCCTGATCGGGAAGGTCAACGGCCGCCGCCTGCCGGCCCGTCCAGGAGCCGAATCTCTCGGAAAGAGCCCTTTCCATTTCCGCGCGATCGAAATCGCCCACCACGGCCAGGATGGTATTTGCCGGCGTGTAATCAGCACGGTAGAACTTGACGACGGCATCGCGGGTGATGGTGGGCAGCGATTTCTCGTCGCCGTCCCGAGGTCGCGCGTAAAGGTGCGTGCCATAAAGGAAGGCGTTGAAGTACAGCGGGAGGACGGCAAGGGCTTGATCCTTGTCGGATTTGATAGCATCCACCCGCTGCTGGACGAGCTTCGCCACTTCCTCCTGAGGGAATGTGGCATTCAGCAGGGCATCAGACAGCAGGTCCATGCCCGTGGCCGTGTCTTTCTTCATGACCTGCACCGAAACGGAGGCATAATCAGAGGCTACGTCGGTACTGAATTGCCCGCCCACAAAATCCAGTTGCTTGGAAAACTGGTCGGCGCTGCGTGTTGACGTGCCTTTGCGCAAGAGCGCCGCGGTCAATGAGGCAAGCCCTTCTTGTCCGGCCGGATCGGCAACCGGTCCGGCGCTGACGATGACCCGGAAGCTCACCAGCGGCAACTCGTGCCGCTCCATGAGCAGCAGCGTCATTTCGTTGGGGAGCTTGCGACGCTCGTGGGGAGGCAGCTTCAAGCCGCCGGCTTGTGCCTTGAGCTCCATCGTGGCGGTTGCGGCGGCCACCACCACCACGGCAATCAGCAGCAATCGCTTCATGGTCGTTCTCCAATTCTTGTGTAACACGCTCGAGACCTCGCTCCTTGTTAAGGCGGGGATCACTTGTGAGGTGCTCGCCTAGGGTTTCGCCGGCTCAGTCTCTGCGGGCTGATTCTTCTCGGGCACCAGCGTGGCCACCGTGCGGTTGTTCTCCCCAAAGTAAGCCTTCACCACGCGCTGTATATCCTGCTTGGTGACTTTGTCGTACTGGGCGGCAGCGGTGAAGAGCTTGTGATAGTCCCCCAGGAAAACCTCGTAGGACCCAAGAGTGTTGGCGCGGCCGTTGATGCTCTCCATCTGCCGGTAAAAGTCCGCCAGAACAATGTTCTTGGCCTTCTGCAGCTCTTCATCACTCACGGGCGTGGTTTTCAGTTTGTCCAATTCATCGTAAACGGCTTTTTCCGCGGCTTGGGGATCGACCCCCTCCTTCGGCTGCACGGTATAAACGAATAGCGTGGGATCAAACGATAGGTCGAATCCGCCGTCCACTGAAATCGCCAACTGATCTTTATCCACCAAGCGCTGGTAGAGCCGGGAGCTTTCGCCGGTCACCAGCAGGGCTTGCAGCAGGTTGAGCGGGTAGAAATCGGGACTGGTGCACTGAGGAATGTGGTATCCCATCATCACGATGGGAAGTTGGGCGAACTTCTTCACCACCACCCGGTGCTCACCCAGTTGTTCCGGCTCTTGCGTAGTGACCTTGGGCGGCGGGTCGTGGGAGGGAATGGACTCGATGTATTTCTCCCCTAGGTCGAAAATCTCCTGCCCCGACACATCCCCGACCACCACCATGGTGGAGTTGCTGGGCGAATAGCCCTTCTGGAAATGGCGTTTGAGGTCCTCCATTTTCCAGTTCTCGATATCCACCATCCAGCCGATGACGGGCCAGTGGTAAGGATGGGCGAGGAACGCGGCGGCCCAGAGCTGCTCGTAGAGGATACCGAAGTTGTTGTTATCCACGCTGGTGCGGCGTTCCGAAGCCACGACGCCGCGCTCCGAGGTGATCGTCTTGGGGTCGAAGCTGAGGTCGCGAATGCGGTCGCTCTCGAGGTCAAAGATCGTTGTCAGCGCGCTGCGCGGGAACCAGTCCTGATATACGGTCACGTTTTGGGTAGTGTAAGCGTTGTTCTCTCCGCCCGCCACCTCCATCACGTGGTCGAACTGGCCCGGCCCGTATTTCTTCGCGCCGTTGAACATCATGTGCTCGAAGAAATGCGAAAGGCCTGTAGTGCCCGGCCTCTCGTTGCGCGAGCCGATGCGGTAGAAAACGTAGAGAGCCACATTCGGAATCGCGTGGTCCTCCTGCACCAGGATCTTCATCCCGTTGTTCAAGGTGTGGGTTTTGACCTCGAACGTCTGAGCCTGCGCGCCGACCGTCCAAGCGCAGATCAAAACGAGAAGGCATGCACGAACAACCCTCCGGCCAATGGTCACGACTTCCTCCGCTCTATTCCCGGGCAGGGAATTAAATGCTGTAATCTTACCAGATTCGCGATCATAAGTGTTCCGCCAGGTCTATTTGCGCAGACTCTGGGGCCTTCCCCCAATCGGCCGCTCACCGGCGAGCCATCAAGCGGTCGCGCACAGTCTGGTCCGTTGCCATGTCGATGCAGGTCCAGGCCATTGCCAGCGCGCCGTCGGCGAGGGCCTTGTCGGCGTCGGCGGTGATGCAGTGGGCAGTAAATTCCGGCTGGTGGTTAACGGCGGGCAGGGAATGGATGCCGATCATGGGATGGATCGAGGGCATGGCCAACGAGACATTGCCCATGTCCGTGGAGCCTGTGGGCCGTGTTTCCCACTCGCCGAGATTGGGGAACGTTCGCCCCAGGGATTCTGAGTTTCGGCGGTAGAGAGCCGCCATTGCTTCGTCGTGGCGCATTTCAGCGTAAGGCTTATCGCCGCCGGTAATCTCCATCTTCGCCCCGCTGGCGAGGGCTCCGGCTTCGAAGCAGCGGTAAACTCTGGGCCGCAAGCCGGCGAGTTGATCGAGCGTTTCGGGGCGAACGATGTACCGGGCGGAGGTGTGGGCGGGCACGACATTCGGAGCGGTGCCACCGTTGGTGACGATCCCGTGGATTCGGTCCGTGGAGCGGATGTGCTGGCGCAGCAGGCCCAGTGCCGTTTGCGCCACGGTGAGGGCATCCGCCGCGTTCACTCCCAGTTCCGGAAACGCTGAGGCATGGGATTCCTTCCCGGTGTAATGAACCTCAAACATGGAAGCGGCAATGATCTTCGCGCGGAGCATGTCAAACGGCGCCGGATGCACCATCATGGCTGCATGAATGCCGTCAAAGGCGCCACGCTCGAGCAGCAGGATCTTGCCGCCGGCATTGCCCACTTCTTCCGCCGGCGTCCCGATGACACTAACGGTGAGGCCCACCTCGTCCGCCACCTTGGCCGCAGCCAGCGCCGCGCCCACGGCGGAAGCGGCGATAATGTTGTGGCCGCAAGCATGGCCAATCCCTGGAAGGCAATCGTATTCCGCGCATATGGCGACGTGCAGAGGCCCGGAGCCGGCACGAGCGAGAAAAGCCGTGGGCAGATCGCAGATCCCTTTCCGAACTGAGAACCCGGCATCGGCCAGCGACTCACAAAGCCAGGACGAGGCTCGTTCCTCCTCAAAGCCTAATTCCGGGTGGGAATGAATGCGGTGGCTGAGCTCAGTCAAGCGATCTTGGACGGACTCGAAACGCTCACGGGCTGCGGCTTTGCTGTCCATGTTAGATCCCCTTGTTGTATTGAGAACCTTTCAGCAAGCCTAGCACAGGCCCTCCAACCACTTCAAGGGTTACCAGGTGCGAGAGGGGCGCAACGAACCAAGGGGCTGGCACATCTCATAAAACAGTGGCTCCACGAGCCACGATTCAGGGCATGCGAAGGAGGAGAGGATGTCTTCAGCGCTTATACCCAGCGCACTGGATGCGCGTACTCAGGCATTCCCAGTGTTGACCGCGGCTCAGATCAGCCGCATCCGTCCCCACGGCAAGCCGCGCAAAGTCGAGCCGGGCGAGATCCTGTTCGAGCCTGGAGACACTCAGGTGCCCTTCTTTGTGTTGCTCTCGGGCAGCATGGAGATTGTGCAGCCGAGTTTCTCCGGCGAGCGAGAGATCGTCAAACACGGTCCGGGAGAGTTTACCGGTGAGATGACCATGATTTCGGGACAGCGATGCCTGGTGCGTGGCCGAGTAACCGCGCCCGGTGAGTTTCTCGAGCTAAGTTCCGAAGGCCTGCGGGCGCTGATCGCCAAAGATGCCGAGTTGAGCGAAGTGCTGATGCGGGCGTTCATCTTGCGCCGCCTCGCTCTCATCTCTCGGGGCTACGGCAACGTGATTCTGATGGGATCACGCCATTCTGCGGGCACGCTCCGCCTGCGCGAGTTCCTGAGCCGGAACGGATACCCCTACACCTACGTCGATCTCGACACAGACAGCGCCTCGCAACAATTGCTGGACCGATTCGATGTTAAGTTGGAGGAGATTCCAGTCCTGATTTGCGGCGATCGCACGGCCCTGCGCAATCCGAGCACTCAGAAACTTGCCGAGTGCCTGGGATTCAACGCAAACATCGACGACCTGCGAGTGCTGGACCTGGCCATTGTGGGTGGGGGGCCTGCCGGCCTGGCAGCGGCTGTTTACGCTGCCTCGGAGGGCCTGGACGTTCTGGTCATCGAGACCGAATCTCCCGGAGGTCAGGCTGGCGCCAGCTCAAAGATCGAGAATTATCTGGGCTTCCCCACCGGAGTGTCAGGGATGGAGTTGGCCGCGCGAGCTATTACTCAAGCCCAGAAGTTCGGCGCTCGGATGCTGGTGGCGCGCAGCGTGGTTCGCCTGGACTGCAAGAAGCCGCTGTACGAGATCGGCCTCGATGATGGGAGCGTGTTGCGCGCGCGGGCTGTTGTCATCTCCACCGGGGCCCAGTACAACAAGCCGGCCATTTCCAGTTTGTCGCAATTTGAGGGTCAGGGCGTCTACTACGGCGCAACCCATATTGAGGCGCAACTCTGCGATAACGAAGATGTGGTCGTGGTCGGGGGAGGGAACTCCGCGGGGCAAGCGGCCGTCTTCCTCTCACAAACCGCTCGCAAAGTTCATATGCTAGTCCGCTCCAGGGGACTGGCAGAGTCGATGTCCCGTTACTTGATTCAGCGCATTACCGAAAACCCGGGCATCGACCTCCACTACAATACAGAAATCGCCGGCATGGAGGGCAACCACCAGCTCGAGCGCGTAGCATGGACCGACAAGGCAACAGGTGAAAGCTCGACGCACGACATCCGGCACGTTTTTGTCATGACCGGGGCTTCGCCTCGAACCGAGTGGCTGAAGGGTTGCCTGGCCATGGACAGCAAGGGCTTCATCCTCACAGGCCGCGACCTGGAATTGCCGGGTGAAATCGCTCCGCCCCTTCCTTGGCCTCTCGCCCGCGCCCCGCTGATGCTGGAAACCAGCCTGCCAAGAGTATTTGCGGTTGGCGATGTGCGCTCGGGAAGTGTAAAACGCGTGGCCTCGGCCGTGGGCGAGGGCGCGATCGCCGTACATCTGGTTCACCGCGCCCTGGCGGAGGCGTGAAGGGCAGTCGATAGTGAAGAGCCGAGAGTCGAAAGTGGAGAGAAGTCAGTTGTCATTCTGAGCGAAGCGAAGAATCTCGCTCTGCTTCCAGCGAAGGGACGACCAAAGATCAGGACGAGATTCTTCGCTTCGCTCAGAATGCCAGGCCTTTCGACTTTTGACTCTCGACTTTTGACACTCAACTCTTAACCCAGGAGGCCTTCATGGCAGCGGAATGCACGCATCTCGATCAGATCAAAATCACGACCACCGACAAGCACGTGTGTGAAGACTGCATAAAAACCGGCGACACGTGGGTCCATCTGCGCCTTTGCGTGGAGTGCGGTCACGTGGGGTGTTGTGATTCGTCCAAGAACAAACACGCGACGAAGCATTTCCGCAAAACCCGGCACCCCATTATGCGCTCCAACGAAAGAGGCGAGAACTGGGGATGGTGCTACGTGGACGAGGTTATGATTGAGCCGTTCTCCTGAGGGTGGCAGGCAGGTCTCAAGCTTCGAACAAGCTGCGGGCCATTGCCTCACGCTCTTTCAACCCTTCGCCTTCGAACTGGCTCACAACTTGTTCCAGCAGAGTTCAGGCCGTGATCGATGGCGTAGCGAATCTGGTTTGCGGCGCGCGCTTCGTCAATCCGGCCGTCCTTCTCCGGCAGACGCATGCACCCGAATCCCAGGATCGAGAGTTCGTCGGCGGTTTTCGGCATCTTTCGGTAGAGCATTTTTTCCTCTATCTTGAAGTGGCACATAATTGTAGCGAAGGGCGAAGGCATACGCGAGGTTTAACGGCAACGTCCAAAACAATTGCGCCGGGGATTTTGACAAGCGCTTGGCGATGCTCCCCAACGAGTAGAATCGTGCGTTGGCAGATCGGTAGCCGGCGAGCAGCGTTTCCGGACTCATGAGCCGGGGTTTGAACACAACGTGAGTTCGGCCGTTGTACTTGCTCCAATCACGCGTGAGGATTCTGCCCTCGGCGTCGAGGCGTTGATGCAGCGGGGTCCCGGGAAATGGCGTCAGGATGTTGAACGTGGCGTTCTCGACGCCTGCCGATTCGAGGAAGTCCCCCGTCTCCTTAAAAACCTCCTCAGTATCATGATCGAAGCCAAAGACGATTCCTACCTGCACCGACAAGCCGTGCGCGTGAATCCGCTCGATGACGCGCGCGTACTCGTCAACGCGGTTGAACGGTTTCGAAACCTCGTTGAGGCTTGCCTGCGAAACGGATTCAAACCCGATGAACAGTTGTTTGCAGCCACTGCGCGCGGCGAGCTCGAGGAACTCGTCGTCTTTCGCCGCATAAATGCTCGCCTGGCTGCTCCACCATTTCCCGTAAGGCGCCAGAGCGCGGAAGAGGTCCTTGGCGTACTGCATGTCGCCGGCTATATTGTCGTCCCACAGGATGATGACCTTGCCGCGAAAGGAAGCGTACTCGCGCGCCACAGCTTCGACAGGACGGTGGCGGACCTTGCGCTGGTACATCACCGCCAGCGTGCAGAAATCGCATTGATGCGCGCAGCCGCGCGTCGCGAACAGTACGCCGGCCGCATGGTCGCGACGTTGAAACAGGTCGTGCCGCGACATGGGAGCTTGATCGAGGGCAGGGGGTTCGAGGCAGCAGTAGCGTGCGCCGTGCCGCCCGGATTCGAACTCCGACAGGAATTGCGGCCATGCCCGCTCGGCTTCTCCCACAAAGATCACGTCTGCCTGCGACTGCGCTTCATCGGGCATCAGGGTGACGTGCGGTCCGCCCAGCGCCACCGTGATTCCGCGCTGCCGAAAGCGGGACGCCATCTCGTAAGCGTGCGGCGCGCTGGGAGTGTGGAAAGTGATCGCAACCAGGTCTGCCGTGGCGTTGAGGTTGACCGGTTCCACGACTTCGTCGATGTGGCGCACCGTCCAATGCGCAGGCACAAATGCCGCCAGGTACGGCATGGTGATCTGCTGAAAGTTCAGGACGCGATTGCGCCGAGCGCGCTGCATCTCCGGGGAGGAAGCGGTGATCAGAAGCAGCGATGGATGGCAGGAAGGGTTGGGCATCAGAGTTCTTACCAGTTAGAATGCGGGAATGGGGTAGCCGACATTATGTCACTTGCCCGGGCTGGCAGTTCGAGTCCGGAGTTGAGGCTCGTGGCCGCGAAAGGAGGGCGTGGAGGTTGAAACTTCGTTCAATTCGCGTTCATCCGCATACAAACAGCGCTCGTTTTGCGACATCTCAAAAACTGACATCCTTTGTTTTCAATGACTTGTTGGCGCGATTATTTACTTGACAAAAGCCAATCAATAAAGTATAATTCCTTACATGAGAGACAAGGCTCACTTTTCGTTGGACTTAGAGACAGAGGCTGGTTTCCCAATCTGCTGCCTCAAGTCCTTTTTGATGGACGCTACAAGTTTACGTGTCGGGACTCTTTTGAGTAGCGCCTTTCTACCTTTCTCCATGCGAGGCTCCTATGACGCTCATTGATGTAAATGCTCTCTTTCCGACCGAAGATAAATGCCGAGAGTTGCTGGTCCGACTTCGCTGGCCTAGCGGTCCCGAGTGTCCACGCTGCAAGGGGAAGGCAATTGAACTCGAAACCGAGAAGCAGTTGTTTTACTGCAAAGACTGCGACTACCAGTTTACCGTGACAGTCGGCACAGTTTTCAACGATTCTCACCTGCCGCTTGTGAAATGGTTCATCGTGACTCTCCTGCTCTGCGAGGCCAAAAAAGGTATATCCGCTTGTCAGATTGAGCGCACGCTCGGAATCAGCTACAAGACAGCTTGGTATCTCTGTCATCGAATCCGCGCCGCAATGAAACAACTTGACCAGGGAATGCTTGATGGAACCATTGAAATGGACGAAACGCTGGTGGGCGGCAAGAAGAAGAACGTCTCGATGGCCGAGGCAAAAGAGTCGAAAGAGATCGTTGTTGGTCTCCGCAAGCGCGGTGGAGAACTCAGGTTCTTTCACGCCCAAGATGTGAAATCGGGAACCCTCGCGAAATTCATCAAGGATAATATCTCCGAGGACTTTGATGTGTTGATGACCGATGACTTCGCTTCGTATCCTGCGGCTATGAAGAAGGCGAACCTTAATCCCGATCAGCACAAGACTATTAATCACAGTCAAAAGGTTTACGTTGTCGGGAATATCCACACTAATACAATCGAAAATGCGTTCTCCCTTCTGAAGCGCGGAATCCGAGGAAGCTGGCACCATCTCAGCGCAAAACATCTGCTTTCCTATCTGGACGAGATGACTTTCCGGTTCAACCGGCGTAATTCCAGCGTGCTATTCCTGGATACTCTCCGACACATGATAACAGCGCCTACGCTCACATTCAAAAACCTGACTCAGGAGAGAGCCGCGTAGCCTTCATACTGGCTCTCCACAACTTCCGCAGAACTTGTTTCGCTCGGCAATCGGTTTGCCGCAAGCCGTGCAAAAACGGCCCACTGCCGTTGCGGATGGTGTACTTGGTTCTGTCCTTTTGAGTGCGGCTAGAGCGGCTGGAGCATCGGCGGGAATGATGCGCTTGCTACGGCACTTCGCACAGCCCCAGTAACGACCATTCAGGCGCCACGCCCAATAGATGAGGCCCGGCAACAGAAAAAAG
The DNA here is from genome assembly GCA_963722675.1 of uncultured Acidobacteriota bacterium. Taxonomy (GTDB): domain Bacteria; phylum Acidobacteriota; class Terriglobia; order UBA7540; family UBA7540; genus CAVROP01. The sequence continues at coordinate 83,711 of CAVROP010000064.1, forward strand.
AACCAAAGCACAACCATGATTAGAAAGTCGCCGGGTACATATTCCTTGGATGGTGAGACAAAGCCACAATCGAGGCAGTATTTCAACGGACCTTTCAGCGGCTTCGGCGGTAGCGTCGGCCAGATCCATTCCGAAGCTCGATCCAGCGGCCCGAATATTCCCCCGCCGTTTGGCTTCTTCTTTGCGGTGCTTCCTGGCTGTGATTCCATATCCCCGCCTCGCCTCCTACTTCGGTTCTGACTTTTGAGAAGTTGACGATGGCTTGATCTCTTTGACTACAGTCCATTCTACAGCACCAATTCGTCGAAATCTCTTGACCGCACCAAGCGTCGGGTTTACTTCGTCACACTCTGGGCACTTCAATTTGCCGGGCTCTTTATCTTCCCCTGGCCGTGCAAGGACATACTCGATCTCAAGTCCACACTTCTGGCATCGAACGATGTGTGGAGAGGCGATCGCCATCTTTCGCATCCGCTCAAACTGCGCCATCCTTTCTTTGATCTTTTCTGGATTGTGCTCCATGCGCCCGTGCCCGTCGGCAAATATAGTCGTAATCCCCGGCGGCCGGCGCGCATAGGGATCGTCAGTGCTGAGGACTTCTTCCCATGTCAACTTCTCCAGCGTCCTATCAATATGCTGCTCGTGCAAAGCCAACGCGGAATTCGAGAAGCCCTCCAACAGTCCTTTCAATTGCTGCATATTAATGCTCGTATCGGCACAGGCCAAGAACACTTTGCTTACCCACTGTTCATACTCGCTGAGGCGGTCTCTCATCAATTGAATATACTTTTGCGGCTCAGTCCAGATGCCATTCCTGCGGATGATGGCGATGTTGAAGGGACTGCGGACATAATTGGACGTTGCCTCAGCTAGAGTCAAGAGGTAGATCCCCGCCAGTATCGCCTGCTGGATTGTCATCCCAGGCGTCCAAAATCTGTCCATCGTTTCCTTGTACAGGGTTTCTCCATGCCCAGTTAGTTGGTGATCATCGAAGGGGCAAAGCGTAGAATTTTGACTGATCCAAGCGTTGTACTCGTTACTTCTGGGGCAACATAAACCCACGATGAACTGCGATCTGTCGGCACTTGGGTTGGCGTCGATATGCGCCTGTAATTCTCCCTCAAAAATTCCAACGAACTCATTAAGCGATTCGGCTGGCTCGCCATTGAGGCGCCGACGCAACTTTTCTATGAACGAGAGAATGAATGGCGTATCACCAGAGCCAGCTATAATGGTTTTGTAGTTGCCCATTTGCTCTGGATCAATCTTTAGTACCGTCTTTCGATATTCAATGCCGTCATCGCCAGTCACGGTTTCTTGCGAGTCGGCGTGAATTACAATACTATCGGAAAGACGCCATGCGGCAATGAGCGTCACCGTTCGCCTCCGAGACCGTCTCTGTGGATTGACTGGAAACGGTCTTGGAGTTGAAGTATAGAGTTTTCTAGAGCTTTTGTGAAGTAAATAATCGCGCTTGTTGGCTTCGTTCCCCCGATTTATGTGTTTTTGCAGATCCACGTTTACGTCATGGCGGAGATCGTCCCGCTTGGTTCCACCCTAGCGGTAGCAAGCGTCCATTTCCGACACATCGTCCGCCTTTCGACCACCCTGATAGGCTATCACCGACCTGTTCGATTGTCAAGCAAAAAGTGCAAAAAAGTGCCTGGCGGGTGGCGGACACATTGCCCTTGATATAGGCGTTGCCCGCGGAAAAACCCCTCACCTGTCCGCGCGGCGGCTGGAGAAGGCGCCGCCACCGGACACCCTCCCCGATTTCTGGGGCAGATGGTCCGATGCCAATCGGACCAGATATCGGACTTCCCAGGGAGAGGGCTGTCTCCTCAAAATCGAGGGCGCAATTCGATTGCCTCGCAGGTGGTTTCTTGCTAAATTGACAAACTTGGTGTGGAGAAGTCGCTTCGTTGCTGCGGTGGTGGCATTCAGGGCGGCGGGCCGGCAGGCACTAAATCAATCATTCAAAGGAGTTGAAAGTTCATATGGCAACTAATTCGAAAGGCACAATCGGAGTACTCACGGGAGGCGGCGACTGTCCGGGGCTGAACGCGGTGATCCGGGCGATCGTGCGTCGCGGCGAGCAGATTGGATACAAGATCCTGGGAGTGAAAGACGGGTGGAAAGGAATGCTGAAGGCGGACGCGGAGCCGCTGACCTTGGCCTCGATTTCCGGCATTCTGCCGCGCGGCGGGACGATTCTGGGCACCTCGCGCACCAATCCGTTGAAGAAGGAAGAGGACAAGAAAACCCTTCTAGCGAATCTCAAAACGATGGGGATTGATTTCCTGGTTGCGATTGGCGGCGAGGACACGCTGGGCGTGGCGCGCAAGCTCGTGAACGAGAACGTGAAAGTGGTGGGCGTTCCAAAGACCATCGACAACGATGTGGAAGGCACCGACCAGACTTTCGGGTTCGACACGGCCGTCTCCATCGTCACGGAGAACATTGACCGCCTGCACACGACGGCAGAATCGCACCACCGCGTGATGGTGGTTGAGGTGATGGGCCGGCACGCCGGATGGATCGCGATGATTTCGGGCCTCGCGGGCGGGGCGGATTGCATTTTGATCCCCGAGGAGCCAAGAACCCTTGACGATATCTGTGGCACCATCCAGCGGCGCCAGGCCCGCGGCAAGAGGTTTTCGATTGTGTGCGCCTCAGAAGGTTTCCAGCTCAAAGGCCAGGACGAACTGGTGACCAAAGACCAGCAACTCGACGCGTTCGGCCACGTTCTGCTGGGGGGAATCGGCGACCGACTGGCGAAGCTGATCGAAAAGCAGACCGGTTGCGAGACCCGCTCGACCGTGCTCGGCCACATCCAGCGCGGCGGATCGCCCACCGCGTTCGACCGGGTGCTGGGCACGCGCTACGGAGTCAAGGCCGTGGACTTGATCGAAGAGGGCAAGCTGGGTCACATGGTTTGCCTGAAGGGGAATGAGATTACTTCCATTCCGCTGCTCGATGCCATGACCCAACTGAAACTTGTGGATCAGGATTGGATCCTCATGTCGCGAATATTCGAAGGGTAATCATAGCGGTAGGGTTCGCCCACGCCGGTTGAGCTTGCCCACGGAACGGCATACCGGTTTCACGCAAAGTCGCAAAGGACGCAAAGTTCGCGAAGAAGTGTGAGCTACTGAGTAGGACGCGCGTCGGACTGCTTGGCGGCGAACTCCTCTTCATTGCGGGTAGGCGCCGGACGTGCGCGCACTTTTCCGCGCAGCAGGGACTCGAGATCGCGAGCCAGTCCGGGAGGGACGGTCGAGGGGAGGGAGGCCAGCAAAGCACGAAAGGCGAGCACGGCTTCTTTGGCGATAAGGTCGAAGTCGTGAAAGTCAAGATCGATTTGGGTCCAGACTTCCGGAGAGCTGTCGCCCGCCTGCTGCGCCTGGCGGAAGGTGCGGCGGAATTCGTCGGTCACGATCTCCACGGCGCGACTCAGCAGGCGTAACTGAAGCTGGAAGCGGCGCTGCGAGCTGAAAACGAATTGCTCGAGCATCTCGTGCACGCGCACGTAATCGACCATGGGTTTGGAGAGGAAACGGTGGGTGTGAATATTGCGTGGCGTGACCATAAACTGGGCCTCGGGCAGGTGCTTGGTCAGAGTATTCAGGAGCCCGGTAATAATCTTCTCCACGCCGTACCATTCCGAGGCAGATAGCCGGACCAGCCGCCAGGCGATGTCGAAACGGCCGGCGTCGCGCTCTTCGAAAGCGTCGTTGAGGGATATTCCCAACATGGCGATTCGAGCTTCGATTTCGGGCGCAAATCCGTCGTAGACTAGCCGGCGATCCGATCCCAGGGGCGCCAGACCCGGCGGGGTCTGCTGCTTCGGCAACTCTTTCCAGAGCAAACGTCGAAGCAGATAGCCAACGACCGTCAGCATCAGGAATCCCACAATCCAGCGCATACCGCCCAGTATAGAGATGGGACGTTGACAATGCAAGGTACCTCCGTACCGGTGTAATTCTTGACACCCCTTTCACCGCCACCCTATAATTGCTGCTTTCACCGGAAATCACTGGTTTAAGGCAGGTTACTGGCGTGTCAACAACTGAACTCCGCGATCTTATAGTCCAAAGGCGCAAAAAGCTCGAGACCCTCGCCGAATTGGGATTCGAGCTTTATCCGCGCCGTTTCGACCTTACCCATACCATCCCGCAGATTCTCAAGGTCTACTCCGCTCTTTCGGCTGAACAGTTAAACGCGGAGAGAATTTCGGTGAGAGTGCCGGGGCGGGTGATGACCATCCGGCCGCATGGGAAAGCCGGGTTTGCGCACCTGGCAGGCGGGGGAGAGCGCCTGCAAATCTACGTGCGCTCGGATGCGGTGGGAGAGCGTGACTTCGAACTTTACAAGCTGCTCGACATCGGCGACCTGGTGGGTGTGGCCGGCTACCTCTTCCGCACCAGAACCGGCGAACTGACCATCCACGCCGAGAAGCTGCACTTCCTGGCGAAGGCTCTCCTGCCTTTGCCGGAAAAATGGCACGGCCTTACGGACGTGGAGATCCGCTACCGCCAGCGCTATCTGGACCTGATGGTGAATGAGGAATCCCGGAGAACGTTCGAGCGTCGGGCGCGGTTGATCCGGGCGGTGAGGGAATTCCTGGAGGGCGAAGGCTACGTCGAGGTGGAAACCCCCATGATGCAGCCGCTGCCCGGCGGCGCCATGGCGCGTCCCTTCGTTACTCACCATAACGCCTTGGACTTGAATCTTTACCTGCGCGTCGCCCCCGAGCTTTACCTGAAACGCTTAACCGTGGGGGGCCTCGACCGCGTCTACGAAATCAACCGCAACTTCCGCAACGAAGGGATCTCCACGCACCACAACCCGGAGTTTACGATGCTGGAGTTCTACCAGGCTTACGCCGATTACCGGGATATGATGGCGTTGACCGAAAGGATGCTGAGGCAGGTGGCGCAGACCGTCCTGGGGACGGTCGAATTCGATTACGGCGAGCAGCACATTTCCTTCGCCGAATTCCACCGGTTGACAATGAAGGAGGCATTGGCCAAGTTCTGGCCCAACGCGGCTGGGAAGGGGCCTTCGCTGGAGGATCTGGCGGAACCCAAAGCGATCTTCAAGTGGGTTGAGGAGTTCAACCGCTGGGCCGGCAGCGACTCGAAGCCGGGCTACGAGCCTCTGGATTTGCCTGAATCATCCGCCCCGGGCACGGCGCTGGCCGAACTCTTCGAGCATGTGGCGGAGAGCCAATTGATCCAGCCCACCTTCATTCTGGACTATCCGCTCGAGGTGTCGCCGCTTTCCAAGCAGAAGGCGGACGACCCCAATTTCGTGGAACGCTTTGAGCTTTACATAGCCGGCATGGAGGTGGCCAACGCCTTCAGTGAGCTCAACGATCCCGCCGAGCAACGCGACCGCTTCGAGTATCAGCAACTCCTGCGCGAGAAGGGCGACCTGTCCGCTCACGCTATCGACGAAGACTATATCCGCGCTCTCAGCTACGGCTTGCCGCCGACCGGCGGGGAAGGCATTGGCATCGATCGCCTGACCATGCTGCTTACCAACTCGCGCTCCATCCGCGACGTTATTCTGTTTCCGTTGATGCGGCCGGAGAAACCTGCTGGGTAGGGCAGGGTTTGGTAGGGGCAACTCCTGTGATCGGCCGGGGGCGGCTACCAGTGGTAGACCTCTAGTGTGGATTCTTCGCGCCTTCGATGAGCTTCCTAGGCTGATGCGATCCGAGGCCCAAGGCAGTGGGCCACCGTATTGACGATCTCCCAGGTGGCGGGAGGTTTCTCCAGGTAATCGTGCGCTCCCGGATACATCACATCCAGGTAACTGCGCATGTCGACGGCCCGGGTCAGCACAAGGATCGGGCGACGCCGATCGAGTTCGATGGCGCGTTCCAGCAGGGGTTGCCCCTGGAAGGTCTGTCCACCCTGGCTCAGAATCACCAGGTCGTACCGTTCGCGCTCCAGCCGCTGAGCGCCTTCCATATAGGTCGTGCAACCGTCCACGCTGTGCGGTGTATACTACTTTCCTCAAAGGAGGGGACTCATGATCGATTCAGGGCGCCTGAAAATGGGCCGGGTTGGGCAAAGGCTGCTGACGGCGGCCTTGTTGCTGGCCGCGGCCGGGAAATGCTTTAGCGCTGACGCGGGGCAGTTTCGCGCCTCGGTGGTGAAGATTGACATCACTCCGGATCAACCGCAGTGGCTGCTCGGATACGGCCCCAGGCAGTCGACCGGCGTGCATGACCGCATCTACCATCGGATTGTGGCAATGGACGACGGACAGACGCAGTTCTTCCTGGTTTCCACGGACATTTGCCTGTTCTCACCTTCCGTGTACGACGAGGTCATGAGCGCGCTCGAGGCGGAGACCGGAATCAAACCCGTGCAGGTCTGGTGGACTGTGACCCACACTCACTCGGCCCCGGAAGTCGGCCCGCCGGGACTCGGGGCGGCGTTCATGGGCGAGCGGTATAAGCACGACCACAACACGGAATACACGGCGCGGGTCAAGACGAGTCTCATCGAAGGGATCAAGGAGGCGCGGGCAAGACTCGAACCCGCGCGACTGGGCATAGGATGGGGAATGGCCATGGCGAATATTAACCGCCGCGCCCGCGACCTCGAAGGGCCCACTTATCTGGGACTGAATCCGGATGGCCCTGCGGACCGGCAGATCGGGTTGATTCGACTGGAAAGAGCGGACGGAAAACTGTTGGCCTTGATCGCCAATTACGCCATGCACGGCACCGCGCTGGGACCGCACAACGATCTGATCACCGGCGATGCGCCGGGGATTGTGGCCGAGTACGTGGAACAGAAACTGGGGGCGCCCATGCTCTACATCAACGGGGCGGCCGGCAACCTCGCGCCCATCTACACCGTCTGCCCGGACTTCGAAAGCGCGCACCTGGGGCAGTTCCGGGCCATGCTGGGAGACAAGATCATCGCCGCCAACGATCGGATTGGCCGCACGACGTCGACGGTGCGGCTGGCCGCCAGCCAGCAGATCGTGGAGACGCCTCGAAAGGCAAACCTGGGATGGGCGCCCGATCTGGAGAAATACCTTCGCCAAACGGATGCAGGGGAGGCCGTCATCCGCCTGCCCATTCGTTTCCTGCGGGTGAATGACGATGTCGCCATCTGGGCGGCGCCGCTGGAGCTATTCTGCGAAATCGCCATGCGCGTACGCAGCCTTTCGCCCTACCCTTACACCTTTTACTTTGGTTACGCGAACGGCTGGCTGGGTTATATGCCCAGCGCGGCCGAGTTCCCGTACGGCGGTTATGAACCGGCCACCTCGCCTTACACTGCCAAGGCAGAAGACGACGTCGTGCGCACCGTCGTCAGCTTCTTGCAAGGCAGCGCGAGGTAACGCAAAAGGCAGATTGTGGAGAGTGAGACAGGAAGAGCGAAGTCAAAAGGCAAATGGCAAAAGGCAAAATTCAAATGGTTTGAAATTTGCCATTACTAAAATCACAAACCATTTCCCATTTGACCTTTGCCATTTGCCATTTGAATTGCTCTTCCCATCTGCCTACTGCCCACCTGCCCACTGCCCCCCTGCCTACTGCCCAACATACGCCGGGTTCACGTGCCGCGCGCCGGTGGCCATGAGCTTTTCCGCCTCGGCTTGAGATTTGATTCCGCCCCGCGCGCCCAAGGCGGTGCAATTCAGCGCGGCCATGGCGTTCGAAAAATCCAGAATCCTCTCGATCGGCCATCCTTGGATCAGCCCAAAAATGAACGCGCCGTGAAACACGTCTCCTGCGCCCGTCGTGTCCACGGTCTCGACGACGAATCCGGGCGAATAGTAGAACCGCCCCGCGTGGTAAACCAGGGCTCCGTCGCGGCCCAGCGTCATGCCGGGAGCTTTCATCCTGTGCTCGGCGGCAGTGTGGGCGAGGACCTGGAAGGGATCCGCTTGGCCCGTCAGGGTAGGAAGGAATTTGGTGGAGGCAATCAGGTAGTCAAGGTAAGGGAAGAGGCGTTCAACTTTCTTATAGACCGTGTCGAGATCGGCGACGACGATCACGCGGGCACGCTTGGCCCAACGCGCGGCCTTGAGAGAAGCCTCAACGTCGCATCCGTCCAGGTGCAGGACTCGCGCGGAGGTGATGGCGCTCTCTGTCAACTCATCCGGCGTAACGGTCAAGCGCGCGTCGCGATCCCAGAAAACCGTGCGCTCGCCCGTGGCCTGATCCACCAGGATGATGCCGAATTGATTGGCGGTGCCGGGAACGGCGGTCGCGTATTGCACGTCCACGCCTTCGCGCTCCAGGCTGCGAAGCTGTACCTTACCGCCTTCGTCGTCGCCGACCTTGCCGATGTAGCGGGTACGCAAACCCAGCCGCTGGCAAGTGACCAGGGCCGTGGCCACCTGTCCCCCCGCATGGGTGGTTGACGACAACACGCGCTCCTTTCCGCCCAGGGCTGGGAAGTCGCGCACCATCAGCACCGTGTCTGTGGCGTTCAAGCCGAGTCCGACTACGTCGACTGTCTTCTTTCGCAAATGCTTCCTCCGCCAAGCTAAAAGGGTTTACTTTATCACAGGCGAGACTCCATGCAGGGAGGACAGAGCTGCGATGAGCCGGTGCGAGATGTTTTGGTCAAAGAGCAGTTTCACGCAGGAATCGTCATCAGTTTGCGCTCGCGGTCAGCAGCAAAAGCGAGACACGCACGGATGTCTTCGCTGGTAAGGTCCGGAAAGTCCTGGAGGATTTGGTCCTCTGTCATCCCGGAAGCGAGATAATCCAGAACGTCGTAGACAGTGATGCGTAGACCTCGAATACAGGCCTTGCCGCCGCGTTTGCCAGGTTCAATCGTGATATACCTCTCGTAGTCCATAAACGAAACATAAGACCGGCAACGGAGAAAGTCAAGAACTAGTCTCGGATTTGCGCCCTCATTCCCGTACCACGATCAGGGGTTTTAAGCCACAGGATGTTGGCATCTTCGTCGTACATCCAACCTTCGGTTGCGGCATCGAGTTCCTTGAGTGAGCTTCGAGCGGCAAGCTCTTTTTCGTCTATCGCAACCTGCCGCGGCTTGCTTCGCTGGTTGTGAACCTTGATGAGTAAGGAACGTGCCGGTGGCGTGTAGCGGCCTTGGCGAGCGGAGAGTTCAATCGTCATGCCCTGCGCATCGGGGACGACGCTCAGGCTCTGGCGCAGCGAGATTCCACGCTGGTAATCAAAGCTGATACCATCATCTTCATAATACTGTGCAGTGGACGTCCCTTCCGGATAAATATCGAAGATCAGAGGATCAATGGCCGCTTCGCCGGCAAATTGCGTGAGCTGCTGGCTGGGCACGATGGCGCCGCCGCGCACGAAGAGGGGAATACGTTCCAGCGGAGCCTCGACGGAGAGGCTCTGCTGTCCCGGGGCGCGCCGCTCGGTCCAGAAATCGTACCAGACGCCGCGCGGCAGGTAGACCTCTCTGCGAGTTTCATCGTCCTTGGTCACGGGAGCAATCAAGAGGTCTTCGCCCAAAAGAAATTCGTCGTTCTGCTCGACTGCCGTGGGGTCATCAGGATATTCGAGCAGCAGCGGGCGCATCACGGGCATTCCGGTTTCGGCCGCTTCCCAGAAAGCGGTGTAGAGGTAGGGCATTAGTTTATACCGCAGTTCGATCGAGTGGCGGTTGATCTCTTCGAGCCGGTTGCCGAACGCCCAAGGTTCGAGGTTGCCGGGGCCGCCGGAATGCGTCCAGCAGAAGGGGGTGAGCACGCCGGCCTGGAGCCAGCGCGTGTAAAGCTCGGGGCTCGGCACCGGCGAGATGCCGCCAATATCGGCGCCCGAAAACTGAAGGCCGGAGAGACCCATAGTCATCAGCATCGGCATGCTGAGACGCAGATGGTCCCAGGTGCCCCAATTATCGCCGCTCCACTGGGCCGCGTAGCGCTGGCCGCCCGCAAAAGTGGCACGCGTAATGACCAGCGGCCGCTCGTTGGGGCGAAAGCGCAGCAGGGCGTCGCGGGTGGCGGCCGACTCGAGCATGCCGTAGACGTTGTGGATTTCGGCGTGGGGGCGCGGCCCGTGGTCCGTTTGGTGCATGAGGTCCAGGTCAAACGTGGCCGGGTGCCCGTCGGGCCGGAAGAGGGTTGGCTCATTCATGTCCGTCAAGTAGCCGGCGATGCCCTCCGCGAGTTGATCCTGGAAAAGCGAGCCCCACCAGGACCTCACTTTCTCGGAAGCGAAATCGGGAAAGGCGCTTTCGCCTGGCCAACCCTTGCCGGTGAAAAGCGTTCCATCCGGTTTTTTCAGGAAGTGACCGCCGGAGACTCCCTGCTGATAAACCCAGTAGTTGGGATCGACTTTCACGTAGGGGTCGACAATGGCGATGATGTGGAATCCCTCTTGGCGCAAATCCGCGAGCATGCGGTGGGGATCAGGGAAGCGCGACTTGTCCCAAGTAAAGATGCGGAACCCGTCCATGTAATCGATGTCCAGGAATATCCCGTCGCAGGGGATGCGCCGCTCGCGAAAATTGTCGGCGATAAACCTGACCTTGCTGTCCGGATAGTAGCTGTAGCGGCTTTGGATGTAACCGATAGCCCAGCGCGGCGGGAGTGGCGAGCGGCCCACCAGCTCCGTGAATCGGCTGATCACCTGTTTGGGAGTCGGACCGGAGAAGAAGTAATAATTGAGTTCACCTCCCTCCGCGCCGAAGGACAGGAGATCGGGCAACTCCTCTCCCAGATCGAAGGAAGAGCGGTAAGTGTTGTCGAAGAAGAGGCCGTAGGCTCGTCCGTTGCGCAAAGCCAGGAAGAAGGGCACCGATTGGTAGAGCGGGTCGGTCGAGGCGTCGAATCCGGCCGGGTCGGTGTTCCACATCACGTAGGAACGGCCGCGCTTGTCGAGCGGGGTGCTTTTCTCCCCCAGGCCGAAATACTGCTCGTCCGGCGGCATCCATTTCCAGCAGCGGACACGCGCGCCTTCCCAGCTCATTCCCCGGTCGTCCGCATCCTTCGAGATCAGGCGGCCGTCGAGATCATAGAACGCCACGCGGAAAGGAGAGAGTTGGACGCGTACCTCCAGTTCGGATGTGCGGACGACCCGCGAGTTGTTGCCCGATGTAAAGTCCGGAGTGATCTTTGGCCAGTCGGTCTTTGCGACCGCATAGGAATAGTCAGGGCTTGGGGAGGTTCCCGGAATCATCCTTACCCTGACCAGATCCGAGGCCAGGACAGTAATAACCACAGTCGCCTGCCGGCTACGGAAGGTTATCTGGTTGCCCTGGGGTTGAGAAGCGGTCATAGCGCCCATGCTCTGCCAATCGGCAAAGGCGGAAGCTGCGAAGCAAAGAAGGCAGAGGGCAGAAAGCAGAAGGCAGAAAGCGGAGGTCGAAGTGCGGTCCTTTGTTTTCATAGACATTCCTGGATCGGTCGTAAAGAAAGTTGAGAGTCGAGAGTTGAGAGTCGAGGAGTCGGGCAGACAACTCGCGCGGCCCGGACTGCAGCCGGGGCCAGCTTTGAACGGCTGGACTGCTCAAGTTCTCGACTCCTTGACTTTTTGACCTCTTCCTTTGTTTTCATAGACATTCTCGCTTTGTTCCCGAAGAAAGTTGAGAGTCGAGAGTTGAGAGTCGAGGAGTCGGGCAAACAACTCGCGGGACCCGGACTGCAGCCGGGGCGAGCTTTGCACGGCTGGACTTCTCAACTTCTCGACTCCTTGACTTTTTGACCTCTTCCTTTGTTTTCATAGACATTCTCGCTTTGTTCCGTCCGTTCACGTCTTCAGGTGCGCAAAATTGGCGCGCCCCGACCGACTGCCCGGCGCGCCACACTCTCCACTCAGCATTGTAGCCTATGATTTTGGGTTTGTCAAGAGACAACAAGTCCCTTTCTGAGTTTTACAGGTATAATTGGGGAGTAGGCGAGCAAGGTCGCCGGGAGTCGTTCTCCCGGAAGGAGAAAGTATGTCGGCGAACCCAATGGAATACCTCTGGCCGGGCATTGTGGCCGCCCAGGCCATCTACGTAGCGGCAAAACTGCGCCTTCCGGATTTGCTTGTGTCCGGCCCGAAGACTGCGGCGGAGCTTGCGGATTGCGGCGCTCACCCGGCATCGCTCGAGCGTCTATTGCGCGCACTCTGCACGCTCGAATTGTTAGAACGTACAGCGGACGGAGGTTTCCGCAACACGCCGCTCACGGAAGTGCTGCGGGCGTCTCATCCCCAGTCGCAGCGGGATAACGCGCTCTTCCTGCCGGCGGCATTCCTCTGGCGCCCGCTGGGCGAACTCGAGCGGTCGGTGCGCACGGGCGAGCCGGCTTTCGAGCGAATCTTCGGGCAGCGTTTTTTCGACTACCTCGGCACCCACGGGGAGGACGCCGCAGTCTTCAATGCTGTCATGACTCAGGGCGTTGCCTGGACAAGTCCGGCGCTCGTGGGGGCTTACGATTTCTCAGGCTTCGAGCGGCTGGTGGACTTGGGCGGCGGGGAGGGCGCGCTGCTGCGCGACATCCTTTCGGCCACGCCCGGGCTGCGCGGTGTGCTGTTCGATTTGCCTCAGGCCGTGGCGCGCGCTCCTGAAATCCTGACCGGCGAGATTGCCGCTCGCTGCGAGATTGTGGGGGGGAATTTCTTCGATTCCGTACCTGAGGGCGCCGATGCCTACCTCCTGAAAGGCGTCATTCACGATTGGCCGGACGAAGACGCCGCCAAAATCCTTCGCAATACCCGTCGCGCCATGCGCCCCGGTGGGACTCTCCTGCTGATCGAGAACATCGTAGATTCAACTGCCCGGCGGCCCGGGTTGATGGAATTGCTGATGCTCGTGCTCGGCGGGCGGGAACGCAGAGAGGCTGATTTCCGCACACTGCTTGCGGCAAGCGGCTTCGCAATCAGTCGCATCGTCCCTACGGAGGTGTTCTCGGTGATCGAGTGCCATCCGGAGTGAGAAAGGCGGGATTCAGGAGTCAGGATTGAGGATGCACTTCATTCGACAGGTCCGTCCATTTTCTGGTGGCGATTGAGTTTGATGTAGAGGCGGCTTTACGCCGCCATTTGGCGATCCCGGAATGCGGGGGCGCCGCTGCAACATCAGACTGCACAACGACCGCGTTTTCGTTTCTTTGCGGCCTTTGCGCACTTTGCGCCTTGGCGTGAAACCGGAACGTCCAAATTTTGACCCTCTTGCGCAATTCCGCTAATATTAACAATTTGCAGACTGGTTTCCGGAACGGTCAGGGGCGGTGATGTTACGTTTTCAAACTGCGGGCGAGTCGCACGGACAGGCTTTGGTAGCGATCCTCTCAGGAATACCGGCAGGCTTGGGGATCGATTTCGAATACGTTAACCGGGAACTGAAGCGGCGCCAGGGCGGCTACGGGCGCGGGGGCCGGATGAAGATCGAGTCGGACGCCGCCCAGTTTATCTCCGGCGTTCGCCACGGGCAGACCATCGGCTCACCCATCACCTTACTGATTTCCAATCACGACTGGGAAAATTGGAAAGAGGCGCTGGCGGTCGAGGATCGTCCCGAGACGCGAGCCAAGCACAAAGCGCTGACGCGGCCTCGCCCTGGACATGCCGACCTGGCGGGATGTCTGAAGCACAATTTTCCGGAGGCGCGATACGTGCTGGAACGAGCCAGTGCCCGCGAAACTGCGGCGCGCGTGGCCGCCGGGGCGGTGGCCAAGTTATTCCTGAAGGAATTTAACATCGAGGTGGCGAGCCACGTGGTGGCAGTTGGAAGCGTCGTTCTGGAAGCTGAACACGTGGCGTTCGAAAAGGTGCTGGCGCTGCGCGCGAGTGAGGAAATCGTGCTGGGCTGCGTGGATGCTGCTGTAGAAGCGCGCATGAAGGAAGAGGTGGACAAGGCGCTCGAGGCGCGCGACACGGTGGGAGGGACCTTCGAAGTGATTGCCCACGGCGTGCCGCCGGGTTTGGGCTCGTGCGCGCAGTGGGACGAGCGGCTGGACGGACAATTGGCGCAAGCGCTGATGTCCATCCAGGCGGTCAAAGCGGTGGAAATCGGCGGCGGAATCCAAGCCGCGGGCCGTCCCGGCTCCCAAGTCCACGATGGAATCGGGTACGACCGTGAGAACTCCCGCTTCACTCGTAAAACGAACCGCGCCGGGGGCCTGGAAGGCGGAATCTCGAACGGCGAAGACGTGGTCGTGCGCGGGTACGTGAAACCCATATCGACTTTGCGCCGCCCGCTCGAGTCGGTCGACTTCACGACCAAGGAGACGGCGACGGCGGCTTATGAGCGCTCCGATGTCTGCGTGGTGCCGGCCGCGGGTGTGGTGGGTGAAGCCATGGTGGCGCTCACCATCAGCCGGTCGTTCCTGGAGAAATTCGGCGGAGACTCGATAGTCGAAACGAAGCGGAATTATGCCGCTTATATGGAGCAGGTGAGACAGTTCTGATGATTTATCCAATTGTCAAGTACGGTCAGGAGGTCCTGGAGAAGCCCGGCGCGCCGGTGACCTTGTTTGATGGAAATTTGGCAAAGCTGGTGGCGGATATGTTCGAGACGATGTATGCCGCCAACGGTGTAGGACTTGCCGCGCCGCAGATCGGCATTTCCCTGAAGCTCTGCGTGATTGATGTTTCCTGCGGCAAGGACGCGAATTCAAAATTGATGCTTGCCAATCCCCAGGTCATTGCCACCGAGGGCGAACAGGCGGAAGAGGAGGGCTGCCTGAGCCTTCCTGATTTCCGCGCCAAAACCGCTCGCCCCTTGCGCGCCACGGTTCGCGCTCAGGACATTGCGGGAAATGAAATCACACTCTCCGGCGAAGGCTTGCTGGCGAGGGCTTTCTGCCACGAGTCCGAGCACTTGGGCGGAAAGCTGTTCATCTCGCATCTGAGCCGGCTGAAGCGTGACTCCATTAAGCGCCAGATTCACAGGATGATTAAAGCGGGAGAGTGGTAGAGGAGTTCGCCCGTTGTCAGTTGTCCGTGGTCCGTTGTTCGAAGCGGTTTTTGAGCCGCGAGGCCCGCGAACGCCTTCCGCGCCGTAAAACGTCCCCCGTGAAACTGCGCGAGCTAGAAGTCATGCAACTCTCGACACGCAATAGGCCACGGACAACTGACAACGGACCACGGACGTCTTTTCCATGAAGATCATCTTCTGCGGCACCCCCCAATTCGCTGTTCCCACGCTGGCAAGGCTGATCGAGGATAAGCATGAGATAAAGTTGGTGATGACCAACCCCGACGAACCAAGCGGCCGGGGTTACGAGACCAAGCCGTCGCCTGTGAAGCAAGCGGCGGTGCGCGCGAGCCTGGAGGTTTTCCAGCCGGCGAAGTTGAAGGACGAATCGACGGTCACGTTCCTTTCAGGATTCCAACCTGATGGCATCGTGGTGGTTGCTTACGGCCATATTATCCCGCGCTGGATGATCGACCTTGCCAAACTGGGGTGCATTAACCTGCACGCCTCGCTCCTGCCGAAGTACCGCGGCGCGGCGCCGATTCAATGGGCGATCGCGCGCGGCGAAACCGTAACCGGCGTCACCACCATGAAAATCGACGAAGGACTCGACACCGGGGATATTCTGCTGAAACAGGAAGTGCCGATTGGATCCTCGGACACCACGGAGAGCCTTTCCGAACGGATGAGCGGCGCGGGTGCGGAGTTGATGGCGGAAACTCTGGGGAAATTGGGCCGAGGAGAGATTCAGCCGCAGCCGCAGGATCATTCCCAAGCTACTCTTGCCCCAATCCTGAAGAAGGAAGATGGACGGATCGCCTGGACGCTCGGTGCCGAAGAGATCGGGTGGCGCGTGCGCGGATTAAGGCCCTGGCCGGGAGCTTATACAAGCTTTCGCGCCAAGAACCTCCACATCTGGTCGTCCGCTCCCGCCGCCGGTCAGGCCGGGGCTGAAGATCAGCCTGGCACGCTTCTCCCCGAGCGCGGGCGTTTGCGTGTCGTGTGCGGCCAGGGAACGCTTCTGGAACTCCTCGAACTGCAGCTTGAAGGACGAAAACGCTTGCCGGTCCGCGATTTCCTGAACGGGATGCGCCCTGTTGCAGGAGAAAAGCTGGGCGGATTGTAACGGTGAAGCACTTTTCGCTCAGAATGACAGCGTCTATGGGTTCTTCTTCAGAAGGAGTCAGTCCTTGCCTATTTCACCGGCGCGGTCAACCGCCTATCGAATCCTCCGGCACGTCGAAGCGGGCCGAGGGTTCGCCGTCGATCTCCTGCAAAACCCGGAAGTCACCGCGCTGAAGGATGCAGATCGGCGATTGGCGACCGAGATCGTGATGGGCGTTCTACGTTGGCGCGGGGAACTGGACTTTCGGATCGCCGAGGTTTCCGGCAAGCCTGTCGAGCGCCTTGACCCCGAGGTGGCGACGATATTGCGCCTTGGCATCTTCCAGATTCAATTCCTGGCAAGAGTCCCGAAGGCAGCAGTGGTCAACGAAGCCGTGGAGATGACGAAAGCGGCGCGCAAACGATCCGCGGCGGGATTCGTCAATGCGCTCTTGCGCAAAGTCATTCCGAGCGGCACAGGAACCCAACTGCGGTTCGAGGATCTCGACGAAGCGGGGCAGGCGAGCGTGCGCCGCACAGTTCCCGACTGGCTGCTCAATCGTTGGGCCGCACTCAGTCGCCGAGTCATTCCCGCGCCAGCGGGAATCCATCCTGGCGGCGATGACGTGGCCTTGCGGCTGGCCTGGGCAAGCACGCAAGTTCCTCCCACCGTGCTCCGCATGGTCAATCTTGGCGAAGACATCGCTGGGTTGCGCGACGAGTTGGCGTCGGACGGGGTGAAGACCCAGTCGGGGAAGTTCTCACCGCGCGCCCTGCTGGTCACTTCAGGGAATGTGCAAGCCTCCCAGGCGCTGCGGCAGGGCCGCGTGGTGATTCAGGACGAAGCTTCGCAGCTTGTGGCAGAACTTTTGATGGCGCAAGAGGGGCAGCGCGTTCTGGATTTGTGCGCAGCGCCGGGCGTGAAGGCCGGGCAGATCGCGCAGAGGTTGGGGCGCGGAATACTCGTCACGTGCGACCGCAGCGCCTCGCGCCTTCGCACCCTGGCGAGCCTGCTTCCTCAATGGGTTCCCAAGCAGGTGCAGCGGCTGGCGGTTCGCCTGGATGCGACCCAGGCTCTGCCCTTTGGCTGCCCGTTCGAGCGCATTCTCCTGGACGCGCCCTGTTCGGGGACGGGAACCCTGGCGCGCAACCCCGAGATTAAATGGCGGCTTCGCGAGGAAGACCTGGAACGCCTGGCCGAGGCTCAGGCGAAGATGCTGAAGGGGGCGCTGGAGAATCTTGACCAGGGCGGCCGGCTGGTTTACGCCACCTGCTCGCTGGAGTGCGAGGAAAACGAAGGCGTAGTTGAACGTGTGCTTGCAGAATCGCCGCAATATCGCCTGGTTTCGCGGACAGAGCTTGAGTCTGCGCACCCCACGCTCAGCCCGCTGTTCGACCCGAAAGGTTACTTGCGTACCCGCCCCGATTTGCATAACATGGACGGCTTTTTTGCGGCTGTGGTCGAGAGAAAGAGCTGACGACCGTTGTATCGAGGCGAGGCCATCGGTTCGTACGCGCTGATTTTCAATGCGATTCTGAACTTCGGCCATTTGAAGTAGAAACAATCTATGCGTGGCCGCTGCCGGCGGCGTGGTAAAATGAGCCACGAATGCCGCTCAGTCCTACAATCATCTTTAACCAAGGAGTAACAATGCCGAAACATAAACTGCTTCTTGCCATGCTAATTTTGATCGGCTTGGCGGTGTGTCTGCCGAAAGCCGGCTATTCGCGGCCCGCCAAGAAAGGCAAACTGCTGTACATGACCCTGACCAAGGGGTTCCACCACGAAAGCGTTGAGCTCTCTAAACAGATTGTGAAGGAGATGGGGGAGAAGTCCGGAGCCTACGAAACGACTGTGACGGAAGACGTGGGCGCCTTTACCAAAGAGAATCTGAAGAACTATGGCGCCGTGATGTTCAACACCACCGGTGAGTTGCCCATGACGGACGAGGAGAAGAGCGCCTTTGTGGATTTCCTCCGCTCCGGGCACGGCTTTGTGGGCGTTCATAGCGCCACGGACACCTTCTACATGTGGAGCACTTACGGGGACATTATTGGCGGTTGGTTCAATCATCATCCCTGGCATCAAATGGTGACGATTGACGTGGCGGACCCGAAGAGCCCGCTGGTGAGTTTTCTCGGGAACTCGTTCCAGATTAACGACGAGATTTATCAGATCAGCGACTTCAAGGCGGAGACTTCGCACGTTCTTTTGAAGCTTGATCCGAAATCCGTCGACATGCAGAAAGAGGGTGTGCGCATCAGATACTACGGCTGGCCGGTGGCCTGGACGCGCATGTTTGGAAAGGGCCGGGTTTATTACAACAGCCTGGGCCACCCGGACGAGGTGTGGAACGACCCCCGATACCAGGAGATGCTCCTGAACGGCATCCGTTGGGCTATGAAACAGACTAACTGAAGCCGAAAATCGAAACTGGAAACTCGAAAATCGGAATAGTCCCAGCCCAGGTGAGCGGGGTGCGTGCTGACGCGGCAGATAGCACTCCGTACAGATTACGATTTTCCAATTTCGAATTTCGATTTTCCACCTGCGCGTTGCGCTTTTTTCTTGACATCAGGATTGGGGGCCTCTTATAAGGGGAATAGCGGCCTCGGGCACACCAGAGGTACTGCCGGAGGCCGCGGGAAAAGGATTCAACCTCGTTAGGCGAGGTTACCACACAAACAAAAGCCACTGCCCGGAAACTCGGAGACGAGCCAACGGGTGGAGCAGGCATGGCCGGCGTAAGGCTCTGCCTAAAGTGGCTGTCGCGGGTTGCAAGATACTACGTTGTGTGGAGCCAAAGCTCTCACCAGGAGGTTTGACGGACCGGGTTCGAGAACCTCGTCTGCTTCCAGCGCCCCTGCGGAGTTTTGCTCCCGGGGGCGTTTTGGTTTTTTTGGGGCTGGTAGGTCGGCGCTGCACCCAAATCAGGACACTAGGAAAATCGGGATTTACAATTCACTATTCACTATTCAACATTGCTTACCATGATTTACTTTACTGAACTCGATCACCTTCCCGTCTATGGAGTGAAGGGAGAATACCTCGGCCAACTGGAGGACCTTTGTGTCTCCCCCGGTCAGAACTCCCTTCGCGTGGCTTCCTATCTTGTCAAGACTCCCAAGAAGGTCCTGATTTGCATCACGCACGAGCAGATGCAGTCGCTTTCCGTTCGAGCCGGGCAGACCAGCGTACCGCGCGATGAAGTGCGTTGCTACGCTCCCGACGAGGGGCTGCTGAAAGTCAAAAAGGACATCCTGGATCAGCAGATCATTGATGTGAACAACCGCAAAGTGGTGCGCGTGAATGATGTGGACTTTGATATTCAGCCCACCGATCATCACGCGGAACTGCGAATTGTGGCGGTGAATGTCGGGCTGGCTGCGGCGTTGCGCAGGCTATTGCAGGGCCTCCTGGCCAAGCATACCATCCGCATGCTCACCAGCTCTTTCCCGACCAAGACCATTCCCTGGGAGTTCGTCAATCTGATTGAGCCGGACCCTCAGCGGCGCCTCAAGCTCCGTCTTTCCTACGATCGTGTGGCGCAACTTCACCCTGCCGACATCGCCGATATTCTCGAGGAACTGAGTCGCGATGAGCAGAAATCCGTCCTCGAAGGTCTTGACGACGAGACGGCCGCCCAGGCGCTCTCCGAAATTCCCACCCGAATGCAGGCCGACTTGCTGGAGAGCATTCCGGCCGAAAAGGCGGCGGATATCGTCGAGGAAATGCCTCCCGACGAAGCCGCAGATGTGTTGCAGGAGTTGTCGCCGGAAACCTCGGCGGAAGTCCTGGCGGATATGGGGAAAGAGGAGGCCAACGAGGTTCGCGAACTGTTGGGCTTTGAGGAGAATACTGCCGGCGCCCTGATGACCACGGAATACGTCTTCGTGCATGAATCCGCGCCGGTGGAAGGCGCCATTGAGGCTCTGAGGAATTTCGAGGGGCCTGTTGAGTCGATCCATATGATTTACCTCGTGGACAACGACGCCGTGCTGAGTGGGGCGGTCCCCGTGGGACGTATACTTCTTTCTCATGCCGCGACGCCGCTCAACGAGTTGGCGACGGACTCGCTGATCTCTTTGCCCTCGCACGCCTCGGCGATTGCCGTGGTTGATCTTTTTCACAAATACAATTTGACCACGCTGCCCGTGGTGGATGACAAACGCCATTTGGTCGGTGTCGTCACGGCGGACGATGTACTGGAGTTGGCCATCACTCGAAAGCAATTCCGCACCAGAGGATAATCCTCGTGAATCGCGAACGGCTTCGCCGCTATCGTACAAGCTTGCTGATTTTCCTGGCCGTCCTCGGCCCTGGGATCATCACCGCCAACGTCGACAACGACGCGGGAGGCATTTACACCTATTCCCTTGCCGGAGCGAAGTTCGGGTTTACGTTGCTTTGGACGTTGATTCCCATCACCGTGGCGCTAGTGGTGGTTCAGGAGATCGTAGCGCGCATGGGCGTGGTCACCGGGAAGGGCCTGGCGGACCTGATTCGCGAGGAGTATGGCTTTCGCACCACGTTCATCCTCATGATGATGCTGCTCGCTGCCGACCTGGGAAACACGGTGGCGGAGTTTGCGGGCCTCGCCTCCGGCATGTCTGTGTTCGGCGTGACGCGCTACGTCGCAGTTCCACTAGGCGCCGTGCTGGTGTGGGCGCTGGTCGTCAAAGGCACTTACCGGATTGTCGAGAAAGTCTTTCTGGCAGCTTGTGTGTTCTACGTTGCTTACCCGGTTTCTTGTTTCCTTGCCCACCCCAAGTGGCCGGGTGCTGTAATCAGCACCCTGAAACCCTCTTTCGAGTTTAGCGGCGGCTACTTATACATGCTCATCGGCCTGGTGGGCACGACCATTGCGCCCTGGATGCAGTTCTACCTGCAAGCGGCGGTGGTGGAAAAGGGCATCAAGGTGAAGGAATACATTTATTCGCGTTGGGACGTGATCGTGGGCTGCATCGTCACGGACGTGGTGGCCTTTTTCATCATCGTCGCCTGCGCCGCCACCCTCTACCTGAGCGGCCATCGCCAAATCAACGACGCCGGGGATGCGGCGTTGGCGCTGCGGCCCCTCGCAGGGCACGCGGCCAGCGCCCTGTTTGCGTTCGGACTCTGCAATGCTTCTCTCTTCTCAGCTTGTATTCTGCCGCTGGCCACCGCTTATTACGTCTGCGAAGGACTCGGCCTGGAAGCGGGTATCGACAAGCGCTTCGACGAAGCCCCGACTTTCTACTGGCTCTATACTTCGCTGATCGCGGTCGGGGCGCTGGCCGTGATGCTGCTAAGTGAAGCAAAACAGATTCCCATCATCCTGTTCTCGCAAGTGGCCAACGGCATTCTCCTGCCTTTTGTACTGATCTTTATGCTTCACCTCGTGAACCGCGAGGACCTGATGGGAAAGTACAAGAATTCCCGCCTGTTCAATTACATCGCCTGGGTATCCTGCGTGGTGATGATTGTCCTGACTTTGTTATTGGTGGTCAGCACGTTTTTCCCTAATAAGTTGCCTGCCTAAAGGTTTTCGTCATGTATCCGCCAGCCGAAGGATTCTCAAAAGCGGCTTGAGCGTGAGCCCCTGCGCCAGGATAGAAAAGACGACCAGGCTGAAGCGGTGACAAAAGGGGAAGCTGAACGGCGCCCAGCAGCAGCCCGCCGCACACGAGACAGACCGTGTACGGAATCCGCAGGAGCTTGGCCAGCATCGCGATGATCGCGGCAGCGATGAGTAGCCAGAGCAGGAATTCCACGGCGGAGGTGGGTGTCATCTGGGAGTTGGCCATGTCCACGCAATTATAACCTCCGACACCAGCGGGCGGAATTGAGCCTTGCTGTGGCGGCGGGGTAACGGCATCATCTCGTCAACCATAGCTTCAGTCTCCGAGGCGAGCGTGAGCGTCATCAGCAGAATGGCGAAAACGATGGATACCACCGTCATGATCGAAGCAGCGATGGCGGCGAGAATTACCTGGGCCTCCTGCGGGTCGGCATGGGAAGGGAAAAGCGCCTTCGGCACCCAGGCGCTGACGGCGGGAACGGCCTCTTCCCACCACGAAAGTAATGCGCCCGCGCAACCCAGCGCCAGTGCAACGGTCAGCGGGCGAACCAGGAAGCCGCCACGCAGGTTGTACGTGACATGACGGAAGAGTAAGGGCAAGGTTCTACTTTTGTTCACGGCGGCGATTATTAAAGTGTAAAGGGTAAAGGCTAAAGGGTAAAGGCTAAAGACGAGCCGGTTCCCCGTATGGGCCCGGTCAAAGTCTATCCTTCAGCACTTATCGTTTACCCTTTATCCTTCACCCTTTACCCTTTATCCTTTACCGTTCAGCCTTTGCCCTTTTATAATGCCATATAATGATAAGCAGACGCCGAGGGCTCCACCTGTTCCGATTCGCGGGGGTGGATGTGTTTTTGCACTGGTATTGGTTTCTATTTGCAGCCTTCGAAATAACCAACCGCGCGAACAGCTATTCGTCCCTGGCATGGAATGCGGCGGAGTACCTGGCGCTGTTTTTCATTGTGCTGCTGCACGAGTACGGCCATGCACTGGCCTGCCGGCAAGTTGGAGGATCGGCCAACGAGATCATGCTCTGGCCTCTGGGTGGAATGGCGTATGTGATTCCGCCGCTTCGGCCGGGACCTACTCTCTGGAGCAACGCAGCCGGACCCTTGGTGAATATCGCGCTGCTTGTGGTTCTTGCCCCGGCGGCACTATTGCTGGACCGGCATTTCAATCTGGCCCGCCGGGCGCCCGATGTCCAGTCGTTCTTGACGGCGCTGGTCGGCATTAACGTGCTCGTGCTCGCATTCAATTTGCTGCCCATCTATCCGTTGGATGGCGGCCAGATTATCCGATGCTTGCTCTGGTTTGCGGTGGGACGGGCCCGCAGCCTTATGGCAGCGGTGGCGATGGGATTTGCCGGGGTGGCAGGGTTGGTGTTTCTGGCGGTGCGCTTTCGTTCCCTCTGGATTGGCGTTCTCGCCTTTTTTGTCCTCGCGAGTTGCTGGGGGGGATTG
This sequence comes from uncultured Acidobacteriota bacterium, assembly GCA_963722675.1. Lineage (GTDB taxonomy): Bacteria > Acidobacteriota > Terriglobia > UBA7540 > UBA7540 > CAVROP01. Next base: position 106,715 of record CAVROP010000064.1, read on the forward strand.
CGTGAAGCGCAGATTTTGAAACGCTTGGGTGAGTTGCCACGTCGCGAGGGCTTCACCTGCCCGTCGTGCAAGTCTGCGCCACCGGTTGGGAATTATTGGAAATGCGGCCGCTGTGGGAAGGCCTTTGACACGTTCCAAAACCGAGCCACCTGCCCAAACTGTGGAGTAGATTTTCCCTTGACCATGTGTCTTGATTGCCACAAGCAGAACCCCTGGGGTGAGTGGGCCGTTCAGGCACCTCTGCCCATTGACGCCTAAGAGGCTGCCCTTGGCCCGACCATTGTGATTCCGAGCGAAGCGAGGAATGACAGCTTTCTACCGTTTACCCCTCACCCTTCAGCCTTCACCTTTCATCCGTGGGCCTTGCTACCTTCCCTTTGCCGGAAACGCTTCGTCTAGTTTGAGATTGAGCTCCAGGACATTCACCCGAGGCTCACCCAGGAAACCCAAATCTGCGGCCTTCGTATTCTGGCTGATGAGCCCCTCCACCTGGTGAAGATCGATGCCTCGCGCCTTGGCCACTCGTGGCGCCTGCGCTTCTGCGGAGGCGGGACTGATTTCCGGATCGAGTCCGCTGGCGGAAGCGGTCAACAGATCCGCGGGAATGGGCCCGGTGTAGTCAGGGTTTTCCTTGCGGAACTGCTCCACCGAGCTTTTTACTCGATCGATGAGCTTCTGGTTGGTGGGGCCGTAAGCGGACCCGGTGGAAGCCGTCGCGTCGTAGCCATCGTTGCCTGCCGCCGAAGGGCGCGGATGGAAATACTCCGGCTTCGTGAAGTTCTGCCCGATGAGGGCCGATCCGATCTCTTTTCCCCCCACGCTGAGCATGCTTCCGTTGGCCTGCCAGCGGAAGAGGACCTGGCAGAGGCCGGTGACGACGCCGGGATAAATCAACCCCGTAAGCACCGTCAGCACAAGCATTAATCGAAACGCCAGCACAATTTGACGACGCATAAAAGCTCCTTGAGGGAATAGGGAACAGGGAACAGCCGATCCCCATTCCCGCCTGACGCTATTCCTCATGCTACTTGCGATCTGCCTACCTGCCCACTGCCCATCTGCCCACTGCCCCCGTTAGGCCAAGTGCAATAATCCCAGCAGCCGATCGATCAGGAAAATGCAAGGAAAAGGCGCAATGAAGCCGCCCACTCCGTAGATCCAAAGATTGCGTCGCAGCATGGCGGCGGCGCTCTGCGGCCGGTACTTCACGCCTCGCAGCGCCAGCGGCACGAGGGCGACAATGATCAGGGCGTTGAAAATCACTGCCGCCAACACCGCGCTGTGCGGGGTGCGGAGTTGCATGATGTTCAGCTTCGCCAGCGCCGGATATGTGGTCATGAACATAGCCGGGATAATCGCGAAGTACTTCGACACATCATTGAGGATGGAAAACGTCGTCAAGGCGCCGCGCGTGATCAGCAGTTGTTTGCCGATGGCCACGACCTCAATGAGCTTGGTCGGGTTGCTGTCAAGATCGACCATGTTGCCGGCCTCTTTGGCCGCCATGGTGCCCGTATTCATGGCTACCCCGACATCCGCCTGCGCCAGCGCCGGCGCGTCATTGGTGCCGTCGCCCGTCATGGCCACCATGCGCCCGCCGGCCTGTTCTTTGCGGATATACTTCAGCTTATCTTCGGGAGTGGCTTGGGCAAGGAAATCATCCACGCCCGCCTCCGCGGCAATGGCTGCGGCGGTGAGAGGATTATCACCGGTTATCATCACAGACCGGATGCCCATGGCGCGGAGTTGGCTGAGGCGGCTCTTCATCCCGCCCTTCACGATGTCCTTGAGGTGCACAACTCCCAGCATGCGCGGGCCGTCGGCCACGGCCAGAGGTGTGCCGCCAGCGCGTGAGATTCGGTCGGAAATCCCCATGAAGTCGCCCGGTATTTGTCCACCCTGCTCTTTGACGAAGTTGACGATGGCGTCCGTTGCGCCCTTGCGCAGCGAGCGCCCATCCAGATTCACGCCACTCATTCGCGTATAGGCGGAGAAGGGAATGAAGTGCGCCCCGGGTTCGGCAACTTCCCGGCCGCGCAACTGGAACCGTTGTTTCGCTAAAACGGCGATCGAGCGTCCTTCGGGTGTCTCGTCGGCGAGGCTCGACAATTGCGCGGCATCCGCAAGTTCTGCCTCGCTCACTCCTTGCACCGGAATGAACTCCACCGCCTGCCGATTCCCCAGCGTGATGGTGCCGGTCTTGTCCAGCAGAAGCGTATCGACGTCGCCCGAGGCTTCCACGGCTTTCCCGCTCATGGCCAGGACGTTGTGCTGCATCACGCGGTCCATCCCTGCGATCCCGATCGCGGACAGCAATCCGCCGATGGTCGTTGGAATAAGGCAGACCAGCAGGGAAACCAGCACCGCCACCGTGGGCACGCTTCCGCTTCCGGCGGAGGCGATGCTGTAGATTGCAAACGGCTGGAGCGTCGCCACAGCAAACAGGAAGATCAGCGTCATGCCGGCAATGAGAATGTTTAAGGCGATCTCGTTGGGAGTCTTCTGCCGTTCAGCCCCCTCCACCAGAGCGATCATCCGATCCAGAAAAGTCTCGCCCGGATTGGAAGTGATCTTGATGTGGATCCGGTCCGACAGAACCTTGGTCCCGCCCGTAACCGCGCTGCGATCGCCACCTGACTCGCGAATCACCGGCGCGCTCTCGCCGGTGATGACGGATTCATCCACCGTGGCAATGCCTTCGATGACTTCTCCGTCGCCGGGGATAATGTCTCCTACTCCGCACAGCACGGTGTCCCCGGCGCGCAGCTTCGAGGCCGGCAGCGATTCCATCTTGCCCTTTCCAATCAGCCGCTTGGCTATGGATTCGAATCGGGTCTTCCGCAAGGTGTCGGCTTGCGCTTTGCCGCGCGCTTCCGCCATCGCCTCAGCGAAGTTCGCAAAGAGCACCGTGAACCAGAGCCACAAATCAATCTGGATCTCAAATCCCAAGCTCGGCGCGCCGATGAAGGCGTCCCGAACCAGGAACACGCCGGTCAGCGCCGCGCCTACTTCCACCACAAAAATCACGGGATTCTTGAATAGCGTGGCGGGATTCAGCTTGATAAACGAGTCCTTCAATGCCCGCCCCACGAGTTCGCGATCGAACAGAGGACGCGCCCGCACCAGTCGCTTCGGAATCAGTGTGGTCAGGTCGTCAAGCAAAGGAGGAGCAGAATTTAATGTCGTGGCCATGAATCAGCTCCAGATCGAAAACATCAGCGAAGAAAACAGTTTCCCCTGGTGCATAAGGTAGTGTTCGACCAGAGGGCCCAGCGAAAGGGCGGGGAAGAACGTTAAAGCACCGATTACGATCACCGTCCCCACCAGAAGCCCGACGAAAAGCGCGCCGTGGGTTGGGAACGTGCCGCTGGACGACGGCACCCGCTTCTTGGCGACCAGGCTTCCCGCGATGGCCAAAGTGGGGATGATGAACGCGAAGCGTCCGAGGGCCATCGCCAGACCCAAGGTGAGGTTGTACCAGGGAGTGTCCGGATTGAGCCCGGCGAAGGCGCTGCCATTGTTTTCGGGGGCGCTCGAATAAGCGTAAAGCATCTCGGTGAATCCGTGCGGCCCGGTATTGGTGAGGTTGGCGATGGCGGGGCCGGGGGGATTCCAGTAACCATTCTTGGCGAATGGAGCGACGAGGCTGACAGCGGTAAACACCAGAATTACGAAGGCCGTGGCCAGGATGGCCACCATCGCCATCTTGACTTCCTTCTGCTGGATCTTCTTTCCCAGGTACTCCGGCGTTCTCCCTACCATCAAGCCCGCAATGAACACCCCGATAATGGCGTACAAGAGCATGCCGTACAGGCCTGACCCGACGCCGCCGAAAATCACTTCGTCGCTCTGAATATTGAACAACGGAACGAGGCCGGCAAGCGGAGTAAGGCTGTCGTGAACATTATTGATGGCGCCGCAGCTTGCGTCGGTGGTAACGGTGGCAAATAACGCTGAACTGGCAATGCCAAAGCGTGTCTCCTTACCCTCCATGTTGCCGCCCGGCTGCGCGCCGGTGTAGCGGCTCTCAATGCCGAGTTTCGCCAGGATGGGATTGCCCGCTTGTTCGTAGTGGTAGCAGACGAAGACACCGACCAGAAACATTACCGCCATGGCGGCGAATAAGGCCCAACCCTGTCGGGTGTCGCCCACCATGCGGCCGAACATATAGGTCAGCCCGGCCGGAATCGTGAAGATCAAAACCACCTGGAGAAGGTCTGTCAAGGGGGTGGGGTTCTCGAAAGGGTGCGAGGAATTGGCGTTGAAGAACCCCCCGCCATTGGTTCCCAACATCTTGATAGCTTCTTGAGAGGCGACCGGACCGCCCGGGATAGTCTGTGTAGCCCCCTCCAGCGTCTTGACCGTAGAGTAGGGGCGGAAGTTCTGGATCGCGCCCTGCGAGCCAAGGATCAAGGCGCCAACAAAGGCGATAGGCAGCAGGACATAAACGGTAGCTCGGGTCAGGTCCACCCAGAGGTTGCCGATGCTGTTCGCCTCCTGGCGGGCAAAGCCGCGCACCAGCGCTACGGCAACAGAGATGCCCACCGCTGCCGAAACGAAGTTTTGCACAGCCAGAGCCGCCATTTGCACGAAGTAACTGAGCGTCATCTCGCCGCTGTAGGCCTGCCAATTGGTGTTGGTAAGAAAGCTCACTGCCGTGTTGAAGGCCAGGTCCGGCGTGACGGGAGTGGCTCCCGAGGGCGCAGCCTTAGTGCCAAAGTGCATGGGGTTGAAGGGCAGGTAGCCTTGCAGGCGCTGGATGAGATAAACAAACAGGAAGCTCGCCACGCTGAATGCGATTACCGATGCTGCGTATTGCGTCCAGCGCTGCTCGGTGTCCTCGCGCACGCCAATCAGGCGGTAGATCAGGCGCTCCACCGGCCGGAGCAGCGGGTGCAGAAAAGTCCGCTGCCCCTGGAATACCTTGGTCATATAGGCCCCCACGGGTTTCGTGATCGCGAGGATCAGGACGAAGTAAACGGCGATGTGCAGAATTCCAAGCGCGCTCATGTTTGTTCCTCTTCTTCGACGTCAGTCTTGCAAGCACCGAGAGCTGGTCCAGATTCCTCTCCTCACTGCGGAGAGAGCCGAGGGTGTCCTCAAAAGCGCTCCGGCCGAAGCAAGGCGTAAAGCAGGTAAACCAAAAGAAACAGCGCAGTCACTCCGGAGATGATGTAGTCCACCCATGCCTCCTTCTTAGAGCCGGTCACAGCCTTTGGTAGATGCCCAGCAAGCGACAAACAACACTAGCCCGACGACAACATAAAGCAGATCCAGCATATGCCCACCTACACCCTAAGCGGTTAGGAAGTGATCTCAAGCATAGTGTGCCCGACTGGGCATAAAGAAGGCATAAGGATTTGCGAAAAATTTCGTTAAAGCAGCCAGGCTGTCCGGCGTTGTGGTGCGGGCGTCCCGCCCCCGCGCGCGAGCAGAGCCTGGCCTGAGTGGAGCGAAGGAATGCTTGCGGGACTGCGGGCGAGACGCCCGCACCACCGCCCGTAATTCCTAGTTCCCAGCCCCCATTTCAGGCTATACTGAGTTCGGGTCTACGCTGCTGAATGGGAAATGAACTGGTCCAACTCACGGTCTTCGAATCCGCGGGAGCGCTGGCGCCTGCGATAGCGCCGCAGCGCGCAACCCGTGTGTCCGCGCCGGGCAGGCTGAGGACGTTCTACATTGAAACCTTCGGCTGCCAGATGAATGTGCACGATTCGGAGAAGGTGCAAGGCGTGTTGCTGGCGCGCGGGATGACGCCTGTCGACGACCACGCCCAGGCCGACCTTATTCTTTACAACACCTGCAGCATTCGCGAAAAGGCCGCGCAGAAGGTCTTTTCGCGCCTGGGGGCCTTCCGCAAGGGAAACGGCGGGGCGGGGAAGATGATTGGCGTGCTGGGCTGCGTGGCGCAGCAGGAAGGCGAGCGTTTCTTTGAGCGCGCTCCGCAGGTCAGTTTTGTGTGCGGGTCCGCGAGCTATTCCAAGCTGCCTGAGTTGCTTGACCAGCTCGAAGCCGGCGATCGGCGTGTGACCGGTCTTTCGCTTGACACCGACGAGTGCTTTGAGACGGAATTCACCCGGCGCGATAATCCCTTCCGGGCTTATCTCACCATCATCGAGGGGTGCGACCAGCGCTGCGCGTTCTGTGTTGTGCCCATGACGCGCGGCCCGCAGCGCAGCCGTCCCAGCGAGAAGATCCTGGCCGAGGCCCGCCGGTTGGTGGACGAAGGTTACACTGAAATTCAGCTTCTAGGCCAGATCGTTAATGCCTGGCAGGATCCCTCTCCCGCGCCGCCGGAGTTTTGCGGAATTGCTCGTGCGCGTTGCCGAATTCCAGGCATTCGCCGCGTTCGGTTCACGACCTCGCACCCGCGCGATCTTCACGCCTGACATCGTCCGGCGCCATCGACGCCCATCCCGCCCTGTGCGACCAGGTCACCTCCCGGTGCAGTCAGGCTCCACGTCCGTCCTGGCGCGCATGCTGAGGGGCTACTCCCGCGAAGAGTACCTGGAAAAAATCGATTGCATTCGCGCAGGCACGCCGCGCCATCAGCCTGTCCACGGACATCATCGTCGGCTTTTGCGGTGAAACGCGGCAGGACTTTGAGCAGACGCTTTCGTTAATGCAGGAAGTGGAGTACGATCAGGTCTTCTCCTTCAAGTATTCACCGCGCCCCAATACGCTGGCGGCGACGCAGGGGGATGCGCTGGCGGAGGACGAGAAGGGACGCCGGCTGGCCGAACTTCAGGAACTTCAGCGGCAGATTCAGTTGCGGCGTAATCAGGCACTGCTGGGCGCGACATTCGAAGTCCTTGTGGAAGCACACCAGCCGCGCTTGGGGCAGGCAGTGGGGCGCAGCACCACGAATCGCGTAATCAATTTTCCGGGTAGTCCGTCCGATGTTGGGACGCTACCTGAGGGTGAAAGTGACCGGGGCCGGGCCGAACAGCCTGGTCGGAGTGCGCAGCCTAACGGTTGGCGCCTGCAAGGTTTGAACCGGGCATCGTGGGTGTTGGAGGGTCGCATGGAAATTGAGATGAGAATCCGCGGATTGGTGATGGATCCGGTCACGAACATGCCCATCGTGATCCTCAAGGACCCCAACGGGGCCTCAGTGCTTCCCATCTGGGTGGGCATTTACGAGGCGAACGCCATCGCCCTGGAAATTGAAAAGGTCACCACTCCCCGTCCCATGACCCATGACCTGCTGAAAAATCTCTTGCTCGGGCTCGAAACCCGCGTCCAGAAAGTGGTGGTGAACGAGTTGAAGGAAGACACCTTCTACGCCCTGATCTGGCTGGAACGCGACGGACAGGTGATGTCCATCGATTCGCGGCCCAGCGACGCCCTGGCGCTGGCCCTGCGCATGGATTGCCCGATCTATGTGGAAGAGGAAGTCCTGAAGAATTCCAAGGTGGCCGGCGGCGCCACCGAAAAGGCCAGCAACGAAGAGCTTCGAAAATGGCTCGAGGGATTGGGCGACGAGGACATGGGGCGCTATAAGATGTAAGGCTCCGCCGCCTTGATCTGAAATTTGAAGCCTGAAATTGAGATCTCAAACCACCTTAGCCCTTGCTCAGTTCACCTAAAAGGCTTATCTTAACGGTTACGCAGGGTGCGCTCGAGGTTGAGCGCCCCGGGTGTTCACACGGCACAACGTGTACGGGCGCCCCCCTCGGGTCCCCTGGGCGGCCGGACGGGCCGCCCCTACCCTAGCCGGCGGGAGTTGCGAGTGAGCACGGTCATCGCCATCGCCAACCAGAAAGGCGGCGTCGGGAAAACCACGACGGCTATCAATCTAGCCGCTGCCCTGGCTCTCAACGACCAGCGGACCCTCCTCATCGACCTGGATCCCCAGGCCAACTGCACTCTTTCCTTTTTCAATCCCGACGAAGTCGAGCACTCGACTTACGAGGTGCTGGCCGATCACAGCATGGCCCTTTCGCAGGTGATGCGGCCCACGCGCGTGGCGAATTTGTGCCTGGTGCCGTCGCGCATCTCGCTGGCCAAGCTGGAAACTCAACTGGTGGGCCAGTTCGACGCCCCCTATCGCCTCAAGGACGCCTTGGCGGCCGTGCGCAACGACTTTGACCTCCTGGTGATCGATACTCCCCCGGCGCTCGGCCTGCTCACCGTGAATGCCCTGGTGGCCGCGCAATACCTGCTGGTGCCCATCCAGGCGTCCTATTATGCGCTCGAGGGTACGGACGACCTGCTCGAGACGCTCCAGCGCATTCGCGCCCGGCCCAACCCGGAACTCGAGTTGCTCGGCGTCATCGTCACGCTGTTCGACCGCCGGACCAATCTGGCGCGCGACATTTACAAGCAAGTGCGTGACGTTTTCGGGGATAAGGTCTTCAAGACCATTATCGGCAAGAACGTGCGCCTCGAGGAAAGCCCGGCTTATAAGGAAACCATTTTCACGTTTGCCCCCGATTCGACGGGAGCCAAGGAATATAGCCAGCTTGCCAAGGAGGTCATGCAACGTGTCAGCTAGACGCGCTGGATTGCCCGTGACCGTCAAGATGCGGCATAACGCCCATTACGTGGAGGAAATCATCTCCCGAACCGGCGCCGCGATTGGCAGAATGATTCCCATCGAGGATGTACAGCCCAACGCCGGCCAGCCTCGCAAGGATGTCGGCGATTTGCAGGGGCTTACGGACTCGGTGCGCGAGAAGGGCGTGCTGGAGCCGCTCCTGGTGAGGTTTCTGCCCGAGTCGGGCAAGTATATGATCATCTCCGGCGAGCGCCGTTACCTGGCGGCGCGCGCTGCCGGGCTTTACGAGCTTCCCTGTATCGAGAAGGACGCTGATGACGCCGAAACTCTCGAGATGGCGCTCATCGAAAACCTCCAGCGCAAAGATTTGACCCCCTTCGAAGAGGCGGACGGCGTGCAGGCGCTGACCGGCCGCTTCGGCCTGACCCATGAGGAAATTGCCAGGAAACTCTCGAAATCACGCTCTTCGATTACTGAGCTGCTCAGCCTTCGCATGATTCCCGATGAGATTAAGGCTTTTTGCATCGAAAAAGGCGTGCTTTCCAAATCGCAACTGCTGCAAGTGGCCCGGCAGCCCAACGAAGGCAAGATGAAGGACCTGGCGCACCGCTTTGCCCTGGGAATCGTGAATCGCGAACAGGCTCGCGCCGAACGTAATCCCGATAAAAGACCGCGCCCGGCCGTCTTCCGCTTTGTCCCGCCTGCCAAAGAGTTTAAGCTCGTACTTCAGTTCCGTAAGAACAGCGTCGAACGCAACGAAGTCATCGCCGCCTTGCGCCGCATCCTCGAAACCTTAGAAGCAGAAAAGTAAAGCACAAATTAAGGCGACTGCCCTCTCCCTTGGGGAGAGGGTGTCCCGCTGCCGGTGTTGTCATCAGCCGGAGCGGGACGGGTGAGGGGTTACTTGCTGGGAGTTGCCGTTTCCAGTAGAAATAAACATGGATGATCCATCGCCTAAACCCGAGCCTGACCTCCTCTTCGTCTACGGCACCCTGCGCCGCGGCTTCCGGCTCCACCATCACTTGAAAAGACTCGGCGCACAATTTGTAGCTAGCGGGAAAGTGCAGGCGGAGATCTTCGACTTGGGAGAATTTCCCGGCGCTCGCCCTTCCACCAAGCCCGGAAAGACGCTCGCAGGTGAGCTTTACCGCCTTCACAAAGTGGAAGCCACCTTGAAAGTCCTGGATCAGGTTGAAGGGTTCTCGCCCCGGAATCCCGGCATGTTCCAGCGCGGGACGACTGAGGTCACCCTGCCCAACGGTGAGTGTCGTCTGGCGTGGGTTTACTGGTACCGGTGGCGCTGCGCCCGGTCTCGTGTTTTGCGCCTGTTTTGATTTTTGGAGTGCGGCAGCTTGCTGCCGCTTTGGCCCGGGCCAGCTTGCTGGCCGTGGCGACCGTCTATATTTCAGAGCAAGCGAAGGTAGCTGTCCTACCTATCACTCTTCGACCACCAGTTGTCCTTTCATTTTCCCGTGTCCCAGCCCACAGAAATGGGAACACTGAAAAGGGAATGTTCCCGCCTTGTCGGCGGCGAATTCGATTGTGGTCGCCTCCCCTCTTTTGAGCACCTTGTCGATATTGAACGCATCCAGCTTAAAACCGTGGTCGTGGTCAACGGCAGTAATCGTGAGCTTTACACGCTCGCCTTTCTTTACAGTTATCGCGTTGGGGTCGAATTCGTATTTCCTGGCTGTCACCTCAATCTCGTGCGCCTCGGGCGCGGGGGCAGACGCTTGTCCATAGAGCAGCATCCCTGCTGCGCCGATCACGCTGATGAGAACCAGCATCAATTTACGCATGACTCTCGCCTCCTGGGCGCATGCTTTCCTATACATCCCTTAAGCCCACATTTCCGAGATAACCTCTTTCCAACGAACCTTCAGGCGTTATTCAACATCAGTATTTATGCGGGTTTGAAGGCAGTGAAGACGCCTCGGAGGTGCACACCCAGTGGGTGAGAAACAAAACCAGCCATTTCAGTTCTCGTTCAATGCTTCCTTGAAGGTCTATTTCCAGGGATCGCGAGTGACTTCCGACGGTGGCCTGATTCTGGTTCGGGAGTT
>CAVROP010000065.1:0-85730 GCA_963722675.1 uncultured Acidobacteriota bacterium
AAGAGGCGCGCCGCAGTTCTACAACATCCCGAATCATCGCACGGCCAGCTACGGCTCCGGTTGGGGATCGGCGCCCGGGTCGCATCCGTTCGCCACCGGGCCTTGGCGCGCCCCCGGCAACAATACGAATACCTTCGCCCGGGAATCGCACATCGACATGCTGGCAGCCAAGGTGGGCATGGACCCCGTCAGCCTCCGGCTGAAGAATCTACGACGCGCGCATGCAGCGCGTCTTGCAGGCTGCGGCAAAGAAATTCGGCTGGTCGCCCGCCAAGGCGCCGAGCAAGCGCGGCCATGGAGTGGCTTGCGGCACCGACGCCGGCACGTACGTCGCACACATGGCGGAAATCGCCGTGGACAAAAATACAGGGAGCGTTGTGGTGAAGCGGGTCGTCTGCGCGCAGGAGATGGGATTATGCGTCAACCCGGAAGGCGCCCGGCTGCAATTGGAGGGCGGCATCACAATGGGCCTCGGTTATGCGTTGAGCGAAGAGGTTCGATTCAAGGGCGGCGAGATTCTGCACTCGAATTTTGACACCTACACAATTCCGCACTTTCCGTGGTTGCCGCAAATCGAAACGGTAATATTGGATGCGAAGGACTCGCCCTTTCAAGGCGGCGGGGAGCCTCCCATCATTGGCATGGGCGGCGTGATCGCGAACGCGGTATTCGACGCGACTGGCGTGCGGCTATTCCAACTTCCCATGACGCCGGAGAGGGTCAAGGAAGCTCTTTTCAAAGCTGTGTCCTCGTGAGCGCCGGCAGGGTAGCGTAGACTTGCTTCCCAGGGTCCGCGGCCTCTCTCGATCCTGCCCCACGAGCTGCGGACTTAAGATGCAGGTCCCCGCTACGCCGCTGCGGTCTCTCATCTCTTTGGTTATGATCTTCGCTCCCTGCGTTGGGTTCGCTGCTTTACAAACATGCGCGGATCGTAGCTGACCGGCGCCACCCCGCGCATCACAATCCTCTTAAAGTCGGCGTGCTCGGGATTGATCAGGCAGTTATTCTCCTCGGGAGCGACGACCGAGGGTACGACTAGTAGACAGTGCTCGCCCCGGCGAACAAAGTCGTCACCCACTCGGGCGAGCTGAGCGGGCGCTACGGCTTCGCGCCAATTTGCGCGGCAGTTCGTCGGCCTCGACGCGCTCCTCCGCCAGGTCATCCGGGACTTCCGCCGTCGCAATGACCAGGTCGGCGGGTGGATCGTCTTTGTCGAGGTGCACAAAATACTCCAGCAGCGCAAGGGACTGATGCTCCGAGGTGTAGCAGAGGCGGGTGCCGGGGCTCGACCAACGTCCCCCGTAGCGGTATGCGCCCTCGCCATCAAAAGGACTGGTAGCATACCGCCGCCGCAATACTCGATAGACTCGGCTCAACTAATTCCGCCGTATCCGATGCGGCCCAGGAGGTTTTCCACCTGGCGCGCGCCCAGCTCCGTGTCAATCACCGATACCGGGGCCAGGCCGCCGAGAGCGCGATTGGAACGCTTCAGCCAGCGCAGCGCTCGCTCGTGGTCGCCCAGGTATTCATCGGCCAAGGCGACGATTCGCGCCAGGCGGTAAAGCCGGTCGGATTCGTAACTCGCCAGCCTTCCTGCGCGGCGATGACGTTGCAGGCTCCGGGCGGACAGGTCAAGCGCGCCGGCGAGTTCTTTCAATGTCAGCCCTGAGGCGTGCATCAATTCCGCCACAACCCGTGGAGGAAAGCCCTCGCGGATCGCTTCTCGCAGGTGACTCTCGCTGGCTAGGGCACGACCCAGACCCTGTTTGCCTCCCAGTTCTCCCACCACCGCACGCAATTCGTTTACCATATGTCATCTATAATAGCGACAATTGGCGCGACAAGTCAAACGGAGTTCGAATCCGCAGCTCTCCCGTTCGGGAGACAGCTCGTCATCTGGATTGCGAGGGCCGCTCAGTACGCGGTCTCACGGCGCTACGTCTTCAATCTTTACTTTGTGGTTTTCGAGCAGCGTGCCCGTGGCGTGCTCCGCGCCCGCCACCGCCTGCTGGTATCCGATTTCCGCCTGCACCACGCTCAACTCCGCTTGTGCCAACTGGGTCTGGGCGTCCAGCACGAAGAAAATCTGCGAAGCCCCCAATTCGTACTTCCGCTGCTCGGCCTCGAGCGTTTTCTGCGCCAGGTCGCGTGACACCTTTGCTGCTCCGATCGATAGCTCTGCCTGCTCGACCTGATGGACGGCGTCTTTGACTTCCTCCCACAATTGTTCCTTCTGCTGGCGTTGAAAGTACAGATCGCGCCGCCTTGACGGCGGGGTAGGTGCCGAATATCAGGCCCACGGTGACAGACACCAGGAACGCCAGCAGGATAGAGGCGAGCGTCACGATGGTTGACCAGCCCGCCAGCAGCGCAATGACGCGCGACATGCCAAAGCCGAAGACAATCCCTATCAAGCCCCCCACAATCGAAATCAGCATCGCCTCGAGCAAAACTGGCGGATGATGTCCACGCGCCGGGCCCCCACCGCCCGCCGCACTCCGATCTCGCGGGTTCGCTCCAGAATGCCGGCCAGCATGATGTTCATGATTCCGATGCCGCCCACCAGCAGGGAAATCGAGGCGATAGCCACCATGACCATTTCAAAAATGCGTTGGGTGCGCTTTTGTTCGGCCAGCAGCTCGGCCGGCGCCACCACCCCAATAACGTGGAACCATTGCTCGTTGACTTTCACATACTGGCCCAGCGCCTCCTGGTTTCCGTACAGGCCCGCGCGCGCCCCGGCCCCGATGGATAACATGGAGACCACTGCCGCCACGCCAAAGATCATACCCAGCATGGTCAAAAGGGTGCGTAGCTTGTGAAGGCGGAGGTTTTCGACCCCGTGCAGAAGATCAGATTGGAGGTGTGAAAAAGTCATCATCTTTCGACTTGACTGCCCTCTCCCTTGGGGCTGATCATGTCCCACACTTTTTGCTGGACACCGGGGGTCCTCATGCTCTAAGCTGCCCGCATGAAGGTTTGCGGGCAAGAATTCGGTCCGCAGCTTGTGCAGCGCATTCAGCAGACCGTCAACGACGAACCTGGCATCTCGCGTCGGACCCTGTCGCGGCGGGTTTGCGAATGGTTGAACTGGCGCACTGCCTCGGGTGAACTCAAGCAGGTCAGTTGCCGCGTGGCGCTGGGGAAGCTGCAGCGTCGTGGGGCCCTTGATCTGCCCGCGGTTGCCCCGGCCGTGGTTTCTCCACCCCGGCGAGTTGCGGCCCAGCCCGCGCCGCAGCAGGTCTTGCCCACCGAAGCCTCGCTCCAGGCCTTGCAGCCGGTGCGCTTGCTGCGCATTGAGCAGGCGGATTGTTCGGCCTCGCGGCTCTGGAACCAGATGATGGAGCGCTATCATTACTTGGGAGCCGGACCTCTCTGTGGGGCGCAGATGCGCTATGGCGTGCGCAGCGGCCAGGGCGATTGGTTGGGTGGGCTGGCCTTCAGTGCCGCAGCCTGGCAACTGGCGGCGCGGGATGAGTGGATCGGCTGGAGTGACCCAGTGCGCCGTGAACATCTGCAGGAGGTGATTGCCAACAGCCGTTTTCTGATTCTGCCCCACTGGCGCGTGCCCAACTTGGCTTCGCAGGTGCTCGGCTTGGCACTGCAGCAAGTCGCCAAGGACTGGCAAGAGCGCTACGGCTATAGGCCTCTGCTGGTGGAAACCTTTGTGGACGCGGAGCGTTTTAGGGGCACCTGCTATCGGGCGGCCAACTGGCTGGAGGTGGGCCAGACGACGGGGCGAGGGCGTCAGGACCGCGAGCACACCGGCGGCCGAGCGGTGAAGCGGATTTTCCTGTATGCTTTGCACTCGCAGGCCCGCCAGCGCTTGGGCGGACACCCACCCGCTCCGCCCCCTCCTCCGGCCGACTGGGCGGAGGAAGAGTTCGGCGGAGCGCGATTGGGAGATGAGCGGCGGCGCGAACGGTTGTTGGTCCTGGCGCGCGATTTTTACGCGCGGCCTCAGGCCAACCTGCCGCAGGCCTGTCAGACTCGCGCCCGAACCAAAGCCGCCTATCGTTTCTTTGAGCATCCGGACACCGGCATGGACGCTTTGTTGCAACCCCATTATGAAGCGACCCGGCAGCGCGTGGCGGCTGAGCGGTTGGTGTTTGCCGTGCAGGACACGACGTTCCTGAACTACAGCGCCCATCCGGCGACCGACGACCTGGGCCCCATTGGCTCGAATAAGGAAGGTACGGTGGGATTGGTGCTGCACTCGACGCTGGCTTTCAATGCGGCGGGCACACCCTTGGGGTTGCTGGATGTGCAGTGCTGGGCGCGGGACCGGGCGCAGTTTGGCAAACGGTCTCGACGCAAGACTCTGCCGATTGAAGAGAAAGAAAGCAATAAATGGCTGAAGAGTCTGCGGCAGGTGGCGGAGGTGCAGCGGCGCACGCGCTGCACGCGGCTGGTCAGTGTGGGGGATCGGGAAGCCGATATTTACGAACTGTTCCATGGGGCTCTCGCAGAGGAGAACGGTCCCTGGCTGTTGGTGCGAGCCGAACGCGACCGGCTGGGCGAGGACGGCCAAGAACATTTGTGGCCGGGGATGGCGCAGCACGCGCTGGCGGGCATTCAGGAAGTCCGGATACCGCGGCGGGGTGCCCAAGCGGCACGGGTGGCGCGGCTCGAAGTGCGCTTTGCGCAGGTCACCTTGCGACCGCCCCATGGCAAAGAAAAGCTGGGCGAGCTGACGCTTTGGGCGGTGCTGGCAGAGGAAGTGGAAGCGCCCCGGGGAATCAAAGAACCGTTGCTCTGGATGCTGCTGACCACCTGCCCGGTGGACAGTTTTGCAGCCGCTTGCGAAAAGCTGCGTTGGTACACCTTGCGCTGGGGGATTGAAGTTTATCATCGCACGCTGAAAAGTGGCTGCCGCATCGAGCAGCGGCAACTCGGCACGGCCGAGCGCATTGAAGCCTGCTTGGCAATTGATCTGGTGGTGGCGTGGCGCATTTTTCATCTGACCAAGCTGGGCCGGGAAGTCCCTGATGTTCCTTGCTCCGCCTACTTCGAGGAAGCCGAATGGAAAGCGCTGGCCGCCTACATCAACCAGGATCCGAGGCCACCCGAGCAACCTCCAAACTTGCGGGAAGCGATGCGCATGGTGGCGACGCTGGGCGGCTTCCTGGGACGCAAGAGCGACGGCGAACCCGGCACCCAAACGCTCTGGCTCGGATTGCAATATCTCGAGCCACTCACCGCAATGTGGAAACTCCTCGCTCATACTGCGCACTCACCCCCGGTGTCCAGCCGAAGATATGGGTAATGATCAGCCCTGGGGAGAGGGTGTCCCGCGACGGCGCTTTCATCAGCCGCCGCCGGACGGGTGAGGGGTTGCTTCCCTTTTTCGCTACGCAAGCAACGGGCGAATTCAAATGGCAATGGCAAATGGCAAAATTCAAATGTTCTGCGATTTGCCGATTTTTCATATCCTCAACCATTTGCCATTTGACCTTTGCCATTTGCCGTTTGAATTGTTGTTGGTTTTGCTCCTTACGACAGCCGTTCGCCGCTGACCCCTCACCCGTCCCGCTCCGGCTGATGAAAGCGCCGGAGCGAGACACCTTCTCCCCAAGGGAGAGGGCTGCCTGTCCATTTTTCATCTCCCGCCTCCACCGATAAGGGAGGGCTGGCTCGCGCCTCCACTCGAGCCCGGCTTGCCCGCCTCTTGCTCCGGGTTGACCAGGGCCACCACCGTCCCCTCGCCTAGGCCCTCGATCGCCACCTGGCTCTCCGTGCGTCGCGTCACCTTTACCGGGCGTGCCACGAAGTTACCGCCTTGCTCCACGTAGGCGAACGGTTTCCCGTCTTTATCGAACAGCGCTTGGGGAGGGACCAGCAACAAATCATTCGTTTGCCCTCCCTCGACGATCGCTTGCACGGTAAGCCCGGGCCGGATTTCCGGGTCCGGCTTGTTCAGGCCGATCGTAATGTCGAACTTGCTGGTGGTGTTTCCTGACCAGGGCATGCCGCGCGAGGCCGTGCCCGCCACGGTTTCGACCTTGGCAGGGAAGATGCGTCCCGGCAGCGCGTCCACGTGCGCCTCTACGGGCGCGCCCGCATTCATATTGGCACGGTCGGCTTCGTCCACTTTGCAGAGAATCTCCATTTGCTCGAGGTCCATAACCTCGGCCACCATCGTTCCCGGGCCTACCTGGTCGCCTTCGCGAAACTCCGGCAGCTTCATGCCCGAGAAGACGAAGCCGCCCGAGGCGCGCATGTTCTCTTTGAGCGATACGAGCCCCTCGATCGTCGTCTTCACGCTCATGCTCTGGATGTTGCTTTCCGCCTGTGCCATTAACAGGCGCGCCTTGCGCTCTTTTTCCAGGGCCACGTCCAAAGCCGCCTGGTTGGAAACGGAGTGTGATTTGATGTCCTGCTCGAGTTGGGTGAGATGGCGCTTGGCCTCTTCAAGGGCGAGAAGATTTTTCTTGCCGTCGATGGCGCTCACCAGTTCGTTCTTGCTCACGTCCAGCTCCGCCGCTTGCGCGTCCAAGAGCGCCTTCTCTCGCTTCTGCTTTTTCCCGTCATAGTCCGCCGCGGCCTTAGCACGGTCGGAAGCAAGTTTCTCTTCCTCCTCCTTCAAGTGCTGCTCCGCATCCGCAAGCGCCAGTTTGTTTTTTTCCCCTTCAATCGTGGAGAGGATCTCCGCCTTGCTGACCTGCAGTTTCGCGCGCTGCACGTCGTAGCGCGCCTTTTCCAGGTCAGTCAGGTCTTGCTCCTCCGGCAACTTCGCCTGCGCCCGTCCCTGTTCGATCTCCGCCTCGGCCGCTTCCAGGTTCAGCTTGTTTTTCTCCGCGTCGATGCGCGAGACCACCTCGCTGCGCTGCACTTCCAGTCTTGCCGTTCCCACCGCGTCCTCAGCCTGCTTCAGTTCCGTGTCGTCGTGGGCGCGCGCCGCCTGCTGCTCAGCCTTCTTGGATTCAATCTGGTTTCCCAGATCCCGGTACTCCGCCTGCTTGTCCATGAAGGCTTTCAACTGGGCTTCACGGTCAAACTCGGCCAGCAAGTCTCCCTTCTTGACCCGCGTGCCCCCCCGCGTCAGCTTGGTCAGAATCATCTCGCCGTAATCGCCGCCCGTCAGGCGCGGCGCCAGTACCGAATAGGAATGCACTGCCTCGAGCGTGCCACTCAATCGCAGCGTATGCACAAACGTTCGGCGCTCCACTTTGGCTGTGCTGATCGTCGCGCCGCCGCCCGCCTCCGCACGCTCACCCTGGCGCGCACGCCAGGCCCACAGCCCCGCAACGATGGCTACTACTGCAACCGAGGCGACGGCCACGTATAGTCTGTGCACGCGCGGAGGTTTGGGAACAGGAAGAGGGGAAAGCAAAGGCGGCGGCTCGACTTCGGGTACCGGCGCAATCTCAGTGGCGGCGCGCGCGTGAATCCACGGCCGTGGGCCCGGCGAATTCACAGGCGATGTATTCAAGCCTCCGTGAAGGGAGGCTGCTCGTTAGACGTTGAGAAGGACGGATTAGTTATCTGCTCCTGCAAACTCTGAAGTCAATTTCTCAGACCGCGCATGCACCGAGAACTCCACGCCGTCGAAATTTGTGAGGCAAGGCCAAACCGACTTCGGACTATTTGTCCCCCTGTTCCCCGCCTGACTACATGTGGCCGGATTCCGAGAGAACGAGCTATCACGGAATTCCCCGGAAGAAGCAAATCCCATTGAAAGCACAAGTAGTTAGCTATACCATCGTAGGGCCTGCGACAGGAACGAAAGGAGTGAGTGATGACCTTGAATGCTGATTCCCAGACCGCTTGGGTGGACTACCTCAGGGGTGTAGACACGCCGACTCTCTCGAACGCCATTGAAACCTTGCGCCTGCGCCCGCAAAACGCGGGTTTCGCACCACTGCAGGTTTCCTGCCTCTTTCCGGAGTTCGGCCGCATGGTGGGCTACGCCGTCACGGCTCAGGTTGAGACCATGACCGCAGCCGCTGCAGACCGGAAAACGTTCCTGTCTCTCTACGAGACGGTGATTCGTTCGTCGAAACCTGCCGTGGTTGCTTTCCAGGAAATAGGCCCGCATGGGGATTATGCCGCTCATTGTGGCGAAGTCATGGCCACGATTTTCCAGCGCCTCGGCGCTGTGGGATTGGTCAGCGATTGCGCAGTGCGCGATATCCCTGAAGTCAGGGCCCTGCGCTTCCATTACTTCGCGCGGGGCCAAGTCGCCAGCCACGCTTACTTCCACATCGTTCGTGTCGGAGTACCGATCCAGGTCAGCGGCCTGGTCATCCACCCGAACGATCTGCTCCATGGGGATGAGAACGGATTGATTGTAGTCCCAAAAGACGGGCTTGAAAAGCTGCCCGCCGCGGTCGAGGCTGTCCGCGCCCGTGAGCGCGCGCTGATGGAGTTCGTTCGCGGACCCAACTTCAATTTCGAGGGTCTGCGCGAGCGTATCCTCGAATGACGCCGCCGCCACAAAGGAAAACGACCATGAAACGAACCAATCCAACTCTTCTCGCTGCGACCCTCCTGTTTCTCGTTCTCCTTCCTCTTTCATCGCAAACACGCCCGCCACAGCCGCAGACCTTGCCCCTGAAGTGCGCGGCGGGTGATTGCGCGTTGCTTCGAGGAATGCCTCAGACAGCGGGGATGCGCAGCGGATTCGTCCGGCTGAAGCCTCGAGAATCTGTCGGCTGGCATACCACCGGCAAGAACGAAGAGGCGCTGGTGATTCTGCGTGGGCGTGGCGAAGCCCTTATTGAAGGCCAGCCGGGACATCCATTCGCGGCGCCCATGCTCGTATACATCCCCCCGGCAACGCGCCACAACGTCACCAACACCGGCCAGGAACCGTTGGAATATGTGTATGTGGTCGCGCCAGCGACGGTCCCGTGATTGCCGATTCTTGATTGTCGATCGAGAACCTGCTGCGTAAATCTCCGCGCGTTCAATCGTCATTTTCGCGGGCAATCATAATCTGGAACCCAGAACACTCGGTCGCCTTGTCTGGCGGGCTTGAGTCCGAGCGATGGAAGTTCGTTCTTGCTGACGCCTAGGTACGTAAAGTGTGGCAGGTCCGACTTCACGGTCTGAAACCAACCGTGGCGTTCCAGGATCGAGCGCACGGCCGGGTTATCGTGTTCTTTAACATCGAAGGCGAGCATGGCGAGGTGCTGCGAAGCGCCGGGGATTGCCACCGAGTAGAGAATTGACTTGGAAAAATCCTTGCTGAAATACAGCCCGCGACCCTCTAACCTGAGGATCTCCGCCGCCTGTTCCCGCGCGGGCAGCTTCCTGATCCGCGCGGCTTCCGCGGCGCTGAGTAACCCCTTACCGACCCAATGTTGGAGGCCCGGATTGACGCGGCTCCGCCACAGTTGGAGGGTGTCGTCATAGTTGCGCTGGGCTGCATCCGCGCCTCGGGCTGAAATGCTCAAATGGGCCTGTATAGCTTCTTCGCGGGCCTTCATCAAGGACTGCATCGCGGCGCTCTGAAGCCTCACAGGGATACCGGCAAACTCAGCTTGCTCGGAGCGCGCACTTGTTTGCCAGCGCGCGACGGAGTCTGCGGTCGGAAATATCACCACCGGCGGCGCCTCGACTCCGCGAGCTACAAACATCGCTCCATAATCTTCGAAGACACGCCAATCCAGGGCATCGCCAGGGCCCGGTGAGTGAAAGCCTTCTGGAAGACTCTTGAAGAATTCAGATTGGGCAAGGCACGGCGGCACGCTGCGCGAAATGAGCTGTGGCTCGGCACAAGGCCCGCCGCCGTTGCAAAGGCAGTAGAGCGCGGT
Source organism: uncultured Acidobacteriota bacterium (assembly GCA_963722675.1). GTDB lineage: Bacteria > Acidobacteriota > Terriglobia > UBA7540 > UBA7540 > CAVROP01. The sequence continues at coordinate 9,759 of CAVROP010000065.1, forward strand.
TACCAGGCATGCCGTTCTGAGTGTTTGCACTTTGCAATTGTATCCGTGCCCGTCGGACTTTCCCACCGCTATTCATCGTCGTCTATTCATCGTCGTCTTGCACTTTCATGCTCCCGGGTATAGTATGGGCACGATTTTCGGATGAAACTATGAGCATTCCTCTTACACGCCGCAGTTTTCTTCGCACCGTCTCTGGAGCAGCAGCGGGCCTGGCTCTGACGACGGAACTCTCCTCGCGCGCGCTTGCCTCGAGGCCAGGGTGGAGGGCCGGGCTGGCACGGACGATCATCACGCCGCAGAAATCCCTTTGGATGGCGGGCTACGCGAGCCGCAAGAAGCCCTCTGAGGGTGTTATCCAGGAACTTTACGCCAAAGCCCTGGCGCTGGAGGACCAGACCGGCAAGCGAGTTGTCCTGGTGACGAGCGATTTGCTGGGGTTTCCCGCGGCGGTTAGTCATAACATCGCCGAACGGGCGCAGAAGCAATTTCATTTGAGGCGCGACCAGTTGCTGCTGAGTTCCTCTCACACGCACTGCGGCCCGGTTATCGGCAAGATGCTCGGGACCATGTACCCGATGAATCCGCAGCAGTGGGCTGACGTCGAGGAGTACACCAGCGATCTCGAAGACAGAATTGTTGCGCTGGTCGGAACATCACTTAAGTCCCTGCGGCCCGCCCGATTGAGCTTTGGACACGGCAATGCCGGCTTTGCTATGAATCGCCGCGCCAGATCGAACCAGGAGGTGGTCATTGGGGTAAATAAAGATGGACCGGTGGACCACGACGTTCCGGTGCTGCGAATCGATGACAAGCATGGAAAGCTGCGGGCGGTCGTGCTGGGGTATGCGTGTCACAACACCACCGCTCAGGATATGCTGCTGTTTAGCGGCGATTACGCAGGTTTCACGCAAGCCTGGCTCGAAGCGCACCATCCCGGCGCGACGGCGCTTTTCGTTGCCGGTTGCGGAGGCGACGCCAACCCCTATCCGCGCGGCTCGATCGAGCTGGCCAAGCAACACGGTGAGGAGTTAGCGGCGGCGGTGGAGAAGGTGCTGGCCGGGGAGCTTCAGCCGGTCCGCAGTCCGTTAAAGACAGCTTACGAGGAGTTTCCAGTCGCCTTCGCAACTCCGCCCGGCCGGGAGGAGTTGCAGGCCCAACTCGAGAATCAGGACGTGAATCACCGGAACTGGGCCGCGGCGATGCTCAAGATTCTGGATCGCGACGGCCACTTACCCAACGAGTATCCTTACCCACTGGAAATCTGGCAGTTCAGCCAGGACCTGACGTTCATCGCGCTGGGGGGCGAAGTCGTGGTGGATTACGACCTGCGCTTGAAAAAAGAACTGGGCGCGGAAAAACTCTGGGTAGCAGCCTACTCGAATGACGTATTTGCCTACATCCCTTCGTTGCGCGTGCTTAAGGAAGGCGGCTACGAAGGTGGGGGCGCCATGGTCTATTACGGGCAACCGGGACCGTTTGCGCCCAGTATCGAGGAAACCATAATCGGGAAGGTCCACGAACTAATTGGGCAGGTTCGTCGAATCTACATAGGGGGAACCCACGGAGCTGCCCAGCGGGGCCGCCGGGGCTGCCCCTCCAACCGAGGCTGGAAGGAGTTTAGGAGGACCTATGGATGATCATCTCACGCGGCGTAATTTCCTTCGTACGGTATCCGCCGGGGCGGCAGGATTAGGGTTGACAAGTGGGGTTGCAGCGAGTCCGCCGACCATCAAGCTCGATGGGGGAGAAGCTCGCCATCCTGGGCGGCAGGCCGGTGAGGACCGAGCCATTTCCGGCTTGGCCCATAGTCCGCGAGAACGACGAAAAAGGCTGGATGGAAGTGCTGCACAGCAGCGAGTGGTGCCGCGCGGGCGACGGCCACTTTGCGACCAAGTTCGAAGAGAAATGGGCGGAGACCTTGGGTGCGAAGTACTGTGTGGTGACCTCTTGCGGGACGACCGCGCTCTACACTTCGCTCAATGCCGTGGGCGTGGAACCCGGCGATGAGGTTATCCTCCCTCCTTACACCTTCGTTGCCACGCTCAACGTCATTCTGATGCAACACGCGCTGCCGGTATTTGTGGACAGTGACCGGGAGACTTTTCAGATCGACGCCCGCAAAATCGAGGCGAAGATCACTTCCCGGACGCGGTGCATCATGCCGGTGCATCTGGGTGGCAACCCGGTGAATATGGATCTGGTGCTCGAGGTTGCCAAGAAACACACGCTGCCGGTAGTCGAGGATGCCTGCCAGGCCCATACGGGCGAGTGGCGGGGGCGCCGTGTCAGCACTCTGGGCGACCTGGGCTGCTTCAGCTTTCAAGCCTCCAAGAACCTCAATTCCGGCGAGGGCGGAGCCATTCTAACCGGCAATCCGTCCCTCCACGAGTTTTCGAAGAGCTTCCAGGACCAGGGCCGGGGCCCGGCCGGAGCCGCTTTCGCGTATGCGCGTCAGGGTTCTAACCTGCGCATGACGGAATTTCAGGCTGCGCTGCTCTTGCAGCAATTGACGCGCGTGGAAGAGCAATCGCGGGTCCGCGAACAGAATGCCCAGTACCTCACCAGCTTGTTACGCGAGATTCCGGGAATCTCTCCTGCCCGCATGTACGACGGCACGACGAGGAACGGTTATCACCTCTACATGTTCCGTTACGACAAAGCGCACTTCGACGGTCTGCCGCGGACGCGCTTTCTCCAGGCCTTAGAGAAAGAGGGAATTCCCTGCTCGGGCGGCTACTCGCCGCTGAACAAAGAGCCTTTCATCAAGGCGACACTCAATTCCCGCGTCTACCGCAAGATGTACTCGGAACGCGACCTTGCCGGCTGGGAAGAGCACAACGCCTGCCCGGAGAACGACAAGCTCTGCGAAGAAGCTGTCTGGTTTTTCCAGACCATGTTGCTCGGTCCGCGGCGCGCTATGGACGACATCGCGGAGGCAGTCCGGAAGATCCAGCAGCAGGCGGGGGAATTGCGCTCCCGGTCCTGAACGGGAAGCACGCAGACTGAGGGGTTGCCCAACGCGTTCACAGCGGGCATCCCTTCGGCATGAAAGTGCAGGAGGTAGAACATGTACTGGCAAAAATGGTCGGAGAGGTTGAAGAATGAGCTGAAGCTTGAGACGCAGCCCATCGCCGTGACATTCGCCGGCGCACCGGCGCCGGGCTTGCCGGCTACTCAGGGGAAGGTCTCTGTGTGTCAGGCCTTAAGGAAAGCCAGCGAAGGCGAAGCGGTCACCATCACTGCGGAGACTTGTGGATGCCCTGGCGGCCTGACCAGCCTGGGCCTAGGCCAAATGCCGGCTCAGGGGAAGGAACGGCTGGTGGAATTCCTCGTCAAGAAAGAGAAGGTGTTTTGTTCCCGTGTGGGGATCTATCGAGGCCAGCAGAGTGTACCTCCGCCGGTGGGGATGGCGAGCCATGTCTTCTTTTCGCCGCTGTCTAGCGCTCCGACTCTGCCTGACCTCGTAGTCTTTATCGGCAATCCCTGCTCTCTCCAACGTCTCGTCGGCTTCGCGGGCTACTGGGAAGGCGGCTCACAAAAGGCCGAGCTTGCCGGTCCGGCGTGCCGGACCGGGATAGCTTACCCAGTGGTCACAGGTGAGATAGGGCTGTCGCTGCTTGACTTTGGGGCGAGGAGACTTGCGGGCTTTGCCGACGATCACCTTCTCCTCAGCGTTCCGCTGCATCGCATGATAGGGATTATCGAGGCTCTGGACCGGGGGATTGGCCGGGATGGCGGGGAGGCGAATGAGAGCATCGAGCAGCAGATCGACGACCTCGGTCGAATTGAGGCAGCGTGACAAGTGATGCAGTGGGATGCCGAAGTGGCTTCACGCCGCCATTGGGTCAATTGAACTCGCCGATACAAACCCGGCTCGGGGTATAATGAGCGCTCCTTCTCCCGGCGTCCGATCGGCACCCTTGCGGTCGCCCGATGGTTTGAAGAGGAGATGAGCGATGCGCAAACTTCCCAGGGATCGAATGACCGCACGGCAGCGCATTGAATGCACGCTGCGGGGTGAGTTGCCCGACCGGTTACCCGTCTTCGACCTCATTCAGCACATACCCCTGATTGAATATGTCACCGGTGAGAAGGTGACCTTGCAGAATGGCTTGGACCTGGTTTGCAGAACCATCGGCGAGAGGCTGGATATCACGCGAGGGATTTCGGCGCCCGTGGAAGAAAAGCTCATCCGCCACGACGACGGCTTCGTTTACAAACAGGAGTGGTGGACCACCTGGCTCATCGACCGTCCCTTCAACGATGTGGAGGGGTTGCTCAATTACATCCCTCGCAACATCGAGGAGCTGCACAATCGCAAGTTCGGCGACATGTTCACCTTTGCCGGGAAGAGCAACGTCTGGGGAGCTTCTTCCAAATCGCCGCGCGAACAGTTCCTGGAGTTGCAGGAAAAAGTTGGCGGGAATACGGTGATTTTTCCCAACGAGAGCCCGGTGGGGCTGGACACCGCGCACGTGCGGGCGGGGCTGGATCTGATGGTTTATGCTTACGCGGAGAATCCCCAACTCGTCTCGGATTGGCTGGAAGCGCTGAACTGGGCGGAAATCCAGCGCGTCCACGAGACGGCGGACCTCACCCTGTCTCCCGTCGCCCTGGTCTTTGCGGACATCGCCAGCACGGAGCAGATCTTCTTCTCCCCGCAGTTTCTGCGCAGGGAGTTTTTCCCGCGCCTGATCAAACTGGTCGAAGCGTGGCACGAGCACGGGATCAAAGTGATCTACCACTCAGACGGCAACCTGTGGGCTATCTTGGAGGATTTCCGCCAGGCCGGCATCGAGGGGATCAATCCGCTGGAACCACTCTCCAAAATGTACGCGGGCGACGTGCGAAAAGCCTATCCGGAATGGATTTTAATGGGGGGGATTGACGTCTCGCAGTTGCTGCCCTTCGGCACCGAAGCCGAAGTCCGCCAGACCGTGCGGAAGACCATCGACGAGGCGGGAGCCAACGGGCGATTCTGGATCGGCTCGACCACCGAGATTCATCCCGCCGCCAAACTCGAAAATGTCCTGGCGATGTGGGACGAAATCGAAAAGTATGGCTACTACGACCGCTAGCAATTCCTACGGCGCGGCATCCGGATCGAGCTTTTGGGGGGTCACTTCCTGAGGCGCAAAGAGGCCTCTCGCGGCCTGCTCGCTGGCCTCCTGCTTTCGCAGACGCTGAAACTCCTGTAGTGCCTTCTGCTCCTCCGGAACGTTGTGCAGCGCCCTTTCCGCTTGTACCAGGCGATACCAGGAAACCTGGTTGTCGGGATTCAAGGCGATGGCTTTCTGAAGGTGAGGCAGCGCCGGCTCGGGCTTGTGTTCGAAGATGAGCACAGAGGCCAGCCCCAGGTGGGCTTCTTCGAAGTCCGGATAGTATTTCAAAGCCATTTCAAAATACTTCCGCGCCTCCTCGGCCTCTCCCGCATTGCGATGGATTTCTGCAAGCTCGTAAGCGGCGTTGGCATTGCGAGGTTCTTGTTCGAGCTCCAGCTCAAATTCCTTCGCGGCCTCTGCGATGTCTTCCGGCGACTTCGTCTTTTCCGAACGCGCCAGCAAGGTGTGGCCCAAACGGTAATGAATGCCCGGGCGGTGAGGGTCGAGAGCCAATACTTTCTGGTACTCGGGAATCGCGAACTCGCTTGAGCCCTCACTCTCAAACGCCTCTGCCGCGGCCTCGTGCCTCCAAACCGAGTCCGGCGCCACTTGAGCCAACTTATGCATGGTGAGATAGGCGAAATTCCCGTAGATCTTGCCTGTCTGGAAGAGGACTTCGGGATCGTCCGGATACAGGCGGTTTAGTTCCAGGGCCACTTCCACCGCCCTGGCATCGCGCTGCAAGCCGGTGTAGGCCCTGACCAGCTCAAGGCCAGACCGGCGCCGCACAGCCGGATCAGCGGACTGCCGGAAACCTTTCTCCAGGCCGGGCACAGCTTCTGAATAGCGGCCAAGCTCCGACAGCGACATGGCCAGGAGAGTATCCAGCTTGGGCAAACTAGGCTTCAACTTCAGGGCTTGGCGCAAGCTCCCAACTGCCTGCTCGAATTTCCGTTCCTGGAAATAAATGAGACCAAGTCTGGCATGCACCTCGGCCGTGCCGGGTGATAACTTCCGCAGTTCTTCGTAGGCCTTTTGCGCCTCGCCATAGCGATCCTCGGACAAGGCTTTTTCACCTGCCTCGTAATACTGTTCGAGTGTTTGGTTTTGGGAAGTTTGCGCAAAGAGACTGCAGCCGGAGACCAGCAGCCCCAGCAGAAGCGCGAGTGCCGAAGCCTTTCTACGCTCGTCTGCCATGCCTCCGAGTATACCTCAGGCCGTTAGTCCCCCGCGATCGTTTCGCCTGGCTCGCAATGCGCGAAGCGGCTGGAGTGCGGCGGCTTGACGCCGCCTTGCGATCAAATTGCCTCTATTCCAAGGCGGCGTCAAGCCGCCGCACTCCAGGCGCCTTCGGCACAAGCATTTTCGTCGCGAGGAATCTCGCATTGGTTTGTGGAGTAAGGAAGAGTAGGTTCCGCCAGGCGCGGAGCGCCTGGCGGAACCCTCGGGGGAGGCAATTTCAGAAGATGAACTTGGCTCCCAGTTGGATGATACGACCCGGGGCAGCAATCACGAGTTGTCCGAACGACACATCAGTTACACCGCAGTCCGGGTTGCACCCGCCGCCCGCCGCCGGGCCGGTCAAGGGCACGTAGTAGTTGGGATGGTTCCAGGTGTTGAAACTCTCGAACCGCAACTGGAACGTCTTGCTTTCCGTGAAGTTGAAGTTCTTGAAGAAGCCAAGGTCCCAGTTGTTAATCCCGGGCGAACGCAGGATGCCGCGCCCGGTATTTCCGTAAACGCCGATAAGCGGCTGAGCAAACGCCGCCGTATTGATCCATGTGGCAGTCGTCTTGTGAGCCGGAGCGATGGGCACGCCGGCGACTCGATCGGCGCGCGGGTTCTGGCTGTCCAGAACCCCGTTGAGATCTTGGGCGTCAATCGAATACGGGAATCCGGTTTGGAAGGTTGTGATACCGGTTAGCTCCCAGCCACCCACGGCCATATCCAGCAGCTTGTTCGTATTGTTGAGGAAATGTTTGCCTCGGCCGAAAGGCAGGTCATAGACATAACTGGCGACGAAGCGACGATCCACGTCGAAGTTGGAGGGGCCGTAATCGCGGTTCATGTTGTGGTTGTCCATGAACCCCTGGTATCCTCCGCCATCCGCGGCTAGGCCGGCCGCAGCGGATTTAGCGTCCAGGCTCTTTGCCCAGGTGAAGATTGTGGTGATCGCCATCTGTCCCGTGCGGTGCTCGAGTTTGATATTGCCCCCGTTGTAGTTGGAATTCCCGTGCCAGTCGCTGTCGATGTAGAACCCGGTGAAATTCGGGTAGGGGAGTCGAGAGGTGTACTCGGCGCCGAGACAGTTCGCAGGCCCGCCGGTCGGGGGATTGCAGAGTGTGGCGGCATTGGGCGGCGCATAGGGCTGCACAAAGTTGTGGCGGTCCAGCAAATGTGTGCCTTTCGATCCGACGTAGTTCACTTCCAGTGTTGTGTTCTTGGCGAGCTGACGCTCGACGGAAAGCGTCCACTGTTGTATGTAGGGATTCAGAGGCAGTTCCGATTGGATCACGGCGATAAAGGTCGCCGAGGCGGGGGTTACCTGCTGAAGGGTAGTGAAACCCGGAAACAGTTGGTCCGTCAACTTGGGCGCCGTCGTCACCGGTTGTGTCTCGGGAGTGAGGCTGTCGCGGATGCTGTAGGGGTAGAAGTCCCCGGAATTGTCAATTTCGCGCGCTTCGAAGGAGTCATAGTAAATCCCATACCCGCCGCGGATCACGGTCTTCTCGCCGATGGGACGGTAGGCGAACCCGAGGCGAGGAGCAAAGGGATGGAGCAATCCGGGGTTCACCGGGGAGCGCCGGCCGCAATACTCGAAGAAGCCATTTCCAGCCGGGGCCACTCCGTCGGTCAACAGCTTCTTGTCCGCAAAACACACGCCTCCGTTGGGGTTCTTGGTGTCCAGCCAAAAGAACTTGTTGGAGGTTTCGTACGGCACGCTGCGGTAGTCCCAACGCAAGCCCAGGTTCAGCGTCAATCGTGGGCTCACCTTGAAATCGTCTTGCACAAATGGGGCGACATAAGTGTAGGGGTGCACCTGGAGATTGCCTGCATAGGTCGTCGGGCTGAACGGTCCGGGAATATACCCGCCGACGTTTTGGTAATAACCCAGCAGGAAGTCGGCAACCTGGTTGCCGGTGCCGCACACGACCGTTGCGCAGCCGGTGCTGTTCCCCAAAATCAGGTTGTTCGAGAAACCATAGTCACCGAAAAAGTCGTCGTCGAGGTTGCGGTTGACCACCCAATGCCGGTACTCCAACCCCGTCGTGATGGTGTGCTTCCCTTTTACAATGGTCAGCGAGTCGGAAAATTCCCAGTTCGGAATCTCGCTCCCCGTGTAGGCGTTGACTGAGCCTCCAAAGCCGCTGTAAATGCTTCCGAAGCCGATACCGGACCAGCTCGCCTGAAGCGGAGCAAAGTGCGTGAACACATTCTGCAACCCCAGGCCGGAGATCTGGTCTGCTGACGGCGCCGGGGCGCCCTCGTTGGCGATCGCATCCAGATACCCTAAGCGCGCGTTGTTTACGATGTTCCCGTGGAAGGTAATCGTGTGCGAGACCGCCCATTGCTTCTCAGTTTCGTAGAAGGTGGCTTCTCCGTAAAACGGGGAAGACGAATTGTACAGATTTGTATTCTTGAAGTTCGCATAGGTTCCCCGGCCGAAGACCTTTCCAAACCGCCCCAGATCCTGGTCCAAACGGTAGGTTTGCTGATCGGCCCGGTTGGGAAGGTTCAGCGACAAAAGAACGTTCTGGCCGGCGCAATCGGCAGGGTTACAATTCGGAGTCGGGAAGATCAGAGGTGAAGCCGCAAGGGCCACATTGGCTTGGCGAGACCATCGGGCTTGCGGAACCTGATCGCCCGGAAACTCCAGGCCCGTGTTGGGATCCACCGGCATGCAAGGCAGATTCGCGACCAGTGCGGCGTTGCACTCTGCGGTTCCCGGTTTGGGGTATCCCGTCGCCGAGAAATTCCCGCTCAGTTCAGCGGGAGATGGGGCGTTTGCGAACCCGGTGAATCCGTTGCTGATCCGCGTGCCTTCGTAGTTCGCCATAAAGAAGGTCTTGTTGCGCCCGTTGTAGATGTGGGGCAAGTACACCGGGCCGCCCACCACGAACCCAAACTGATTCTGCCGCAGCTTAGGGATGGTCGGCTGGGCAATGGGACTCCTCGAGTCGAAGGCGTCGTTTCTATCGAACTCAAACAAGGTTCCGTGCAGGTCATTGGTGCCGGCCTTGCTGACGATATTCACTTGGTTCGCGCTGAAACCGTACTCAGCAGAATAGGTGTCTGCCTGGACCTTGAACTCCTGGATGGCGTCAATCGACAAGATCACCGCCGGGGTGCTCAAAGCCACATCAGAGGAGCCCATGCCGTCAATGGTGTAGTTGTTGGACTCGGGCCTGCCGCCGTTGATGCTGATGCCATTTCCTTCGCCCTGCCGCATCACACCCATCTCTGCGCCCACCGTTACCGCGCCTGGAGTGATGAAAAGCAACTGCGTCCAGTTGCGTCCGTTGAGCGGCAGATCTTCCACTTGGCGGTTGCTCACCAGTTGTGAAACAGCCGCGTTGTCAGTATCGAGCGCGACTGGATTCGCCCGCACCTCGACGACCTCCGTGACGGTGCCGGGCTTCAGCACTGCGTCAACTCGTACCTGTTGATCGACGACCAGGGAGATGTTATCCACTACTGCCTTTTGGAACCCGGGGGCCTCGACGGTGACGGAGTAAGTCCCCGGGTTCAGGTAAGGTACGGTGTAATTCCCCGTGTCGCTCGTGAACACATGAGACGCAACGCTCGTGCTCGTGTTAGTTACCGTGACACTCGCTTTAGGCACGACCGCGCCGGAGTTGTCCGTCACGGTTCCCAGGATTGTTCCCGCAGCGCCCCCTTGAGCATAGAGGAAACCTGTCGAAACAAGGAGCGCCAAAATGGTTGAAGCAGCTCGAGCTTTTCTAACCATGTTCCGTTCTCCTTTGATTTTGAGGTGATGACCCAGGACCCAACACTAGCCCACTAAGTCGCACGCGAGCTTGCAGAGTCGCCACTTCGCACCGACGCTAATGCTGCAACCAAATCCCCTGTTGGGAAAGTCTTGCTTGCCCTTGGTTGGCGGAATGGCGGCCCATCCGCACCAATGGACAAAGAGTACCCAACCAACCCTGGTCTTGTCAAGTCTGTCCCGTGTGCATCCAGGCGAGCCCAAAAGGCGCATGGCTACGCGCCGCTTCGATCTCCAACTGCCGTTACCGATGGATTGGGGTTTGCATTTTCCGCTTGACAAACTCGGGAACCTGTGATAGCCTATAATGATGGTCCTGATGTGGACACATTGTCGTAGGCGAGCGCTTCTGCCCGCCGCGGCGCGAGAGAAAGCGGATGGCCCCCGACGAGCTGGGGAATGGGGGCACGAAAAAACACAAAAAATAGTACGAACGAAGCCAGTATGTTATTGGAAACAAAGTGGCGCTGCTGGAACGAAGCTAAGAAGTACCTGAAAACAAGCGAGTTATTGAAGAAAGGTGCACGCAAAGCTGAGAAGTTGTTGAAAACAAGTCACATCGCCTTATTGAATGCTGGAGATTCTGAGAGTTTTGCGCGCCAATTGACAGCAATTTGACCTGAAAAGGAGCAGAAAAGCCACGTTTTGCGAAAACGAAGTCAGGCTCCGGAGTGCCAGGCGAGGCCAGAAAAGTGACACATAGTCGGCTACACTCTCGGGATTGCCGTGGATGCTGACCTGAAGGTCAGCGCTACAAGTCCCAGTGTAGTGAGTCACCGATGCCTTTACATTCCCTTTTCGAGGTGTGTCATGTTTGACGGAAACCGGCGTTTGCAGGTGATGCGGACATTTGTCGGCCTGTTCCTGTTCGCAGGTTGCGCAGGGGTTGTCTATGGATTTGAAGGCCCGGCGGCTCCCACCGGCTTGCGCTGCGAATACCTTTCCAATCCCATGGGCGTTGATGTTCAGAAGCCCCGGTTTTCGTGGGTGCTCCAGCACACGGAGCGCGCCCAGATCGAGACCTCGTATCAGATTCTAATCGCCGGCAGCGCCGAGGGCCTGGGGCGGGATGCCGGCGACGTCTGGGACTCGGGAAAAGTAGACTCGAGCGACTCGACTCAGGTGGTGTATGCGGGGAAATCCCTCTCCAGCGGGAAGACATATTACTGGAAAGTCCGGTACTGGGACACGGCGGGCAACCCAAGCCCCTACAGCGCCACCGCCCAATTTGAGATGGGCCTGCTCGCCCGAGACGACTGGAAAGGGCAATGGACCGAGGGGAACCTGCTCCGCAAGGAGATCGACCTCCAGGGCAGGATTGTCCGCGCCCGTGCCTACGTCACCGCGCTTGGCTACTACGAGTTGAGGATCAACGGGGGGAAGGTAGGGAGGAATGTCCTCGACCCGGCTTTTACGACCTACCCCAAGCGAGTTCTGTACACCACCTACGACGTCACTCGCCGGCTGCGCAGCGGAAAGAACGCCTTCGGAGTGATGCTGGGTGGCGGCTGGGCAACGCTCGGCAGACGCTTCTTCGACCCGGAAGTCGGGCCGTACTACAAGGCTCCGGCGCTCTTGCTTCAGGTCAATATCGAATTCGAAGGCGGGAAGACAGTGTCCGTGGCAAGCGACGGCTCCTGGAAAGCGATGCAGGGCCCCATCGTCAGTGACAGCGTCTATGACGGAGAGGTTTACGACGCGCGGCGCGAGCAGCCTGGGTGGGATCAGCCGGGGTTCGATGATTCCGCCTGGAGTGCGGCGCAGACGGTCGAGGGCTCGAAGGGAGTCCTTTCCGCGCAGATGATGCCGCCCATTCGCGTCGTTGACTCGATGCTGCCGCGCAGCCTCGCCAGTCCCAGGCCGGGCGTCTTCGTGTTCGACATGGGCCAGAACATGAGCGGCTGGGTCGAACTTCGAGTCCGAGGCCCGGCGGGAACGCCAGTGACGCTGCGTTACACGGAGCTGGTCTACCCGGATGGAACGATCAATCGCGAGAACCTGGGCGAGGCGAAGGCGCGCGATATCTACACTTTGAAGGGCCAGGGACAGGAAACGTACGAGCCGCGATTCACCTATCACGGCTTCCGCTACGTCGAAGTGACAGGGTTTCCGGGAACACCCAGCCTGGACTCTTTGCGCGGCCGAGTTGTGCATACCGCCGTGGGGGCGGCGGGGAGTTTTGTTGCTTCCAAGCAAATATTGAACGACATCCAGCGGCTGATCCACTGGTCGCAACTCACCAACCTGTTCAGCATCCCAACGGACTGCGATCAGCGCAACGAGCGGCAGGGATGGATGGGCGATGCGCAGGCGACCGCGGAAGAGGCCATGATGAATTTTGACATGGCTGCTTTTTATACCAATTTCATTCGCGACATTCGCGACGCCCAGTTCCCCGACGGCTCGCTGCCCGACACGGTTCCTCGCAAATACGGCGGCGTCCCGGGGGACCTTGGCTGGCAAACGGCTTATCCGCTGTTGTGCTGGTATATGTGGCAACAGTACGGAGACCGCCGCATCCTGGAGGAGAATTACGACGCTCTGAAGAAATATGTTGCGTTTCTGCGCAGCCACGCTCAGGACAATGTTTATCGCCTGCACTGGGAGGGCGACTGGGTGGAATTGGCCCATACGCCCGGTGACTACATCGGCGACGTGTGGTACTACTACGACGTCTCGCTTTTCTCGAAGATGGCTCAGATTTTAGGAAAGTCCGCCGAGGCCGCATCCTATGGGCAACTGGCCGGCCAGGTCAAAGACGCTTTGAATCGTACTTTCTTTGATGCTCATACGGACAACTACGCGAACGGAACCCAAACCGCCAACGCCATGGCGCTCGCCCTGGATTTGGTCCCCAAAGAGCATCGCGAAGCCGTCGAGCGTAGCCTGACCGACGACATCGTGTACGGCCACAACACGCACCTGACCACGGGATTCATCGGCGTCAAATTCCTGATGCCTCTGCTGACCTCTCTCGGGCGCTCAGACCTGGCTTACGATCTGGCCGTGCAGACCACCTACCCCAGTTGGGGCTACATGGTCGAGCGCGGCGCAACCACCCTGTGGGAGCTCTGGCAGGATAAAGTCGGGCCTGCCATGAACTCGCATGATCACATCATGTTCGGTAGCGTGGGGGCGTGGTTCTACAACGCTCTGGGCGGGATTAACCTGGGCCCCGAAAGCGTGGGCTATGAGCACATTCGCATCGCCCCGCAGATTGTCGAAGACCTGCACTGGGCCAGCGCTTCCGTGGAGACTATTCGCGGAACCGTTTCTTCATCCTGGAGCCATTCCCCCGGCGTCATCACGCTCGACGTTACTGTGCCGGTCTCGAGCGATGCCCAGGTCGTCGTTCCGCCTGAAGCACAGATGACGGATGTGGTGATTCGAGAAGGCGACCGGGTGGTCTGGGAGAACGGCCGCTATGTGAGCGGCGACCCGGGCGTGAAAGCCGCCACCCAGGATGGAAAGAAGGTTGTTTTTCACGTCGGGTCGGGAGCCTATTCGTTCCGGCTGACGGGCAGCGAATGATGAGTAGGGGCAACCCTCGTGGTTGCCCGGGGGCGGCCACAAGGGCCGCCCCTACGTCCAGGCTTCAAAGCGGGTAGCGCAGGGTCGCTGCTTTTGCGACTCTGCGGCTTTTACGTATAGATAATTCTATAATTGTCAATATTCAAATGTTAATATATAACTTGTCAAAAGCCGCAGAGTCCCAACATCAGCGACTCCGCGCTACCTTTCGGGTTTCAGCGTGAGCGTCTGTTCCGTGTACGGTACAATTTCGACCGGACCCTCGAGCCCGCAGACGTCGATATTGGCAAGAATCCGATGCGATGGCCCCACCGCGCGGGCGTTGGCCTCGGTGTTCGTGACGCGGATCTTCAGTTGATTCTCGCCCGGCTTTAGAAACTCCGTGATATCGAGCTTGTAGGGCCGCCACACCAAGGTGCCCGCCTGTCGTCCGTTGACATAGACTTCCGCCACGGAGCTTACGCGGCCCAGGTCGAGGACGAGTTTCTTGCCCTGATAAGAATCGGGTACGAGGAAGCTCTTCTCGTAGATCGCAGCCCCGGAGAAGTTTTCCAGCGGCGTCTTCGTCCACGATTCGAGAGCGAAGGGCGTCGTTCCGCTCACCAATTCCACTGGGGAACTTAAACGGTCGTCCGCGCGCGCCACGATGACGAGCGTGTTCTTGTCGGTACGTCGCAGTGGACGAATATCCACTGGGGAGCCGCCCGAGGGCTTAAGATCAACGCCATTCAAGATCAGTCGGTAAGGACCGTGAAACGCGGGCGGTACGATGGCCGTGACACCGGGAGGAATTTGCGTTTGGTACCAGCGCATTGGCGGAGTGATGGTGACCGAATTCAGCACCTCGTTAGGGCGCAATTGGTTGATGATGCCGCGCAGTGATCTTCCTTCCCGGTCCGCTACCCTGAACGTGAACCCGTAATAGCCGCTGGCCGCTCCTCTCCCCAGGCCGACCTTCAGCAGCACTTCGTTCCAGCCCCCGTGCAGTTCGACAGAAATGCGATCAGCCCAGTTATCGTTCATCTCGTACCAGAAGGGGTGGCGCAGCCGAGCGAAAACCCGCTGGCCGTTCAACCACACCTTGACGCAATTGTCGGCAGCAATGACAAACTCAGCTTCCTGGTTTTGGGGCGAAAAAAGATAAGTGAGCGCGTAGCTCGTGATCCAGTCGTGCCCCGCCGTATCCAGGGCGCGGTTGAACTGGACGATGTGGGCGGAATCGTCGAAGGGGCCGCCTTCGGTCAGCATCCAGATGTTCCAATGTCCCAAGGTCAGGTAAGGCTCGTCGCCGTAATATCGCTTCCAGCCAACAAGCGCGCCGTTCAGACCGGTGTACGTCTTCTCCGGCTTAAACTCGGTTTCGGGCAGGTAGGCCGTATCGAATCCCGCATCATCCGTATTGGGGAACGGGCCGATGACGTTCCAGTTACGCACCGTATTCTCTTCCTCGCTTAGCCAGAGTGATGGCCAGGCAGTGTCGTCGAACGTGGGGCTCGACCATCCCAGCTTTTCCCCATCGCCGTCCGGGGCGTCTTTGACCTTCACATAGGGAACTTCCACCCGCTCAGGCTCGGGACGAAATCGCCAATTCCCGGAGAGCGAAATGGGATCCAAGTGAGGGAGAGGACTGCGCGCCCGATAGATTTGGCCGTCAGCGCGCATGGTGACTTCGAGGTCGGGTTGGGTGGCGGGTGCCGAGACTCGTGCCTGTATGGCGTCAGGCTGGCGAGCCACAACCTCGAGGCTTTCCGCGTTGGTGCTGACGAGTTCGGCTTCCTGCCCCTGCCCATCGAGCGGATTGAAAACCACGTAGTAAGCGTCCCAGGGCGCTAAATCCAGCCGCACTTCGGTTCCCTGCGGACGGTTCACGTAGAACAAGGGCAACCGCTTGCCACTTAGGGCATCCCATTTTTCGGGTATACCTGCCGCTGCGAAGAGAGTTTGATTGGTTCGAGGCCGGTCAGAGTCGTTGACGACCCAGTAGTAGTTCTTTCCCATCTTTTCGCGGTGTTCAAAGTAGAGGCTGGCGGATGAGCCCGAAACCACTCGCACGTCTTTAGGAACATTGGAATCCAGCACGTCAATCAAGGTCTCAACATCGTGCGACACGAAGTAGGCATGGCCGCCCGCGGCGCTTTCCTGCTCCGTGAATGCCAATGTCGTCGCACTCGCTCCCGCCCCAAACACGCCGTCAATCCCTGTATTCACCTCGGCGTCATTGTCTCCCGCTTCGGGCGAAGAAGTCGGCAGCATGCGGATTCCAAACACCTCGCCTCCGGCCTCATAAAACTCATGAAGCTTGTGCAAGCTCGACCGGCTGATGGTGCTTAGGGGCGGCAGGATGATCGCCCGGAACCGCTGCGGGCCGATTACCAACTCTTTACCCTTGACCCGCGCTCCGGCCAGATAGCCGTCATCGGCGACGTTGTAATCCCATTGCCGGTCCGCAAGGCGGAGGATAAGACGCGTGTAATAATCGTTGACCGTGATGGTGAGGTTTTTCCAAACCGCCGGCGTCTCGATCTGATTATAAGGCGCGCTGCCGGAGAAAACAGGATCGGAGTGTGCCCACATCGAAAGGATGGGATAGTAGAGCAGGACATTGGCGGCGTGGCGACTCTCGGAATTCATGTAGCTGATGCGCCGGGTATAGTCCGCATAATAGTGGAAGTAAGGCCAGTAAGGTTGATGCAGCCAATCGGGAGGATAGTTCGCACGCGAGGCATCGTAATTGAAAGCATGACCCACAAAGAGGTTAACTCCCCACAAACCAATTCCGTTCGTTCCGCGGCGCAAACCCTCCATGTCCAGGTAAGAATCCGTCCCTTGCACTCCCTGGTTTTCACACATGAATCGGCGCCCTTCGAAGTCTGCGACGGACTGAGCGACCTTGAAGTTGAGCGGCTGGCGGCCAAAATCTACGAGGGAATCAACGCCCACGGGGTTAAGGCCGCGTTCGACGGCGAACAGGCTGCCTTCCAGCGCGGCGGCCCACTGGAGCGATTCTTCCCACGCATGACCCGTCCGGCCGATGCCGAATTCGCCTGCCCCGTCGGTAATTCCTTTCCAGAAAGACTCTTGATAGAGCTGGGTAACCGTCGCCAGGTAGTCGCACCGGACCCTGGTTGTGGAATCTCCCCCGTCGTAGATCAACAGCGGCAGAACCTTGTGGAGATCGTAGCCCCTGCGCTGCCTGAAAGCGTCAAAGAGAGCGGGTGTCCAGGCGATGCGGTAACCGTAGTCGCCTTCATGGTCGGCGAAAGAATAATGAATCGTGCTGCCGAAGTATGCCCCGAAGCGCCGGTGAAATTCGCCGTAGGCGAGATCGAAGAACAGCTTCATCGCCTGTGGATTCATCAAGTCCACGAACCCACCGTCAAAGCCCATCGAAGGTTCGAGATAGAACTCGAGGATGACCCAATCCCCGGCGACGGCCTGCCATTTGACTTGTCCCGACTCCGCCGGTGCGGCCAGGAGTTGCAAGCTTTGCCCGTCTATCCGATTCTCGCCCAGCCAGCGAGCTGCGACCACGGCCTGGAGTTCGGGCGGAGCGGCAATGGTGACCTCTTTTGGACCCTTGACCACTTCCGCCTTGTAGCTCAAGCTCCTCATCCGGTATTCCGGTTTTCGCGCCAGTACCTCGCTCTGGTGGTTACCGGCCATCCAGATGTTGCGTGCCTCGCCGGAGGGCCAGTCGTATTCGTCGACGAAGTTGAATTCGAAGCCGCTACGCTTGGCCTGCTCGAGGCCGGCGCCAATGGCTTGCCACCATTCCTCGGAATGGTACGGAGTCACAAGCCCGTCCCGCGCATGTAAAAACGCCCCATAAACATGCTGGTCGACCATCCGGCGGATTTCTTCCTGGATCTGTGGACCTTCGATTTTGCCGTTCCAGAACCAGAACGGCATGGTCGAGTAATCGCGCGGAGGGTCGAGGAAGCCGGCATACAGGTCACCGCCTTGCGCTTGCCCTCCGCCACCATTAAGGCTTGCTCGGACCTCGGGCTGTGTGGCGGAAAAGCGGTTTCCAACAGGTAAGAGCGAGATTAAAGCGAGAATCAGAAGCAAGCTGATGCGTCGAATCATGGGTTATCTCCGTACCGGCTCCAGCCGTCGAGTATTACTCTCGCCGCCCGGCAAATACTACCCGGCCGCACGAGCCTAACACAAAAGCCAAACTGCTGAGCTTCTTTGTGTTAGCGCTCGCCTTCACAGCGAGCTCTTGTGTCCCTGGGGTCACGTCCTGTCAAGGAGATTGTGGCGGAGATGGAAGTGTAGGCTGATGTGGGGACGGACTAAACCGGCATCGGATCCGGCAGTTGACGAATAAATACGCGGCTACGCTCTCAGACGGGATCCTCAGATCACTTCGTCCAGTCTATACCAAAATGAGTTGGAGACCTTACACCGGTCTACAGATCGTGTTAGGTGACGGCCGCCCCTTTATGCACTTGCCGCCGCAGCACTGATAGCCTTCCGAGCAACACGCGCCGCCGCAGCAAATCGCGCGAGGACTCGAGCAGCATTTGCCGTTGCAGCAAGTAACCCCAAACGCGCAGCAGGTTTTGTCGCCGCAGCAGGTCGAACCAAGATTGCAGCAACTTGATCCGCAGCAGGATTGCAACCTCCCGCAGCAGTGCTTCTGGCAGCAGCGGTGGAAGTCGCTGCAAACTGTGCTCCCGCAGCAAGTATAGCCCGGCGGATAGCACTTCCTGTTGCACGAGACCCAGAAACGTGGACACCCGGGTTCGCCTTTGCCATCCGCTCCCAGTGCCCGAGTGGCTCTTCCCGGGCCCAAGGAGGCTAGCAAAGCGCCACCCACCGCACCACTGACCATCTTGAATACCTGTCGTCTGGAGACAGGGCTGGCAATGACCCGCGATATGTCGTCTATAAGTGCGCTCATAGTTTTCCTCCTCCCGCATTGCCCACGCCACACGTAAGAGCGCCGGTACCGCGTCTCTCCCGGGCACAGCATTAGTTGATTTCTGCCTACGCGCCCTGTCAGCCGGCTGTGGCGCATTCCTCAGAGACGACGTGTCTTCTGCTTTTGCGGCAGTCGTCCAAGGCGCAGTCACTCGCCCTGGCATCGCCCCGTTGGGCGTTCGCCGAGCGAAGAGCACCGACAGGGACAGCTGCTCCCCCCAGACCCGACACGAATCCGAGAAATCAGCTACCGGCCAAGAACAGGCAATTTTGAGATTTTCGAGCTCCTACCCCGGGACGACCCTATTAAAGCGTATAAGCCATTTGGCGTCAAGTATTGACGCGACTATTAACTATTTGCTTCCCAATTCTCCTTTTTGCCGCGGTGCGGGTATAATGCTTGCCGTCGTGGCTGAGCGATGCCACGGCTGGCGGCAGTCTCCAGCCGATCTTGGCAGAGCGCTGAGAAGTCACAGAAGGGGAGCATCCACATTGAGGGTCAGGAAAGCGGTCATCACCGCGGCGGGAGCGAATCAGCGTGCCCTCCCGCTGCAAACTCTAATCCACGATGGAGTTGAGAAGTCCGTTCTCGGCATCCTCATCGAGCAGGCGCTCACCGCGAACGTTGGGGAAGTTTGTGTCGTGGTGTGGCCCGGCGATGAGGCCCGATACGCACAAGCCGCCGGAAGCCTGGCAGGCGCCGTGCGGTTCGTTCCACAGGAGCGCCCGGGAGGATACGGCCACGCCATTTACTGCGCGCGAGAGTTCGTTGGCAACGAGCCTTTCCTGCACTTGGTCGGGGACCATTTGTATGTGAGCGCCGCGACCCTGGGTGTGCAGCGTCTGGTAGAACTTGCTGAGAGCGAATCGTGTTCGGCGTCCGGCGTGCAGCCTACACGGGAAAGTTTGTTGCCCCGGTATGGGGCCGTGGCTGGGCGCCGGGTGCCCGGTCGTCAGGGGCTTTATCGGGTCGAGACAGTAATCGAAAAGCCCACTCCGACGGAAGCTGAGCAACGGTTGATGGTGCCGGGTATCAGGGCTGGTTACTACCTGTGTTTCTTCGGCATACACGTTTTTACTCCTACGGTAATGGATTTGCTCGCGCGTCTGTTGGCCAAACAAGATGCCGGTCCGGTCACCCTCTCGGCTGCTCTGGCCGAGCTCGCCCGGCAGGAGCAGTATCTGGCGCTCGAAGATACCGGCAGGCGCTATGATCTCGGTGCCCGTTACGGCTTGCTCATTGCGCAACTGGCGCTGGCGCTGAACGGGCGGGAGCGCGACGAGGTGCTGTCGCACCTGTTGGAACTGCTTGTCGAGCGCGAAATGGCTGCGCACCGGGTGCCGTAGAATTGGGAGCCGGCGGTACCCTGGCAGAAACCGTGAAAGAACCGACGCCCCCACGATTCTGAGGCGGCCAAGGGTCTCTGGGGTTGATCGTAATTCGGCTGAACAACGACGGCTACTGTGACCCGTCGCTTCGCTCAGCATGGCATTCTTAGTTTTATGCGCTTCCCTACCTCGTCAAGCGTGTCGTGAGCCGCCCTATGAGCCGATTGATTCGCGTCATTACCTCCCGCGATCCGGAAACCCGCAATTGCTCGCTGGATAGTCTTTGCCTCGCTTCGCCGCTCGAAGAATTGCTGGCGGAATGCGAGGCGCTCGACCGTTTCCGCCGCACCAGCGACAATCTCTACGAGCGGGTGCGTGCACTCTTCTTCTTGTACGCGATACACCGCTTTCACATTCTCGTAAGGGGAGGGACCGGACCTCGGTCCCGAATTCCTTTCGGCGGCTACGTCAATCTTCTCAAGCGCCGCTTCGATGAGGCGCTTGATATATTCTTGGCGGAGCAGGCGGCGGAGGGTCCGAGCGCCCCCATTTCCAGCGCGCTGGCCGCGGGCTATCGCGCCCTGGGTTTTCAAACCCTTGCCGATCAGGTGCGCCGAAGTGTCCGCTCGGTGCGCGGTAATCAGTGGATGTTCCGCGCCGCTCACCCCGACGACGCGCCATTGCGCATTCGTCCCGAGATGTTGGCCCGCGACGCCTCGAGTCAACTCTTTCCTATTCTGCGTGAGACCACGCCGGTCCGCATGGACCTAAGCCATAGTGGTTGGAGCGATATCTTCTTCCTGGGGATGGATTTTCCGGAAGGCGCCCGGGTGCTCAACATTTCGATTGACCTCAGCGTACGCGGCTCCGGCACCCCGAAGCCGCCCGTGGAAGCATGGTTTCGGGTCATCGATCAACCGGTGCTGCGTCTAGTCAGTGCGGACCTCAAGAGCAGCGCTGAAATCAGCACCATCGCTGAAGTTTTCGATTTCGCCCGCGACTATCTCGGCCTGCTCAAGGCTGCGGTGATTGCCTCCGGCATTGTTCCGCCGGGTATGGAGGGCGCCACTCAGCCGCTGGCGGATGTTTTGATCCGTCTCACCGGCAGAGCGGGGTGCGGCATCGAGATCGTAAGCAAAGTGAATGACATCCCGCGAGGATCGCGCTTGGCCGTCTCCACCAGTCTTCTCGCCTCGCTCATTTCCGTGTGCATGCGTGCCACCAACCAGATTCACGCCCTCACCGGGGGCCTGGAAGAGCAGGACCGCCGCCTCGTGGCAGCACGCGCTATCCTGGGCGAATGGCTGGGCGGCTCGGGCGGTGGCTGGCAGGATTCCGGCGGCGTATGGCCCGGAATCAAACTCATCTACGGTGTCCTGGCACGGGAAGGCGATCCGGAGTTCGGCATTAGTCGCGGCTGCCTGCTTCCGGACCATCTCATCTTTCGCCCTGAAGAAGTCCCGCAGGAAACACGCGATAAGCTCCAACGCAGTCTCGTACTTGTGCATGGCGGGATGGCGCAGGACGTAGGTCCGATTCTGGAGATGGTGACGGAGAAGTACCTGCTTCGTTCGGAGAGCGAATGGCGCGCGCGGGGCGATGCCATTCACATCCTGGACGACCTCATTGGCCACTTGAAGGACGGCAACATCAAGGCGATTGGCGCCTCGACCGAACACAACTTCGAGGGCCCCATACAGACCGTTATTCCCTGGGCCGGAAATCTCTACACGGACACCCTGATTCGCCGCGTGCGCACGGAAATGGGTGATGACTTCTGGGGTTTTTGGATGCTCGGCGGAATGTCGGGCGGCGGCATGGGATTTCTTTTTAATCCAGACCGGAAGGGATTGGCGCAGGAGCGCCTGCAAGCCATCATGAGCGAAACCCGGCGCCGCATGGAGTCCTCCGTTCCTTTTGCCATGGAGCCCGTCGTCTACGATTTTGCGATTAACGAACGTGGAACTGAGGCGGCGCTGTTGCGAGGAAACTCCGCACTGATGCCGGCGGCCTATTACCAGCTTATCGTCCCGCCGCTTCTGCGCATCGAGTCCCGCCTGCTTTCACCCGCGCGCCGCGCCGAACTGGAGCGGTTTACGGCCGCCTGCCACGAACTCCCGGAGTTCCAGGGCATGGTGCAGCACGTCTTCGAGCACCTGATCCCGCACAGCGCGCAGGAGTCGGAGCGCGCGCAAAGCCTTGAAGCCCTCCTGGAGGCGCACGCCTTCGACCGGATGGAACACGAGCAGATCCAGGCGGACCTGCGCAGCGGCAGGGTCGGCTTGGCGCAAAACCGCCTGCCTGCGAGCAGCCGGATTACCGATCTCAGCCCTGATGACCTTTTTGACGCCAGGCGCGAGCTGGCGCCGCGCTACCGTGATATCGGCGGAGACGCGTTGGCGGCCGGAATGGTGGCTGTGGTCTCGTTTGCGGGAGGTGTGGGGAGCCGCTGGACGAAGGGCGCGGGAGTTGTCAAGGCTCTCAATCCCTTCTGCAAGTTGGGTGTCCGCCGCCGCACCTTCGTTGAGGCGCACCTTGCCAAGAGCCGTCAGACGAATCGTCTTTACGGCACATTGCTGCCCCACATCATCACCACAAGCTACCTGACGCACGATGCCATTGAGTCTCATCTGCGCGCCGAAGTGAACTACGGCTACAACGGCCCGCTACTCCTTTCGCCGGGCCGAGCCATCGGCCTGCGACTGGTGCCCATGGAGCGCGATCTGCGTTTTGCCTGGGAGGAAATGCCGCAACAGTTGCTCGACGAGCAGGCCCAGAAAGTTCGAGAGAGTCTGCACGCTTCGCTGATCGCTTGGGCGCGGCAAATGGGCGAGGGCTCGAGCTACACCGACAACGTGCCCCTCCAGTGCTTGCATCCGGTCGGCCATTGGTATGAGGTGCCGAACCTTCTCCGCAATGGCACTCTGGTACGACTGCTCGAAGAAAGGCCGCGGCTGAAATACCTGCTGGTTCACAATATCGATACCACGGGAGCCAATGCCGACGCCGGTTTGCTCGGCTACCACATCGAGCAGGGGGCGGCTCTTACCACCGAAGTGATCTCCCGCCACATCGAGGACCGTGGCGGCGGCTTGGCCCATGTCGACGGCCGACTGCGTCTGATCGAGGGTCTTGCCCTCCCCAGTGAAGAAGTTGAATCGCGCCTGTCGTGGTACAACAGCGCCAGCTACTGGATCGACATCGACCAACTCCTCGCCGTATTCGGACTTACCCGCAGCGACTTGACAAACCCGGAACTTCTCAACACCTCCATCCGCAACTTGGCCGCCCGCATGCCCACTTACATCACCCTTAAAGACGTGAAGAAGCGCTGGGGAAAAGGCCAGGAAGACGTGTTTCCCGTAGCCCAGTTTGAGAAGCTCTGGGGAGATATGACGGCCTTGCCGGAATTGAAATGCCGGTTTGTAGCCGTGCCGCGGACGCGCGGGCAGCAACTTAAAGAACCGGCGCAACTCGACGGCTGGCTGCGCGACGGCTCCGCCGCTTACGTCGAATCGTTGTGCGATTTTTGAGTCGACCGTCGAAAGTTGAGAGTCGAGAGTTCAGGAGTCGAGAAGTCAAGGAGTCGGAGAGGCGCAGAGACGAAGCGGTGGAAGCCAAAGAGCCGTGCGGTTGAGGAGCCGAGAAGTCGATGAATCGAACGGTCGAGGAGTCCGGATTGAGTGTTCGAAAGGTATTAGCTTCCAGAATCTCAAATCTGGAATCTGAAATTGGGATTCCGCCACCCCCCCTTTCAAGTCGAGACACGCAAGCCTGCTTTCCACCTGCCCACCTGCCTATTTGCCCACCTTCTCACTGAAAAACTTCGCCATGAGGTCCAGAGCTTCCTTTGTCTCCGGTAAGTGGTAGTCATACCAGAAGGCGTGCGGCAGCGCTTCGAATACCACCAGTTGTGCCTCCACCCCGGCCCGAAGGAAAGCCCGATGCAGGATGGTCGTGCCGCTCAGCAGCAGATCGCGCGTACTGGTCACGAAGAGCGTGGGCGGGAATCCGTGCAGATCGGCGTAGAGAGGCGAGAGCACCGGATCTTTGGGATCGGTGTTTCCCACGTACGCAGAGGCGTGAGGATGGCCCGAGGGTGGATCGAGGTGCCCGGACCATCCCCAAATGGTAAAGAGAGCGTCCGAGTCCGCCGGCTGGCTCAAATCGCCGGTCCCCGAAAAAACCCCCAGCGCCGCGGGGAGGGGCAGGCCATCTCGCTGCAAGCGGGAGGCAACTTCGGCGGTCAGAATAGCTCCCGCAGACGTCCCAAACAACCCCATGTGGCTGGGCTTGTGGGTCTTCAACAGCTCTTTGTAGACCGCTTCCGTGTCGTCAACCGCGGCGGGAAACGGGTGCTCCGGAGCAAGCCGGTAGTAGACCGAAACCACGGGAATCTTAGTGAGGTAGGCAATCGGAATGCCCTCGACGAGCGAGCCTGAGTCTGAGTTGAAGCCCCCGCCGTGAACATTGATCAGGACGCGGTCCCCAGCGTTCGAGGCTGACAGTTCCGCCGGAGTGATCACGTCACAGCGCACCCCACCCACAGTCTCTTCATGGATATCCACCGGATAAAGTTTGCGAGCTTCCTCCGACCTGGCCTTCCGAAACGCATCGGTTAGCGTTCGCCGCTCGGCCAGCGTCGGCTCCGGGCCCGAAGGGCCGGGCCGCGAGATGAACTTCTGCGCCTCGGGGCTGATCGTCCCAGGCACAGGAATCACCCGCGTTACGTGTGCCGTCCCGTCGGCATCCACAGTGCACGAATCCACCCTCAGCGCCGCCGCGCTCTGCTGCGCCCAAAGTTCCGAAGAAGGATGTCGAAAGTCGAGAAGTGACGGCGCCACTAGCCATAGCACGCCCATCATCAGCACCAGCCTGCCCGCCGCACTCCGAAGTCCCTTGATTCGCATGAACCCCCCTTTGTTCCTCTCGGTTGTAGCGCACCATCAGAACACAAACCAGCCTGTCGTCGCAACCCGGCAGGCCGCGCGCTCAGGGAACTCCCGCACTACGGGAGCGCTATCGCACTCGCCGGCAGGCAGCCACAGTTCGTATTCATCCCGCTGCCTCCTCCTGCCGAAGATAGGTTGTTAAGTCAAAGGGGCTTCGGGGGGCACGCTCCTGTAAGTCATAGAGCGGAGCTGTGCCCGGAAGAACAGGTGTCACGCATCCGGTCTCAAAAGGAGCAAGGGAATGAGTCTGCTAATTGACGACTTATCGCGAATTATCGCCAGCCCTATCCCGCGCCGCAAGGCGTTGCGGTTGGCTGGGAGCTTAATGGGTGGGGGGATCTTAGCATGCCTGGGTATAGGCAGGGCTTCTCGTGGTCTGGCGCAGTTGCTACACTCGTGCGGCGCCGAGCAAGTCCAGTGCGGCAAGGTTTGCTGCGACCGGTTTGAGATGTGCTGCGGCGGAACTTGCTACCCGCCCTGGGCCCCCGAACGCACGGTCTGCTGCGGCGGTGCGCTTTGCAGCAAGGCTTCCCAACAGTGCTGCAAGGGCCACTGCTGCGGGAAGACGGAGACCTGCTGCGGCGCTCAGTGCTGCGCGCCGGGCCGGGTCTGCTGCCTAGGCCAGTGTTGCGCACCGGGTTATGTCTGCTGCAACACCAAGTGCGTGCCGGGGAGGCCGTCGCAAAGCAGTCCTTGTTCTGCTTCATACGAGCCCCAGGCGTAATTCCGCATTGCAGAAGTCTGGAAAGAGAACGACTCCTTGATTCTCTCGAACCGGAGGAGGGCTGAAGTGCAGGCGCTGCTTACTCAACTCGTCTTGGTTTGCCTTGCGGGTACCGCATGGGCGCAGGATCCGATATCGCCCCAGGCCGTAGCGCCGGTGGCCAGCGCGGGCGCGGTGGCCTCAAGCGCTTCGACCCTCAACTTGGCCTCGAGGCAACGATACGTGGTTGCGAGGGACGATCTTCTGGATATCGATGTGGTGGGCGTGCAAGAGCTGTCGCGCGAATATCGGGTGGACGGGGATGGGATGATCACCCTACCCATGTTGTCGCGGCCGGTGATGGCGGCGGGCTCCACGCTGGATCAGCTTTCGCAACGCATTCGCGAGGACCTCGTGAACGCCGGACTGCTTCGGGACCCGCAGATTACCGTGAGTGTGAAGTCTTCGCCGTGGAACACCGTCGTGCTTTCGGGCGCGGCAAAGAAGACGGGCGTCTATCCGGTCTACGGTCACACCACGCTCCTCGAGTTGCTGACTGAAGCGGAAGGTCTTAGCGACGATGCCGGCAACACCGCGATAGTAACGCGCGCGGAGAAGCCTTTTCCAAAGGCGGAGCCGAACTCCGCGGCGCGCCCCGACGAATCGAGCTCGCGATCCCTAAAAGTAGACGTGGGAAGGCTCTGGCGGAACGGCGACGCCGGCTTGGACGTGGATTTGCATCCGGGCGACCGGGTGACGGTCGAGCGGGCGGGAATTGTCTACGTTCTGGGCGCAGTGAATCGGGCGGGGGGGTTTGTCCTCTCGAACGATCAGGAGCAGATGACGGTGCTTCATGCCATCGCTTTGGCGGGCAATTTCACGCGCGACGCGAAGCCCGCCCGTGCTGTCATTATCCGCAAGGCATCGGGCGCTCCGGGCGGAAGGCGGGAAGTCCGGGTGGATCTCAAGAAGCTTTTGTCGAACCAGGCTCCGGATCCACCTTTGTTAGCCAGCGACATTCTTTATGTACCTGAGAGTGGGGCCAGAAGAACGCTCGATACGGTCGTAAACACTGCGGTGGGCGCGTCGATTTGGCGGATGCCGTTTTAGGGAATAGGGAACAATGGCGGAAAATGACAAGCTCGTTCCGGTGAGCGGGGTCTCTCCTGATCGCCTGGGGTATTCCGGTTACCCGGTTACGGACCTTGAGCCAACGGGTCCGGAGGCGTACTCATTCCAGAGCTACTGGGAGATTCTGAGAAAGCGGCGTAGCACAGTTTTCACTGTCGCCTTCGTCGCCACCCTCCTCGTGACGGTGGTTGTCTACCGAATGGAGCCGGTTTACCGGGCCACCGCGCGCATGGAGGTGCAGGCGGAGACGCCCGCCTTGCAGACACTGAACGAGCTGAATCCCAGCGCGGCGGCGGACGCGGCGTTTCTCCAAACTCAGGTCGATCTTTTGCAGAACAACAACCTGGCTTGGCAAACCATGCAGGAGCTGGGGCTGGCGAATGGGAGCGTGGAATTCGGGGCGGGAGGAGATCTCTGGCCCGGGAGCACCAGCCATTCGACGGTGTCCACGCCCGCCAACCCGATCCGGAATTTCAAAAAGCACCTTCACGTCGAACTGCTCAACGAGAGCCGCCTGGTGGAAGTCAGCTTCGAGAGCGTGGATTCGAACCTGGCGGCGCGTGTGGCCAACACGCTGGTCAAGAATTACGTGGAATCGAACTTTCGCTCCAAATACGAAACCACGCGGCAAGCCTCGGCGTGGATGGAGCAGCAACTTGACGAGCTCAAGGCGAAAGTGGAGAAAGCCCAGCAGGCGCTGGTGGACTACGAGCGGGAATACTCGATTGCCAACTTGGGTGACAAAGAGAACGTGGTGCAACAACGGCTGGCGCAGTTGAGCACCGATCTGACCGCAGCCCAGGTTGACCGCGCCAACAAGCAATCGGTTTACGATTCGGCGCGCAGCAACAGCGCCGAGTCGGCCGCCGTTGCGGAGGACACGCTGCTGGGGCAATTGGAGTCGAAAAACGCCGAACTCCACACCGAGTATGCCGCGGCCACTTCTCAATATGGTCCGAACTTCTACAAGGTCAAGCAACTCGGCAATCAGATCAGCGAAGTCGAGACGCTGATTGACCGGGAGCGGAAGCGGATCATGCAGCGGATTGAGAGCGATTATCACACCGCCGTGCGGCGCGAGCAGCTCCTCTCCCAGGATGTCGCTGAGCAAAGAGCCGAGGTGCAAAAACTGAACCAACTGCTCATCAAGTACACCATCCTGAAGGGAGACTTCGAAACCAATCAGCAGCTTTACGATGAGCTCCTGAAGCGGCTTAAAGACGCCACCGTCTCCGTTAGCTTGCGCGCCACCAGCGTTCGCCTGGCCGATGCGGCGCTGGTGCCGACCACGCCCGTCCGCCCCGACAAGCGAATGGACATCGCCGTCGGGCTTCTGGTGGGTTTGATCCTTGGAGTGACCCTGGCCTTTATCCGGGAGGGACTGGATCGCACGGTCAAGACGGCGGAAGACATAGAAAATCAGATTGCGATTCCCACCTTAGCCGTCATTCCGCTGGGAACGAAGTCCCGCGGGCGTTATGGCCGGTATTTCGCTCGCGAGGCTCCGAAAGTGCCGGCCGACGGAAACCTGGGATTGGCCATTATGAACGCGCCCGGGTCAGAAATGGCGGAATCTTTCCGGGTCTTGCGTACTTCCATTCTGCTTTCCAGTTCCCCACAGCCGCCGCAAGTGCTGCTGGTCACGAGTGCGCAGCCCAGTGAAGGGAAGACCTTCGCGTCAGTCAACCTGGCTTTGGCGTTGGCCCAGCGCGGCGGCCGCGTGCTGCTGATTGACGGGGATCTGCGCAAGCCAACCGTGCTGAAAGCCCTCGGGCTGGGAAATGGCGACGGCGAGGGAAGCGGATTGAGCAGCTACCTCACGGGCCGACAGGGGATCGATTCGGCACTGATGTCGTTCACGGCGCTCCCCAATCTGTCCGTGCTGCCTTCCGGGCCGATTCCGGCCAACCCTGCCGAGCTGGTTTCCTCCCCGGCCATGGGGAGGCTGGTGGGAGAGTTACGCCAGCGCTTCGAACACATCGTGCTCGACTCGCCACCGTTGTTGCTGGTGACGGACGGAATCCTTCTTTCCACTCTGGCGGATGGAGTGGTGCTGGTTGTGGAAAGCGGCTCGACGTCGCGAGGTGCATTGCATCGAGTTCGTCAAATCCTGGATCGTGCGGGTGCCAAGACCCTGGGTGCGGTACTCAATAAGCTGGATGACCGGGTTGACGGCTACTATTATACTTCTCGCTATCGGTATTACGGCTATTACTATTCCCGAGAGGCCTCCGCGTCAAAAAACTCTGACTTGAATTCGGCCAGCTAGCGGTGAAGGACAAACAGTTCAGAACAGCTCACCCAGCCAGGCGGGACAAGGGCGAAACAGAACGCTATGCGGGAGTTCTCTCATTGATTCTCGAGCCCGACTTACGCAGCCTTGGGCGCGCCACCGGTGGGTCGGTCCAGCGATTAGATCGTAGCTTGAGAAAGAGCTGAAAAAGCGGGCTGGGCGCGAGGTAACCCGATGCTCATGCGCGATGTAGCAGTGATCGGAGCGGGGCCGGCGGGGTTGTATGCGGCTTATCGACTGGCTTCGGCCGGTTTGGGTGTCGCGGTACTCGATGCCCAGGAGAGGGTAGGGGATAACGCGGTCTGTTCCGGCGTGATCGGGGAAGAAGCCTTTGGGCGTTTTGGATTGCCGTCCCGGCCGGTGCTGAACAGCATTTACTGTCTGCGCGCGGTCTCGCCGGCGGGCAGAAGCCTGGAGTATCGCTCGCCGACTCCGCTGGCCCGGGTGGTCGATAAAGCAGAATTCAACCGCGACTTGGCGAGTCTGGCACGTGCCGCAGGCGCGGAATTGCATTCCGGCCGTTTGGTCGAAGCGGTGGCCCCCGAAAATCATGGGACCATCTTACGGTTCCGTACCCGGCTGGGCGCGAGAGAAAAAATCGGAGTGCGAGTCGCGGTGATTGCCTCCGGAGTGGGCGGGGCGCTGAACGCGGCACTGGGACTCGTGAAGCCTCGCGAGTTTTTACGGGCCGTGCAAGCCGACATCCCACTGGGTAAGGACGGCGCTATGAACCCCACGGAAATCTATGTGGGGAGGTCCGTGGCGCCGGGAGCTTTCGGCTGGAAGATCCCCTTAGGGCACGGGCGTGTGCGCGTGGGGTTAATGAGCTGGGAGGAGCCCCGCCCGTATTTCAGCGCGCTTTTGCAAAGGGTGGCGCCTGGATTGAAGAGGGGCGAGGCCAGATTCCAGCAGAAGGCCATCGGGCAGATGCCGGTGGGAAACTGCGTTGCGGAGCGCGTCGTCGCCATCGGAGAAGCCGCCGTGCACGTGAAGACCTCGACCGGAGGGGGAATCTACTTTGGCCTGCTCTCGGCCGAAATGGCTGCCGAGGTCGTCCTGCGCGCTTTTCAGAAGGGCGACTTCAGTGTTCAGAGCTTGGGCCAATTCGAACGCTACTGGAAGACGGCTTTCGGCACTGAGTTGTGGATGGGGTATCTCGCCCGGAAACTCACCGGGCGACTCTCCGATAGCCTTATCGAAAAGGCCTTCGAACGGGCCAAAGGGAGCGCCCTGGTGGGCCGGCTGAACGACGAACTGAGCTTTGATTGGCATGGCAGAGCCATAGTGGCCTCCCTCCATGGTCTGTTTGGTCCCGCCGCAGGCTCTTGGGAACATTATGATCAAACGAGGTTTTGACGTACTGCTTTCAGCTTTCGGGCTCGCCGTATCGCTGCCGTTGTGGGGAATTGTCGCGCTGGCCGTAAAGCTCCACGACGGAGGGCCGGTGTTTTATCGGCAACCGCGGGTAGGGAAAGACGGGCGAGTGTTCATGGGCCTGAAGTTCCGCTCGATGGTGCCTGACTCGGACCGGAAGTGGGGAGCGGCGCCCGCGGTGGCCAACGATCCCAGAATTACCAAGGTTGGAAAAGTATTACGAGCTACGGCGATGGATGAACTTCCGCAACTTTGGAATATCTTGCGGGGCGATATGAGCTTCGTCGGCCCGCGGCCGGAATGGGTGGAGCTGGTGAAGAAGTTCCGCGCCGAAATTCCTCGCTTCGATCTGCGTCATCGGGTCAGGCCCGGACTCACCGGACTGGCCCAAGTCTACGGGCATAGCGAGATATCGCGCCGCAATAAGCTCCGCTACGACTTGCTCTACGCGCGGCGTCAGAACTTCTGGCTCGACATGCGGCTGGTCCTGTTATCGTTCGCCGTGACTTTCACGGGGCGGTGGGAA
Organism: uncultured Acidobacteriota bacterium; assembly: GCA_963722675.1. GTDB lineage: Bacteria > Acidobacteriota > Terriglobia > UBA7540 > UBA7540 > CAVROP01. The sequence goes on from CAVROP010000065.1 coordinate 40,634, forward strand.
CTCCGGGAGGCCAAGGTCTTGCGTCCCCGGCAACGGCGATACGCTAAGGTGGCGCCGGCGAAAGCCGCCTGGCCCGCTGAAGGATTGTTGTCGAAAGGTTTTACGCAGTCCCGCCCCTCCCTGTAAGCGAATCGTAGCGCCGGCCTTCAGGCCGGTGTCTTTCCTGTGCTGACCTGAAGGTTAGCGCCGCAAAACATCATGTCTCTACGTGACATTCCGTGCGCGCGCGTGCTGGGAGTCCCCGTGCACGTGCTTGGCCTGCACGATGTAGTCCGGGTGATGCAGGACTGGCTTCGAAATGGGGCGGGCGAGCGATGGATCGCTGTGACCAGCTCGCACGGCATCATGGAGGGATTCAAGCATCAAGAGTTCAGACAGATCCTCGAGTCGGCGGCTCTTTCGGTTCCGGACGGCAAGTGGACGGCGCGCGCCGCGGCCGCCCGGCTCTCGCTCGAGCCGCAGCAGGTGCGCGGAACCGACTTGATGTGGGAGTTCTGCGAGCTGGCCAACCAACGTGGCTATAGCAGCTACTTCTTTGGTGATACGCCTGAGGTGCTGAACCGGCTTACTGCCAGACTCCGCGGGCAGTTTCCCAACCTGCCCATTGCGGGGGCGTATTCGCCCCCTTTCCGGCCGCTGAGCGATGCAGAGAACGACGAAATAATCCAGCGGATCAACGACGCCAAGCCCCACGTGCTTTGGGTGTGTCTGGGGCTTCCGAAACAGGAGTGCTGGATATTCGCCAACCGGCAGAAGCTTCGCGTGCCCATCGTGATCGCCGTGGGAGCGGCGGCCAAATTTCTGAGCGGGAGCGTCGCCCCGGCGCCTGCCTGGATTAGGGAGAATGGATTTGAATGGCTCTGGCGACTGATCCGTGAACCACGGCGCTGCTGGCGCCGCTCCATGCTTTACGGGCCCCAGTTTGCTCTTTTTACAGCCCTCGAACTAAGCGGCGTCATGAAGCTTGACTCCTGAGCAGCAGCTTCTCCCCTGCTGCGGGCGTCGATCCGACACTCCGGCTGGGACGGACGCGCAACTTTGAAATGGCAAGCCCGCCTGGACCGCGGTGAGCTCTCACCTCGGGATGCAGGCGGCTGGTGGACGCCACTTGGCCAACTACACTCGCCGCCACGGCGACAACCCCACGGACCCCGCCCTCGGAGCGGGGTTATCGGCCAGAGGCGCGCCCCGAGCAGCTCGTTCGCCCCGGTGTCCAGACTTTCCAAAAACATCTTGTCTAACATGCTGGGCCAGGGTTTATCCCTGGTCGTCAGCTTTGCTGCGGTTAGGTTTGTCTTCCGCGGACTGGGCGGCGACGCGCTGGGGCTGATCTATTTTAACCAGTCGGTCAGCGTAGCCCTGATGCTGGCGCTGGAACTGGGCATTTGCAAGACCACCGTCCGAGAGGTGGCTTCTCACTACACCGACGATCCCCGCTATATTCGGCAACTCATAGGCACGGCCACCTCCTTTTACTGGTCGGCGTATATCCTGCTGGCGAGTCTCGCCTACCTCGTAGTTCCCGCACTCATCCGTCATTGGGTCCATCTCCAAAGCCTCGATCAATTCACTGCGGTGCGCGTGATGCGCATCCTGATTCTCGGAACATTATTGAGCCTGCCGCGCGGTCTCTATGACAGCCTCTTGCTGGGCCTGGAGCGAATGAGTCATGCCAACGTCCTGCGCGTGGGCAGCGCCGCTGTCCAACAGCTTGGCATCTTTCTGGTGCTGCTGCTGCACGGCAGCCTGTTGATCGTGGCGTATTGGATTGTGGCCAGTTGCCTGGCCGGACTGCTGGCCTACCTTGTCGTATGCGCCCGTTTCTTTTCCTGGCGCTCCCTGTTGCCCGGATTCCACCTCCAGGTGGTGAGGTTGAACCGGGCCTTCTCGGCGCACGTCTTCGCCATCAGCGTGTCGGGATGGTTTCTGAGCGAAACTGACAAGTTTGTAATCAGCCGGCTGTTGCCGCTCGGCGTCATGGGTTCTTATACGGTGGCGAAGGGCGCGACAGGCCGGTGCTCCATGCTCATGGTGGCCGTCAATGAGGCTACCTACCCGCACTTATCGGCGCTGTTCAAGGCCAACAATATCGAGGGCTTTCGCGCCCAATACCAGAAGCTCCAGGAACTGTTTTGCTTGGCCATCCTGCCTGTTTACGCTGCCATACCCTTTCTCTCGCCCCCTGTTTTTACCTTCCTGTTCTCACCTCAAACGGCCCGCATGTTGATGCTTCCGGTCGCCATTCTGGCCTTGGCCAGTTATCTGTACTCAACGGTGGCTATCCCCAGCGTCGCCGCCCTCGCCGCCGGCAAGCCCGACATCGTGGCACGGCTTAATTATTTCGCCGTCTTTGTCGTGGTGTTGGGCTACATCGTGTTTATTCGTTTATGGGGCTTGGCCGGGGCTGGTTTGGGAGCGGCGATTTATCCTCTGCTCGCCTATGCCTACTTCATACCGCGGTGCTGCCGGGAGTGTCTGGGCATGTCGACGAGGACGTGGTTCGGGCAGGGCGGCAAGATTTTCGGGCTGGCGGGAGCGACTTACGGATTGGCGTGGATCATCCTCGCCTTCCGGGGCGCGCCGACTCCCGGCCGGCTGATCGCCGCATACCTGCTGGCGACCAGCGCGTTTCTCCTCGCGGCTTTCCTGACCATGACGGAGCAATTGCGAGGCTCTTTGTGGCGCTTGCCTGCCATGTCGAGGTTCAGGAGGGTAGAGACAAATGACGGAGAGGCGCGGCCTGGGGCAGAATCGGCGAGCGGAATTTCGCCCCGCCCGGACCGCCTGCTCGATGAGGGAATAATATGAACTGGTCTCGACCCGCACCACGACCGTCGGAACCTGGGAGGGCCGTGATGAGCGCTTCTGGCCGGCCCGACTGGCCTGCCTTGCCGAGGCGCGGCATTTCGTTCTTATACAGGCAGTTGAATAGCCGGCAACGCTTGATACTCGGCAAGGTTCCTGGACTCTTGCCGTTGTATCGCGCCCTCGCCGGTCGTTGGCTGGCCACCTTGGGTATCGAAGAGGGCCTGGTTCCCATCCGGCTGGATCGGTTTGTGTTTTATATCGACGCGAAGGAGTTTGGGAACGGATGGGTATTCGACTCCTACGAAGCGGCGACGACCTTCCTGTTCGAGCGCCTCGTAGCCGCCGGAGACTGGGTTGCCGATGTGGGGGCGCATTGGGGCTACTTCACGCTCCTGGCGGCGACCTTGTGCGGCGAAACGGGCAAGGTGGTTGCTTTCGAGCCGTATCCCAAGAATGTTTCGATTCTGACCAAAAACGTACATGCCAACCACCTGAGCAATGTCAACATCGTGCCGCGGGCGGTATCGGACCGGAAGGGCTCCGCCAACCTCATGTTGAGCCACGACACCAGCGGGAACAGCCTGGTCTCGGTACCGCCCAGCGCCAAGCTCTCCCCGGGCCAGCGCGACCACCTTGCCGTCCAGACTTTAGCCTTGGATGACTACTTTTCCGAAGCTCACGGCTCGCCGAAACTCGTGAAAATCGACATTGAAGGAGCCGAACTCGCCGCCCTGGGCGGGATGACGGGCCTGATCAGGAAGACTCCAGACTTGGCGTTGATTGTTGAGTTGAACCCCTTCTATTTTCCGAGCGCGCGGGGTGAAGCGTTTCTGCGGAGGCTGTCGGAGGAGGGCTTCGAGTTGGCGCTGGTTGACGATGCGCGGTTTCAGATCGAGACGGGGCCGGCGGGCCCGGTCGTCAAGAGTGCGCTCCAGAAAGGCTACACGATCAACGTGCTTTGCGTTCGAGACAAGGCAATCGATAAACTGCTGGCGCCGCAGGGTGATCCTGGTGCGCCGCAGCGCCCTAGTCCGAGGATTGTTTACCTGTGAAGGTCTTGCTGGTCGCGACAGGAATTGCTCCCGCCATGGGCGGAGCAGGCCATTATCAGCGGCAAATACTGCCCCCGCTGGTCACCTCCCTGATCGCCAGGGGCTGCGAAGTCACCGTCCTGTTAAGTCGAAACGGGCAGGTGCCGCACCTGGACGCCCGGGCGAGAGTGCTGCGGCTGCCGGTTTCGAGAAATCCCGGAATTCTCCGAATCCTTGCGGAGCATCTCTATATCCCGGCTTTAGCACGGCGTACAGAAGCGACCTTTTCCCTGGATTATCTGCTGCCGCTGCTGCCGGTGGGAGGGCGGCGGACCGTGGTCAACCGTTCACGACGTCTTGCCGTTGCAACAGAAGCCGGCAGGGTATCCGGTCGAGGCTAACGCCTTGAGGCATCGCTACTACTGCCTCGCCATCGAGCATGCCCTTAAAGCCGCGGATACGGTGATTACGGACTCCCGCTACGTCGCCTCCACGATTGCAGCTTTGTTCCCGCACGCAGCGAAGCGGACTTCGGTTATTCCTCTGGGAATCGATCATGACCGCTTTCGTCCACCGGGGGCGCGCGAGAGCATCCGGAAGGTCTGCGAAGCTTACGAGCTGCCGAGGGAGTTTTATTTGTTTGTGGGTCGCCTGTGCTTGAACAAAAACCTTCGCATCATTGCGGAGGCCTATGCCTCAGGGTACGTACTCAAACGATTGATGCTTCCGGTCGTGGTGGTGGGCGCCGACCGAGGTGGGAACGAGGGTAACCCGACACTCAAGCGGATCGAGCGCCTGGGCGTGGGAAAATACTTCCATCTGGTCGGCTACTTGCCGGACACGGATCTGCCCGCCGTGTATGGCGCGGCGAAGGCATTGATCCATCCGGCGTGGCACGAGGGGTTTGGCTTTCCCCCGCTCGAGGCCATGGCTTGCGGCACACCGGTGGTGGCTTCGAACCAGACCGCCATTCCCGAGGTCGTGGGCGACGCCGCGGAGCTTATGGATCCCGGCAGTCCGCATTCGCTGGCGCGGGCCTTGGAATGCGTCAACGATCCCAAGACGCGGAGTGAAATGATCGACCGGGGAATCCAGCGCGCCGCGAGATTTTCCTGGCAACGGACGGCGGAGATGACGGCAGCAGCGGTGTGTGGACAGTGCGGCAATGCTTCGGTCGCTTGACGACGCAATCCGAGCGCTGGCAACGAAGCTGCGGTCAGGCGGCGGAGGTGGTGGTTTCACTCGTGCGCTCATTGGGATTCACGCGGGCGGAGTCTCGAACCCGGGGAAGCGAAATCCATCTGATCGCGGAAGAAGTTCAGGCTCAGTCAACATGCGAGTTCGCGTAGCGGTCATGCACCCCCAGCTCGGACGCGGCGGCTCCGAGACCGGCGCATTGTGGACCGTCGAGGCGCTGAAGCGGGAATTCGATGTGTCCCTGGTGACGGGTGGCCGGGTCAACCTGGCCTGGCTTAACCAATACTACGGCACGAACCTTGACGCAGGAGAAGTCACAATCCTCGAAGTGCGGCTCCCCCTGGGTCTCGAGCGCAGCTCAAAGTTCGCGGGGCTGCGCGGAGCGCTGTTTGCCCGAGCCTGTCGGCGCCTGGCGCCGCGTTTTGACGTTTTGACCTGGCACTACAATCCCTGTGACCTGGGAGTGCCCGTCATCCAGTTTGTGGCGGACTTCTCTTTTGCCCCCAGGCTCCAGCAGGCGATTCATCCCAGCATTACCACCACGCGGCGCTGGTGGTATGGTGATACGAGATTACGCAGGGCCTATCTGGGCCTTTGCCACAGGCTCAACCCAGCCTGCACCGATAACTGGCACAAAAATATCACTGTAGCAAATTCCCAGTGGACAGCCGGCGTGCTGCAAAAGCAGTTTGGATTGACCGCTCGCCGCGTCCTGTTTCCTCCGGTGCCGGGGAGTTTTCCGGCGGTCCCTTGGGAGGAAAGAGAGAACGGCTTCGTGTGCGTTGGACGAGTGGTGCCGGAAAAGCGCATGGACGCGGTGATCGGCATTTTACGCGACGTGCGAGAACGCGGCTATGATCTCCACCTTCACATCCTCGGCGATCTCGACGATTCCCCATTTGCCAAGAAAGTGCGGACGCTGGCTTCGCGCTACAGGGATTGGGTGTTCCTCGAAGGGCAGGTCGCGGGGGCGGCAAAACGCAAGTTGATGGCGCGGCATCGGTTCGGGATCAATGGTTGCGCGGGTGAAGCCTTCGGAATTGCGGTGGCCGAACTCGTCAAAGCGGGTTGCATCACCTTCGTGCCGGATGGAGGCGGACAAACTGAAATCGTCGATCATGCGGCATTGACCTTCCAGGGTGATGATGATGGCGTTAACAAGATCGTCCGCGCGCTGGAAGACCGCAGCTTGCAAGAAGAGCTTGCAGGCCACCTGCGTGAACGGAGTCGTGAGCTCTCCACGGAACGATTCCAGGAGACCGTCCGGCGCCTGGTGGGGGAATTAGTGGCCGCCGGGGGCGCCACAAGCCGGCTGGCTCGGCAAGCTTCGGTGAATTGAGCACCGAAACCATGCGCATTCTGATGCTTTCGCCTTATCTGCCTTGGCCGCTTGACGGCGGTCCGCCGATCCGGATTTATTACACGCTGAGGGAGTTGGCGAAGCGCGGACATGAGATTGTTTTGCTGGCAGGTCACGAGGGTCCGCCTCTTCCAGCATCGCATCCCGTCGTTTCGCTTTGCCGGGAGGTTCTTACCTATAAGCCTCCCTCGAGCGCCCGGCCAGGCTCCCATTTGCTTTCGGCCCTGCGTTCGCTCTTCTCGCCCTTGCCGTATGTGGCCGCAAAGTTCGGCGCCCGCTACCTCGGGGATACGATTCGCCACTCGGCGGATAGGTATGCGTTTGACCTGATCTGGGCGAATTTCGCATTTATGGCCTATGCGGTTCCGCCGGAGCTTTACCGCACTGTGCCGGTGGTTTTGGACGAACACGAATCGGAAGGGCTGCTCTGGCGGCAGTATTTGAGACAGGGGAACCTGGCCATGCGAGCCTTCGCAGCGCTGAACTTGATTAAACTCCCCGCCTTCCAGAGAAGAGTAATGGCCCAGGTCGCAGTTGTGCTCAGCAATTCTGTGCGGGAGGCGAGCTTTACCAGGAAGCACGCGCCGCCAGGTGTCCGCGTCTGGTCCCTTCCCAACGGGGTGGACACTGGACTCTTCGCCCCCGCTTCGGCAGGAATCAAAAAGGACGCCATCCTGCTTTGCAGTGGCCTGGCTGTTTACCGGAATCGAGCAGCCGCGCAGTGGTTTGCCCGCCGGATGTTCCCCGCAATTCGCCGCCAAGTGCCGGACGCGGAGTTTTGGATCGTGGGAAGCCACCCCACCCCCGAAATCAAGCAACTCGAAGCATGTCCGGGAATTCACGTTACGGGCGCAGTAGAAGATGTTCGCCCTTACTATGCCATGTCCAAAGTGGCGATTGCGCCGTACCAGTTCGGCGAGGGAACGAAGATCAAGGTTGTGGAAGCGATGGCTTGCGGGCTGCCGATGGTTTCCACACCAACCGGGTGCCAGGGGCTCGAAGTGATGGACGGCCGGCACCTTGTGATCGCTGCGAACGAGAAAGACTTCAGCCAGGGAGTGGTCGAACTGCTGCGGGACCGCGAGCGGGCGCGGAGTTTGGGCGCGGCAGCGCGAGCCTTGGCGGTGGAGAAGTACTCGTGGCAAAGGCTGGTGTCTGACCTGGAGCCGAAACTATTGGAATTGGCGTTGGGCGCTGGGACAAGACGTGCCGCACTGTCGGAGGCGAGCGGGCGCTATCCGCGGGATGAATGATGCATACGCACGTGCTAATTTGCGCTTACGCGTGTGTAGTTGACCCGGCGTCGAAGTTTCCGGGCGGTGGTGATCTCATGGCCTGGAACCTGATCAAGCGTCTGGGCCGCGTGCATCGGCTGTGGGTACTCACGGCGGCCGAAAATCGTCGCGCTGTCGAAGCGGCCCTCGAGCAGGAACCGCTGCCCTCGGTGGAGTTCCATTACGTAGGGCTCCCAGGCTGGCTGCGGCCGCTGCTGCGCGCCCAAGTCGGCCTCCAACTTTACGCCTACCTGTGGCAATGGAAAGCCTACTTCGCCGCACAAAAACTGCACCGGAAGGTCAGTTTCGACCTCTTTCACCATCTCACCTATGAGAACGACTGGATGGCTAGCATCGTCGGGGCTCTGCTTCCGATCCCTTATGTGCGCGGCCCCGGCGGTGGCGCTCACCGCATTCCGAGAGCGTTCCTCGAGGATTTCCACTGGCCCGGCCGCCTGGCGGAACTGCGACGCTCCTTCGGGCAGTGGGTCTTCCGGCACGATCCGTTTTTCGTTTTGGGCCAGCGCCGGGCACGCTTGATCTTGGCCTGTAACCGCGAGGCGGCAGAGGGAGTGCCGGCGTTGTGGCGCCACAAAGTTCGATTGCTTTCAATCAACGGTGTCTCGGGTCACGAACTTACGCCCAGGCGAGACGGGGAGCGAAGCGCCAAGTTCGCGGTGTTGTCCGCCGGTCGTTTGGTTCCGCTCAAGGGATTTGACCTGGCTTTGCGTGCTTTCGGCACCTTTGCAGGGAGATATCCAGCGGCGGAATTGGTGATCGTCGGTGACGGCCCAGAGCGGAATCGGCTGGAGAGGCTGTCGCGAGAACGGGGCATCGAGAACCAAGTGCGATTTGAAGGTTGGATGCCGCGCGAGCGACTGCTGGCAAAGATGCGCGCCTGCGATGTATTTCTGTTTGCCAGCTTGCGGGACGGAGGCGGCCTCGTGGTCGTGGAGGCAATGGCGGCCGGCAAGCCTGTGGTTTGCTTCGATCTGGGCGGCCCCGGGCTGCACGTCAATCCGGAGTGCGGAATCAAGGTGCCGGCGGGCGATCCGGCGCAAGGCGTACGGGACATGGCCGAGGCGCTCGACCGGCTTGCCAGCGATCGCCGCTTGTGCGCGCAGATGGGCCTGGGCGCCTTGCAGCGTGCCCGGCAAGTCTACGACTGGGACCGCGTTGCCGAGCGCATCTCAATGGCGTACGAAGAGATCATGGCGAGCGCGCGGCCGGGCCTGAAAGAAATCCGTGTCTCAAAGAGCGAGTGGCAAGAGGCCCATGCAAGGACCCATTGAGATACGCCACTTGCCGCATGATTTGCGCGTTGGTCATTGGCGAGGTAACGATTCCCTCGGCCGGCCCTGTCAGGTGAGGCGCTGAAGAGCCCTGGGGCGCAGGCAGTGATGAGCCTCATCCGTCGAGACGCGGAGCAAGTACATATGGTCGATTCACCCCATATTCTCCACCCCATGCGACGATTCGTTACCGCTCCAGGCGCTCACCCTCCCCTGACCCTCCGACCCCGAAAGGTGAAGCCTCGTGGGCGCCGGCAGGAGACGCGCGGGCTGCTGCTGACCTCGGCGCTTTGCATTTTGGTTTGGTCCGGATACAACACCGCGATTACTGCCTGCATCGACCCGTTGTTTCCGAGGAACTTTCTTAACCTCCTCCATGGTGCGCGAGCTTTCTTTCCCATCCTCGCGGGTGTAATCGGGGCCGTCCGACTCGCCCAGCGCCGGTTTCGCCCCGTCTGGCTGGCGTCCGGCCCTCTGACCCTTTTGCTGCTGTACGCAGGGATTGGGTTGGCATCGTCCCTGTTGGTTTCGCCGGAGCCGGTTGGAGCAACATATTGGGCGCTCCAATACATTTCGGTGATCATCGTGGTGATGGCGGTTGCCTCCGGCCCTGAGCCGGAGGCGCACCTGGCGCGCTATATTTCTCTCAACTGGGCTTGCTGCGCTGTCGTTTGCATAGGTTTACTGGCGGGGATCCCGCTGCTCGGCAGGGAAGCGATCAGTCAAACCTCCGGCAGCCCGTTGGGCGTGTTGGCCTATGGCAAAGTCCAAGAGCATTTGATGGGGATGACAGGAACCAGGAGCACGGGGTTCGGGAGGTTTGCCGGAATCGTTATTCTGGTGGGGCTGGCGAAACTCCTGCACGACTGGAAGGACAAGAAAACGCTGTTCCTCTGGATGCCGCTGACTCTGGCCGCGGGACTGGCGTTGCTGTTGTCCCAGGCCCGGACGTCTTGGGTGTCGGTCGTCATCGCTGCCGCCGTGCTGGTGGCCCGCGCGCCCACGCGGTGGAGAGTACCGATGATCATGATCGGGTTGCTGGCGCTCCCGCTGGTGTTCCTGAGCGGCTTGGGTAACGCCTTTGCGCTTTACCTGACCCGCGAGCGGGGATTTGATCCGACGCTCACGGGCCGTACAGCGACTTGGTTGGAGGGCTGGCACGTACTACAACAATCCCCTTGGGCCGGACTTGGCTTTTGGGGAGACCGCCTGTTCGTTCACGGCTCCAACATGCAGAGCACGTTTTTCGACGCCTTGGTCCAGGCGGGTTTCCTGGGGATCGTTCCGTTCGTAATTGCCCTCGTCTGGGTATGGGTCGGCATCCTGCGATTCTATTCCACCAAGCCGGCCGGAGAAGCCAGTTCTCTGCCGGGCGAACTCCTTGCCGTGATGACATTCTTCACCGTCTACTCCATCACAGAAATCACCTGCAGCTTTTACTCGGTGGGTTGGATGGCTATGGCGCCGCTCATCGCCCACGTCCAATTGCGCGTCTTTCAAAACTCCAGAAAGCGCCAATCCCTACGCATCCCGCAAGTCGCACCCTGGCGCCCGCCGTTGCAGGTCCCACGCCGCATTCACACCGTTTGACGGCCCTTCCCGCATTTCCATCGCCTCCCGCTACCTCATCGTAAGCCCCGGAACTGTCACTCCCACGAAGAATGCACTTGACAACGGCGGACGCGTCCGTGATGCTTGCCCGCTTGCCCCAACCAGATTCCGCGGAGTGGGAGGAAACATGCGCTCGAAACCCTTGCTGGTGGCCGCCGTTTTGGCGGGCTCGTTGGTCCTGAAGGCTCAAACCAGGCCCACCGACCTGAAGCCTATTCTGGAACCGGAGATCCAGCCTGTCTCGGTCGTGGCTTACCAGTTGAGTCAATACCTTACGGCGCGAATTCCCAAGCTGCCGTCTCCTTCGTCGGCGGAGCAGTGGACCTCAGAGGAAAAACGCTGGCGTGAGCATATCCTCAAGGACATCGCCTTTCACGGTTGGCCGCGCGCCTGGGTGGATGCGGCGCCGAAGTTTGAGGACCTGGGGGTGTTTGAAACCGGGCATGGTTATCGTTGGCACAAGCTGCGGTTTGAAATCGTACCGGGGTTCAATTCGACCGCGATCCTCTACGAGCCCGAACACCTGGCGGGACGAGCGCCGGCGATCGTCAACGTCAACGGGCACGACCCGCTGGGGAATGCCGCCGAGTACAAGCAGAAGCGCGCCATCAATTTCGCCAAGCGCGGCATCGTGGTCCTCAACCTGGAATGGATGGGTTGCGGCGAACTCCACCAACCCGAGAATGCGCACGATTTCGGCGCCCACCTGGACCTGGTGGGCGCGAACGAATTGGGCTTGTTCTTCCTGGCCATGCGTCGGGGCGTGGACTACCTTGCCTCGCTTCCCCAAGTGGACCCCGCCCGGCTGGGCGTCACGGGCCTTTCCGGAGGCGGCTGGCAAACCATTGTTCTCAGCGGGCTTGATGAGAGGATCAAGGTCGCGGCCGAGGTAGCTGGTTTCGGTTCTCTCGAATCGAACCTCACACATCCAGTGGACACGGATGAGATCGAGGAAGATCCCACCGATTTTGACGCGGGTTTCGATTACACCATCCTCACCGCCCTGCGCGCTCCGCGCCCCACTCTCCTCATCCACAATGCGGAGGACACCTGCTGTTTCCGCGCTGACCTGGTCAAGCCGTACATCTACACAAATATCCAACCCTTCTTCAAACTGTACGGAGCTGAGGCGGCCTTCGCCTGGCATGAAAACCGCGACCCGGGAACCCACAACTATCAGATCGATAACCGCGAGGCCGCCTATAAGTTCTTCACCACTCACTTCAATCTGCCGGTGGCTACGGCGGAGATTCCGAGCGATGCGGAGATCAAGAGTCGCGAGGAAATGCTGGTGGGTTTGGCCAAAGACAACCTGACGATCCTCGGCTTGGCGCGGAAAATGGCGGCGGGAATCGAGCGAGGTCCTGTCCCTACGGATTCATCGGCAAAAGCGGCCTGGGCGACGAAGGAGCGTACCAGACTCGAGGCGGACGTGCGGTATAAACCGGTCAAGATCGCCAGCGCCTGGAGGATGTGGAACACCAAGAACAAAGGACTGGAGACCATCTCCTATCGCTTTGACTTCGACAACCGGCTAACCGCCGCAGGCGTTTGGCTGAAAGCCCTGGGTGTGCCGGCCGACGCTCCCGCTACCCTGGTGCTGAACGACAAGGGGAGAAGGGAATCCGGCGCGGTGGTCTCCGACCGCGTCAATCGCGGGGAACAGGTGCTGGCGCTGGACCCGCTGTTTATGGGCGAAACGACTCCGCAGAAACCCGACCCGACGGATTGGGAGTTGCTGGTCGCAACAACCGGCGACCGGCCACTGGGCATCGAGGCGGGCCAGGTGATCGCCGCTGCGAAATGGCTTCGGCAGATGTCGGGGCAGCAATCCGTGCGCCTTGAGACCAGCGGGATTCGGAGCGAGGTCGTGGGCCTCGTCGCCGCGGCGCTCGAACCCGCGCTCTTCTCCGAGCAGGTGAGCCGCCAGGCGATGGCGAGCCTCGGCTTCCTGCTGGACACGCCCGTGATCTTCCGGGCTGCGCCGGAGCTCTTCTGCCTGGATCTCTTCAAGGACTTCGATATCGATCGCCTCGTCGCCCTGGCCGCGCCCACTGCGGTGGCGTTGCGCGACTACGCCCAACCGGCGGCGTTCAAGATGCCGCCGCCAGAGCCCGAGGATTGATACATGTAAGTAGTTTAGTTTCAGTACTATACAGGCAAGATGCTAATAAGTTAAGTGTTTTCATATACATAAAAGCGGCATGGCGTGAGATCAACATGCCACCCCTTTATTTTCATAGACATTCTCGCTTTGTTCGCCGAGTTTTGAAGCGCGGCAGCGAAGCTGCCGCCGTCGAATCGCGATTCGGCAGACCTAATTGAGTCTCCGGGAACAAAGCACCTTGTCGGCAGCCCCCGCCGGCGTCCCCGTCCGTAAGTTTTTCAGACCGATCCTTTATTTTCATAGACATTCTCGCTTTGTTCCCCGGTTCTTCAAGGTCACAAACCCGGTTTCACGCCAAAGTCGCAAAGTCGCACCACCCCCAACCCCTCCTCATCCGAGGAGGGGAGCCCGAGAATTCCCCTCCTTGGATAAGGAGGGGCCAGGGGTGGTTGATTTCGGAGCCGTTCCTTTGTTTTCATAGACATTCTCGCTTTGTTCCCCGAGTTCTCGATCATCCGGCTTCACTTGGTTCGCGCCTCGACGACAATTTGTCGCTGAACCAGCCTGCCTCGCTGGGGCGCCTCTTGTGGGCGCCCTCCTTCGCGACCGAGGGCTGAGTTCGTTCCCGCCATTTGGGTCACCTTCATCCTGTTCCCCCCAACCCATCGAGAAGCCGTTCCCGGCCGGCCTTCCAGCCGTCCCCATCCCTACGGAGATAGGCTAGCACGGCTTCAGGCTTTTGTCAAGCAAAAAAATACTCCAGACAAGTAGTCCCTATCAGGAGGGCAAAGTGTCCTAGTTACCCGCCTGGATGACTTCATAGGCCTTCTCAATCACTTTTTGGAACTCAGGAGAGATTTCATGCCAGTCGAGCACGTCGACGCGAAAAGGGAGATCGGACTCTTCGAAGGCTTCTTTGAGGTGGCGGAGGGTGTCGGGGTTTAGTCTGGCATCTGCGACGACTGCCAAGTCAAGGTCGGAGTAGCTCTTCGCGGGCCCATTGATCCGGGAGCCGAAGGCGCGGACTTCGCAGTTGGGGACATGCCGGTCCAGGATGGCTCGGACAGTCTGGAGATGCTGAGGGGAAAGATCAATCATTGCGCGCTTCCAAGGCCGCCAGCAGGTGCGCGGCATCACGGGCAAACTCATGGGCGGTGTTGTAGACCCTCTCGGCGATCTCGGGCTGATAGATGTGGGAGGTCAGATTCCGCGCTTCGTGATAGCGCATCCATTGATCGACGTCGTCCAGCAGGCGATTCTCCGCCGCGAGGCGGAAAAGTTCGCGCCGCGTCACGCCATCGGCGACTCCGGCGCTGATGTTTGTTTCCAACCAGCGCTTGATGAATTTCCAGCAAAGTTCGTAAGTGAATTCAAAGTGCTGGACTACACCGGCCTTGATGGCGTTGCGAGCCACGTCATCGAGGTTGTTCATGAACTCGACATCGTCGCTCTTGGCCAGGACGGCGGCCAAGGCGGAAACTGCCTTTAGCAAGCTGTCGAGCACCAACGCCACACCGCCCTCCGAGTTTCCCCAGTTCCCGCGCCGGAGCGCAGGCAGAGGGGGAGTATAGCACTTCAGTATCTCAGCAGGCATTGCAAATGGCTGAGGTGTGGGCATGAACGACGAGTCGCGCGTCCTAGAGGTCCCAGGTGGCAGCGCTGGCCCCGCATGGGTGGATATCACTCATTCCCCTCGCCCGCGTGATGCCGCCGCTATTTCTTTTGGTTGCGCAAATAGGTTTCGATCACTTGCGCGTCTGCGGGAGAGAGCGGGGGCGAAACTTTCTTGAGCATGTTCATGAAGTGGTCGACTTCTTCGGGCGCCATGGGGTGTCCGATGTTCTCGCCATCGGGTTTGCCGGGAACGGGCCGATTAGAGTTCGCAACCAGTTCGCCGTGTTCGTCGAGGAAGGCGAAGAAGGGCAGGCCGGGGCCTTTGGAGCCGAATTGGGCCTCGAGCGCCTCGCCGCCGGGCGTGTTGAGGCCGGCCTTCTCGGCGTGCTCCTGCACGTCGATGCGGGCCATCACGAAATGCCGGGCAAAGATCGGCTGGATGTTGGGAGCCTCAATAAACCTATCGAGGCGCTTGCACCACCCTCACCAGGAGGCGCTGAAAATCAGAAAGACTTTTCGGTGCTGCGCGGGGGCTTGCGCTTTGGCGCTGTCGAGCACTTGTTGGGCGGTAGGCGGGCCTGCTGCCGACAACCCAGGGATTCCAACGAGTAAGGCAAGTACCGTCGTCCGAAGGAGCGTTTTCATGGCGGGGATTCTATGGTCAAGTTCTGCCACGCGTCAACACTCGCCGAGCGACAGCAGGGAACGGACTACACTTGACTCCAACGGAATAGCTATTCTCGCAGTCGCCCACTTCGGATAAGGTCCGCTTTGATCTTTTCGAGCGGTATCCCCTTTTCATGGCGGCGCGATTGTGAAATCAACCCGTCCCAAAAATCCTCCAACAATGCGCCATATTTCTTCAGGTCAATCTGAACGGCCACCTTGCGGCCCTTGCCGTCAGTGACGAACTGGATACCCCTCATAACTGCGCACCTTCAGTTCCTAATCCCGCTCTAACGGGTTCGAGTTGGGCTAACCGCTTGTGAGAAGATCCTCAATACTGACTTGGAGCACCTTTGCCAGCCTCGCCATGGCAAGCACACTGCCGGGCTTGCGGCGCGTCTCGATATCGGCAAGGTACCCGGCGGCCACCCGTGCTGCTGCCGCAAGCTCCCTCTGTGAGCGTCCCCGCTTTTCGCGCCAAACCTTGACCGGGCTCTCTCCATCCAGCAGCCGTCGCGCTTCACCAGCAGTAAGGTAATCGCGGCGAGCGGCCAGCTTACCCTTCCGCTCTTCATGCCTACGACGTTCGACCACTGCCGCGCGGTCGAGCGCGTCTTCGAGTTTGCTCAGGAGTTGCGTCCAATCGCCGCGACTGACGGTCACCGTTTCGGGGGTTTCGCTCAGAATCTTAACGCCGTTCATCGATACACCTCGCGTCGATGCGCCACCCTGTCAACAATTACATCACCTTCCTCAACCGAGAAAACAGCCCTCCAGTCGCCTTGACGCACCCGAAACACACCCGGCTCGCCCACAAGCTGAACCACGTTAGGATGGGGCGCGTGCGGCGCCTCGGCGATCTTCTCAAGTCGAGCCAGCAATCTTCGCGCGTCCGCTTTGGGCATCGCGGCAAGCTGCTTGAACACCGCCGGCGGGATGAGCAGCGCCATAACCTATGCTCGCTCATAGCGAGCATCCACGTCAACTATAATCTTGGCCCGGCAATAAGTGCGTGCGGGATAGAGAGGGAATTTCCGCTCTCTTGCGGGCGCCTGCAAGCGGAACCGGTTGGACCCGGCTGACAATGTGGATATACTGACGGCTTGAATTGTGGGGTGTGTGCCATGAGATTCTCATTCTTTAAGCCGACGAAGAGCCGCGGACCTCAAAAGCGGAGGTCCGCGCTACCTACTGCGGTCGGGGTTCTTCTGCTCGCCCAATTTGTCTCGGCTCGAGGGCCGGGAGTCGCTTCGCCCTCGAGCGGCGATACTTTCTATCCTGTGGCGGTGTGGTACGGCGGCGGAAAAGCTCGCGCCCCGATGCTGGAGCGCGTGGACGCCGGCGAGCGCCGAGCGTTGGGGAAAAGATCTGGACCAAATCAAGGCGGTGGGCTTCAACACCGTGAAGTGCTGGGTGGACTGGGCGACGGCGGAGCCCAAGCCGGGCGAGTTCGAATTCCAGAATCTTGATCTTCTGATGCGGCTTGCCCAGGAGCGCGGACTGCGCGTGGTGGTGCAGATTTATCTCGATTCCGCTCCCGACTGGGTGGGTGAAAGGTATCCTGACGGACGTTTCGTGGACCGCAGCGGCGCGGTGATCATTTCGCAGGCCGCCCCGGGGTTTTGCATCGATCATGCGGGCGTGCGGGGCGAGATCGTGAAGTTTCTGGAAGCGCTCTCCGGCGAGGCCAACAAGTTTTCGGCGCTTTACGGCTGGGACGTTTGGAGCGAGCCGCACGTGATCAACTGGGCCGAATTCCCTTATCTCAGCAATCCCGAATTCTGCTTCTGTCCGTCGAGCCAGGCGCGCTTCCGGGAATGGTTGAAGAAGAAATACGGCACGCTGGAGGCGCTGAACGCCGCCTGGTACCGCGGCTTCGAGCGCTGGGAGCAGGTGGAGCCGCCGCGCGCCTCGACGATTCTTTCTTACACGGATTACCTCGACTGGCGCGCCTTCATCGACGACAAGCTGGCGGGCGACCTGCGCACACGCGTCGAGGCCATCCGCAGCCGGACCACGCGCACGCCATCACCAGCCACGCGGCGGGGCCGGCGCTCTTCACTTCTCCCACGGACGGCTTCGGCGAGCCCGACGATTTCAAGATGTCGGCGAGCGCCGACTTCTTCGGGACCTCGCTTTATCCCAAGCACTCCGAGTCCACGCGCCCCTGGTCCTACCAGATGCTGGCCGCGGGGCTGGACTTCACGCGCTCGGCCGGGCACAGCTCCGGCAAGGGCTTCTGGATTGGCGAACTCCAGGCCGGCCAGGGCGTGACGGGCATGCGCATCGCAGAGCCCGTGGACTCGCACGATGAAGAGTTCTGGATGTGGAAAGTGCTCTCGCACGGCGCGCGGGAGATTGCGGTGTATGCGTGGTACCCGATGAACTCCGGCTACGAATCGAACGGCTACGGCCTGATCAACCTGGACGGCACGCTGACGCCCCGCGCGCGCGCCGCCGGCAAGGTGGCGCAGCAGATCGCGCAGAACGGCGGCGATCTGCTGGCCAGCGAGCCCGCCCGCGCGCAGGTAGCGGTCCTCTTCAATCGGCTCTCTTACATGGTGGGCGGCTCGGAGCCTTCGCTCTCGAAGCTGGGCAACGCCACGCGCGATTCGCTCGAGGGCGTGCACCGGGCGTTCTTCGAGCAGCAAATCCCCGTAGACTTCGTCCATCCCATGGACGTGGTGGGCGACAAGCTGGGCCAGTACAAGATTCTGTTTCTGCCTTTTCCGGTGATGCTCTCGAAGAAATGTTGCCGAGGGAGTGCAGCGTTACATCCGCGACGGCGGTACTGTCGTGGCGGAAGCGCGCCTGGCTTGGAACGACGAGCGCGGCTTTTCCAGCGATGAGGTGCCGGGCATGGGCTTGGCAGAGGTATTCGGCGCGCGCGAGAAAGTGATCCGCCCGGTCGAGAAGCCGGAAGTTGTCCTGGAGCCTAACGCCGGGCTGCCCGGTTGCGCGCCCGGCACACGTGCTGCTGCGACGGCGTTCGAGGAGGAATTGGAACCCTTGCCCGGCGCGCGCGTGCTGGCCCGCTTCGCGGACGGCGCGCCCGCCATCGTCGAGAACAGCTATGGCAAGGGGAAAGCGATTCTGGTGGGGTCGTTCCTGGCCGTGGCCTTCCAGCGGCAGCAGGACGAGGCGACGAAACAAATGCTGTTGGGCTTTGCTCGCGCCGCGGGCGTGGCGCCGGAAGTGACCGTCTCGGGTGAGAACAGTAGCCAGGTGGAAATGCGGCGGCTGGAGGGAAAGGATGTACAATTCCTCTTTGCTTTCAACCACTCTGACCATACGGCTGCGGCGAAGATTGCGGTCCGCGTCCCATGGCCAGTGCGCGAGGCTCGCAGCTTGAACGGCCAGGAGAAGGTGACGTTCAGACAGGCCGGAGAGGAGTTGGCGCTCGACGCGCCGCTCGCGGCGAACGGGATTTGGGTGGTTCGGTTGAACCGCGAGTGAGAGGCTCGTGGGTCGTGGAGGTACCCGGCCCCCTCACCCGTCCCGCGTCGGCTGATGAAGGCGCCGTCGCGGTCCACCCTCTCCCCCGAGGGTGAGAGGGTTACAAATTTCAGTTTCTCCCCTCGCCCCCTTGGGGGAGGGGTTGGGGGGTGAGGGGATTCGACCAATAGTGAAGATCCAATTTGCTCTCGGCTTGGACCTCGGCGGAACGAAAATCGCCGCCGGGGTTGTCAATTCGCGGGGGAAACTCTTCTCGAGCGTGCGGGTGGTGACGCCTGCCCAAGGCGTGAAGACCGATCTGGCTGCGCTGTTCGACGCGGCGCACGCCGCGGTGAGCGCGGCGAAGATTCCTTGGAAAAGGATACGGGCGGCCGGGGTGGGAGTGCCCGGGGCATTTGATCCGCGAGCAGAAACCGTTTGGGCGCCGAACTTGCCCGGCTGGTCAAAGGTCCGCTTGAGGCAGCTTCTAGAAGATGCCCTGCAACGTCCTGTCTTTGTCGAAAGCGACCGCAACGTGCAGGCGTTGGCTGAAGCCTGGCTCGGATTAGGGGCAAAACGGCGGGTCCGGAATCTGGTTTTCTTGACGGTGGGAACGGGGATCGGCGCCGGGCTGATCTCCGAGGGGCGGTTGATTCCCGGGGCCCATGGCGTCGCCGGGGCGGCGGGTTGGATGGTGATTGACCGCCAGTGGGAGCCGGAATACGGCCGGGTGGGATGCTTTGAGGCTTTGGGCGCCGGTCCGGCGGTGGCCAGGCTAGGTAAGTTGGCCTGGGCGAAAGGCGGCAGCGGCGAAATGCAACGGCACGATTTCAGATTCCAAATTCCAGATTCCAAATCTCAAAACAACACAATTCGAGTTTCCACATCTCAGATCACTAGTCTTCCAGATTCCAAAATCCAGGCGAGCATTACTGCCGAAGTTGTGGCAGCCGCGGCGCGACGCGGCGACATTGCGGCTCGACGAGTGTTGGAAGAGGTGGGCACGAATCTGGGATTGGGAGTGGCCAATATCGTGTGCCTGCTGAACCCCGAGGTGGTGGTCCTGGGCGGGGGGTTGGCTGGTATCGGAACCCCGCTCCTCGCGCCGCTCCGCAAGGCTTTGCGCCAATGGGGCCAGCCGCTGGCCCGAAAGCAGGTTCGCATTGTGATATCGCGCCTGGGAGAGCCGGCCGGGATTCTCGGCGCGGCTCGATACGCCTTACTAAAAATGGAGGAAATAGGATAATGTCAGCAGAAACGTATTTCGCAGAAGCACAGAAGATTTACGACCGGATTCGTTCCACGCAAGCCGGAAACATCCGGAAGGCCGCAGAGTTTTGCGCGGACTCGATTTCGCAAGGGGGATTGGTTCATCTGTTTGGCAGCGGGCATTCGGTGATTCCAGTCATGGATGTCTTCCCACGCTACGGCAGCTTTGCGGGTTTTCATCCTTTGATGGACGCCCGGCTGATGTGGACGCAAGTGCTTGGCTCGGGCGGCGTCCGGGAATTATTGAAGCTGGAACGGACGGAAGGATACGTCGCCACGTTTCTCAGCAACTTCAAGTTTGAGGCGATTGACACCATGGTGGTTTACTCGCACGGTGGACTGAACGCCGCAGGAATCGATGTGGCCCTGCACGCCAAAGCGCTGGGGTTGAAGGTGGTCGCCGTCACCTCGCTCGACAACGCGCGAATTGCCAAGGCCACGCATTCCAGCGGCAAAAAACTCGCGGATTTGGGCGACGTGGTGATCGACAACTGCTGCCCGCCGCGGGATTCTCTCGTTGACGTGGCCGGCATTCCGGTGGGCGCCAGTTCCACCTTGGCGGTGATTGCCATTTCCATGGCTCTGACGGCAGAGATCGCGGCCGAACTTGCGAAACGCGGCGTGAAATTCCGAGCCTTTGTTTCTCCCAATGTAACTACGGTCGGTCCAGAGAACAATCGTCAGGTGTTTGACGAGTATATCGCCAGGGTCGCGCCGCGGATGCGGTAAACGGTGGCGTGGGGGCGTCCCGCCCAGGCAAAACGCTGCGGACAGAGCCTGTCCTGAGCGAAGCGAAGGAATGCCCGCGCCACAGCAGAGGGCTGATCCATGCTGAGTTGGGCTGGGATCGTTCTGGCGGGGTTATTGAACGGCAGTTTCGCGGTCCCCTTGAAGACGACGCGCGTCTGGAAGTTTAACCACATCTGGACTCTCCATTCGCTGCTGGCGATGGGCGTGATGCCCTGGATCGTTGTGATGGCGGCCGTCCCGGGCTGGAGCGATTCTGAGCCGCGTCCCGGTGCGGGGCTGGCTGATCTTAATCGGGTGGGGAGTGCTGTTTGGCATCGCCTCCTTGCTCTACGGCATCGCCGTGGACCTGCTCGGAATCGCGCTCGGATTCGCGATCCAATTGGGGCTCTCGATCGTGCTCGGGGCGTTGCTGCCTCTGTTATGGGCAGGGGCATTCGAATTGAGATCGCAAGGAGATTGGTTTTTCGTGCTGGGGCTCGCCCTGATGGTGGCGGGAGTCATCTTGTGCGCTCAGGCCGGGGGGAGCAAAGGCGAGGCCGGCAGTTCCAGTGCCAAGCGGTTCCGCCTGGGACTCCTGATTGCTATTGTGGGGGGCGTGCTGGCGCCGACGCTCAATTTCGGGATTCAGTACGGAACGGCTCTGCTCAGCAAAGGCGCGGGGACGGGTACGAAACAGGGGTTCCCGGTCGAAATCTATCTTGCCTGGGCAGTATTCCTCTCGTCGGCTTCCGTGGTGCAGGCCGGATACTGTTTCGGGCGCGTCGTCCGTGAACATTCGACCGCAGTCTTCGCCGCGGGGATGCGCACACGTGACGCGCTCCAGGTGCCCGCCATGAGTCTGCTTTGGATTGCCAGCGTGTTTGTCTACGGGCGCAGCGCCTTTGGCCTGGGCTCGCTGGGGAACAGTTTTGGGTGGCCGGTATTCGTCGCCTTGATAATTCTCACCTCCAATGCCTGGGGAGTTTTGCTGGCAGAGTGGAAACAAGCCACCCGGGCGGCGTTCCTCCGCATGATCGCCGGAAGCGCCGTGCTGGTCTTTGCAGCGTTCCTCATCGGGCAGAGCAAGCGAGGCTAGTCACACCCACCGGTTAAACCACTCCAGCATGAGCTGCTGGGCGCGGGCGGGGAACTTGTGCGGACCATCGTAGGTGTAGGTGGTGAAGCGTTCCGGTTTGCCGATAGCTTCATAACACTGGCGCAGAGTGCTGAAAGCGGAGAGCACGCCCTGGGTTGAGAACAGGCCGTCGCGCCAGCCGTGTACGACCATGAGCGGGTTGGGCATGGTGAGTGATCCCACGTCGGGATAATCGAGGTGCTTCAGCAGGCCGGGTGTGACTCCCGAGATGATCGTGTGGGGCTCGAATCCGGGGACCAGATCCCGCCAGGAGGTCATCCAACCCGCCACACATGCCGCTTTGATACGGGGATCCAAGCCGGCGAGGAAATTCGACCGGTAGCCTCCCACCGACAGCCCCACGCAGGCGATGCGGTTGGGATTCACTTCGGGCCGCGTCAGAAGATAGTCGACCGTGCGGATATCATCCCAGGCCAGAACGCCTGCCCAAGTGAAGCCCGACATGAGCATATTGCGCAGAACATACCCTTCGGCTCCGCCATTTCTGGCATTGAGTTTGGCGATGGTTTCAGCCGGCTCCTGTTTGCTGCGGTCGTTGATGCCCTCCTCGAGGTCCGAATCCAGGATCAGGCGCCGTTCACCGAAATAGAACATGTCGATCACGATAACCGCATAACCATGGCGTGCCAGAGTGACCGGATAACTGAGCCCATCGTAGGCGTTGCGCCGATACTCGACCAACGCGGGATGCTCGTTCTCGGTCTCGACAATCTTTTCCTTTCCCCAGTAATAGAATCCGCCGTGGCAATGCAGCGCTACAACGGCAGGCACGGGAAACTTCGCGCGCTTGGGGATTAGAAAATACGCGGGCACCTCGATATCCGGCGTGGTGTGAAACCGGAGGTATTCCCGAACGTAATCGCCCTTGTCCACTCGCTCGATGAGTTTGGGCATGGGGTCGAACTCCGCGGGACGGTACAGGAACAGATCGAAAACTCTGGCCCGCGCTTCGGCCTTCCAGGCTTCGAGGTTCTTTGGGCGAACTTTGAGGTAGGAAAGACTCGATGGAGCCTCTTCCTGCACCTGCTTAATCATCGGATAGATGCTGCCGAGGCCCGACCCCTTCCACTTTTTGGAGGGATCCGCTTGGAGATTTGCAGTCGGTGCACTGGCTTCAGCCTGGGGTGGGGGCGCGGCTGCCGGTGTTATTCCGGTGAGTGCCAATGCGCATGAGACGCTCAGTGCCTGCAGGATATCCCGGCGCGTGGGACCCATCCTTGCGGACGCTTCACATTTTGCGGGACTGCTGCTCATGAACACCTCCGATTAGACAGCGACGTTACCAAGCGGTTGACCCACTCGAATGCGCTTCTTGGTTTT
Source organism: uncultured Acidobacteriota bacterium (assembly GCA_963722675.1). Classification (GTDB taxonomy): domain Bacteria; phylum Acidobacteriota; class Terriglobia; order UBA7540; family UBA7540; genus CAVROP01. Next base: position 63,503 of record CAVROP010000065.1, read on the forward strand.
CGCATGGCTATTCCTCCCGGGAAAGCGTATTGTTTCACAATTGAACGATCTTGTATCCTACGTTGTTATCAAGTTTGAAGCGGGCCTCCCGAGCGGGTTCGACCGGGGATGCCGAGCAGGGTAAAGCAGAAGCGGAAACAAATTTGAGGGGCACCGCAAACTTTTTTGCTGATTTGTGCGTCATCTGGAGTGGAATTGGGCATAGAGTTCTCTGATCGTCCGGACGCGGTGCTGGTCAGGGAGGCCAAGAGCGGATCGCCGGAGGCTTTCAACGCGCTCGTAAGGCGCTGGGAGCGTAAGGTTTATAGCTTCCTAGTGTATCTGACCGGGCGGCCGGAAGATGCCTTTGACATGTGCCAGGAGGTTTTTCTCTCGGGTTATCGCCATTTGGGGCAATTGAAGGATCCCGCGAAGTTCCCTCAGTGGCTATTTCGCATTGCACGCAACACCGCTCGCTCGCACGGTCGCCACGTGCAGGAAGCGGAAACCAGCCTGAACGATCTCGAGCCGACGGAGGGTTCTTCGCCGGTGAGGGTAGGTGAGGCAGGCCGTTGGGAACAAGGCGAAATGAAAATCCTGGTAGAGAAAGCGCTTGCGGAATTGACACTCGAGCAACGCGAAGCGATTGTCCTGAAGTTTTACCAGGGTTTCAAGCTGGAGGAGATTGCGGAGATTCAAGGTTGTCCGGTGAGCACGGCCAAGACGCGCGTGTACTCGGGTTTTGAGCGGCTGAGGAAGTTGATCCAACGATAGACATGGGGCGGGCGTTATCCTGTCCAGGCGGGAGGGGGCCATGCGTCACATGAGTGGCGTTCTTTCCTCTCCTTGCCCTCTCCCGCGCGGAGAGGGTCACGTGCGGCCCCGGGAATTGCTTGGGAAGAAGCCGGTAGTCAAGAGTTGAAAATCAGCAATCCGGAATAGAGTAAACGCAACAACCAACAAATTGCGAGATTTGGGACTCAGAAGGCCGAAATCTGGGGATCATCAGTTGGGGGCTGGTTCATGAGGCGCGCGGCTTCACAGGTCCAGTCTTGTCTTCCCTGAACCCTGAAATCTGAATCCTAAGCCCTGAATCCTGTTTTTCCTGCGAAGAAGAGGTGAACGCCATGGTATGTCGTGAATGGGGGACTGAATTGACGGATTGGGCGCTGGATGAGCTTTCCCCAGCGAAGGCGCGAGAACTCGAACAGCATCTCGAGCATTGCCAGGAGTGCGCACAGGCGGCCCAGCGGCTCCTCGGCGTACGGCAGGCGTTGAAAAGCAGTTTGATCGATCGCGATATGCCCGCCCACGTGGTCGTTTTCGGAGACAAAGCTCAGAGCCGACTCGCAGGTTTCTGGGCGGCCCTACCCCGCACGGCGGCCCTCTCGGCGGCTGGGGCGGTGATCTTCCTGGCGATCGTCTCGGTCGGTCTCCGTTTGGGGGAGCCGCGGTTGCTTCCCGTTGCCGCCTGGCCCCGGCCGGCGCTAACCCAGGCCGAACTGAAGGAGTTCGTGGCGAGGGCGGTCGCGGAACAAGTATCTTTGCAGAGCAAAGAAATGCAGGCTGCCACCCGGGACGAATTGGCGAGCCTACGCCAGGAACAGACCGAGAACCTGAAGCGCTTTGCGCAGCAAATGGAGTCTTTCGAGCTATCCCTGAACACTGAGTATAAGGCGACGCAACAGCAGAGCGCGCTCATCAGCATGGTCGCCCAAGAGAAGCAGCTACCCACCCACTAACCTGCGGAGCTCTCGAGGAGGTAACTCGAATGCATCTCAAACTGAAAAGGCCGGGCAGGGCGGTCCTGATTTGCCTCGCCTGCTTGCCTTTTGCGGTCCAGCGCGTCCCAGCGGAATGGCCTTCCGCCAATTTCGTCGCGCTGAAGGCCGAGATGAAGGTGTTCGAAGCAGTCATTGATGGAACTATGTCCCAAACGTTCGCCCCTCCCTTCGGGCTGCTCGAGAAGACTCAGGGCACTTATCTGCCCGGCTTCGGTTTGGCTTTCAGCTTGGAAGTCAATCTCTACCCTACCCGCGTTCTTACTCCGTTCAATACGACGCCTTTGAGCAAGGCGGAGATCGAGAAGTCCCAAAAGGTGAAACACGACCGGATCATCATGGTCAAGGAGTCGGTTCCGCGGCTGCTGGCGGACCACGCGATGAGCTTGCGGGACCTCAGCCCCACCGATTCAATTGCGGTGGTTGTGCACCTTTTCGAAGTAGACACCGGGGAAAGCAAGTTTCCGGAGCAGATCATCATCGAAACCCGGAAGTCGGACTTGGACGAGTTTTGGGACAAGAAAATCTCATACCGAGAGTTGCTGGGCAAGATGAAAGCGCTGGACTTTTGAGAGCTTTGCTATGACCTCTGCTACGGTCAGCCACAAGTTGCTGGGCCAATTACTGGTAGAGCGCGGCCTGTTGCCGGAAGACGACCTTCAAAAGGCGCTGCAGTTGCAGCGGGAACGGAAGGGCCGGCTGGGCAGGGTTCTTCTTGATTTAGGCTACATCTCGCAGCAGGACCTGCAAACGGTTTTGTCCGATCAACTCGGCATTCCCATGGTCGACGCGGCCGAACTGAAGGATGTGCCGATGGAGGCGTCCGTATTGCCGTCCGGCTTCTTGAGCCAATACCTCGTCTATCCGTACCGGGTGGAAGGCGATGCGGTTTTCGTCGCCATGGCCGACCCGCTTGACAGCGATAACATTAGAGTCATCGAACGGTTGCTGGGGCGAAGAGTGGAAGTGCGGCTGGCCAGTGAAGCCGCGATCACTAAGGCTCTGGACCTCTGGCTCGACATGGGACCGGCGGAAGAAGGCGTGGTGGCGGCGGATTCCGACGGCGTGGGCGGCGTCACGGACGCCGAAGCGGCCGACATCGAGCAACTGCGCGACTTGGCTTCGGAAGCGCCGGTGATCCGCTGGGTGAACCAGTTGGTGGCCCGCGCCCTGGAACGCCGTTCGAGCGACATTCACTTCGAGCCCTTCGAAAAGCAGTTCCGGGTCCGGTACAGAATTGATGGGGTGCTGTACGAAGTGCCAGCTCCTCCGCGTGAGATGCAGGCGGCGGTTACGTCCCGGATCAAGCTGATGGCAAAGCTCAATATCGCGGAGCAGCGCCTGCCCCAGGACGGAAGGATACCCCTGCGCGTCTTGGGGCGGGAAATCGACCTGCGAGTTTCAACGCTCCCCACCCTTTACGGAGAGAGTGTGGTGATGCGCCTTCTGGACCGCAGCGCGAGCGATCGCTACTCCTTGGCGACCTTGGGATTTCCCGATACCCTGCTGCGCAAGATGGAATACTACCTCGATCTTCCTCACGGTCTTTTCCTGGTGACGGGTCCTACGGGGAGCGGCAAGTCGACGACGCTTTATGGTTCCTTGCGCCGGCTGAACACAATCGACGTGAAGATCATCTCGGTGGAGGATCCGGTCGAGTACCAGTTGCCGGGTGTTAACCAGATTCATGTGAATCCCCAGATCGGGCTGACGTTTGCGGCGGGGCTGCGCCACATCGTTCGCCAGGACCCGGACATCATCATGATCGGAGAAATCCGAGATCTCGAGACCGCGGAGATCGCCATGCGCGCGGCGCTCACCGGCCACCTGGTTTTCAGCACCTTGCACACCAATGACGCCCCCAGTGCGGTCACTCGCCTTACGGACATGGGCGTCGAGCACTACCTGGTTTCGTCTTCGTTGGTTGCCGTGCTCGCGCAACGACTGGTGCGCGTGTTGTGCGACGCATGCAAGCGACCGTACGCGGCGGATGTCGACGAGTTGCGGAAACAAGGCTGGGAAGCGACAGAGCGTTTGACGCTTTACAAAGCAGGCGAATGCGCGCATTGCGGGAATACCGGTTTCCTCGGACGGGTGGGAATCTTTGAGTTCATGGAGTTGGAGGAAGGAATCCGGCGGGCGATCGTGGCCCGGGCCGACGCCAGCACTTTACGTGTGGCGGCGCGTGAACGGGGCATGCGCAGTTTGCGCGAAGACGGATGGCTGAAGATAGCCTCGGGCCAGACAACGGTGGAAGAAGTGCTGCGCGTGACGCAGGAAGTCTAGTCAGTTTAGTCCGTCGTCAGTAATCAGTTGTCCGTGGTCACTGTATTCGTTGTCACCCTGAGCGAAGCGAAGGATGACAGAGGGGTTTTCCGAATTTCGTTTTTCGAATGTCGGTTCTTGATGGGTGCGTGGAATGCCAGAGTTTTCGTACAAAGCGATCAAGGGCACGGGCGAGCTGGTGCAGGGGACGCTGGTAGCGGAAACTGAACCGGCCCTTCTGGCGCAGCTTCGCCGGATGGGATGTATGCCCATCCACGTAAGCGCCAAAGACGGCTCCACGGGCGCGTCTTGGGCGTTGCTCAAAGGCCGGGGCACGTCTTCTTCCGACCGCCTGGTTTTCGCCCGGCAGCTTGCCACGCTGGTGCGGGCCGGTGTGCCGCTTGACCGCAGCCTCTCGCTCTGCCGGGACTTGGCAGAAAAGCCGGCACTGCAAGCCGTGATCGCCGCCACGCTCAAGGAATTGCGCAGCGGCCAGTCGTTGGCGAACAGCCTGGCCGCCAACCCACGGTTTTTCCCGCCCCTTTATGGCGCCATGGTGCGGGCCGGCGAAGCGAGTGGCACGCTTCCAGCGGTCCTGGATCGCTTGGTGGAGTTTGAGGAGTTTAGCGCGGAACTGCGTGGCTATCTGATTTCAGCGCTCATCTACCCCATAGTTCTGCTGGCGGTGGGGAGCGTGGCGATCGCTTTCCTGCTGGGCTTCGTAGTGCCCCGTTTTGCGCAGATTTTTCAAGAGGCGGGGAAAGAACTGCCCCTGCCGACGCAAGTCTTGATGGATGTTTCCCAGGCGTTCCGCGACTACGGGTGGATCGCAGCCGTGGTTATTATCATAACGGTCTTGTTGTTTGGCCGTTGGGTGCGGACCGAATCCGGCCGGTTACGTTGGGACCAGTGGCGTCTGAAGGCGCCGTTGTTAGGGGACGTCAGCTTGAAGCTCGAAATCGCGCGTTTTGCGAAGACCATGGGCACGTTGTTGAATCAGGCGGTTCCCATTATTTCCGCACTGCGGCTGACGCGAGAGGTGTTGAGCAATCGCCGCGTGGCTGCTGCGGTGGAGCCGCTGATCCAAGGTGTCAAGCGAGGCCAGGGTGTGGCCGGCCCGCTCGCTGAAACCCGGATGTTTCCGGCGCTCGCCGTGCAATTAATGACTTTGGGAGAGCAAACGGGGAAGTTGGACTCCATGCTGCTCGAGTTGGCCGCAATTTACGACCGGGAGGTCCGCGTGGCCACCAAGCGTTTGGTGGCGCTCGTCGAGCCGGCCGTGATTCTGGCCATGGGCCTGGTTGTCGGAACGATTGTGATTTCTACTCTGCTGGCAATAGTCAGCATCAATGAGGTGCCCTTCTGATGAGCCGACCGAGAATAGGGAGAACCCATTTTTCAGGAACGGATTCCACGCAAGGCTTCACCTTGATCGAATTGATCGTGGTGATTCTCATCCTCGGGTTGCTGGCGGGACTAGTGGTCCCTCGCCTGTTCAAGCATGCAACGCAGGCCAAGATTATCGTGACGAAAGCGCAGATTGCCGCCTTCCAAACCGCGCTGGGAGCCTACAAACTGGATACCGGAAATTTCCCCAGCACGGACCAGGGTTTGCAAGCGCTGAGGACACTCCCCGCCGGGGTCACGAACTGGAATGGTCCCTACTTGCCTAAGGACATTCCCTTGGATCCCTGGAACCGTCCGTACGTTTACAAATTCCCTGGAGAGCACGGAGATGAACCGGACATCATCAGTTATGGGGCCGACGGGCTGCCGGGCGGTGACGGAGAGAATGCGGACATCCTTAGCTGGAAATGAAGCGCGCCACCCGCGTTCGCAGGAAGCCGGCGTGACGCTGCTGGAGCTGGTGATCGTGCTGGCGATTCTCGCGCTTGACCGTGTCGATCGTGGCGCCGCGTTTTGGCAACTGGAGCGAGGAATGGACGCTGAGGAGCGCGGCCGAGCGAGTTGCGCAGACCGTCCGCTACGCCCGGACGCGCGCACTTTTCGAGCAGAGCTATTACGTGGTGGAAATCGAACCGTCTACGCACTGGGTGCGAGTTTTCAATCCTGCCAGCGGTTTTTCGCGGGCTTACGTGCTTCCTCGTGGAGTGACGATTGATGACGGCGAAAACCCACTGCCCCCAGTTGTACGAATTTTGTTCCCACCCTCGGGTGTCGTCGAGGAGAGGAACCTGTGGTTGAGTGACCGCCGCAGAAGCACCTACAAGGTTCATGTGAGTTTCTTGATCGGCAATCCGGTTGTCGAGGCTGTTAAGCAGGGGCCACGCTAAATGCCAAGGACCGTCCCAAGTCGGCGCGCGGCGGGCATGAGCCTGCTCGAAGTCCTGATTGCCATTTCGCTCCTAGGGGTGAGTTTCGTGACCATTTTCTCCGGTCTTTCTGCGGCGCTGCGCGCCACGGGCCGCCTGGACGCCTTTGATCGAGGCAACGAGTTCGCCACTCAGAAACTCAACGAACTCTTCATGGACCCCACCTTCGGGGCAGACCAAATGCGCTCCGGAACTTCCCCTTCCGGGATCGAATGGGAAGCGAGAACCGAATTGCTTGACCAGCGGCCGCTGCCCGGGTCTCAGAAGTCGGCGCAACTGGTTCGGATCAACCTCGTGGTTTCCTGGCGCACGCGTGCGGGCCGGCAAAATTTGAGTCTGGAGTCGCTGAAGTTGTTTATTCCGCCGGCTCCGCCCAGCCCGTGAATCGGGTGATCGGGAGACCGGGTGAACGAAAGCCATATGGGGAGAGCGGATGATCGGAAGATCGGGTGAACAAAATCCGGACTGTGGTCGCTTACGTTGGGTGGCGTGTGAACGACAAGAATCGTTTTCCCGATCACCCGATCACCCGATCACCCGATCGCCCGATCCTGCGGGGTTCACCTTGTTCGAAGTGCTGCTCAGCATAACGCTGATCGGATTCTTAATGTTGGCTTTGCTCATCGGGATGAGGGTAGCAAACCGGGCTTGGCGGACTGGGGAGGCGCGATTGCGCCAGGTGCACGCTGCTGCTGAGCAGAGTGATTTTGTCGTGACGCAAGTCTCGTCGCTGGTACCCTATCGGATCACGTCGAACGACCCGAGCCTGCCTGGAGCGCTCACGGTCCTCGAGGCTAACGCCAACTGCCTGCGCTTCATCAGCTCCTACAGCAGCGTTTATCGCAGCCGCACGGGATTAGTGCTGGTCGAATACGGGATTGTCGAGCCGTCGCGCCGCGAAGTCGAAGTGGTGCTGCGCGAAACTCCTGTGACGGACAACGAGAGCCTGTATCACAAACTCATCCTAAGCGTCACCCACGATCCTGATACGGGGCTGGCCGTGATCAATTATCAGCCGTTTACGGCACGGGTGAGCGACCTGCGGTTGATGACGGGTCTGAGCGAAGCGGCGTTCTCGTACTTGGATTTACACCCCCAGAAAAGTCCCGTACCCGTTTGGCGGCAGGATTGGCGGAGCAGTGTGGAAGCGCCTTATCCGGACGCGATTCGGCTTCAGTGGGAGCGGGGACGTGATTCGGGAGAAGAGGTCATGCCAGTGCGTGCGAAGTTCATGCCGCTGGCGCAGTGAACGGCATCGGGTGATCCGGTGAACACAAGCTGCATCGGGAGATCGGATGATCGAAAGATCGGGTAAACAAAATCCGGGCAGTGGTCGCTTGCTTTGGGTGACGTGTGGAAGGCAAGAAACGTTCTCCCGATCACTCGATCACCCGAATCACCCGATCACGTGAAGCCGGCGTAGCCTTGCTGGCGGTGATGTCGGCGGTGAGCGTGATGCTCTTGGTGGCATTGGCGTTCTCAGGTTCCGTTCAGATCGAGACTCGTTCGACCATTTATCGCAAGCAGGCCACGCAGGCTTATGCCATGGCGGTGGGGGGAGTACAGGCCGCCGTTCTGGAGATCGCCTATCCGCCCGCCCAGGATCAGAGTGACAAGCCGCGCCTTTGGAGGAAAGGGCAACGCACGGTGCGGGTGCCTTACGCGCAGGGAGTGGCGCTGGTGGAAATCGTGAACGAGACGGGCAAAGTCAACCTGAACGTTGCGGGGCGAGAAGCAACTGGCGCGTTTGTTTGCAGCGCGCGGGGTGGGAAAGGAGCAGGCGGCCCAACTGGCTTTAGCCATCGATCATTGGCGGAAGCCGCCAGGCTCCGAGGAGGAAGGTTTCAAAGCTTTAGACGACTATTATCGTGAGGCCGGATATCAGCCCGCTCATAATCGCTTCGCTTCCGTGGAGGAAATGCTGCTTGTTCACGGCATGAACCGGGACATCTTTTACGGCGCGGCTGAGTTCGGCCGCGATGGAATCCAGACCCTTTACGGTGTTGGGCAGGACTTGACCGTATATTCGCAATCTAGCCAGGTGAACGTGAATTACGCCTCACGAGCGGCACTGTTGAGCGTGCCGGGTATGACGGAGGAATTGGCCGAGAGCATTATTCGGGAGCGAAGCAAGGGCCCCTTCGTGTCATTAGACGACTTCACGAAACGTCTGGGGACTTCTGTCCCGGACGAGTCACAGTCGTTCCTGGGCGTGACGGACGACGGCAGGACTTACTCCGTCCTCTCGGTGGGGATGGTCAATGGCTCACCGCTGCGACGGGCCGTTAAGGCCGTTGTCAGCGTGCAGCCGCAGGGTTTGGCCTTGCACCGCATCGTTGCGTGGTACGACGAATGTCGGAATGAGCCGAGAAGTCAGGAGACAGGAGTCAGAATGAAGCCGAAATTCGAAACTCGAAATTCGATAATCGGACTGACCCCTCAAGTCTTTCCCGCGTAAGCGGGAATCCCCAGTCCCCTTGGACCCGGCCTGGCGGAGCATACAGGTGCGCGCGACTGATTGCAAAATCCAACTTTCAGATTTCGACTTTATTCTGACTCCTGACTTCTGACTTCTGCAGGAATACTTCTTATGTTTACGAAACTCGTTGTGGGTATTGATTGTAGCGGCGGCGGGTATCGCCTCACTGCTCTCGGACGGCGATTTCACCGCTACATACTGGTTGGCGAATTGCAACTTCCGGAGCCGCTGGGCGAGGACGCGCCCGCCAAGGTGGCTACCTTTCTTGACCGCCATCACCTCCGGGATGCCCGCGTAATTGCTTGTTTGCCGCGCGAAGCAGTCCTGGTTCGATTTCTGAGCCTCCCGCAGGAAACTGAGCCACAGTTGGCCAAAGTCGTCGACTACCAGTTGGCTTCACTTCACCCCTACAAGGACGGTCAAGTCTATTGGGACTGTACGGTATTAGAACGCGATCCGAAGACGAAGCAGATCGATGTGATGGTGGTACTGGTGGAGAAGTCACGCCTGAGTGAATTCAAGCGGGTGCTTCAAGGTCTGGGCCTGCAGCCGAGCGCGGTGACGTTGGGGGCCGCAGCGATGGCCGCCTTGCTGAAGCCCCAGTTGCCGCCCATGGCTTTGATCGCCTGTGGACGAGGCACAGGAGTGGAGTTGCTATCCTTCCACGGGGGGAACCTCTGCGCTACACAAGAGATTCCTTTTGAACCGGGCGCGAGCCTTCCCGAGCGGTTCGAACGGGAGCGGCATCGCGTCCTCGCGGCTCTCCCCTCGACTGATCCTGCCGCGATTCCCTGGTTCGTCTGCGGGCCGATGCCGCCTGTTTTTCCCGCCTTACTCGAGGGTGCATCACCCTTACCGCCACCAAAGTTGAACCTGAGCAACGGCTCCCTAGGGCGCGGCTTCGACTGGCCCGCCTTGGCCGCAGCCTATGCGGGTCAGATGCGCCGGGGGGCCGGGCCGGTCATCAATCTGCTCCCTCCGGGCGAGCGCTGGCAGCCGCAAGCCGCGGCACGCGTTCCCATTTACGCTCTAAGCGCCACCGCGGCGCTGCTGGCTCTCATCTTGGCATCTCACTCTTGGATCGAAAGGGCGCTCTACAGCCGCGCCTTGGATCGCGAGATTCATCGCCTCAATGTCCACGCTCAACAAATTCGGGGCCAGAACCAGGAGACCGGCAACCTCGAGGCGCGCGCGGCGGTCCTTGAGAATGTCCGAGCCGGTAACTGGCAGAAACTCCAGATGCTCCAGCAACTGACGAAGTTGCTGCCGGACGGCACCTGGCTCCAGGAATTGAACATCAGCGAAGACAGGGTGGATATTGACGGTTATTCCAATCACGCGGCCGACTTGGTTCCGCCCTTGGAGAATTCGCCTTACTTCACGCAGGTCGAATTCACGGCTCCTATCACTCGAGATAACCAGAACAGAGAGATTTTTCGAATTCGCATGAGGTTGAAGCAAGCCCGAAAGGATTGACGATTGCTGATTGTCGATTTTCGATTTGCCGACCGCCCAGCCGCCTTCGCGAAGCGAGGGGGCCGTCGCCGTTGTCATGGATTCGCCCTTGCGGGAGTGCTGCGCTCGTCAATGAGGAAAGCAATCGACAATCGGCAATGGGCAATCGGCAATCACAGCTTGGACTCCTATGTTTGAAGTATTCAGAAAGCTCAGTCGTCGAGATCAAATTGCTTTGGGGATAGGCGCGGGTGGTGCGTTTCTGTTCCTGCTCTTGAATTTCGCTCTCTTACCGCTTTTCGAGCACCTGGGCGCCGGCACGGAATCAGCGCAGCAGAAAGAGATTGAACTGCGCAGGGACAAGCGACTGTTAGCCGAAGAGGGGGTCGGAAAAACTTCCCTCGCGGCCGCTAGGGAACACCTGAAGTCGCTTGAGGGCGGTCTCCTGGAAGGCTCTACACCTTCCTTGGCCAGTGCTGAGTGGCAGCGGTTGGTGGGGCAGTTGGCAGAGAGCAAGGGCATCGAACTCGGCAGCAGCGAGTTGCTTAGCACTCAGGAGCTTGGCAGGGGTTATTCGCTCGTGACCGGGCGAATGCAGTTCCGCTGCCGCTTGGACCAACTCGTCGACTTTATGGTGGCATTGACCGGCTTTCCCAAGATTTTGTCCGTTACCGGTCTCTCGGTTGTCGCCGCCCAAGGCGACCCCCAGGGTAGATTACTCGTGCGCCTGACAATTGGGGCGGCCGCCCGGGCCGTGGCGCAGGCCAAGGAAGGAAGCGCCGCAACACACTGATAAATCGAAATTCGAAACTCGTTTCCCGATTGGAGCTTCGAGTCTTCGTTTTCGATTTTCGGATTTCGGCCTTTACGGGGGGATGTATGCTGGGCAGAAAGCGCGAATTAATCCTCATCGTGAGCGGGCTCATGGCCCTTAACGTCCTGCTGGGCTGGTTGTTGGTAGTTCGCTGGAAGGAGTATCGCAACAGCATCCAGTGGCTCTCCCAGCGCGTGGCGCCGCAACGGGCGCTCGCCTCGGCGACCGGCTCGAATCAGGCAGGGAAGCCGTCAAGCTTCGTCGACATTGTGGATCGAAATGTTTTCAGCCCCTTGCGCGGCAGCGTCCCCGCGCAGGCGAAAGAAGAGGCTAAGGCCCCGAGACTGCCGGTCTTGTTCGGGACGATGAACCTTGGAAGCGGCCGGTTTGCGTTGATGTCCCCTGGCGACCAATCTCCGCCCCTGTCGAAGCGCATCCTGCCAGGGGAGGAGATTGGCGGTTACAAGTTGGTTTCGATCGGGACTTCGAATGTCGTGGTCGAGTGGCAGGACAAGCGAACTACGCTCGAAATCACCGCGCCGGTGGCGGTCCCTCGCGTCCCCAGGGTTATCGAAAGAACCGCCAACGTGCGTACCGGCGCGGGAACGACGCCGGGGAGCGCTCCAGGCACGTCTCCCGTTGTGGTTCCCAACGCCGGGGTTGGAGCCTCCGCCACTGGCCGTACCGGGCAGCCGGGCTCCGAGCCAGACGTCCCGGTGGGTACGGTCGTGGGAGGCAAGCGAAAGGTCGTGGTGTCCTCTCCTTTTGGGCCTCTGGTCCAGTGGCAAGACGTGAACGCAAGCGGCTCACCGACGCCGCAGCAAACCGGCGCTCCCAATAAACCTTAAGGGGCGCAAGTTCTTGACCACGAGGCAGACTTTTGAGTTTCGATTCCCGTGGTGGTAAGAAGGAGGAATAGATTGCATCTACACTCCCGCTCGTTCAAGTTGCATTTGCGAACAAGGTGGATGACCAACCTCAAGGGATGTCTCACGGCTTCGGCCCTCTGGCGCAGTGCGGTCTGGCTGTCGCCTCGGCTGGCTGTTGTGGGTCTTGCCCTCGCAAGTTCGCTTACTCTCAGTGCGCCACAATCTGAAAATCAACAACCCGCCGCGCCCGCCTCGCAAGCCGCGCAAACGCCTGGAACCGCGGCACCCCAAGCGCCGCCGCCGAAACCCTCCACCCCGCAAGCCCCACAGTCGCCCGCGGGTGGGCAGCCCGGGTCGCAAACCACTCCCGGTACGCCGCCTGGCAGTCAGCCCGCGGCCGCAGAGTCCACCACTCCGGCCTCACAGCAAACCCAGCCAGGCAGCCAGACCACGCCGGCCGGGCAGGCTGCGGCCGCCACCCCCCCAGGCGTTTCGGGTGGGCCGGGAGTGGGATTCCGTCTCGAAAATGCGGACCTCGTGCAGTTTATTAACCTTGTGGCTGGTGAATTGAAGTTGAACTACGTCCTGGACCCAACCGTCAAGGGAGTGGTGACCATTTCCACTTCGGGCGAGCTCAAGCCTGCAGACCTCTTTCCCATCCTTGAAACCGTGTTGAAGATGAACGGCGCCACGGCCGTCAAAGTGGGGAACCTCTATCGCATTATTCCTCTCGTTGCAGCTCCCAAAAATCCCCTGGGCGTGTCGACGAGTGGGGCGGCATTGCCCGCCGACGATCGCATGATGATGCAAATCATTCCCCTGAAGTTCGTCTTTGCAGACGACATGTCCAAGATGCTCGCCCCTTTTCTGTCGGAGGGGGGCTACGCGACGGTGCTCCCCGCCGCCAATACCCTGATTCTGGTCGACGACAGCTTAAACATAAAACGGCTGATGGAGGTCCTTCACGAGTTTGACAACTCCAGCTTTGACACGCAACGAGTGCGGCTGATACCCGTCCACAACAACGTCGCGTCCGCTTTGGCTCCGGAGCTCGAAGCAATCTTCGCCACCTACGCGCTCTCCGAAAAGCAAACTCCTCTGCGCTTTGTGCCCCTCGACCGCATCAATGCCATTCTGGTCGCCGCCGCTGACCCTGGCGCCTTCGCCGAGGTCGAGCGATGGACCGAGAAGCTCGATCAGCCGACGCCTGCGGATGGAATTCAGACCTTTGTTTATAGGGTTCAATATTCCGAAGCTGATCGCTTGATGAAGCTGCTGGGAGCTCTCATGGGTACAAGTCCAACGGCCGGAATTCAGGCCGGCTCGTCGGAGCGCGGCAGGGGAGCGGGGCAGGGCGGCACGGGACTGGCATCACTTCAGGAAAGCAACTTTCAGCAGAGTTCGAGTGGGACTGCGGCGAGCACGGCAGCTTTCGGCTCGGCAGGCACGCCGGAGTCCGCCATGGGCCCTGAATCAAAATTGCGCATCATAACCGACCCGGTGAGCAATTCGATTGTCGTGCAGGGTACCGCGCAACAGTATGCCCAGATCGCCAGGACCCTCGACAAGCTCGACATTGTTCCCCGGCAGGTGATGATCGAGGCCCGCGTCTACGAAGTGGACATTACCGGCGATTTGTCGTTTGGTCTCGAGTACGCGCTCGAGAAGCGCGGTACCGCCGCCAGTAGCACCTCGACCCCGACCGGTCTCCAGTTCAGCGGGGGCACTACAGGCTCCTCGGGTGGCTTGAGTCTTTCCGCCGGCGGCGTGATCGGCTCCACCCGCGAACTGATGTCTTTTTTGACTGCCAGTGAAAACCACACGCGTGTGCGCACCCTCTCAGCTCCGACCTTGGTCACCACCGACAGCACGCAGGCGCGAATCCAGGTTGGCGAGTCGGTGCCCACGCTCTCCTCTCAGGGTCTCGCGGCGGGCGGACAAATCGCGGGAAGCAGTTTGTTTACCAGTACGGTCAACAATGTCGACACGGGTATCATCCTCACCGTTACCCCGCGCATCACCAGTACGGGTCTTGTTTCCCTACAGATTAACCAGGAAATCAGCAGCGAAATTCCGCCCGCCTCGAACACCACCATACAATCTCCCAGTTTCTCCAAGCGGTCCGTGACCACCCACGCGGTGGCCCAGGACGGCCAGACCATCGCCTTGGGCGGGCTGATCTCGTATAACTACAATAAAACGACTAACCGCATCCCTCTGCTTGGGGATATTCCGTGGCTCGGCGCGGTTTTTGGAAGCACCTCTTACAACACCCAGGAAACCGAATTGATTGTCCTCCTGACCGCGCGCATCATCAGCACTCTTCCCGGCGCCACCGCGGCAACGAAGGAACTCGAAGAGAAGTTGCGGGACCTGCGCCGTGAATTCAAGAAGGACGAATTGCTGAAGCAGTAAGCGGCGATCAGCGGAATGGTGTAGACTAAAATGCGAGCCTATCGAAGGGTTGCGGAGGACCTGGGGCAGCGGTACATGCGGCGGGGCGTCTCCGCTCCAAGGTGGAGGGTTCAACGACGCGGACTTGCCGCGCCAACACCAACCAGCGGGCTGCCCGTTTTGGCTGGGCTGTTGGGGAGGCAGCTTGGGTGAAAGCGGTTTGATCATGCAGAATCCCGACAGGCTAGTTCGACAATTCTCGGCCTAGTCGCAAGCCTCAGATACACACTCAAGGGACAAAAATGTCCCCAAAAAAAACCAAAAAAAATCTTGACACCCCCTTCTCTTGATGCTAGAGTCACTGTCATTATTAAGGATTTGGATGCGGTAGTTAAACGCAGTATATTAGTGGCGTTGGAGCGATGCGGAAGCGGAAGTAGGGCTCTAGAGGGTTTCAACAGCGATTGGTGCTCCCTGGTAGATGTAAACCAACGCTGTGGCGAAGAGAACTTGTCTGATGAAAGTGCGCGGAATGCTAGGGTCGTTCGGGTCCCAGAATTCAACTAGGATGTTCCAACCAACCGAGACAGGCGAAACCACACAAGTCTGCCTCACAAAAAGGAGAGGGAAATAAGATGACAAAGAGAAATCTGTTGTTAGCAAGTCTGCTTTTGGTGCTCGGGCTCGGCATCATGGCGCCGTTGGCCTCGGCACAAGTGCTCGGCAATGGGACGGTCTTCAACGTGTCACCCTCGTTGTACACGTTGCGGCCCAACAGCATTGGCGACGCGGGCGGACAGGTCTACATGGCGATGGCTTCCGGTCTGGGCACCATTGCTGGTGGGGAAACGTTCACCGTCACGTTCAGCAAGCCGATCGTGGGGGCAGCCGGTATTGGACTCCTGCCAGAACCTACGGCGGCAGCCGAGTTTTGCAGTGACGCGGGCGCCGGCGCCTTGGCCGGCGTTTTTTGCACCTCGATGACTTACTCGGCGGCGGGGAACGTGTTCACATTTACTAACGGGCCCACCCCCCTGTCAGGGCTGGCCATGAGCAATTACATCACGATTTGGGGTCTTCGCTTCGACACGGTTGGCGTACCTCCCGGCACTTTCATTACGGCCACGGTGGGCGCAGTGTTGAACCAGAATTACCCCATCTCGTTCGGGATCGGCCGGTGTGACCCAAACTCAAACTCCGGTTAACATCGGTCAGGTCGCTACCACTTCTTACGGCGGTACTGTATATGCGACAATTCGGTGATCCGTACTATGCCACTTCTATCCTGACCTGCTTCGGGTCGACTGGAAGCTACTTCACGATTAATGTCGCCGAGCAGTGGTCCGGAGCCTGGACCTCCCTGACTGACGAACTGACACTGGCTCCATACGCACCAACCCTCAGCGGTCTCGCCACAAACGGGTCGGATATCTCGATCACGTTGTCGGGGATTCCGCTAGGAGTCACGGTGGCGCCGCTCAGCGGCCCGGTCACGACTGAGGGCACAGTTCTTTGGGGAACCTACGCTCCGTTGGCGTACACGGGCGTCAAAACCAACGACAGCGTCACGTTCGATTTCCCGATAGCCACGACACTTCGCCCTGAGCTCGAGGCTGCGGATTTCAACTTCGAAGTTTACACATCGGGCCCGATCGCATTGCAGAGCCCGCCGATGACGGCCAGTGTAACGCTGGATCCTATGACTCCCACCGGTATTCCACTCTACCCAGCGTTCACGTATCCCAACGGCACCCTGTTGGAAGAGCCGAACTACCCACTCACGGTGGTCGACTTCATTGGCTGCCAGACGAATCTCCTGTTCCCCTACGTGACCAACTTTACCAATCTAGCTAGTGGTGGCGCGCTGGGCAACTGGGATACTGGCATCGTGGTTTCGAACACCAGCTCTGATCCGTATACTCCAGACTTCGGTGGCGCTGTCCCGACAGCAGGCACCTGCGCCTTCTCCGTGTATGCGTCCACCAGCGGATCACTGACACCGTCAAGCGACGCTGCACCGGTTGCCACCTTCAATACAGCACCGGTGTACACGGGTGGAATCCAGTCCTTTATGCTGAGCCAGACTGCCGCGAAGGGCTTGGCCGGAGGTTATGCGATTGCGGTCTGCAACTTCCTGAATGGCACTGGATACGCGCTGGTTGCGGATAATGCCAATGGCCTCGGGAACTGGGGAGTGATGGGCAACTACTTGGCCTATGTCATTCCGAACCCGTTCGAAGAACCCCGTTGGCTCGACTCGATCTTCGGTGAATTCGCGATTTCGCCGTGGATCTACTTCTACGACTACGCAGCAGCCTCACACCGAGGGGGCGCGTCAATCCCGAAGCTGCGTGCTCCGAGCCATCATAGGTAGAGTCAGTCTCGACACAGAGAGGCAACTCCGCCCAAGCGGGGTTGCCTCGATGCCCCTGCCACCAGTGGGGAAATGACGGAAGTCAACGAGGGGCAGCCATCAGGTTAGCAGAAGGCGAAGAGGCGGCTCCGGTGCGAGCAGGCTAAGGTCAACGTAGCCATCGGCTGAGTCCAGGTAACCAGGGCATCATGATCTCGGACCTGGGAATCGTTTCACCGTCGTACGGCATCAGATGACTGGGACCATCACTTACAAACAGTTGTTTGTTTCCCTCTACCGGGAGGGCCGGGGTGCTGCCTGATCTGGGACCCAGACCCCGGCTCCTTCCTGGTCTTGCCTCCCGAACGGCCAGGCATGGCTGACCGTTCCTCACTTCCCGAACTGGACGTAGATGCTCGCGGTGCGCCCGGGCAGGATGGCGCTGAGCCTGCCGTTGAAAACCTGCAAAGGAGGGCCGCCCCCTAGCCGATCGGTGAGGGTAGTTCCGTTAAAGAGGCGTGCAGGAGCCGCGTCGAATTCGACGGTGGCGCGGTCAAGCGCGTTGTTGATGATCACGACCACGAACTGGCGGTCCGTGAGCCGGGCGTAGGCGTAAACCTGATCGCTGACAAACAGGTCAACGAGCTTGCCGCGCCGCAAGGGCTCGAATTCGTGGTGCAGATGGGCGAGTTCGACGACCCGCGCGAAGACTGCCTCTTGGTCCGGCGAGCGGCCCGAAGCTTCGAAGGCGTTGTGCGGGTCGCCCGGCCAGCCGCCGGGAAAGTCACGGCGATTATCGGGGTCGGCGCCACCCGGCATGGCAAGCTCGTCACCCGAGTAAATCATGGGGACACCACGCGTGGTCATGATGAAGGTGAGGGCCAGCTTCAATCCTTCCAGGCCGGCTCCGGGTTCGTTCATGAAGCGCGGCATGTCGTGATTTCCAATGAAGGTGACGAGCAGGCTGGGGTCCTGGTAGAGGTAGTCGCGAGACAGCATCGTGGCCGTCTCCCGCAACGGTTTTCCTTCTGCAAAGGCGCGCCGGAGCGGGTAGAGCAGCGGGAAATCGAAGACGCTATCGACACCCGAGTCAACGCCGTCGAAACGGGGCTTGCCTCCCTGGAAGAAAGAGGTCATGGCGGGGTCGCC
Source organism: uncultured Acidobacteriota bacterium (assembly GCA_963722675.1). Lineage (GTDB taxonomy): Bacteria > Acidobacteriota > Terriglobia > UBA7540 > UBA7540 > CAVROP01. The sequence continues at coordinate 81,374 of CAVROP010000065.1, forward strand.
GTCGAAGACCTCTCCCACCACGTTGACGCGCGGATACTGGCGCTTGATGGCAGCCATCCAGTCGTGCCAGAAGCGCCGTGGCACATAGGGAAGCGTATCCTCGCGAATCGCGTCAAAGCCGACGATGCCAATCCACCAGAGAGTGTTTTGAATCAAATAACGCTCCACTTCGGGATCGTCCTGGTTCAAGTCCGGCAGGATGTTGAGGAACCAGCCGTCGAGCGTGGCGCTGCGGAGCTGGGGCGGCGCATGCGGGTCGAGGAGCGTCCAAGTTTGCCAGTTTTCCTCGGGATGGGCGGCTTCGCTGCCGTGATACCAGGTGGTTGTGGGCGGGTCTTGGACCCAGGGATGATAAGGTCCGGTATGGTTCGCAACCTCGTCCTGGATGACTTTGATCCCCAGTTGGTGGGCATCGTCCACCAACTCACGCAACTTCGCCAAGTCGCCGAAATGCTCCTCGACGCCGTAGAAATCAACCGCGCCGTAGCCGTGGTAGTCCGTAATCGGCTGATGGTCGTAACGCTCGCGTTCATTCCGATGGTTTACGTTGTCGTAGATCGGCGTCAGCCAGAGCGCGGTCCCTCCCAGCTCCTTCAGGTAAGAGAGGTGATTGATGATGCCCTGGAAGTCGCCGCCATGGTAGTAGCGGGACTGGGAGCGATCCAACAGGCCCGGCGATTGAGGAGGGTTGTCATTGGAAGGGTCGCCGTCGGAAAAGCGGTCCGGCATGATCTCGTAGATGAAGTCGTCCGGAGAGAAACCCTGGAAACGGTTCTGGCGCGGCAAGGGAGCGAGCACGTCAAAAGGAAACCTCACCGAGCCGGCGGCATTGACGAGCTGGAGCGAGCGGCGGCCCGGCCTGCTGTCGGGGTCAATGGTCAAGTCGATGAACAAGTAGGAGCCGGTGGCATTCGAGTGAACATTGCTTGCCCTGAGGCCGGGACCTTGCAGTTCCACCCGGGCCTCGGACAGATTGCGCCCGCGAATCAATAGCCGGACAGGATTGATCGTGTGGCCCACCCACCAGTTGGGCGGATCAATCTTGAAAACTTGTGGCGCGCCCTCGGCGCCGGCTTGGGGCGGCGACGCAGCGCCAGCACCGCCCCCGATCCCGCTCAGAAGGGCTAGAATTGACGCAGCGCAGGTAATACAAAGTCTGTTCATATCCAGGTGCGGCTAAGATCCCGTCAAAACTTGGCGCGGGCCCCTTTCATTGCGGGCTGGCGCAGATTTCGCCTTCTGAAGTCTGCGTCTCGCGTAGCGAGACTGTTGGGGGCAATGGCCGATGCACAACTAAGGTTCGCTGCCGCGAACCTCGCAGACATCAAGAACCGGATGTCTGCGCCAGCCCCCCGACCGCGACCTCGGCTTTCTGCACGGCGCTTCCTCAAGTGAGACATCGACGACTCGCTTCATCAACAGCGCCGCCAGGATCAAGAAGACACCGCCGGCCATCACCGCCGCCAGGCGATTGTTATGGAGCAGATGCAACATGACCCAGCCAAAGAAAAGCGAGGCGACGATTTCAGGAATCGTTATGAAGAAATTGAAGATGCCCATATACACGCCGGTCTTCTCGGCCGGCAGCGAGCCGGCGAGGATGGTGTAAGGCATGGCCAGGACGCTGGCCCAGGCGATGCCCACCCCGGCCATGGACAGCAACAGCAGGTAGGGGTTGTGAATCACCGCCACGGACAACAGACCCGCCGCGCCACACAGCAGGCACAAGCTATGCGTCAACTTGCGGCCGAGCGCCCCCGCCAGGGCCGGCAATACGAAGGAGAAAACAAAGCAGACGGCGGAGTACAGCCCAAAACATATGCCCGCCCACTCCACACCCCGGGTATAAACGGGCGAGGTCTCGTCGGCGGCGCCAAAGACGTTGTGGGCCACCGCGACGGGGAAATAGAGCCACATGCAGAAGAGTCCCAGCCAGGTGAAGAGCTGAACCCACGCCAGTTGCTTCATGGTCGCCGGCATGTTTCCAATCGACCTGAAGATCTCTCCGGCGTTGTCAAAGAAGCCGGACTTCTCCTGCTTCATTTTCGCGAAAGCCTCGAGATCGTCGGGCGGATACTCCCTCGTGCTCACGATAGTCCAGATCACTGCGCCGAGGAAAGCGACGGCTCCCACATAGAAAGAAAGTCGCACCGTGAGCGGAATGGTGTGGCCCGTCGCTTGGGCGTTCTGAACGTGGAACAGATTCGTCATCATCCAGGGCAGTGCCGAGGCGACGACCGCGCCCAGCCCGATAAACAGGCTCTGCATGGCGAAGCCCCGCGTGCGTTGCTCCTCGGGTAGCAGGTCCGCCACAAAGGCGCGAAAGGGCTCCATACTGATGTTGATGCAGGCGTCCATGATCCAGAGCAGCCCAGCCGCCATCCAAAGCGCGGAGGATTGGGGCATCAGGACCAGGGCCGCGGAAGCCAGCAAGCGCCCGTCAGGAAGTAGGGGCGCCGCCGGCCCAGCCGGTTCCAGGTGCGGTCGCTCATGTGGCCGATGATCGGCTGGACGATCAAGCCGGTCAAAGGCGCGGCCAGCCAAAGGATGGGTATCTGGTCCGCGCGAGCGCCAAGGTACTCGTAGATGGCGCTCATGTTCGCCATTTGCAGGCCCCAGCCAAACTGGATGCCGAGGAATCCGAAGCTCATGTTCCAGATCTGCCAGAAACTCAGTCGCGGTTTTTCCATAAATATTACTGTGCCGGAGCGAAGAGAGATTAGGGGCTGTTCGCGAACCACCCCTACGGGTGCCGCGGCGCTGTACGGTCATAGATTACGGTCAACTCTCGCAAGCGTTCCCCAATTTCGGGTGTCAGTTGGTCTGCGGTAAATCGCCACCGCCAGTTGCCGCTCGAGGTGCCGGGCAGGTTCATCCGCGCCTCGCTGCCCAAGCCCAGGAGATCCTGGAGTGGAATGATCGCCACATCGGCCACTGAAGCCAAGATAGCGCGGATGAACACCCAGTTCATCTCCCGGCCGTCCGTTCCCAGGTACTTGAGCGCGAACTCTCTTTCTGCCCGGATGTTCTCCGCCGTGCGCGTACTGTCGCCGGCGCCGCTCGAGGTCCACCAGCCGATCGTCGTATCATTATCATGCGTCCCGGTATAGACCACAAAGTGACGGCTGAAGTTGTGCGGTTTGAAGTCGGGCGCCTGAGGGTCCGTGCCGAAGGCGAACTGGAGGATGCCCATGCCCGGAAAACCGAACCGGTCGCGCAAGGCCTCGACCTCGGGCGTGATCACACCGAGGGTCTCGGCAACGATGGGCAGGTCGCCGAGCGTTTTCTGCAGCGCCTCGAACAACTCGCCGCCCGGCGCCTTCACCCAGCGGCCCTTGATGGCGGTCTTCTCGTTGCCGGGGACTCCCAGTAGGCTTCAAATCCGCGGAAGTGGTCGAGGCGGACAATGTCTACCAGCCTCAGAGTCGATCGAAAACGGTCAATCCACCACGCATAGCCCGTCTCGGCCATCACGTCCCAGCGGTAAAGCGGGTTACCCCACAGTTGTCCGGTGGCGCTGAAGTAGTCGGGCGGAACCCCGGCCTGCACGTAGGGTTGCCGTCGGCGTCGAGGTGGAACAGTTCCGGGTGGGCCCACACGTCCGCACTGTCGTGAGCGACGAAGATGGGGATGTCGCCCATTATCTGAATTCCCCGCTCGTGACAGTAGGCCTTGAGCTCCGACCACTGCTTGAAGAACTGATACTGAACGTATTTCTGGGTGTCAATCGGTTCCGTCAGAGCTGCTTCCCAGCGGGCCAGCGCCTCCGGCCGGCGCGCGGCGATGTCACGCTCCCATTTGTTCCACACCGCTTCCCCGCCGTGCGCTTCCTTCAAGGCCATGAACAGAGCGTAGTTGTCGAGCCAGGGGGCGTTTTGCCGGCAGAACGTCCTGGAAGTCGTCGCGCCGCGTTGCGGAAGCGACGGCAAGGAAGTTCTTTGCCGCCTTTCTGAGAAGCGGGAGTCTGTGGTGGATGACCCCGCCGAAGTCCACTTGGCGATCCGGAAACGCTGGGAGATCGTCGGCCAGGTCGTCCGGCGAGAGGTCGCCCTCCGCAACCAGTTTCTCAAGGCTCACCAACAGCGGATTCCCGGCAAACGCCGAGAAACACTGATAGGGCGAGTCCCCGTAACCAGTGGGACCCAGAGGGAGCACCTGCCAAATCCGCTGCCCGCCCCAGCCAGGAAATCCGCGAACCGATAAGCTCCAGGCCGAGGTCACCGATACCGAGTCTCCCGGCAGCGACGTCGGATGGAGCAGGATGCCGCTGCAACGGGAGAATTTCATGCCTGAATTCTACGATGTTTCGTGAATTCGGGCCAAGGGGAATCTGTTCCTGTCGAATCATGTCGAATGG
>CAVROP010000066.1:0-42095 GCA_963722675.1 uncultured Acidobacteriota bacterium
GCTCTCACCACGCTCTTCGTCACTCACTACAACTTTCTCCGCCCTCACTCCGCTCTGGGCTACCGAGTTCCTGTCCCCTTGCCAGAACTCAACTCCGTCACCACGCTACAAGGAAAGTGGAACAAGATTCTCGAACAAGCGTTGGCCAATGGAGCGGCGTTGCAGTAGACTTCCAACCGGCCGGGGCGGAGGATAGGGCTACGCAGGGATGCGACCTGAGCGCCGACCCCGGGGCCGAGGTGGGTCGGGAGCGAGTCGAACTCGCTCCCCCACTTAAGGATCCACCTTGGCACCAATGCGATAAATCCAAATCCGCCATCACCACTCTCGATCCAAGCACTCCCCCAAAACCTCTCCGCCTCGGCCCCGCTCGCTTCTCATAGCTCTTTCATAGAACTTTTGACAGAACCATCCTCTCCTCCTGGACGAGTCTTCCTAATGGTGTTTGAAGGCAAGGTAGAATCCCAGCACCGCGACAGCCGCGCCGACAGGGATCATCACCTCGCCAGCCGTGTGTACGTTGCTGCAGATCGACTTGGCCGGACCGTTATTTCCAATGTTATTTGTGGTGCAGACACTATTTGACCCGGCCACGGCCGCCGCCCCACCGGCGGCTTCAAGCGCCCCCAGGATTCCCAAGGCCAAATACTTCTTTCGCACACCATGTTTCGGCGACGGCGGCGAGTTCTCGGCTGACTGCGCACCGTTGGTGGCTTGACCGAATAGAGGCCTGGCATTGAATAAAGGGAATGCAGCGCTTTCTCGCGGATGGAAGCTGAATTCCTTCGCTCCGTGTCCCGTCGCGCTCTCTGTAGGGGGCGGGATGAAACTAAAAGGCAAGTTCCCATTCGGTCGGAAGTCAAAAGGCCTCACAGACGGTTTCCAGACGACTGGCGGCGGTGCAGCGGTTAGTCCCATCGCAGTCTGGCCATCGGATGACGTGGCTGGTGTGGCGGCCCACCCCTGAGCCATCTCACCCGCCGGTAGAGCAAGAATCGAAACGACCAATGACCCGAGCAACGCGCCTCCCAAGGCGCTTTGCCCCTTCGAGCAGTTGCTTTTCATCGACATCGGTTCTCTCCTCGTTTGAACGTCCCCGTAGGGCTGCAGTACAAATCCCCCGAACGTGCCGGCAATGCTCCAGCGAATACGGCGGCAGATTTAGGGATGAAGCGAGTCGCGCGACAGCCCCCCTGACTCGGTCGGGGCTCAAATGCGCCTCTGTCCTCTATTGCGACATTCAGTGATGAAACATGTCACGGAGCCAAGAAAAAAGTGACGGATTGCCGTTTCCGCGGCCAATCCGACACTTTGACTCGCCATCCGGGAGGCCTCACGGTGTTTTGAAGCTGCAGGAAGGGCAACGCTTCAGCCCCACGGTTGGTGAGAAGTGCCGTTGAGGTAACTGCGACTCGTACGGGGCCAGAGTTCCAGTGAGGCGGGAATCTGGAAGATAGGGACAAAATGTGGTATATCTCGATTAATATGCCGGGCCCCGGGGAGATCACTCGCTTATTGGCGGATTGGAGTAGCGGGAACGAGGCGGCGCTCGAGAAGTTGATGCCGCTCGTTTATGAAGAACTGCGCCGCCTTGCGTCAAGTTACATGCGGCGCGAGCGCCCCGATCACTTGCTGCAAACGACGGCTTTGGTGCATGAAGCGTACCTGCGCCTGGCCGAACAGCAGGATGTGGGCTATCAGAACCGAGCCCACTTTTTCGCGGCTGCCGCGCAGGTCATGCGCCATATCCTGGTGGACTATGCCCGCGGTTGCCGGCGCGCTAAGCGCGGCGAGGGCATGGCGCCGTTAGCCTTGGGTGATGTCGCCGTGCTCTCCGACCAGCGCGCCGAGGAGGTGCTGGCGGTGAACTCGGCGTTGGAGCGCTTGGCGGCCATGGATGCGCGCAAAGGCAGAGTTTTCGAAATGCGATACTTCGGCGGCATGTCCGTTGAAGAAGCCGCCGAAGCACTGAAAGTGTCACCCGCCACGGTGGCGCGCGAGTGGAGGATGGCGAAAGCCTGGCTGCGCCGAGAGATTTTGCCCGGAGTGCAAGATGCAACCTGAACAGTGGCGGCAAATCGAAGAGATCTTCCAAGCGGCGCTCGATTACGGGCCGGGGAAACGGTCTGCGTTTCTGGATTCAGCGTGCGGGACTGACGCCCAATTGCGGAGCGAGGTCGAGTCACTGCTGGCTTCGTATGAGAGGAGCGGCTTTACGGCCCCCGCCGCCTTCGAGGACGCTCTAAAAGTCCTCGGACAGCGCGCTCAGGGACTCGAGGAAGGGCGCAGGCTTGGACCTTACTCCGTTTTGAGGGAGCTTGGCCGCGGAGGCATGGGCACCGTGTGTCTCGCCGAACGAGCCGACGACGCGTATCAGAAACTCGTTGCCATCAAAATCATCCGCCACGAACTGGACAGCGAAGATCTGGTGAGACGCTTTCGCAGTGAGCGCCAGATCCTGGCCACGCTCGACCACCCCAACATCGCTCGCCTGCTCGATGGCGGGACCAGCGACGAAGGCCTGCCTTACTTTGTCATGGAGTATATTGAGGGCGAACCGATTGACCAATATTGCGACGCCCATAGACTCAGCATCTCCTCCCGCCTGAGACTGTTCCAAAGCGTGTGTGCCGCGGTGCACTACGCGCACCAGAACCTGGTGATCCATCGCGATATTAAGCCCGGCAATGTCCTGGTGACGAAGGAAGGGGTGCCGCGGCTTCTTGACTTCGGGATCGCTAAACTGCTGGTGCGAGCGGGCCCGGAAGACTCAACCACCACGCTGCTGCGACCGCTCACTCCCGAGTATGCCAGCCCGGAGCAGGTGCGTGGGGAGGCGATTACGACTGCCACCGATGTGTATTCGCTGGGGGTGCTGCTGTACCGGTTGCTGACCGGCCGCCGCCCTTATGGCGCGGCGGCCTCGACCGCGGCGGCGATCGAGGCAGCGATCTGCCACGAAGAGCCGGCGAAGCCCAGCCTGGCTGTAATGCGGGATGATGGCGTTGGGCCCGGGGAAGCTGGCACGGCCGGCCCGACGCCTGAATCGCTGAGCGCGACGCGCGAGGGAACTCCCGAGAAGCTGCGCCGCCGGCTGGCGGGTGATCTCGACAACATCGTGCTGCTGGCGCTGCGCAAGGAGCCCCAGCGCCGCTATGCCTCAGTCGAGCAATTCTCGGAAGATATCAGCCGCCACTTGGAAAACCGTCCGGTGATCGCGCGGCCTGATACGCGGGCCTATCGAACGGCAAAATTCATTCAGCGCTACAAGGCGGGGGTAGCGGCGGCAGCACTGGTATTTTTGGTGCTCAGCGGCGGCATTGCGGCCACGCTCTGGCAGGCGCACGTTGCCCGCCTGGAGCGCGACCATGCACGCGTAGAAAAGGTTAAGGCAGATCGCATTAACAGCTTCATGCAGGAGTTGCTGGGCTTTTCCGCAGGACGGTATTTTTACGGCAACAATACCAAAGGTTCCAAGGCCACTCTGGTGGATGTCTTGAATGACGCGGCAGCGCGCGTGGAGACAGAGCTAGCCGATCAACCGGAAGTTCGCGCGGCGATGCAGCGCACCATTGGCGATTATTACGCCGAAGATGCGACGAAGCTAGATTTGGCCGAGCGGCATCTCCGGGCCGCGCTCGAGACAGACTTGAAAATCTATGGTCCCGCCCACCGGGAAACTGCCAGGGCCCTGGATAGCCTGGGACTGGTGCGTATGTATCTTGGCGATTATGCAGGAGCTGAAAGCTTCTTCCGCCGAGCCCTAGCGATCTATCGCAACCTACCAAAAAATGCCGACTTTGACATGGAATGGTACGTCGCGACTGTATCTAACCTGACGTTGGTACTGCGCAACGAGGGGCGTTACGAGGAAACTGAGTCGCTCTACCGTGAGGGCTTGGCTTGGGGGTCCCGGCTCTCGGGCAGGGCCTACGTACCCGTGATCTTAATGCGCTATCTGCGCGGCGGCATGCTAGCGGAAAGTGGCGATTTTGCCGAAGCAGAGTCTCTGGCCCGGCAAGCGGTCCAAGAATTTGAGCGAATGGGCTTTCAGCAACAAGAAGTGTGGGCGGCACGGCTCTATTTGGCAGATATACTTCGCGACGAGCGCAAATATGCCCAAGCAGACCCGCTGATGCGGGAGAGCGTAGCGGCATTTCTGGCCCTGGGCGAGGGGACCAGCACCGGCTACGCTTTAATGAATTCAGCTTATCTGCTCGACCTGGAAGGCCGTTATCGAGAGGCTGAGGAACAAGCCCGGCATGCGCTGCAAATCTTCAGGAACTCGTACCCGAAAGGGCATCCCTGGACGGCAGGCGCGTTGGCCATTTTAGGTCTGACTCTCAACAAAACGGGTCGAGCTGCCCAAGCCGAACCCCTGCTTCGCGAGTCTCTCGATATAAGGACACGACTTCTTGGCAAGAAGCACTACCTTACAGCATTCTCGCAAGGCGTCCTCGGCGACTGTTTGACCATCGAGGGGCGCTATGGCGAGGCGGAACCTTTGCTCACAGAAGCCTATCTCACCTTGAAGAGCGTACAAAAAGAGGGCAGCCCTTTGGCGATCGAGGCAGCACAACGGCTGGAAGCGTTTTATGCTGCGTGGGGCAAGCCGCAGGAAGCCGCTCAGTATCACCTGACGAGCCTCGCAATGCAGGCGAAGTGACCTGGATATCCGATGTATTCGCTCCGTGGTGCGATTGTCGGGCCCGCCTGCGTCGTTGGCGCTGCCGTGGATAGCCGGCGGGCGCCGATTGGCGCGGCGTGATTCCGCGGAGGTGAAGTCACGCAAGCTTGCCAACAGCCCGCGATTCACTTTCCCGGGAGCGGTTCAAGGGCCAATTTCGGACGTGTTGGAACTTCATACTACAGCCTCCGGTGACTCCGCACGCCGGGGACTTTGACGGTAAACGTTACTGTAGATAACCCACTGGCGATGGAAGGACCATCCGCGGTCAATGTACAGGACCGCGGCAATTGGGCGAAGCGACTGGTCAGCACTCAACTTGCCACAACGCCGCCCAGGCCAACTGACCAACCAATGAGCGCCTGATATCCCCCAAGTACTTCAATCTTAGCTCGGAAATCCTTTGGCAGCCGTGAGCCGGTGCAGGTATACTGGCGGGCACGGAAATTGAGGAGTGCGAAGCTCCGGCCGGTCTTGCAGCGCGGCGATAGCCTGGTGCCGCGCCGGTGGGGTGTCCTTGTGGCTCGCGCGCTGGTTATCGAGACGGCATTGCAACCGGGGAATTTCCGAATCTCGCAATTATGGCATTGGATGCAAGATCGACGATGAAGTCGGCCACGGAAGCGACCGGAGGCGCCATTCCGTCACCGACTGACAAGAATAGCCCAGGGCCCAGGGTCGGGGAGAGGCTCGCGGTCATCATCCCGGTCCATAACGGCGGAGAGGAGTTACGCCGTTGTCTCCAAGCCGTCATGAGTTCCGCGACCCGGCCGGAGGAAGTGATCGTTGTGGACGACGCCTCGACCGATGGCTCTGGGGACGTGGCCCAACGCACGGGAGCCCAGGTTGTCCGCCTAACGCCTCCCACGCGCGGCCCCGCGTTCGCCAGAAACCGCGGCGCAGAAATTGCCCAGGGCGAGATTCTCTTTTTCGCCGATTCCGACGTCCTGCTGCATCCTGATACGCTGGGACTGGCGTTAGAAGCTCTGCGTGGAGACGCTGCGCTGGATGCCTGTTTCGGGTCGTATGACGACGCGCCGGCGGCCCCGGGGTTCGTGTCGCAATACAAGAACCTGATGCACCACTACGTCCACCAGCACGCGGCGGAAAGCTCCGCCACTTTTTGGACCGGCTGCGGAGCCATTCGCAAGAGCGCACTCCAGCAGGCAGGCGGCTTCGGCGAGGACCACAAGAAGCCCAGCATCGAAGACGTTGAACTGGGGAACCGCTTGCGCCGGCAAGGCAAGAGAATCCGGCTGGTGAAAGCGATGCAGGCCACGCATCTCAAACGCTGGACGTTCCTGAAACTCCTGCGATCGGACATCCTGCAGAGAGCCGTCCCGTGGTCACGTCTGATCCTCGCCGAAGGTGGAGCGCCGAAGGATCTCAACCTGACTGCCTCGGCCCGGTGGAGTGCGGGCGCCGTGCTGCTCTTGGTTCTGACCGGGATCGCCGGTTTTCACTTTCCACTTTGCTTCGTCGCCGCCGCGATCATCGCGTCGGTTCTGCTTTTCTTGAATCGGGATCTCTACGGGTTTTTCAGGCGAAAGCGCGGCTGGTTTTTCCTGCTCTGCGCTATCCCCCTCCACTGGTTCTACTTTTTTTACAGCACGATAACGCTGGGCATTGTGGCTGCGGCGTCGATTCCAGTTGGGATTTTCCGGCGTATGGTTCGTGGCGAGCGCGAGGATCTGGAAGGAGTCGCAAAATCTTCCGAAGCGGACCGAGGCGGGTAAACAAATGAGATCATCTTCATCGGCCCGCCTTCTTTTGCTGGGCTTCATGCTCCTTGGCCTCTTTCTTCGGGTGGGCACGGCGTTAAAACTCCCGAACGTCGCGCACACGGACCAGATTCTGGAGTTGCAGGAGCCCGCGCATCGCCTGGCCTACGGTTTCGGGGTCGTGGCGTGGGAATGGCGACGCGGAGCGCGCTCCTGGGTGTTTCCGGCCTTCCTGGCGGGCGTGATGCGAAGCACGGACTGGATCGCCAGCGGATCGACAGGGTATCAGGCCGGGATGGCCATTGTGCTCTCACTGATTTCTCTTACCACCATCTGGTTCGGCTTCGCCTGGGGGAAGCGGGCGGGCGGGATGGAGGCAGCGATTATCGCTGCGGGAGCTTGCGCAATCTGGTATGAGTTGGTCTATTTCGCCCCGAAAACCTTGAACGAGGTGCTGGCCACCCACGTCCTGCTGCCAGGCTTATACCTGGGCGTCTACGGAGACAGGTTCAAGGAAAACCACCGCATGATGTTGGCGGGACTCTTCTGCGGACTCGCCGTCGCGCTACGCATCCAGTTAGCTCCGGCGGTGGCCGTCGCAGCTTTTGGCTTTTGCTACTCCAACTGGCGAAAGCGGGTAATCCCTCTGGCTGCGGGGCTATGCTTGCCGGTGTTGTGTTTTGGCATGGTGGATGCGGTGACGTGGGGGCATCCCTTCCAGTCGTTCCTGGAGTATTTCCGGGTCCACGCCCATGAGGTGTCGGTTCCGAAGCTCCTCAGCACCGAACCTGCGGAACACCTTGAGAGAGTCGCGCCCTGGATTGGGTATCCGCGAATATTGTTGGCGCATCTTGGTCCGGTGGCGCTGCTGGTTATTCTGGGCATTCGCCGCAGCCCGCTGCTGGGATGGATGGCGCTAATCCATCTTCTGTTTCATTCCCTTTTCCGCTTTGGTGATTTGCGGTATCTCTATCCGATTATGCCCCTCGAGATCACGCTCGCCGCGCTGGGCGTCGTGGAGCTAATCCCGGCCTTGAATTCCCGGCGCAAATCGGCCCTGTCGCCGAAGACGATCGCAGCCGGCAGTTTGGCTTTCATCGCGCTCTGTTCCTGTTTACTCGCCCCGGAAGTCGATTGGTACCGATGGTCCGGCAACTTGCGCGCCTTCGATGAACTCAGCCACGACTCGACGCTCTGCGGAGTGGGAATCTACCGCATCCCGTGGTTCACTCTTGGGTACGATGCGCATCTGCATCAAAATGTCCCGATCGTTTTGCTGGAAGATGCAGAGGATATGAAAGCGGAGTGGAAGAGTTTTAACGCCGTGGTCATTGGCGGAACTCTTGCCGATCCCACCCACACTTTCACCTCGGCAGGATGCCGGAATGGCGTCTGTCTGTATCGTCGGCAGGGCTCGTGCGAAGCTCCCCGGGCAGACCATGAGATAAACGCGGTACTCCTGCAACATGGCTGGTAGCTGGGGCAGGACCAGCGCCGATAACGATGACGTGCATTCTCTCGCAGTGGGCGGCCCTCGGTTCGGACCCGTGGTTGCCGATCTTCGCCCACTCAGTTTCCAGGCTGTTGCTGTAATTGCCGGACGGCCTCGAGGGCCTGCGCATTGGTCGGGTCGCCAACCAGCCCGCTTTGGTATTCACTCAGGGCCTCGGCCTTGCGGCCCGCAGCTTTATAAATATAGCCCAATCCAAAATGCGCGTTGCTGTCGGACTCCGTCAGACCCAGTGCGGCTCGAAAGTCGCGCTCCGCTGCTTCCATTGCATTGCGACGGATTTCGAGCATTCCGAGGAAGTCGTAGGCCAGCGCATTCGGCTGATTGTGGATGGAGGCGCGGAATTGCTCCTCGGCCTCGCTGGAGCGGCCCTCCGATACGAGCGTTTGGCCAAGCTCATTGCGAATGCGGTAGTCGAGAGGTGAAAGCGCGAGTGCCTTCCGAAGCTCGGTCTCGGCGAACTCCAGATTTCCCATGACTCGGTAGACCCTGCCCAGGTTCAAATACGGGTCCAGAGACTTCGACCTCAGGTCCTTCGCCCGCTTGAAGAAGTTGATTGCCTCGGTGTACTGCTTCCGTTTGCCTGCCACCATGCCCAGATTATTGAGCACAACGGGATTGTTAGGATTGATGGTGAAGGAGCGTTTCCATACGCTCTCCGCTTGGTCCACCGCACCTTGGTCCCAGTAGACGGTGCCCAGGTCATTTAAGATTTGGTACGCCTCCGGTGAAAGCTCGAGAGTCTGAGCGAAGAGTATGATGTCATTGTTCCAGTCGCGATTGCGGCTCACGATGCGGGCGGCGAACAGGATGCCTAACACGACACCGGCGAGCACCAGAATTTGCCGCTGCGCCGGCTGGCGCGCCGCACGGGACCAGAGCTTCGATGCGCCCAGGCCGGCGAGCCACGCCACTCCCACAGACGGAAGATAGAGGTAGCGCTCGGTGAATACGTTAGCGCCCACCCAGTGGGCGTTGAGGACGGGAGCGAGCAGCGCCAGGAACCACACGATCCCGAAGGAAACGAAGCGGACCTCGGGATCTCGGCTGCGCCAGCAAACCACGAAGGCAGCGGCGAGCGCGAAGAGAACCAGCAGTCCGGCGATAACCCGGAAGTCGAAAAGGCTCTGGCTGGCGTGGAATACGTAGAAGGCGCAAAGCTGCAATGGCCAAAGGAGCTTACCAACGTATTGCCCCACAAGGGCGATGGCAGAAAGCGCAATTGACCAGAGGTTTAGCTGGGGATAGTTCTCGTGCGGCGCGAGCCCTCCGAACACGCGGATGCGGAACAGAACGTAAGCCAAAGCCAGCAGCCACAGCAAACCATAACGACTCAACTTCCGCGTGAGAGTGGTTTCGCCACGATCCTCACGATAGAAATGCTCATAAACCGTGGCAAGGGCCGGCAAAGTCATCGCCTGTTCCTTCGACAATAATGCAAGAATAAACGTGCCGCCCATCGCCGCCAGGAGAGCCGCCGAACGCCGGCCTCCAGGTTTCGCCGCCGCGAGAAAGAACCAGAAGGTGAGAAGGTAGAAAAAAGTCACCTCGAGATCCGTCACTGCCGCAATCCAGTCCACAGACTCGGTATGGATCGGATGCAAGGCGAACAGGGCGCCGGCCATAAAGGCAGCAAGACGGTCGCCGGTTATTCGCTGGGCCAGCGAATAGACCAGACAGACCACGAGCACGTGCAACAAAAGGCTGACCAGATGGAAGCCAAAAGCCCGCATACCAAATAACTTATAGGTCGCGAGGTATCCCAGGGTCATCATGGGCCGATAATAATTCGTGACATCGGTGACCTCTTTGAACGACCAAACGTTGGTGGTGAAAATCTCTTTCAGGTATCCGAAGCTGCGCACGTACGGGTTCTTCAGCAGTTGAGTGTCGTCGTCGTACACAAAACCGTTGAACAATATGTTGAGATAAGGCAGAACGGCAAGGGCCACGAGAGTGGCCATTGGGAGTGCGCGCTTTAGCCGGGATGCAGCCGGCTCGACTTTGGGGGTTGGCGTGCGAGCCAGTCTTTCCGGGTTGGGCCGATAAGGCTGCCGCGGGGCGATGGGTCGCCTTTCGCGACCGCCTTCCGGAGGGGCGCGCCAATTCGAAGCTCCTCGAACGGGTTCTTTGCCTGGACGCCTCCTGCGCCGATCGCATGCCGTTAATATACACCACCGCGCCGCTGGTACCTACATCTGACGTGCTCTGGTATGCAGGACGACCGGATAAGGCTCGGTTCAGCGCTCTATAAGAGGGAAATTTCTGGCTCAGCGTGTAGTGAAGGAGGGCGACGTGCTCGGTCCGTTTAATGACAGGGGATAGCGTCCGTATTCTCTTGTCGCCTCAATCATCGTCCGGTAATTCTCCGGCTTCACGGAGGAGTGGATGGCATTGGATGAGCTAATGATGTGCCCTCCGCCGGCAGAAGCTCTGAGGATGCACTCTTTTACTGCCGCCTCGACCTCAGATGTCGAAGCCTCGGAGAGGATATACGCGCAGTCGATGTTGCCTATCAGGCATAACCTCTTGCCATAACGCTGTTTTATTTTGCTTATATCCATCCCGGCAATCGGTTCCATGGGGTTCAGCCCATCCACGCCAGTATCGACGATCATATCAAGGATGGGCCAGAGGTTTCCGTCCGAGTGTTTCACCACCCTGGCGCCTTCTTCGTGAACGGCATCCACCATTCGCTTCAGCCTGGGAAGAACGAATTCTTTGAAGACGGCCGGAGAAAAGAAGGGGCTGTCGTTGCCGGCGTAATCATCGGCAATGACGATGACGTCGGCTCCAGCCCGAACCGCGTTTCGGGCGATGCGCAGCGTCACCTCGAGCACGGTATCCATCAACCGGTGAGCGAACTCCGGCTCGACAAGGAAATTCGTCAGCAGGTTTTCGAATCCATTCAGGAAGACCGACCACATGAAGGCGGCGCGGTGCCGGAAAAAGATGGCTTTCTTCCCCTTGAATCGCGCTACCAGTTCGGGGAGCTTACCCAAGCGCTGCGGCGCATCGGGATCAGGAGGAACGTACTTCTTCAGATCGTCTATCGTCCGGATGGGGCCGCGGATGGGATGGTCGATTTCTTCCGGCGTCGGCCTATACGTTACCCCCCATTCGTCAACATAGCTGCCGTCTGCATTCTCGAAGACCTTATCGTACTGGGCTACTGTCGATACCCCGTCCAGGTCCAACATCTCTTCAATATCGGTTTGGTCCTTCGCCGCGGGGCACATCGCCTTGATGACCTTGCGGCTGATCGCCCATTCCACGATGGGAACACGGTCGGGCTCCCGGCGTTCCATGGCAGTCATGACGCGCTGATATGAGTTCATGGGCCACCTCTTGAGAAGTTGAGAAGTCTAGAGTCGAGGAGTCGAGAAGTCAAGGATGGGTAGGGACTCGTTTGGCGAACGGTGGCTTTACGCCGCCAATGGCGAGATAAACTCGCCGCTACCATTTGAAATTGGACACTACTCGACTCCTTGACTCCTGACTCCTGGACTCCTAGACTGTAAGGTCCTAACTCTCAAGAAAAGGCGGTGAACATAGCATGCCGAAAGCCCATCAGCTTGTTTGCTCGAAAACCAAGTGGCAGGGCAGGGAAGCGTACACGCTGAGCAATGGTCTTATTCAAATGGTGAATCTCACGGGTGGTGGCCACATTGCCGAGCTTCGTTTCGCAGAGGGCAGTGGTCTTCCAACTCTGAATCCCCTCTGGACTCCCCCATGGAAGAGCATGGAGCCGTTTCAGTACAGCGCGAGGTCGCACGCCAAACGTTACGGTCCGTTAACGGAAGGAAAACTGCTTTCCGGAATCGCCGGGCACAATATTTGTCTGGACTACTTCGGACCGCCCTCAGAAGCAGAGACGGCCCAGGGCCTGTCGACTCATGGCGAGGCGCCCAGCTTGAAATGGCGCAAGTCCGGCGAACGCCGTCGCGGCGGCCAGCTAAGCTTAGCGCTTTCTCTTCGCTTGCCCGAGGCAGGGCTCGAATTCAGCCGCGAGGCCGGTGTGCGGGCCGGCGAGCCGGTGGTCTATCTTAAAGAGACCGTCACCAACGAACGTAAGCTCGATCATTTCTTCCACTGGACGCAGCATATCACCCTTGGCCCTCCCTTTGTCTCGACTGAAGATACTCGCGTGTTTATGTCCGTCACCAAAGGCATAACGAGCCCTGAGGCTTATGGCGCGCAAGCACTGCTGGCCTTCGGGAAGGAGTTTGAATGGCCCCTGGCGCCGGCCAACGCCGGTGGAGAGGCTGACCTTTCACGCTGCCTGATTTGCAAGGGATTCGGGGTGGTGGCTTCGCTGCTCGCCGATCCGTCGCGCGACGTGCAGTATGTTGGGGCGCTGAATGTTCGCGAGCGGCTTCTGATTGCATACTGCTTCCGCCGCGCCGATTTTCCCTGGGTCACAATCTGGGAGGAAAACTGTTCCCGCGAAGCTCCCCCTTGGAACAGCCGGACTGAAACACGCGGCTTGGAATTTGGCTCGGCCCCATTGCCGGTAACACGCCATGAAGCGTTCGCCCGAGGGCCGCTCCTTGGCACGCCGACGTTTTCGACGGTGCGCGCGCGCGGCCGGTTGGCAGCCAGCTACATCGCATTCTTAGCTCACCTGCCGGAAGAATTCAGCGAGGTTCGCGACATCAGCCTGGGCGAGGATGAAATCCTCGTACATGGCGAGGAGTCTGGCCAAGTGGTTAGCGTTCCTGCCTCCGGAATTGCGGCGGCAGGGCTGGCGTAGCAGAAGGCGGAAAGCAGAAAGCAGAGGGACCTACGGGCGAGGTTCTTTTCCCAGCCCCAAACGGCTCCGAATGACTCCTGAATCCTGCTTTTTATCTCGTTGATAAAAACTTTTAATTTAACTTGACATACGCGGTAGGGCACACTGAATCATGAGCCAGAAAGGGCAGAGTGTCTGCGAAGGGAGCCACGTACCGACACACCCTGGCGTGGCAGCGGCGAAGTTCGAGGTATCTTGTTAAGCCACACTAATCACAAGAGATAATGAGCAATGAGCAGCAGCATTACCCCCCGGGGATTGCCAGGGCCGCAGGGTCTCTACGATCCGCGCAATGAGCACGATGCCTGCGGGATTGGTTTCGTGGCCGACATTTCGGGGAAGAAAAGCCACGACATCATACTGAAGGGTATTGAGATTCTCATCAATCTTACCCACCGGGGCGCCTGCGGTTGCGATCCGCAGACCGGTGACGGCGCGGGTGTACTCATCCAGATTCCTCATGCCTTCTTCGAGGCGGAGTGCACACGGCTCGGTTTCGCGCTGCCTTCGCCCGGCGAATACGGTGTGGGCATGATGTTTCTTCCTGTGGAACCGCACGAGCGCATGCGGTGTGAGGCCATTGTGGAAGAGATCGTTATTGAAGAAGGCCTCACGGTTCTGGGTTGGCGCGACACCCCGGTGAACGCCAATACGATTGGCCGCCTGGCTCGCAGCACTCAGCCTTACATCGAGCAAGTTTTCATCCGGCGAGCCTACGGGATGGATCAGGACGCCTTAGAGCGGAAACTCTACGTCATCCGCAAGCGCGCCGAAAAGGAAGTGGCCAATACCGACCTGCGCGAGAAGAGTTTCTTCTACGTTCCCTCGCTCTCTTCCCGGACGATCGTCTACAAAGGCCTGCTGCTGGCTCCTCAGATCGCCAACTTCTACCTCGAGCTGTCGAACTCGGAAGTTCGAAGCGCCATTTGCCTGGTTCATCAGCGGTTTTCCACCAACACATTTCCCACCTGGCATCTCGCTCATCCCTATCGTTATCTCTGCCACAACGGAGAAATCAACACCCTGCGCGGCAATGTGAACTGGATGCAGGCCCGTACCTCCGTTCTCGCGTCGAGGCTGTTCGGGGACGATATCAAAAAGCTTGAGCCCATCATTGCCACGGGCGGAAGTGACTCCGCCAACCTCGACAACGCAGTCGAACTTCTTACGCTCGCCGGGCGCCGGCTTCCCCACGTGATGGAAATGCTGATTCCAGCGGCGTGGGCTAGCGATCCCACCATGCCGGAGGATGTGAAGGCGTTCTATGAATACCACGCCTCGCTGATGGAGCCTTGGGACGGCCCGGCGGCCGTATGTTTCACCGATGGGCGTGTGATCGGGGCCAAGCTCGACCGCAATGGGTTGCGCCCCGGCCGTTTTCTGGTTACACAAGGCGGCCTGGTTATCATGGCTTCGGAGGCGGGAGTGCTGCCGGTGAATCCCACCGAGATTCGCTTCAAGGGCAGGCTTGAGCCGGGCCGTATGCTCCTGGTGGATACAGAAAAGGGAAGGCTCATTCCCGACGAGGAAATCAAACAGCAACTGGCATCGCGGCGTCCGTATGCCAAGTGGTTGAAGGAGAACCAGATTTCGTTGAAGCAATTGGCGGACCCGCCGCGCGTCCAGCCCACCGACCACGCCACCATCCTGATGCGCCAACGCGCCTTCGGATATACGGACGAGGATCTGCGCCTCATCATGATCCCCATGGCACAGAACGGCGAAGAACCGGTGGGTTCAATGGGAACCGATACCCCGCTGGCCTGCCTCTCGGACAAGCCCCAATTGCTCTTCAATTACTTCAAGCAGATGTTCGCCCAGGTCACTAACCCGGCCATTGACCCCATTCGCGAAGACCTGGTGATGTCGCTTTACGACTTCATCGGGCGAGAAGGCAACATCTTCGAGGAAACCCCGCAGCTTTGCCACACTCTCAAGAAACGCCATCCCATCGTCACCAATTGGAACCTCGAGAAACTTCGCCGTGTCAGCCAGGGCGATTTTCTGGCGACCACGCTGCCGATGCTCTTCCGCGTGGAGGGCGGCGAGAAGCGCCTCGCGGAGGCCGTGGATAGCCTTTGCCGCTCAGCCACGCTGGCCATCAAGTCCGGCTATACGATGCTCATCCTTTCGGACCGGGGCGTGGACGAGGAGTACGCGCCGATCCCGAGTGTTTTGGCTTTGTCCGCCGTGCACCATCACCTGGTGCGCGAGAAGACGCGGAACCAGGTTGCCCTCATCGTGGAGACAGGCGAGCCGCGGGAGGTCATGCACTTTGCGCTTCTGGTGGGCTATGGGGCCAGCGCCATTAATCCCTATCTCGCTATCGAAACGCTCGAGGACCTGCACGCGCGAGGCTATTTCCCGCCTGGCTATACGTTTGAAAAGCTGCTGAAGAATTACATTAAGGCGGTCGACAAGGGGCTGCTCAAGGTTCTCTCGAAGATGGGGATCTCAACCCTCCAGAGCTATTGCGGCGCACAGATCTTCGAGGCCATCGGACTCAACCGGGCAATCGTGGATCGGTACTTCACGGGCACCGCTTCCCGGATTGAAGGCGTGGGACTGGACGTTCTGGCGCACGAAGCTCTCTTGCGGCACAAGTTCGCCCTCCAGCGGCCGGTCGAGTCCGACACCGAACTCGAGATTGGCGGCAGCTACCAGTACCGCGAACGAGGCGAGCGGCACCTGCTGAATCCGGGAGTCATCAGCAAGCTGCAGCACGCCGTGCGGCAGTCAAATTACTCGACGTTTCAAGAGTACGCGAAGCTGGTAAACGAGCAGAACCGGAATCTCTTCACACTGCGCGGCCTGTTGGATTTCAAGCCTGCCGGGCCGCCGGTGCCGCTCGAGGAAGTCGAGCCGGCGCGAGAAATCGTCAAACGCTTCGCCACCGGCGCCATGTCTTTCGGCTCCATCAGCAAAGAAGCGCATGAGACTCTGGCCATCGCCATGAACCGCATCGGCGGCCGTTCCAACACCGGCGAGGGCGGGGAAGACGAAGCTCGCTTCCGCCCCGACCCCAACGGCGACTTGCGCCGCAGCGCCGTGAAACAGGTGGCCTCCGCTCGCTTTGGCGTGACCACGAACTACCTGGTGAATGCCGAGGAGTTGCAGATCAAGATCGCGCAAGGCGCCAAGCCGGGCGAAGGCGGCCAGCTTCCCGGTCACAAGGTTAGTGAGGCGATAGCACGCGTGCGCCACGCCATTCCCGGTGTCGGCTTGATCTCTCCGCCGCCACACCACGACATTTACTCGATCGAGGATCTGGCTCAGCTCATCTACGACCTCAAGAACGTGAGCCCGCAGGCAAGAATTTCTGTGAAGCTGGTGGCGGAGTCCGGGGTGGGAACCGTGGCTGCGGGCGTTGCCAAGGCGCATGCGGACGTCATCCTCATCTGCGGCTATGACGGTGGCACAGGCGCCTCGCCGATCTCTTCCATCCGGCATGCCGGCATTCCCTGGGAACTCGGCCTCTCTGAGACTCAGCAAGTCCTGGTGATGAACGACCTGCGCAGCCGCGTGCGTCTGCAGGTCGACGGGAAGTTGCAATGCGGTCGGGACGTGGCCATCGCAGCGCTGCTGGGCGCGGAGGAATTCGGATTCGCCACGACGCCGCTCATCGCTATGGGTTGCATCATGATGCGCAAGTGCCATCTCAACACTTGCCCCGTAGGCGTGGCCACGCAGGACCCCGAACTGCGCAAGCGATTCAAGGGCCAGCCCGAGCACGTGATTAACTTCCTGTTCTATCTTGCCGAAGATCTGCGGCAGGTGATGGCCGGTCTCGGCTTCCGCACGGTCAATGAAATGGTGGGGCGAGTGGATTGCCTCGTTCAGCGCCGCGACGTGGATCACTGGAAAGCCCGGGGGCTGGATTTGTCGGCGGTGCTCTATAACCCCGCTGCGCCCGCCCGAGTGGGGCGGCGCTGCCTTACGAAGCAGGATCACGGGCTGGAAAGTTCGCTCGATCATAAACTGATTGATCATGCGCGCGAGACGCTCGAGCACGGCGTGCCGGTCTCCCTAAGCCTGCCGATTTCGAACACTCACCGCGCGGTGGGCGCCATGCTGAGCGGCGAGATCGCGCGCCGCTATGGGTCTGAGGGTTTGCCGGATGACACCGTCCGGTTCGACTTCACCGGCTCCGCCGGGCAGAGCTTTGGCGCTTTTCTCGCCAAAGGCATCACCATGGTTCTCGAGGGTGAGGCTAACGACTACGTCGGCAAAGGGCTTTCAGGGGGCAAACTGGTTGTTTATCCGCCCAGGACTTCATCGTTCCAGCCCGAGGAGAATATTCTGGTGGGGAACGTGGTTCTGTACGGGGCTACGAGCGGTGAAGCCTATTTCAACGGAATGGCAGGCGAACGTTTCGCGGTGCGCAATTCCGGAGCTACGGCGGTCGTCGAAGCGGTCGGCGATCATGGCTGCGAATACATGACCCGCGGAACGGTAGTTGTCCTGGGCAAGACCGGCCGCAACTTCGCCGCGGGCATGACCGGCGGAATCGCCTACGTCCTCGATGAAACGGGTGAGTTTGTCAGGGTGCTCTGCAATCGCGCCAGTGTGGACCTTGAACCTGTCACCGGCTATAGGGGTACGGCTTGCCCTACCCTCGACAAGGGGGCGGCAAGCCGTCCCCTTACGGATGTGGAATTGATTGCGTTCTTGGTCGCGCGCCATGCGGAACTGACCGGAAGCCCGCGCGCCAAGTGGGTTCTGGATAATTGGGTAACGATGCTTCCGAAGTTCGTCAAGGTTTTCCCGCACGAGTATAAGCGCGTGTTAGCTGTTTCGCCGGCGCCAGCTAGTGTAGCGCCGACCTTCAGGTCGGCAGGCTCTACGCCGACGGGTGCCGACCTAGTGGTCGGCGCCACGTCGGTAGGCGCCGGCGTGAGGGCGGGCGCTGCGTCGGCTACCCGGGAGGCGCTCAGTGGGTAAACCGACCGGATTCATGGAGTACACGCGCGAACTTCCGGCGCGCCGGCCGGTCGCGGAGCGGGTCAACGATTTCCGGGAAGTCTACCAGGATTTCCCGGAGCAGAAGCTGCGCCTGCAAGGCGCACGCTGCATGGATTGCGGTGTGCCGTTCTGCCATACCGGCTGCCCGCTCAACAATGTCATCCCGGATTGGAATGACCTCGTTTATCGAGATCGCTGGCGCGAGGCCGTTCGTGCCCTCCACGCCACCAATAATTTTCCCGAATTCACCGGGCGCATTTGCCCGGCGCCCTGCGAGGCTGCTTGTGTTCTGGGTATTAACAGCCCTCCTGTAACCATCAAGAATATTGAACAAGCAATTATCGAGCACGCTTTCCGCGAAGGTTGGATTCATCCCGAACTGCCTCCGCACCGCAACGGCAAGCGAGTAGCCGTGGTCGGCTCCGGGCCGTCCGGCTTGGCCGCCGCACAACAATTGAACCGCGCGGGACATTGGGTGACCGTATTCGAGAAGGCCGACCGCATCGGCGGCTTGCTGCGCTACGGCATTCCGGACTTCAAACTCGAGAAGCGCGTCCTTGACCGCCGGCTCGAGCAGATGACGCGGGAAGGCGTGGTCTTCAAAACTCGGAAGCACATTGGGCAGGACGTTTCCGTGGAAGAATTGGGTGGCGAGTTCGACGCCATTCTGCTGGCCGGAGGCGCCGAAAGCCCGCGCGATCTCAAGGTGCCGGGACGCGAGCTTGCAGGCATTCATTTCGCCATGGAGTATCTCCCGCAGCAGAACCGCCATGTGGCAGGTGAGGCGGTGGCCGGACAGATCCTGGCCACGGGCAGGCACGTGGTGATTATCGGCGGCGGGGATACCGGCGCGGACTGCCTGGGCACCGCCCACCGGCAGAAACCGAAGTCGGTTCAGCAGTTCGAGATCATGCCGATGCCGCCGCTCGAGCGCTCAGTCAACACACCCTGGCCGCTTTGGCCGCTCCAGTTGCGCGCCGAAAGCGCCCACGAAGAAGGCGGCACTCGCGAGTGGGCTGTGGCCACCACCCGGTTCAGCGGTGACGAAAATGGCAGCGTGAAGCAATTGCACGCTATTCGGGTAGGGCCGCCGCCGAGATTCGAGCCGATCACCGGCACAGATTTCACCATCGAGGCGGACCTGGTGCTCATCGCGATGGGGTTCCTCGGTCCCGTGAAAAATGGCATGCTTGAATCGCTGGGCGTGCAACTCGATGTGCGAGGCAACGTTGAGTGTGATGCCAATCACATGACTTCCGTCCCCGGCGTCTTCGCCGCCGGCGACATGCGGCGCGGCCAGTCGTTGGTCGTCTGGGCCATCAGTGAAGGCCGCAAAGCCGCCCGAGGCATCGACAAATACTTGATGGGTGACACCCGCCTGCGGTAGTTCCCTGCACAAACCTGGTGGCACATCTACGAGCGGACCTGCCTTTACGATCTGTGGTTCTGGCGTGGGGCATTTGGTATCATCGGCCGCAGACCCTGGAAAGCAGGTCTGCGCAACACGAGATTGGGGCGTGTTAGAATATCCGGGGAAGACACGGCTGATCTTTTCCAGCAGAGGCCAGGTTTGGTTATGAGCGTTGAGAAGATATTGACATTAGACCGGGCGTATGAGGTTGTGGCGGAACTAAAGCAGCGCGGCAAACGAGTGGTATTCACGAACGGATGTTTTGATCTGCTGCATCCCGGTCACACACGTTATCTGGCCGAGGCTCAGAAACTCGGGGATGTGCTGATCGTGGCGGTCAACAGCGATCGCAGTGTGCGGGCGCTCAAGGGAACGGAGCGCGCCCTCCAGCCCGAAGCAGAGCGAGCGGAAATCCTGGCGGCCCTCAAAGTCGTGGACTACGTGACGATTTTCGATGAGCTCACCCCCCAGGCCGTGATTGCTCGAATGCTGCCGCAGGTTCTGGTGAAGGGTGGAGACTGGAGGCCGGACGCGATTGTAGGCCGCGCAGAAGTCGAGGCGGCGGGTGGGCAGGTGGTTTCGATTCCTGTGGTTGAGGGGTATTCGACGTCATCCATTATTCAGGCGGCGTTGAAAGGTAGGAGTCAGGATTCAGGATCCAGGAGTCAGGAGGCGTCCGTCGGCACTGATGAGGATCGAAGGGCAGCTCACAGCACACCATTGAAAACTGACCACTAACGATTGACAACTGACTCATGTCTAAGCTGCGATCCTTATTAAACCCCATTCTCGATCATGCGGCTTTTCGCGGCGTGTTGCAGGCTTTGACGGGGGCTGCGCCGGACGAGGGTGCGCGGGTTAGCCTGTCCGGGCTGACCAACTCCGCCAAGGCACTAGTGGTGGCAGGAGTCGCTTGCCAACTGGCTCGCCCGGCGATTGTCCTGACTGCAGACAATGAATCCGCCGCCAACCTTCAGCGGACGGCGTCAACATTCGCAGCCAGGCTCAATTCGGGGTCTAAGCAGGCTGTGCTGACTTTTCCCTCGCTGGATTGTTCTCCCTACGAAGGGCGTTCCCCGCACGGCGAAATTCTGGAACGGCGCGCAGTGACGCTGTGGAACATCACTCGAGGACGGGTGTGCGCGCTGTTGACGCCGGTCACAGCGGCGCTGGGCCGGTTTCGGGAGCGAGCTTTCTATGCTTCGCTGGCGCTCGAAATCAAAACCGGCGACGAACTGGCGCTGGACGATCTCGCAGAGCACCTCAGCGGAGTGGGCTACGAGCGGGAAGAACCAGTCTCCGATGTGGGGCAATACTCCGTGCGAGGCGGGATTGTGGATGTTTTTCCGCCCGAGGCCGAGTGGCCGTATCGCATTGAACTCTGGGACGATCGAATTGAGTCGCTGCGCGAATTTGATCCGGACACGCAGCGCTCGCGCCAGCCCGTTCCAAGCGCCATGCTCCTTCCGCTTTCGGAGGTGACGCGCTCCCGCCAGTTTTTTGACAAGCTCGTCGACGCGCTCGACAAGCGCGCGAATCCGCGCGGCGGGCAGGAGGTTGCGCCGCGATTCGAGAGGGAACCTGAGTGGGCGGGCGAATACGGGAATCCCTTCCCCGGATGGGAGTTTTTTGCACCTCTCGCGGAGCCGCACCCTCGCAGCCTGTTCGCGTTGTTCGATAATCCTGTGGTCCTTTGGGATGAACCTCTGGACCGTGACGCACAAGGGAGGGGCTTCCTGGAAAAGCTGGCGGCGGAGTATGACGAAGTCCGCGACGTTCTTCCGCCGCGTCCCCGGCCGTCGGATATATACCTCAATGAAATAGAGTTCCAGGAGATTATTAAAGCGTTCCCTCAGATTTATCTGAAAGAACTGGCTTTGACACGACCCGCGGAGAACGCAGAGCGCGGCGAAGGGTTGCATTTGGTTCAAGGATCACGACCGACTGCGGAGATTGATCGCTTCGCTGAAGATGACAGGTCTCCGGCTGTTAATGACAGCCCTCCGATTGTTTCAAACCTTGAAGGCCTTTCCGCAACTCAGGAGGCAGGGCCCCAAAGCATAATGGATGGTGCGGAAGCTGATATGAACGAGCCTGAGCCAAGCCTGCCCCCACCTAGTCAAGAGTTCGTTCTTCTCACCCAGCCTTCGCCAAAGCTCCAGTCGGGCGTTAAGGAGTTCGCGGATAATCTGCGCGGCAATCTGGAGCGTGGCATGTCCGTGGTCCTGGTCACGCCCAGCAGCGGAAAGGCGGAGAGGTTGCGGGGGATTCTTACCGAGTACGAGATTCCGTTTGAAACGGCAAGCAGCGCCGGCGCTCCTTCCACCGGTGGCGAAGAGCAGGCTGGTCGCCGCTGCGCGTTGATGGTTCGCGGCGACCTTGCCGAAGGCTTTGTCATTCCTGACCTGGAACAGATGTGGCTGGCGGATAGCGACCTGTTCGGAGGATTCGACTGGGCTTCGCGACGGCGTGAGCACTCAGGGGCGTTGAGTTTCATTTCGGACCTGGGCGATCTGAAGGTGGGAGATTACGTGGTGCACGTCGACCACGGAGTAGGGATCTATCAAGGGCTGCGGCAATTGAGCGTCAGTGGCTCGGAGCGCGACTTCATGCTGCTGACGTACCAGGACGAGGCGAAACTGTACGTTCCGCTGGAACGGCTGGACTTGGTGGAGAAGTACCGGTCCGGAGGAGAAGGTGCGAAGCCGGTGCTGGACCGGTTGGGCGGGGCTACGTGGGAGCGGACGAAGTCACGCGTCAAGAGGGCCTTGCGCGACATGGCTCAAGAACTACTTCATCTTTACGCGCAGCGCAAGATGACGGGAGGCACAGCCGCCAGCCCAGACACGCCGTGGCAGGAAGAATTCGAGGAGGCGTTCGAGTTCGAGGAGACGCCTGACCAGTTGAAGGCGCTGGTGGATATCAAGAAAGACCTGGAAAGTCCAGAACCGATGGACCGTTTGTTGTGCGGTGACGTGGGCTACGGAAAAACTGAGCTGGCAATGCGCGCCGCTTTCAAGGTCATTCAGGACGGACGGCAGGTGGCAGTTCTGGCTCCCACCACCGTGCTGGCGTTCCAGCACTTCGAAACTTTCCGGCAGCGGCTGGCGCCGTTTCCGATGCGAGTGGAAATGCTCAGCCGGTTCAGGCAGCCCGCGGAACAAAAGAAGGCCGTGGCAGAAACCGAGGCGGGCAAGGTGGATGTGCTGATTGGAACTCATCGCCTGCTGTCGAAGGACGTCCGCTTCCGCGATCTGGGATTGTTGATCGTGGATGAGGAGCAGCGGTTCGGGGTGGCGGCGAAGGAGAAGCTGAGGAAATTCACGGTGGGAGTGGACGTGTTGGCGATGTCGGCGACTCCCATCCCGCGGACGTTGCACATGTCGCTGGGCGGATTGCGCGACCTCTCGGTTATCGAAACGCCGCCACGCGGTCGGCTGGCGATTCAGACTACCGTCGCACCCTTCAACCACAACCTGATTCAGTCCGCCATCCTTCAGGAGATGCAGCGTGAGGGGCAGACGTTCTTCGTTCACAACCGGGTCGAGTCCATCTTCAGCATCGCGGCCATCGTGCAGCGCTTGGTGCCCACGGCGCGAATCGGCGTTGCGCACGGGCAGATGAACGAGAAAGAGCTCGAGAGAGTCATGCTCAAATTCATGCAGGGGGAATATGACGTGTTGGTGGCGACGGCGCTGATTGAGAACGGGCTGGACATACCGCGCGCCAACACCATCATCGTTAATCACGCCGAGCGCTTCGGCTTGGCCGATCTTTACCAGCTTCGCGGCAGGGTGGGGCGGTCGAATCGGCGCGCTTACGCATACTTCCTGGTGGCTGCCGAAGAGGCATTAACGCCTATTGCCCGGAGGCGACTGGCGGCGCTGAAAGAGTTTTCGGAATTGGGCGCAGGCTTTCGCCTGGCGGCCCTGGACCTGGAGTTGCGCGGTGCGGGCAATCTTCTGGGGGCCGAGCAGCACGGCCATTTGAATGCTATCGGTATCGACCTCTACCTGAAAATGCTCGAGCAGACGGTGGAAGAATTGAAAGGTGCGCCGCAAAGGATCGACGTGCGCACCTCGCTCAACCTGGGCCTCGATATCAAGATTCCAGACGACTACGTCGCCGATGAGGGCCAGCGCCTACGCCTCTACAAGCGAATCTCCAGCTTGGCTACGCCGGAAGCGCGCACCGAACTGGAGTCCGAGCTCAATGACCGTTATGGACCCATTCCTCCCTCCGTGTCAAACCTCCTCTCCTATGGCCTTTTGAAGTCTGCTGCGGAGCACCTACTGGTACAATCCATCGAGAGAAAAGCAGACGAGATCTGGATGCGGTTTAACGAACAGACTCCAGTAGAGCCGGGAAGGATTACGACGTTCGTGCGCCGGCAGCGGGAAGCCAGCCTTCGGCCCGATGGGGTGCTGCGCTTCAAGCTGCGGAGTGGCGATGAGAAGACACTCGAAGAAGTCCAAAATGTCTTGCAGGAGCTGCAACCCAAGCATTAAGATACTTGCATGTACGGGCAACCCATGTGGTTGCCGTGGGCGGCCACAAGGGCCGCCCCCAAGCGATCCTTGCAGGACGGGTCAACGGAAATGAATAGACGGGCATGGGTGGTTTTAGCTGGCGTGGCTTTGGTGGCGGGGTCGGTGGGCGCTACGCGCGGGGGAGCGAAAATAATCGAGCGCATCATTGCGCGCGTCAACAATGAGATCATCACGCAACACCGGTATGATGACGAACAGGCGCAACTGCGGAGCAAGTTGGCGGAACAATACTCGGGCGCCGAGTTGGACGCGCAAGTGCGCGAACAAAGTAAGAATCTGCTGCGCGACCTGATCGACGAATCGTTGATGGTGCAGAAGGCCAAAGACCTGGACATCAACGTGGAGACCGATATCATCAAGCAGCTTGACGACATCCGCAAGAAGAACAACTTGGCCACCCTCGAGGACCTGGAGACGGAAATCGAAAAGCAAGGGTTGAATTACGAGGACTTCAAGGACAACATCCGGCGCAACTTGCTGATGCGCGAAGTCATGGAGAGGCAAGTCGGGTCGCGCATCCAAGTGTCGCGGGAGGACGCGAGGAAGTTTTACGAGGCTCACAAGGACGAATTCAAATCGCCGGGCCTGGTGCACTTGCAACAAGTCCTCGTCTCAACCGAAAAACGGAAGCCGGAAGAAGCCGAGAAGCGGGCGAACGATGCGTTGGCAGAATTGAAGGCGGGGCAGAAGTTTTCCGAGGTTGCAAAGAAGTACTCCGATGGGTCAGGGGCCGACCAAGGCGGCGATTTGGGCATGATGAAGGAAGGGACGCTGGCCCCGGATATCGCTGCTGTGGTCGGGAAGCTGGATGTTAATGAGTTCAGCAACCCCATCCAAACCAAGTACGGGTATCTCATTCTGAAGGTGGTGGAACGATACAGCCCTGGTATACCGAAGTTTGAAGAAGTCCAACAACGCGTCGAAGAAACCCTTTACAACCAGAAAATGGAGCCGCGTTTGCGGGAGTACTTGACACAGCTCCGCAAAGAAAGTTACATCTACCGGGCCCCCGGATACGTTGACACGGGGGAGCAGTTGCCCACGGAAACTATCACGGCCAAGAAAGGACAATGAAGGAGCGCTTCGTCACCGATCTCCGCCCCAACAGTCCGGTCCGAACCACTTTCCTGCTGCAAGCACGAGAACGGAAGATGGCGCGCACGGGAAACGCGTACCTCGACCTGGAGTTGCGCGACTCGAGCGGCGTGATCCGCGCCAAACTGTGGGATTGCGACCGGGCGCCGCTGGATTTCGACGTGGAGGATATCGTTGAAGTCGACGGGATCGTGGAAGATTACCAGGGGACGCCACAGATTCGTGTGCGGCGGATTTCGAAGAGCGCGGCGCAGAATGTGGACCTGTCTGATTACCTGCCGCGTTCGCGGCGGGACCCTGCGGAAATGTACGCCGTGCTGCTCGACCGCTTGAAGCGCATGGCCGAGGGACCGTTGCGCGAGCTGTTGCTTTCCGTTCTGGAAGACCCCTCGATAGCGGAGAAATACAAAAAGGCGCCGGCAGCGATGAGTTATCATCACGCCTTTCTGGGAGGGCTGCTTGAGCACGTGCTGTCGCTGGTCGAATTGGGTGATCAACTTTGCGACCACTATGGGGATCTGCGCCGCGATCTGTTGCTGGCGGGATTGGTGCTGCATGACTTGGGGAAAGTGGAGGAGTTGAGCTTCACGTCAGGATTCCGGTATACCACCCGAGGACAGTTGCTTGGCCACATTGCCATGGCTCTGGAGATGGTGCAAGAGAAAATTCGCCAGATTCCTGGCTTCCCGCCGGAATTGAAGAGCCAGCTCGAGCACATTATTCTTTCTCACCACGGTAAATTGGAGTTCGGGTCTCCCAAAGAACCCATGTTTCCGGAAGCACTTGTGGTGCACTTCCTCGACGAGATCGACTCCAAGCTGGAAGCGATGCGCGCCCAGTATGCCAGCGATCAGGACCGGAGCGGAGAATGGACGGCACGCAATCCGGCGCTGCGAAGAGAATTGTTGAAGGTCGAGGGGTCAGCGCCGAGCCATGCTGACGAGGACGTGAAGACGAGGTCCGCGGAGGCTGCGCCGCTGCCGGGCTCCAAGGCCGGTTCCGCCCGCAACGCGTAAACAACCGTGAGCAATGTGAATTCACTCCCTGATATCCTTAAGATCCTTCCGCATCGTTACCCCTTCTTGTTTGTCGATCAGGTTACCGATTTCGTTCCGGGGCAGCGAATCGTGGCCACCAAGCGTTTCTCGGCGGACGACGAGGCGGCGCGAGGATTTCTTCCTGGCTCACCGGTCATTTCAGTCGGCGTGCTGTTGGAGTTGGTCACCCAACTGGGAGCCGTCCTGGTTATGGAACGGCCGGAGATGGCCGGCAAAGTGGCGATGATTTTGCAAATTCCCGATGCGCAACTGACTCAGCCCGTGGAGCCGGGCGATACGCTTCGCGTGGAGGCCGAGGTGCTTAAGCTCGGCGAGCGCTTGGGCGAACTTCGCGGCGCGATTTATCGGGGCGGGGAAAAGGTGGCGGAGGGAAAAGTGCGGTTTGCCATCGTTGATGAGGCGCAAATCAGGAGTCAGGGGTCAGGAGTCAGAAGTCGGAAAGCAGAATAAGAAACAAGATTGGGTCTCAAAGGTTAGGCCGGTTCAGAGCAACCTGGTGATGGGCTTTCATACCGACCCCAGGGCGCGAGTGGTCTCATTCTGGCTCCTGACTCCTGAATCCTGACTCCTGCTTTTCATGCTTTTCGAAGAACTGCGAATTCGCGATGTGATGATCCGGCCGGCCCACATTCTGGCGCCGATGGCGGGTGTCACCGACACGGTATTTCGCCGCTTCATCAAACGCCTGGGCGGGTGCGGCCTGATTATGACGGAGTTTGTTTCCAGTGAAGGGATGCTTCGTCAAAATCTGCGCTCGAAGCGCTATCTGTATTACACGCCCGAAGAACGGCCGATTTCCGCGCAGCTTTTCGGCGCCGACCCGGACCGGTTGGCAGAAGCTGCGCGCATGATCGAAGATCTCGGATTCGACCTCGTCGATCTGAACTTGGGGTGCCCTGCCAAGAAGGTCGTGAAGTGTGGCGGCTCGGGCTTGCTTCGCGACTTGCCGCTGCTGGAGAGAATTCTGCGAACGATTCGCGCCGTGGTGCGTATTCCGTTTACGATAAAGCTCCGCTCCGGGTGGAGTGATACGGAGATTGTAGCGCTGGAGGTGGCTCGACTGGCGGAGGAATGCGGCGTGGAGGCGCTCGCCGTGCATCCGCGGACGCGCCAGCAAGGTTTCAGCGGACGCGCGCAGTGGGAAATCATTCAAGAGGTGAAGTCACAGGTCCGCATCCCGGTCATCGGAAACGGTGACGTGGTGACGCCGCAGGATGCCCAGGCGCTGCACCAGCAGACGGGATGCGACGCGGTGATGGTTGGACGCGCCGCGTCCATCAATCCCTGGATATTCCGCCAGCTTTTCGATTATTTCCGAACCGGAACGTTTACGGAACCGAGCGATGCGGACCGCTACCAATTGATCCGCTCTTATTACCACATGTTGGTGGGTGAGGAAACTCCAGGCGCAATCGGCAAGATGAAACAATTCGCAAGTTGGTTCACCCATGGGATCCGCGGGGGGGCCGAGCTGCGCAAGTCGATTCAAAGCGCGGCCAGCACTCAGGAAGTTCTGGATCGCGTGGACAAGTTCTTCAGCGCGCCGGGGATTTGTTCACTGAGTCACTGATTTGGGATAGCAGATTGGCAATTGCAGCCGGATCGAAAGGTCTATGTGTCTGGTGTTGCAACCTTACCCGGCCCACGACAGCTTATGGCAGTACCGTCGCGGCCCACTTTCTCCCCACGGGAGAAGGCTGTGACTTTGACTGGGGTCGCCCCCTCCCCAGGGGAAGAAGACTATGACTCCCTCACCATGGGTGGATAAGCAGGGGCGGGACTGCCGGGGCCTGGACAACGAGGGGGCGCTCGGCGCCGCTCTGGAAAAGCAGGTCGCGCACCAGATCGGCTGCGCTGAGCCTTATCCAAACATTGTCTGCACACCCTGCCACGCGGACTTCCCGAGCCCCGAACTTTATCACCTCTTGCCGCGTTGCGCCGGAAATGAGGGAGGGTTCAAGCGGCCCTAAGATCTGGCTATCTTCCGAAACACGCCGCTGGTGCAATGCGTCGAGCGCCTTTTCGACTTGCGACTTCTGGGCAACACAGGGTTGGGTGCGGAACTCGAGCATCTGCTCGATTGCATACGGCGCTGTGTAATCAACCCGGCTGGAAAAGGCTACGTAAAGCAGCCCGCTGGCGGGCAAGTAGTGGACAGGCAGCATTTGAAATGAGTGTAGCAAGCCGAGGGGGAGCAGGTGAGCCCAGTTCAGCAGCCGTTCCCACCTATCCGAGGGGTAGATCGGAAGGGACCATTGCACGGCCAGCGCTTGTGTGATCTGCGGTTCTGTCACCGCGCCTTGGTGTCGCAACCAATGGCCGACGCGCCCTTGCCCAGCTTCTCTCTGCACCTGCAAGGCCGATTGTAGGGACTCCTTGGTTACCAATCCCAACGAATGCATGACCAAACCCAAGGGGAAGCGATGCGACTTGGTTTCCCGGTTGGCCCGCGTAGTTTCGATCACTGGCACCAAGGATTGTTCGAGCACCCGATTGAGACACTCGGGCGAGCAAAGCCATTGCTTATGCAGGAATACGCCTCGAGGAGGTTTAAGCAACGTGCGCCATATACTGCGCTGCAGCGGGCAGGGTGCCCGAAGCTGAGCGGCCAGTGAGCGAGCGAGGCCACGCACAAAAGAATCGTGTAGTTCGTTGACCGCGCTCAACTGATCGCGCGTCATCATCCCGGCCCGGCGGAAGTTGCAGGCAGTTACCGGTCTGCTTTGGCCCTCCGCTTGTTCTCTGCGGCCCGCGCGGTCCTGCGCCGCGTGGAAGAGGGCGTCGATTTCCTCCTGGTTGAGGATTTTCTCCACTCTAACCTCGCGCCACTTGGGGGCGACTATAGCAGGCGGGTGAGAAAGTCCTCGCGGCGTCATTTTGAGGCGTCGCAGGCGGCGAAGCATCTCCGCAGTTCTTTGAAATTACGACTGCCGGGATTTCTCGCTTCACTCAGAGCTTGTGATTTTTTTGAATTTAACTGAAAAGTGGCACTGATAACAAAAGAGTTAAGTGCCCTTAAACGGCCAAAAAACCAAAAAAGTCACAAGCTCTCAGGATGACATCGCACGGACATTCTTCAGCAGCTTGCTACTGGTCGTTCACGGGTGATCACAAGGGCCGCCCCTGCAATACGACAGTTTCACACTTGTTCAGGTGTCGGTTCCTTCCGGACCTCCGCGGCTTTCTGCACACTCAGCAACTCAGACATACGGGCGCGCAGCCGGACGATTGCGGCGGAGTGCAATTGTGAGACTCGCGCCTCTCCAATGCCCAAAACCGCTCCAGCTTCCTTCATGGTCAGTTCCTCATAGTAGTAAAGCGCCAACAGTTGGCGCTCGCGCTCCGGAAGTTCTTCGACGGCTTTGGCCAGCAGTCCTGTCATTTCGGAGCGCAGACAAAGGGAGAATGGATCTTCGGGCGGTTCGGTCTGGGTGTTGTTTCTGGTCTCGCGCCCGGAACCCTCCTCCATGGTCTCTGATTGTAGACTTCTCAAGTCGAGGCCTCGAAGCTCTCCCAGCAGGTGTTGGAATTTATCGAGGTCTATGCCTAGTTCTTCCGCCAGTTGAGACTCCGACGGGGAATACGCCAGGCGCGCTCTTAATCTCTGCTGGGCCTCCTCAATTCGACGCGCCTTCCGACGCAGGGGGCGAGGGCTCCAGTCCAAGTCTCGCAGGCTGTCGAGGATGGCGCCATGGATGCGGTGTTTAGCGTAGGACTTGAGTTCAACATGACGGGCCGGATCGTACCGTTGAATGGCTTCGATCAGGCCCAGGATGCCAGCGTGGACCAAGTCTTCAAGCAGTACATGAGGCGGGAGCCGATCATGAATCCGCCTGGCAATGTACTTGACCTGCGGTAGCTGCTCTACTAGCAGCCGCTCGCGCTCCGCTGAATTCAGGCCACTGAATGTTTCATAAGCTGACTCTACGTTGCGGAGCGCCGGGCCGCGGTGCTCTCTTTGAGGATGTGTTGCCAACGGTCCACTCATCGTAGTACCCCCACGGATTGAACGGTCACGACGGCTGGAATCTCATCGGGTGATAGGACCACCAGCCGAGGCATAAAGGGCTCCAGCAGCCGTCGGAGATGAAACCTTGCCGGGCTACTGCACAACAGGATGGGAGAACTCGCAGATATGTGTTCTCCGACAAAACTCCGCAGGCCGTCGACGATCCTGCGGAGGAAAGCCGGCTCAAGTCCGCCGGCTCGAGCGCCTGCAACCTGGGGCTCGAATGCTTGGTTGATTTGATCTTCGACGGTGGCATCGACCTGCACCACCGTCAGCTTCTTGTCGTCACCCAAAAGGGAGGGAATTAGAGAACGCCCCAAGGTTTGACGAACAGCTTCAACCCACAGCACGGGGTTTTTCGTGGCCGCCCCGGCGTCCTGTAGGGTCTCGAGAAGGGTCGGAAGGTCGCGGACGGAAACCTGCTCGCGCAGCAACTGTTGCAGGACTTTCTGAACTTCTCCAAGGCTCATCAGTTTCGGCACTAGCTCCTCGACGAGCTTGGGCTGCCTTTCGCTCAGGGAGTCCAACAGGCGCTTTGTATCCTGCCGCGTCAAAAGCTCATGAGCGTGCTGCTTGATCAGGTCCGCCAGATGCGTGGCCAGAACTGAAGTCTGGTCAACCAGCGCGTAGCTGGCCGCCAGAGCCCGCTCGCGGCGGCTGGGCAAAATCCACTTTGCAGGCACTTGAAACACCGGCTCCAGAGTGTCCTTCCCTTCCAAAAGCTGCGCAGATGCTTCGGAACTGATGGCGAGAAGCCAATCCTGGACCATTTCCCAGCGAGCGATTTCAACGCCGCGCAACCGGACCACATACTCGCGAGGATTCAATTGCAGGTTGTCGGTGATGTGGACTGAGGGCACGATGAAACCCAACTGCAAAGCCAAGTGCCGGCGCAGGGCCCGAATGCGCCCCAGTAGCTGCCCGCCCTGCTTCTCATCGACGAGGGAAACTAGGCCGGATCCCACCTCCAATGCCAAGTCATCCAGGTGAAGCAGGGCCTCGAGCTTTTCCTGTGTGGCGGCCTTGGAGGGCGGGAGCACTTCCGCCGGCTGGCTCTCTTGGCGGATGGAGGCCCGGCGCGCAAGGCCCATGAGCAGCGCTGCCATGAAGAAGAACGAGGTGTTAGGGAGTCCTGGGGTCAGTGCCAGCAACAGCATCACTCCGGAGACAATCCACAAGGACCGGCTGCGAGGAAATAGCTGCCGGGCGATGTCGAGGCCTACGGTAGATTCCGATAAAGCACCTGTGGCCACCATGCCGCCCGCCACCGACACCAGCAGGGATGGGATCATGGTTACCAATCCGTCGCCGACGGTGAGGATGGTGTAGGTCCGGACCGCCTCGCTGAGAGGAATGTTGAGTTGAAAGACTCCGATCAACAAGCCAGCAATGATATTGATGGCGGTCACGAGAATAGTAGCTAAAGCATCGCGCTGGCTGAAGCGCGCCGCGCCGTCCATAGCGCCATAGAATTCCGCTTCACGGGCAACTCGTTCGCGACGCGTCCGAGCCTGGACCTCATCAATCAGCCCGGCGCCCAGATCGGCGTCAATGGCCATCTGTTTCCCCGGCAGGGCGTCGAGGGTGAACCGAGCCGTAACCTCCGCGATGCGCACCGCGCCGTGGTTAATGACCATGTATTGGATAGCGATCAAAGCGAGGAACAAAACGAAACCGACAACGTAATTGCCGCCCACCACGAATTGACCGAACGCCTCGATGACGTGCCCGGCGGCAGCCGAACCTTCATTCCCGTGCAGCAGAATGCGACGGCTGCTCGCTAAGTTGAGCGACAGCCGGAAAAGCGTGAGCAGCAGAAGAAGGGAAGGGAAGAAGGAGAATTCTACCGGCTGCAGAATGTACATGGATACCAGCAGAACGAGTACCGAGGCGGAGATGCTAAGAGAGAGCAGAACATCCAGCGCAAAGGACGGAACGGGAACCAGCATTACGAAGACCGTGGCTGCCGCAGCGGCCGGCACGATCCAGTCGGTGGGCGACTTATCGCGTTGCGGGTTCGGTTTGGAAGTTGCGGGCATCCCTCTTCCTTATTCCCTTGCCCTTGGAATTTGGGTCCGCCCCTGGAGGCGATAAATGAAGGCCAAAATCTCCGCCACGGCCGCATAGAGTTTGGCGGGAATGGCTTGGCCGACATCGACAGTGCGGTAAAGCGCTTGAGCAAGAGGGGGATTCTCAATGATTGGAATCCCATGCCAATTTGCTTGCCGCTTGATCCGCTGCGCCAGCAGATTGCGGCACTTGGCCACCACGCTCGGAGCCGCCATCTCCTCGGGCCGGTATTCGGGGGCCACGGCATACTCTGTGGGGTTGGTAGCTACCACGCTGGCGCGCGCCACGTCCTTCAACATGCGCCGTTTGCGCATTTGGCGTTGCAGGCGGCGCACGCGGGAGCGGATGAGCGGCTGGCCCTCCGTCTCTTTGGCCTCTTCGCGGATCTCCTGGCGGCTCATGCGGAGTTGCCGGTCAAAGCTCAGTCGGTCCAGCAGGTAGTCGAACAGGAACCATACCGCGAACACCAATCCGGCTTTCCAGGCCATTCCGTATGCCAGCTCGAAAATCCAGCCCGACGCGGCACGAGGTGTCAGGAAAGAAGAGCGCACGATATTGTCCCATTGAGCTGTAATCAGTGTGACGCCTAGATACACCGGATAAGCCGCGGGCAGGAGGGATTTCAAAAGCGTTCGCAGAAAGTTCAGTGAGAGAAGCTTGCCCAGGTTCGAGGCCGGGTTCAGCTTCTCGGGTTTTGGTCCCAGCGCTTCCGGCGCAAAGACAAAGCCCCTTTGCGCCACGATTCCACCGGCAGCGATCAGCCAGCACATCAGCAGCGGTGGCGCGCCCCAACGAATGACGAGCATGGCGGTACGCTGCAAGAGCGTTAAATAGGCTTTCAGGTCATCCGAAGGCAGAGGCAGACTGTGAGCGAGGAAGTCGCGCCACTGGAACTTCCAGACTTCCGCCTGCCACCACACCAGGAAAGTAATGGTCAGTAACGCCAAGGCGGAAGGCAACTCACGGCTGCGCGGCACCTGGCCGCGCTCGCGAGCCTTCTCGCGCCGTCTCGGTGTTGCTTGTTCAGTTTTGCTCTCATCTGCCACAGCAAAACGCTCTCATCGAACCAGAACTTCGGTCGGACCTCATGGTTGCCCCTAGGCATCGCAGCAACGCCTGCGGATGCCTACCGCGCAAGGTGTAACAAATGCTCCGCGGTCTGGAAGGCGTGAAGGGAATACCTGTCCATCAGCACCGGCTAGTACCGGAGTGAGCCCATCAGCACCAGGAAGCCCACCAGAGCCTTGACGGAGAGCCCAATAAACATGACCGGGAGCTGGGCCGAGGCCCGGCCGATCAGCCCCAAAATGATGTCGGCGAGCAGCGTGGCGCTCAGGGCGGGCGCGGCAATCTGAACTGCGATGACCAGCATGGCGCCGGCCGCGTGAATCAATCCCTCCGCCGCCGCAGGGGTGGCGGTCGCCACGCCGGGAGGCAAATACTCGAAGCTCTTCGCCAAACCCCGCAACAACCAGTGGTGGACTCCAAGCTGCAAAAACAGAAGCAGGACGATGGACTGGTGAAATATGGAAAGAACCGGCGTGTCCACCTGGGTCTGGGGGTCGATCACGTTTACTAGGGAGTAGCCTAATTGGAATCCCAGGATCTGCCCGGCCAATTCCGCACCCTCGATAACGAAAGTCAGCGTTAGGCCGAGCAGCAGGCCCACAATAACCTCGCCGCCGACGACTCTGCACCAGTCAAGATTGGCGAGATCGATCGAGCGAGGCGCATAGACGAGGTAGAGCAGCGCGGTCAGAGCTACCGTCAGTCCGAATTTGACGCGCACTGGGATGCCCAAGCCCCCGAAGAACGGAGCGAAAACCATCAGCATGCCGACGCGCACGCCGACAAAGACCGCTTGGGCTATCACCTGTTCCAATCCTGTACCCACTCTCTCGCCTTTCTCACTGTTACTTTTTCTGGTCGTGCGCCTGCAGCACGCCTTCCCACATTAAAGCCACGGGCAGCGTCGCGCCCGCGAATGCGCGTATCGTGGATTCCCTGCTTGCGCGTGAATGATGTGACGCCCGGACTGACAGCTCTGCTTTAGCCACCCATTCGTTCCTTCCTCATCCCGAGAAACGGCGGAAATCGATTAAGACTTCCAGCGTGAACTCCGTCACGATTCGCAGTGACCAAGGGAGAAGCAGAAACGTGGCGAGTGCCACAGCAAACAATCTGGGTACGGTGGACAGGGTCATGTCCTGGACGGACGTCATAACTTGGAACAGGCTGACGAGCAGCCCCACAACCGTCGCCACCACCAGGATTGGAGCACTCAGCTGAAACGCGGTCTCCATGGTCCCACGTGCGAGTTCAACTGCCATCTCTGCCGACATCGTCACTCCTCAAGAGAAACTTTTCATCAAAGACCCGACTACCAGGTTCCAGCCGTCGACCATCACAAAAAGCAGGATCTTGAGCGGAGTCGAGATCATTACCGGAGGCAACTGGAGCATTCCAACTGAAGTGGTGACGGACGCCACGACCAGGTCGATGACCAGGAAGGGCAGGAACAGCACCATTCCGATTTGAACCCCCGCCTTCAGCTCCGAGAGAATGTAAGCCGGAACGACCACGCGGATGGGAAGGTCTTCCGGTTGACGCGGGCGAGGTATCTTGCCCAGCTCGACAAACAATGCCAGATCTTTCTCGCGGGCCAACTTGAGCATAAATCGCCGCACTGGATTGGCGCCGAGTTCCACGGCCTGGAGTGCATTTATGGTTCCCTTTTGGAGCGGAACGGCGGCAACCTTGTAAACATCCAGGGCCACGGGCTGGATGATGAAATACGTCAGGAAGAGGGAAAGACCAATGAGCGTCTGGTTTGTGGGTGTGGTCTGGGTGCCCAACGCCTGGCGAAGAAAGTGAAAGACCACCAGCGGCCTTACGAAGGGCGTCATCGCCAGCAGAATCGCGGGCAGAAGCGTGAGAAGGGTGAGCAGGATGAGGATCGTCCAGGGAGCGGAGTGCCCCACGCTTTCAAGGCCCGGTATGCCCAGACCCTTAGATTGTTGGGGAAGAGGAGCGCCCAACGCTTTGGCGCTCAACGTTCCCGTCACTAGCACGATCATGAGGCCTTTCCTTAACATCGACGTGGCCGTCAACTTCCCCCGAGATCCATAAATTAAGCGCCTGCTTGTTGCGCGGCGTCGTGACTGTCCGGCTCCACTGGCCCGTTCAGTTTGGCCAGGAGAGCGATGGAGTTTCCCGTACCGCCAACCAAGAATTCCTGCTGCTGGAATTGCACGACCGCCAGGAATCTCTTTTCGCCGAGCGAGAGAGTTTCCGACAATCGCAAGCGGCGCGCCGAGCGGCGTCGATCGAGGCGCTTCCGGACTCGCGTCGCGAGGACGGTGAACATGCTGCCCACAGTTGACCAAAGACTCTCACCGGCGGCTTCATTCATACGGCCCTCTCCCAATGCGCAGATTCTTCCGCCCTGCGGCGGGGTGCGGGCGCGCTGTCGCGGAGGCCTATCTGTTCCGCATTCGCGCCGCAGGGTTTGACGCGGGCGAAGCAAAGGGATCAGAACTTGAAATCGCGCGGGACGCTTTCGCCACCTCAGCTTCAAGAGACAAGTTCCGTCAGCCGAATGGCCAAGGTCTCTTCCATCACGTCGAATTCTCCCCGAGCGATCAGTTCTCCATTCACGATTACCGGGACGTGAGATCCTTTCTCATAGTGGGTATCCAGGATGGCGCCCGGCCCCAGGTCAAGGAGTTGCCTGAGGGTAAAATGCTGGATCGGGATCTCCACGCTGAGCCTGCACAGGAGTCCCTTCACGTGATTCCAGGCAGCCTCGGCGCCGGGCGACTGGTCGGCAACAGCTTCGGGGCGGCTGAGTTCCATGGTCTTCACCGTTGAACGAGGAACTCAGTGAAGTAAATCTCACGGACACCGAGTTCCGGGGACCGCTCGCGAAGGGCCGTAGCCAACCGCTCCTTGAGGGTTGCCTTTCCGTTAGGAGACACGAGGGCCTCAGCATTGCAGGCGGCTAAAATCGACAAGATGGTGTCGCGGGTGCGCGCAAGCGACATGGCTGCTTGGGCTGGGTGTCCGTGCTCCTCCGCCTCCCGGTCGAGCCCAAGTTCAATTCCCACTCGAAGGAAGCGATCCCCTTCCGCGTCCGCCAGATTCACCACAAACGGATCGAGGTGCATTCGGTATTTCGCTTGAGGCTCTGCCTTGGCCTTGTGTTCCGCTCCCGATGCCGAGCGATGAAACAAAAAGCACGCCGCGGCGGTTCCCAAGACAATAACCAATGCTGCCGCTACCACTACCGAGCGCCACTTGTTGCGGGGCGCTTGACCTACTGTTACTGCCTGATTAGGCGTCTCATCCATGGCGAGATACCAGGGAGCAAGTGGAGAGCCAAAAACTCTCACGCTTCGGTGGAAGGTGCGGCGCGCGCCGGCGGCGCCGGGAAGTGGTTGCCTATTCAGGGAGTTTTGTGAACGCCTGGGGACGAGTTTATTCCTGGCTGTTCAGCAGATTGTCTGGTTCTCATTCTGCCATTAGAAAAGGCTAATGGAATGATTCTTAGAACCCGCCTGGGGTTCACTCTTTGCGTTGGCGCTGCAAAGTGTGAACCCCAGGGAAGCACGCTACGAGTCCGTACAATCCGTGTCGATTATCCGCTACATGCGCTTACTACGGCTACATCGTGAGCACATAATTGAGCATCTGATCGGCGGTCGAGATGGCGCGTGCGTTGGATTGGTAATCACGTTCCGCTACGATCAGGTCCGACAGCGCTGTGGTCATGTCGACATTCGAGGCTTCGAGCGGCTGACCGACAATCGTGCCGCGTCTGCCAGAATTCGGTGTCCCAATGCTGGGAATCCCGGCAGCGGGTGTTGCGAGGAACGTGTTGGATCCGTTGAGCTGCAACCCTTGCGTGTTTTGGAAAGTGGCCAGTGCAACTTGTCCCAGCGTGAGGGTCTGGCCATTCGAGAAGACCCCTTGGATAGTTCCGTCAGCGTAGATGGTGAAAGATTGGAGAGCGCCGCTCGTGTACCCGTCCTGCATGGCGCTAGAGACGTCGGA
This sequence comes from uncultured Acidobacteriota bacterium, assembly GCA_963722675.1. Lineage (GTDB taxonomy): Bacteria > Acidobacteriota > Terriglobia > UBA7540 > UBA7540 > CAVROP01. The sequence continues at coordinate 36,918 of CAVROP010000066.1, forward strand.
TTGACCGGCCACCTGTGTGATGTTGGGCGAGTTTGTGGTGGGGTTAAAAAGTTGCCAGGTGAAGCTTAAGTTCTTGGCACCGTCCGTCAGCGCTGGAACAGCGATGGCGGTCACGTTTGCGCTTGGTGAGGTCAAATTCCCGCTCGCATCAAACTGCAATGTGCCGATACTGACCGACACAGGAGAGCCAGTTTGCCCCACGTCCGCAGCCGGGATGGTGATGTTGTAGCTCCAGGTGTTTGAGGCGGTCCTAGTGAAAGTGAAGGTGAGGGTATGGCTGTTGCCAAGTGAGTCATAAACGACCACGGGCTCAGCGAAGGTACTGACTGCAGCAGCGCCCGATGCTGCCGTTCCCCCTCTCAAAGTGGTTGTGCCAAACGAGCCCCAGGTTGAGGTGGTGGCGATACTGTTGCCGCCCGTCCCCGTCTGGGATGCCGTTAACGTCAAAGTTGATCCACTTGCGGTTGCACTCACTGAGGAATTGGCAGTGGTTCCCGAGCTGTAATTCGTGCCGGCTGTGCCCGTACCATCGATGGCGTCGGCCAGATTGGTGAGAGTATTGGCCGCTGAAGTTGAGTCGATTTGAACCTCGTCGGGCTGAGTGTCAAGCGTGGTTTCGAAAGTGTAGGTCGTGCCTCCAATGGTGACGGTTTCGCCGGCGGCGGCATTTGCCGTCACGGTGAGCGTTCCGGTTGCTGCAGTTCCGGCGGTGCTGGCAGCCCCGGCCGGCGCGTTCAGGTTCATGGTCAGTTCGACGTTGGCGGTGGCGTTCGGGGCGCAGATTTGGCCGCTGGCGATTTGAAGAGGAGCGACCGTTTGAGATGGGCTTATAACTCCGTTGACGGCGGGGTAGCCCAGCACGTAACCGCCGTTGCTGGTCACAAGGAAGCCAGGATCGTTCTGAGAGAAGTCGCCCGCTCGTGTGTAAAGCGTCGATCCGCCATCCTGCACGACAAAGAAGCCTGAGCCTTGAATGGCCATATCGGTTGGGACACCTGTGCTGCCGATCGTGCCCTGTGCAAACGCCGAGATTACGGAATCGACCACGCTGCCGGCCCCGATCTGGGTGGGATCGCCTGCACCGTCCGTACCTAACGTTTGATAGGAGAAATCTTTAAAGTTCGCCTCCTGGTTCTTGTAAGCGGTCGTGTTGAGGTTGGCGAGGTTATTGGAGATGACTGCTAAGTCTTGTGAAGCTGCCTCGACACCTGACAATGAAGTAGAAAAAGATCCCATGACACTCCTCCTGAGTTAAATTGTCGAAAGCTAGGTTGGAGACGCGTTGCCGTTTTTTGGCGCGGGCGCTCCTCTCTTTCCGGAATCGCTAACGGTCTGCGTTTCGGCCGGATCGCGACAGCTTCGGCCGGCTCAACGTCAGCTTGAAGCACCGCCGCTAGTTCACGAGGCCTGATTCGCCGCCACCGAAGCCGCAATCTGGCTAACTGACTGCTGAATCTGCGCTACCGGCTGAAGTTCGGTCAGTTGGGCAAGTTGTGTGACAAACTCAGTCGGGTCGACGGGTTGAGTAGGATCCTGATTCTGAAGTTCCGCCGACAACAGTGCCATAAATGAGGTTGTGCTCAGATCGTTGCTGATTGAACTTGTCGAATTTGACGAAGAACTTGTGGATCCCGAGGAAGCTGGCGTTGAATCCATAGGTCTCAAACCAAGAGTGTTAATCACGTTCATATGAACATCTCTCCTTTGTTTCGTTAGGCGAAGGAAACTCGCCGCTAGTTCACACGCGCAGGTTGATTCGAGTCGTTGACAGCCCGAGCGACCCCTCTTCGTAAACCGGCGGAGTGTCGGGTAAAGTTGGATATGCCCCGCCCCCGGCATAGCTTGCAGAGCTCTGCCGGGGTCGTGACGGATCTCCTTGGTAGCTGTCGGGCCCCGTTCCACTCGACTGGCCTCCTGACACAGAGCCCTCAAGAACGTCCAAGCGCTGCACGCGAAGGCTTCGCTCGCTCAGAGCCCGCTCCAGACGCGAGATTTCGTTGGACATCATCATTTGAGTTTCGCGAGCTTCTACGCGAATTGATGCGCTAATATCACTTCCTCTCACTATGGTTCGAACATCAATCGGGCCCAGCGACTCGGTGCGAAGCTTGACTTGCATTTCAGCAGTGCCGGCCTGCTGTGTGAGGCGTGCAGAACTTACGGATTCGCGGACGGCCGCCTGGTAGCCGGTGGGAAGGCTCGTGTTGGCGCCTTCGGCGCTCCCAGAATCTAGGAAGCCGCACGACCTGTTGGAGGCGGCCCCTGGATGCTGAACTGCGGCGCCGGAGGAGAATCCGCAGCAGTCTTCGGCAAACCGGATTTTGCGTTTACTTCTGTCGGAGGGTCCCGCGTTGCGTCGGCATCGTTTTTGTGGCTGGAAGCTTCCGGCTGCCTGGCGTCGCGGACTGAGGGATCTGCTTTATCGTCCTGGGTTTGGACGGCAGCGTGGGCAAGCGAGTTTGGCATGGGAATCGGTGGAGCATTGCCGCCTGGCCCTTGCGCCGTGCCGGATACCGCCTGGGGATTTTCGCTACGACCCGAACTCACAGGTTCGCCCTCGTTGAGGGATGACGCAGCCTTGGTCGATCCAGATGACTGAGCGGGCGAATAGTCCGGCACGACAGAGAGAGTCATGGTCTCGTCATCGCTGGGGACCACGGGGTCGGAGGAGCCGCCAACGGAGTCGCTGGCGGTGGCCACCTGTTGAGGCACGGTTGATTGGGGAGGGCCGGTCGGAGCTTGCGGCTCCGGATGCGTGGCGGTCGGCTGGATTGGCGCGCCTGCGCCGTCGGCTCGTACGCTAAGGCGTGGGTTTGCCATCCCTAATTGAGTCGCGGCATTCTCTAACTCACTGTCCGGGCCGCTAGACTCTATTGCACTGACCGACTCATGCGAAGAGAGATTTAATCCCCCGGCAGAACCTGCCTGTGCTTGTTTCGATGTGATGCCTCGGGCTGCGCTTAGCGGGACAAGAGCCGCATCTGCATCACAAGCCGTTCCTTGGTTCCCAGAGGACGCTTTGGAGTCTTTCTCTTGAGGTGCCGCAGAAATGGGATTGTTGAGGCTGGAAGCACTTTGCATTTCTGACGCTGCTTTTGCGCTGCTCAGTGACGGTGCGGTTTTAATTGCCGAATTAGATGACGTATAGTTTGGACCGCTGGTGCTCTGTGTGTTAACCGGGGTTTTTCCATTTGGGGGATCCTGGGCCCGCGATGGTGTTGATAGAATGGATGACCAAGTGGTTGTCTCCGCCGGCGCGCTTCTTGGTCCGTTACTCAAGTGGCTCATGTTCGGCGCGTCGGGAGCAGCGGTCCAGCGAGGATTTAGGTCATTTGGAAGAGATGTTTTCGATCCTCTAGTCGAGGCAGGTGCAGTTGTGGCATTACGGGAGGGCACTAGCGGCTCCGGCTCCGCAATGACATGCTGAGACGTAGAGTGTGCCGCTATCGCTGGTCCTTCGGTTACTTTACTCGACTGGATCGGATTCGCTCCGAGGGCAGCGCGAACTTGATCCGATGCGTGTCCTGCAGCGTCTACGGATTTGTGTTGCTCGGATGCGTTGGTCCTCGCCGGGCTTGAAGGTTGCGGTGGTGGATCGACGACGGTCGGTGTGGCTTGGCTTAAGGCGGGATCCTTCGAGGTCTTGGATGGAGAGGCCACTATTTTGCCACTGGCGCCGCTGGGAGGTTGTGGAATCCCTACGCGTGCGAGTGCGTTGTGAAGCTGCGCAGGCGTTTCCACTTCTGCGGACCTTGAGCATTTGCTTATGCGGCTCGACATTGTCGAATCTGCGCTGGCTGGCTGCTCCAGAATCGTCATTGCGACTGCGGGCCGTTGTTGAGTCACGACGGAATTCTGCGTAGGGCGAGATTGAGTCAAGGACGAACCGGACTCGGCTGGTAACGCATGGTTTGGTGAAGCTGATTTTGGACTTGCAACCGAAGTGGGCTGTTCCGGAGGCTTGGGAGGATCCTGGGACGGGAGTGTTGGCGACGAGTTCGCAGCAGTCTGCTTCGGCGCGACGCCGACCGCCGAAGGGGCTTGTAACTTGTCGTTTAGCGTAACTTCATCAGGCACCGAGGCGAGGTGAAATGCTGCTCCCTCGAGGGGAGTATTAGTGGACGGGGTGTTGTCGTTTGGGCTGGTTGTTGTGGGGAGGGAGCTTGGCGGCGCAGTCACGTCCTGCAATGCGTTCGAGGGACCTGCAGCTTGGCGACTCTGGTCCCAGTCTTCAGACGGTTTCCCTATCCCCTGCGCACCTCCCCGCACGGTGGCCTGCGGCGGATCAGGCGGGCTGGGCTTGAATACGAGCCTACTACTAAGTTCGGTTGCAAAACCCACGTTCGCTTGGGTATTCGAAGCTGCCGGCGTGTTTGGGGTGGCCCCAGTCTGGCCTTGTAGGCTGACCATATTAGCGGCGAGAACTCACATTGTTTCTGCCCCTAGAGGGCAACTCTAATCGAGCATATGCTGGTCCAAACCTGCCTCTAGCCGGGAAGTGGCCCAAGGTAATGGCGATCTTCTGCCGCCTCAACGCGTTTCGGGATCAGGAAGGGAGAAAGGTGGCGTGTTAGGATGGTTCAGCTGGAAGTTCTTGGGTGGAAAGTTTTGCCGAGTCTCCAGGCAACTACTGACCTTCAGCCGGGATTTGAGAACGCATGAGGAACATGTCGGTTGCCTGCTGCTGTTCGCGGCGCGCCGGAGTGCGCCGATAGGCGGCAAGTTGGCGGTCGTAAAGGCGCGTAATCACCTCCAGGTTCTGTCGCGCTTCCCGGTATTCGGCCAGTTGCCCTTCTCGTTGCCAGCTCAGACTCTCGACCAGTTGGACTAGCACCTTTACTCGCTTGAGACGCGAGGCAGAACAGACGACCTGAAATTGAACTTCGGCTCCCGTCATTCCCCGCTGTAGGCTTTTGGACAGAGATCCGGCCTCTTCGATCTGCCCCTGCTTCAGAGCAGCGAGTTGCTTCTGAGCGGCGAATAGTTGAAGTGTGACGGTTGCGAGACGCTGCCCCTCGCGCTGTTCATAAATGGCACGTAGACGTTGAAGGGCCTTCAGAGGAAAACGAAATGCCATAATGGAACCCTCTACGTTAGAATGGCCTGCGAGGTCGATACGGTTTGGTCGAACGAGGCTTTCTGATCAGGGCGCTGCTGAAGAAACGAGTTCAACGCCGG
>CAVROP010000067.1:0-20917 GCA_963722675.1 uncultured Acidobacteriota bacterium
TTTAAAAACGTAGAAATTTGAACACGAGCCGGTTTCCGAGGTGAGGTTCAACGTCGGGCTGTGTCGGCGGCCGTTTTGGCGTCTCCTGGACAGAGGGCAACTTTACTGCGCAGGTAAGCGAGGTAGGACTCTGGGATGGGGTTGGCAAGCAACTCCTCGATTACCGGTACGAAGTAGTGCAAGGAGCGAATCGGTCCGAGGGGCATGGCGTCGGGGCGGCGAGCGGCGCGGCGGAGGGAGGCCAGGAGGAAGGCGGTTTCGATGACCGTCAACGGGATCTGGCGCTGCCAAAGTTGATCCAGCAAGCGTAGGTCGAAGCGGCTCAGGCGTGCGGGGCGTGTGGGGGAGGCGGAGATAGAGAGAGATCACAGCCTGCCGATAAGTCTCGCGATCAGTGAGCATGGGTTTTTCCTTCGCTCTTGGGTTTGTTGCGGGCAGCGGCTTCCAGTTCGCTTTCGCGCACACGGTAGGAAGTGCCCTCAAGGACGGTGATGTCGGCGTGATGGGTGAGGCGGTCGAGAAGCGCCGCGATGCAGGTGGCGTTGGGAAAGACGGTGTTCCAGTCTTTGAAGACTTTATTGGTGGTGAGCAAGATGGCTTTGCGCTCGTAACGCTGGTTGACGATTTCGAAGAGCAGGTCGGCGGCGTGGGCGTCATACGCCAGGTAGCCACATTCATCAATCACTAAGAGAGTGGGTCGGGCGTAGAAGCGAAACTTGCGGCGGCGCAGGCCGGGGGAATCGCCCTCCAGATCAGCGAGCAGATCAGCGGCGGTGCGGAAGAGGACGGAGTGACCGGCGAGCACGGCGGCATGGGCGATATTTTTGGCAATCATGGTCTTGCCCAGCCCATTGCTGCCGATAATCACGCAGTTGCGAGGCTCGCTGAGGAAGTCCAGGGTGAGGGCGCGTTCGATCAAGGGGCGATCGATTTTCTTAGGCCAGGTCCATTCGAAGTCAGCCAGGGGTTTGAAGCGGCCCAGGCGGGCCTGAGCGAGACGGCGTTCCAGGCTGCGGCGGGCGAGGTCCTGGGTTTCCGTACGGGCGACTTCTTCCAGCAGTTGGCGCGGGCTCCAGTGCTGAGTCGAGGCGCGGGCCAGCAGGTCATCGAGGGATTCGGCGGTGCGGAGCAGACGGAGCCGTCGTAATTGCGTGACCAGGTCACTGCTCGGGGTCAGAGTCGTCGGGGTCTTGGGAGAGTTCATCGTAAGCCTCCAGAGAAGGATTTGAGACGGCGAGGTCTTCCAGATCGGGGCGGCGCGAGAGATTCACCGGCAGGGGGACGCGGCGTCGCAGTTGGCGGTGGCGGCGGGCGAGGATAAAAGCCACGGAGGAAAGGCGTGGGGTGTGCCGGTCCAGAGCCTCGCGCAGGGCAGCGGCCAGTTCCCCGGCGCCGTAGTCATCGAGTAGGTGAAGGAGTTGCACGGTGAGCCGGGCGGTCGATTCCCCGCGCTGGCAGGCGGCCTCGAGGAAGGCTTGGCTTTCCGGGACCAGCACGGCTAGGCGACCGGAAGCGGTGGAGCCCAGAGCCTTGCGTTTTTGTTCCAGCAGGGCTTGGCGGTGAGCGGGATCTTCGACGAGTTGATGCCGGTCGTAGGAACGAGGATGGGAAGCGATTTCCGTCGAGCCGTCGAGCAGGCGCACGCGGACGGGCGAGGCGACGAGCGTCGAGAGCGCGGCCCAAGGCTCGGAGGCGGCACGGAATAGTCATTGAGATCGAAGCGGACGCAGAGGGTCTTATCGGCATAGACGGTACGGGTCAAGTCACAGGAGAAAGGGTGAGCGGGGAGCGGCAGCAGGTGCGGTTTCTCTTCCGCGAAGACCTGGGCGACGGTGCGCGAGTCATCGCCGGGCCAAGCGCGCTGATGCGCGACCTGGTTACGCCAGTCGAGGGCTTGGCGATTGAAATCGGCCAGGGTGGTGAAGGGACGGGCGGCGAAGAAGCTGTGCCGAACATACTGGATGGCGCGTTCCACGCGGCCTTTTTCATTGCCGCGGGCAGGACCACAAGGTCGAGCCGCAAAGTGGTAGTGAGCCGAGAGTTCCAGGAAGCGGGGGTGAAAGTGAATGGCATCGCCGCGGCGCTCCAGGACCACGCTGCGGAGATTGTCGGTCTCCAGGTTACGGGGCGCTCCACCCCAATCCTGAAAGGCATGGACATGGCCGAGGAGGAAATTCTCCAGGCTCTGGTCGAGAAAGAACTCCACCCACAAGGCGCGGCTGTAGGAGAGGGTGAGGACGAAGCCGGACAAACGCCGGCGGGCACGGCCCAGGGTGACTTCGCCGAAGTGGGCCCAATCGGCCTGTGCCTGCTCGCCGGGGAAGGTGCGCAGGCGCAGAAAAGCTTCCCGCTGGGGCGGGCGCAGTTCGGCCACGACGCGGCGGAGTTGATTGACGCTGCCGGCGTAGCCGCGCAGACGGATCATCTGGTAGAGGCGGGTGGCACGCAGGCGAGGATACTGCTGCAAGGTCTGGCGCAGGAAGTCGAGGTAAGGATCGGTGAGACAGTCGCGCAGCCGGGGCTGGCTGCGGAAGCGATCGGTGTCGAGCGCGGCGCGCACCGTATCAGGATGCAGGTGCAGTTCTGCCGCAATGGTGCCCATTTTCCAATGCTCGGCGTGAAACAGGTGACGAATCTGAGCGACTTGTTCATCAGAAATCATGCTTCACCTCGGGAAAAGGATTGACCCAGCGCCCCCGGCGTCCGCAGATCTGACAGACGACCCAGCCGGCGGGGATTGCTTCTCTGGATGAAGGCCGAAATTCCACCACCGCAGGGGCCTCCACCAGCGCAGGAGCTGGACGCACGGTCAGGTTCACACAGGGAGAGCTACGCAGGGAAGATTGATCTGTCACGCGAGCTTTTAAGCGCTGGCGGTACTCGCGTTGGCGCTGACGATGGTCGAGGCGCCCCTCGGGGCCCAGACTTTGTTCATAGCGGCGGTTGGCCTCGCGGCGCTGCAGACGGCGGGATTTTTCCCGGCAACGGGAACTGCAATAACGCTGGCCGCGGTCACAGTGGCGGCAGAGATAAAACACCGCGCTACAGGGAGGAAACTGACAGACGCGCTGGCGAAAAACCGCGGAACAAGCCACCGGCACCGGTTTCGAGAGGAAGCACTGGACAACCGGCGACGATCATGGCAGGATGACTCTCGCGATTAACTTGGAGGTCCTTTGATCGGGGCCACCAATGAAAAACCCCGGTTGCGCGAACAACCGGGGTTCTCCTCTTCACGCCTCCGGGAACTTATCCTACCAAATCACGCTCCTCTCGAACGCGCCTGCGGCGATGATATTCAAGCCCAAACCGCCTCCGGCGATGATGATGTCTCACCCTCCCAAACCGGCATCTGTTCAGATTTCTACGTTTTTGGGTGAGTGCCTACACGCGATAGACCCGTTCGTTGAACAGCCTGTCGAAATAGAGGTATTTCCTGCAAAAAAGGAGGTGAAAAAGACACGCGGATGTTGTTCGGGTCAAAGCTCGCGTACTGACCTCGTTCCACTGCAGCTTTGAGGTTATCGTCCACTTCAGTCTGCTGTAATCCACGAAATCGTCGATATTGCCAGGCTTCTTGGTTCGGCGGTAGCAGTGACCCTTCCGCGTTGAATGTCTCAATTAGCTCGTTCATCCTTCCAGTCAGAACCTTGTGGTCAAAGTCATACGCTATTTCGTCACGCGCAGTGAGGACCCCAACGGAATACAATCTGAACACTGTCCGCGCCTCAGAAAAACCAGCCTTGGATTCTTTTGTACCGAGCGGGACATACGATGTAAATTCGTCTTGATTGGCAAGCTTTGCGAGCCACGTTCGAGGGGGAAGGGTTTTGCAAGCAACCTTAGCAATCCGGTTCTGTTTCGACAACCAGGCGAGCTTCTCTTCTTCCGCCAGTCTTCGGGGACGCGGAAATAGTGAAGTTGGTTGATATTCCCGAACCTTTCCGCCGAATGGCTGGGCGCTGCCCACGCGAACCTGTATCCCAAATACGTTGTGGGTGGTCCCACTTAGCTTCGGATTCCGGCGGACATTTCCGTGCAGGTCCACATGATAAATGTCCGTGAAATCTCGTAGAAGTTGTCTTGCAGGCCGTCAAAAGCTTGCTGGTCAACAAAGCTGTTATTGGTAACAAGACAGCAGATCCCATCCCGTCCTTGAAGGCGGTCTGTTGCCCAGCGAAAGAATTTTACATACGGATCATAGAGCTGTTATTGAGAGTGGCTGTTGAGTCAGCAGCGTAAGTTTCGCGAATTCTGTTATCACAATTCATATTTGCGGTTCTTATTGTTGTCGTTTTCGTTTTGCTGCCCCATGTTGTAGGGCGGGTTGCCGATGACCACGGTAATCGGCGTGCGCGCTGGCGTTCGACGCGCTCCGCGTTTTTCTCCGTCATGTACAAGTGAAGCTGTGCTGGCTGCTTCGGCTAAGTCGAGCGTATCCACAAAGCACAGCCCTCGAAGGGCTCATAGGTGCCGGTCAGTTCGTAGTAGGCGTGCTCGATATTGAGCGCGGCGATGTAATAGGGCAGCAACATCACTTCATTGGCGAAAAGCTGCTCGCGGTACACGCGCGGCAGGTCGCGACCGGGCATGCGGCGCAGCAGGTTCACGATGAAGTTCCCGGTGCCGGTGCAAGGATCGATGATGTAAACATCGGGGCTCGAAAGGCTCTTGCCAAATTCCTTTTCCAAGACCTCGGCCACGCTCGCGCACATGAAGTTGACGATTTCCTGCGGCGTATAGACAATGCCCATCGTGTCGGCCAGCTTCACCGAGTAGCCCTGGAAGAAGCGCTCATAGACGGTGTTCAGGAAGTGCTGCTTCTCGCTGAAGTCGGGCAGCAAGCGCGCGGCGCTTTCGATGGCGACGTAGAATCGGTCCAGGCTCTTCAGATACTCGGTGCGGTCGAAGCTCTGGCTCACCAGTGCGTCGATGACGCGCTCCACTTCCTCGGCGATGGCGTTGCGCTTGGTGAATTCGGGGTTGTTAAAGATGGTGCGGAACAGGCGCTCGGTGAGCAGGTGCTGCACCAGCATCTCATCCACGGCCTCCACGCGGATATTGGGGTTGAGCGCGGTGTGGCAGAGCTTGAAGAATTGCTCGAAGGCTGACTGAAGCGGGGGTTGTCCTTGTGCGCCTGCTGGATCTTCTCCGCCAGGCCGCGCGCCAGCTCCGGCACGCGCTCCTGGAATTCCTCGACCGCCTCTTCAAAACCTTCGATATCCGGCTCGGCGTAGGAGAAGAACTGGTTGAGAAGCCGGCCAACTCCTTGGGGTTGCCGAGGCGAACGCGCAGTTGACCTCCTGCTTGTTCTGGAACAGGACGCCTGTCTGGGTGTCTTCAAAGATGATGTTGGAGAGTGGGTAGCCGCGAGCGATCTTCGTCTTGATTTCGGTGTCGAGATCGTCCTTCGTGTCCTTGGCTTCCCAGTAGCCGCGCGGCAGGCTGTTGCGCGTCGCGCAGGGTGCCGTCCGGACGAATGAGCGCGCCGCCAGACTTTTCCGAGAGCTCGGGGATGAAGGTCCAGTCCTTGAGCCTTGCGGTTTCCTCGAGCAGAGACTCAAATGGCGAACGCACACTCATTTCGTTGAGCACACTTTGATTTTGCAGGGCTGCCAGGTTCTCGTAATACCTGCGAATGGAGCGATGCGTGGGAGTTAAAGGTCGTGACCGGCGATAGCAATGGGGGCAATACTAGCACTTTAGCCGGGGGCGGGCCAAGCACCAATGGGTAGCCTGTTTCAGTGCCGTCCCTCAGAATGACATGCCCAACGGCTGTCCAGCGCCGGCTGCCCTCCGCCCACTACTCCTTGACCGGATAATTATGGCTCTGGACGTTTTCCGCTTGACAGCCTCTTGGACTTGTGATAGCCTACCATGGTGGTGTTTTTCTGGACACATTGTCGTAGGCGACCCCCGGGCGCGCCGACGGGCAAGGGAAAGCGGAAGGGTCTGGCTATGAGGAAATGTAGGGAACTACAAAAAATGAAAAATAGTGGGAACGAAGCTAAGAAGTACCTGAAAACAAAGCACATCACTTTTTTGAATGCTGCAAATCATGTGCGTTTTGCGTGCGATTTAGCACAAATCAGAGCCTGAAATGACCAAGAACAGCACAATTTGCGAAAACCAAGTCAAGGCTTCCGAGGCGCAAAGCGAGGTCGAGCAGATGACAAGAAGTCGGCTACAAAGGGCCGTTGTCAGAAACGCGTATACGAGCCCGATGAGGGAATCCGATCATGAAAAGGCACCGCAGTGGCCAGAGCATTCTCGCGGCGGCGTGCGTGATCGGTACCCTGCTGATGACGGCGACCGGAAAGGCGCAGTCGGCCGGTGTCGCGACTCCGCTTTCCCTGAGTGCCGGCGGCCGGTACTTGGTCGACGCGAACCGCGTTCCCTACCTTTTGCAGGGTGATGCCGCATGGTCTTTGGTCGTTGCCACGGACGACCAGGGAGTGGAGCAGTACCTCAAAAACCGAAGAGATAAGGGATTCAACGCGCTGCTGGTGAATCTGGTCGAGCACCTCTTCGCGAAAAAGCCGCCATTGAACGCTGCGGGTGACCCGCCATTCACCACGCCGGGAGATTTCACCACTCCCAACGAGAAGTATTTTGCCCACGCCGACAAGGTTATCCGTGAGGCCGGCGAAAATGGCATGCAGGTGCTTCTCGCGCCCATCTACCTGGGTTATGTCGGCACGCAAGAGGGATGGATCGAAGAGCTCATGAAGCTCAAGCCTGAGAAGTGCCTCGAGTACGGCCGGTATTTAGGAAAACGATATAAGGATTGTAATAATATCATTTGGGTGATGGGTGGCGACCGCGACCCTAAGGCCGCACTAGAGAGAGTTGACTTGATCGCTCTGGGTATCAAGGAATTCGACAAGCGCCATTTATTCACGGCTCATGCCAACTCGGAGCCCTCCACGCCCGAGCAGTTCGGAAGCGGAGGGTGGCTTGACATCAATTCTTCCTATTCCTATGAGAGGGTTCACGAAAGGCTTTCGTCCGACTATAACCACCAGCCCATCCTACCGACCTTCCTGATCGAATCGTGTTATGAAGGCGAGCACAACTCCTCCGAAGTGCAGATCCGCAGGCAGGCCTTCTGGTCGGTCCTTTGTGGCGGTTTCGGTCACGTTTTCGGCAACAACCCCATCTGGCACTACGATGCGCCGGGTCTCTATCCGATAAGCGGAACCTGGCAGCAGGCGATGGATCTTCCCGGCTCGGTAGACATGATGTATTGGGGAAGACTCTTTCGCTCGCGCCCCTGGTTCGACCTGGTGCCCGATCAAAAGCACGAGGTAATTACCGGCGGCCTTGGCGAGTTCCTCGGCAACGACTATCTTGCAGCGGGCCGCACTCCCGAAGGCAGCACGGTCATTGCGTACATGCCCACAAGAAGAACCATCACCGTGGACATGAGCAAGATATCCGGCGCTCAAGCTCTGGCCTGGTGGTACGATCCCCGCACGGGTAAAGCGATTTCAGCCGGCACATTTCCGACCGGCGGGATGCGGGAACTTACCCCGCCCACAGAGGGCGATTGGGTGGTGGTGCTTGATGACGCCTCCCGAAAACTGCCTCCGCCCGGGCGGCGCTGAGGACACACCCCGCGCCGTGGCTGAACAGTTTGCGGCCAAGCTCCGCCATCGCCGGGGAAGTTTGGGTGGGATAACAGCGGGCGGAAGAAGCCCCTGCGCCTCACCGCCACGTGGGGACGGGCTTCCCTTCGATTCTTAATATGGCCTCCTGCCCTGCCGCGCCGATGCGGTGCATCGCGATGGCCTGCTGGAGCGCGGAGATTGCGTCTTTCGCCTCGGGTCCGATGTCTCCCAGAGCGGTGGCGATGCTGCTCAGCACGAGCCCTTGCTCATCCTTGGCCAGCAGCCTCTCTGCCATGGGGCCTACCGCCGACCGCGCGGCCGGGCCGATGGCGCCCAGCGCGTCGGCGACTGGGGATCGCACATAAGCCACGGGATCCCTCAGAGCTGCGATTAGCTCGGGCACGGCGGGAACAGCCGCAGGTCCCATGGCCTTCAAGGCAAGGGCAGCCAGGCCGCGCACCCGGGGGTTGGAATCCGCCAGGGCTTTGCCTAAGGCAGGAACTGCCGCTGCGGCGTCCTTCCGCCCGATCTGCGAGAGCGCCCACGCCGCCGCTGCACGAACCTGAACCTCGGCATCACCGAGGGCTGCTGAAAGCTCTCCGGCGGCTGGCGCTGCGTCCTCACCAAAAGCGCCGATGGCGCGAATCGCGGCGGCCCGGCCGTCCGGGTCTGCCTGCTTGAGCTTGTCGCGATAAGCGGAAAGCGGGAGCCCGCGGTAAACGGCCACTCCCGCAGGGGCCGAGGGCGCCACGGACGGCTGTTCCGGAGTCAAACGTGGTATCGTCTCCGCCTCCGGTTCGCCCGCAGATTCCGGGACCTTCTCCAATACCACATCATTAATTCCCAAGTTGTATCCGGCGGAGCGTTCGTCCTTTCCCGTGCAAACGAAACTGAGTGTGTGTCGTCCTCTGGTTAAAGCAAACCAGCCGAGCGGCCTGTCTTGTGCAACGTAAACCTCCGACAGAAAGTTGTGGAAGACCTCCGGGCCGGGCGCCGGAACCTCGGAGGTTGCGGGCTTGCGTTTGTCCAGGTTAGCCGGCTCGTCGTCCACCAAGGCCGTGTAATCTCCATAATCAGGTCCCTTTGCAAGCAGGGCCACAAGCTCGTAGCGGCCCGCCTCCGCGATGGCGATGGGCACGTTGATTCTGGCCCCCTTGCCTTGGGCCTGGAAGAAGAGCAAGTCCTTCGCCCAATCGACCTCACGCTGTACGGACGCTTTCCCATTCTCCGCAGTCACATCCTGTATTGAGTCCTCCACCGCGAGTTGCGTGGCATTGCCGAGCGGCAGGCGCTCCTCACCGTAAGGGGGCTCCGGCAGATCTTCGTTCACGCCCTTCTGGTACCAAAAGGCCACGCTCGAATAATAGTCAGGGCGTTCTTCGAAGCCGGAGCGAACCGTCCCGTCTGCGTTGTAGGTCCACCCGGCGTGCTCGATGCCCGCCCAGATCGACTTGGTGAATGGTATGGGGTCGGGAACATGCCATCGGTAAGCGCCAAGCCTTTGCCCGGGGAGTTCCCCTCCCGAAATCGGACTGCCGCTCCAGGGACCTGTGAAGTCACGCAGGCCCCAGCCTTCACTGAAATAATCCTCGGCGCCGGTCCCATAAATCTGCGGGTGCTTCGCCCCATCAACGTAAAACAAGTCATCGCCTTCGCCAAACCACCCCACGCCAGTCTCGATCACGTTGAGTACGGTGCCGAGATAATGTCCGGTCCCCCGGATATTGAGGAATTCATAATTCCGGCCCGGGGTTGCAGGACGCTCCTGCCGGTAGTAGGCGTGGAAGTACGCGAGGTCATTCCGCCAGGCCGGCCACTTTTGAAAGTCGACGTGGTAGTAAAACGAACGAACCGGCCGATTCCCCTCGTTGGTCACCGTGATTTTGCAGGATTTTTGAAAGGGCATCGGCCAGTAGCTGTTTCTCGCCCGACCCAGCGAGCTGTCCTCCACCATCATGGAATTGAGATCCATCTCCATGCCGTGTCCGACGCCGAAAAAATCACCCAGAGGCGAGTCCACGCTGGGCGTCTTCTTCCCGTCGTAGTAAGCACGCAGGCGAAGCAGGCGCGGCCAGCCATACTCGTTGTCCGCCACCGTTACCCAGATGTGGGTCACCGCGCCGGGACCGGCAAGATCAGCCATCACGAGTGTCTGGCCTGGCATGATATGTTTGCTGTCATCGTTGCTGAAGACGTATCGGTTGTCGCTGGAGACGCGCCCCGCCGAGAAGTTCTTCAAGCGCGCGAGGCCGAGAGAATCAAGGAAATCATTCGTGGGGGTCTGCGCTGCAGCCATTCCCACGCAGGACAGAATAATAACGAGCAGCAGTGACCTCATGATGCTCCTTCCGCTGGGAGAGTCAATGGCATCAATCTTTACGTGCACGGAACCACACAGGCATATCGTTTGAGCAACAAACCCGGTAACAAGGTGCTTTGACGCTTCGAGCTACATGCTGATATCTGAATAGGACGGTTCCGTGATGGTCCGCTGCATGGCCAGGAAGTTCTCCATAGGTGTATCGAGTTGAACGTGATGGGTCGGGGCCAGAATCAGCCCGCCGTTCTTGCCAATCGTTTTGAGCCTTTCCTTGACCTCCCGGCGAATCTCGTCCGGGCTCCCGAAAGGAAGGGTGTATTGCTCGTCGATGGATCCCCAGAAGCACAGCTTGTCTCCGAATTCGCGTTTGATCTGCGCCGGATCCATAGAGGCCGGCTGAATTGGATTCAAAACGTCAACTCCGATCTCGATCAATTCGGGAATTAGGGGAGCAATCATCCCGTCGGAATGATACGCGACTTTCACCTGCGGGTTGAGGGCCTTGAGTTCGGAGATGAAATTCGCCATGCGGGGTTTAAGAAATCTCCGCCAACAGGCCGGTGATATGATCATGGCCTTTTGCCCGCCCACATCGTCGCCGGTCCAGATCATGTCCACGCCCATTTGCACCAGCCGCTTGGCAGCGGCGAGATGATATTGATAGGGAATCTCGAGAATCCTCTCCGCGAGTTCAGGATGGAGCGCGAAGTCCATCAACATCTGCTCCAGCCCGCGCAGGGCCCAGGCGGTTTCAAAGATCGTGGTCACCGTCACTCCCACGATCCAATATTCGTCTTTGAAGTCCCTGATCGTTCGCGCTGCGTCTTCATAAAGTTCCGCGCGCTCAGGATCCGGGGGGCGGTAAGTCTCCAGCGCCTTCGCATCGGCCAGAGGATGAATACACATCTCCGTGTAGCTGCCCTTGCCGAATCGCGTGGTGTACTCGCACTGCTTCCACCCCACGCCCCATTCGTCCACATAATCGCCCGGGTGCTGGTAGTAGCAGTTTGCCCAGCCCACCGAGGTCAGCAGCATGTCTTCGCCGAGCGAGCGCTCGAGCGCGTAGGTGTTGCCTCCGCCATGCGGGTTGTGTACGGAGGCGTCCTGGAAATGCAGTTCCGCTCGCAGCCGGTTTGCGAACTCCGGGGTAAAACTGATCTGCATCGGACATCTGTCCGCTTCCTCGTGCTCGAGGGCCATGAATACCCTATCGCGATGTTTCATTCGCCTCACTTCCCACCACCCTTGGCGCCAATTGCCAGCTCCGCGGAACCCTCCGATCGGCACTGCGAAGACCTGCGAGGGTCATACCCGCGAGTTGTGATTGCAGTCTAGCCGATCCGTTTCGTTGCACGCAACCCGTCAACCCCGTAACTGGTACGCGCGGACGTCGCTGCCGTTTGTCTTGACTTCGGCTCGGTTTTGAGGTTTAAGCTACGTCTACCGGCCAACGACTTTTGTCCGCAGGCCGTTTTGCCGGAATTCATTGGTGCGGAGGCGTGAAACAACCCTCCGTATCGAGAGAGATTCGTCATCATGAATCGAAGAGAATTCGTCCAGACACTTGGTTCTTCGGCCATTTCATCAGCGTGGGCGATAGGGGACGAGGCGGTCTTGGGCAAGGCGAATGGCGTTTTGCCCTCGAATGTGGGCCTTCCAACTGCTCGAGAAGCTAGACAACCCAACGAAGTCTGGCCCAGGCTGGTCCTTGTTCCGCTGCCGAAAGAGGTCGCGGGCGTCTCCCATCCCATCGTTGATTTGGGCGGAACCTGGAAACTCACTACCGCTCCTTCCGCCGACTTTTGGACCAATGGTATTGATCCTACCGGTTGGTCCGACATCACCGTCCCGGGTGAACTCACCGCGCAGGGAATACAGTTCGCAAGAGACAATGAATTTGCTTACAAGCACCCCGTGGAGATTCCCGCCGAGGCAAGAGGCAAGAGAATCTTATTGCGGTTTGACGGCGTCTACAGCTACGCGCGGGTTTGGGTGAATGGGAAGTTCGTGCGAGATCATCATGGTGGGTTCACGTCGTGGGACTGTGACGTCACTGAGAACGTCACGCCCGGCCAGACCGCCTGGATTACCGTCGGAGTCACCGACCGTGCCGACGAGATCTCTTACGCGAGCAATTATGCCAAGCACTACATCGGCGGAATCCTGCGCAGTGTGAAGCTTGTGTTGTTGCCTGCCACTTACGTTTCGCGCTGGCATGTTGAGACGGATTTCGATTCGTCTTACCGGGATGCGCGTTTGAAGGTTATGGCCACGGTGGCCATCCGGGATAGCCACGACGTTTTCTTGAACTTGCATTTGACGGACCCTGAGAGGAATCGAGTTCCCTGGCATCCGGGTTCGATCGCCTTTTCTGCTGACAGGCCGGAAATCTCCATCGAGACCCCGGTCCTTTCGCCGATGAAGTGGGACGCCGAGCATCCGAACCTTTACACGCTGGAAGCGGAATTGATGGTGGGGAAGTCAGCCGTGGAAAAGTTGGAGAAAAAGCTTGGATTCCGAAAAGTCGAACGACGGCAGAATAAGCTCATACGTGAACGGTGACGCCGTGAAGCTTCGTGGTGTGTGCCGGCACGACGTTCATCCTTTGTGGGGAAGGATGACATCGCCCGAGCAGGATGAGAAAGACGCGGTTCTTCTACGCGATGCCAACGTCAATTTCGTGAGGACTTCGCACTACCCTCCGACGGAGAGCTTCCTGGAGGCCTGCGACCGCCACGGAATTTACGTCGAAGAAGAATCCGCCGTCTGTTTTGTACACCAGGAATGGTCGATCATGGGTGGGGCGACGGAATCAGACCCGAAGTTTACGTCCCGCTACATGAATCAGTTTGCGGAAATGCTCGAGAGAGACAGAAGTCATCCCTGCGTCATTTTCTGGTCGTTGGGAAACGAAAGCGCCTGGGGCTCGAACTTTCAGAAAGAGCACGACTACGCAAAACAAGAGGACACCACACGGCCGATCATCTTCAGTTACCCCGAGACTGTCCCGAAGGGTACGGATTGCTACGACCTCTTCAGCTACCACTATCCTGAGGTGGGTGCGGATCTGTCGAGCAAGGAATTCCCGAAACTTAATGACGAATACGCGCACATCTCCTGCTACAACGTCGAGACCTTGCAGCGTGATCCGGGCGTCAGGAACTATTGGGGACACAGTCTGAAGCGATTCTGGGAAAGCTGTTATGCCGCCGACGGCTGCCTGGGCGGAGCAATTTGGGCCGGCTTTGACGAAGTGTTCATGCTGCCCGGATCACCCGTTGGCTACGGCGAATGGGGAATCTTAGACGGATGGCGCAGGCCCAAGCCGGAGCATTGGCTAACCAAAAAGGCTTATTCGCCGGTCCGCATCCTCGACGAAGATATTCGTAACGTTCCCGCTGGAGGCGCCCCTCTTACGATTCCCATCAAGAATTGGTTTAACCATACCAATCTGCATGAAATCAAGATCGTCTGGGCAGTGGGCAGAGACTCCGGCGAAATATCCGGAGTGAACGTGGCTCCCGGCGAAGAAGGCGTCCTTCGTGTTCCTGGTCGCGATTGGAAAGCGGGGGAGACTGTGAATTTGAAGTTCATCGACAAGTACGGAATGTTGGTGGACGAGTTCAACCTCAGAATCGGAGAGCGCCCGGTAACATTCCCGGCTGAAAAGGGCCCTGCGCCCAACATCTCAGAGACCACAAAATCGCTTACTGTTCAGGGTGCGGACTTCACTCTGGTTTTCGACAAAGTCACGGGACTGATTGCGGAAGGGACATATCGCGGCAAGCGGATCATCGAAAGTGGACCCGTCGTTAGCCTTGGATCGCTTGTACTGCCTCCCTGGTGGTTGACCAGCCTGACTCACTCGACAACCTCGGACGCCGCGATCATAAAGACCGCAGGAGCTTACATGGCTCTTCGCGGAGGGGGCGATGATCTGGGGGCGGAATTCGAGATCCGGGTTGATGGCCAAGGGCTGATAACCGTCGAGTACAAATTGCTCGGCCAGCGCAAGGGCATGAGTGAGGTGGGACTCGCATTCACGCTTCCCAGTTCAATCGACCGGTTCACCTGGGACCGAAAAGGCCTGTGGTCAGCTTATCCTCCGGACCACATTGGCCGCCCGCAAGGAATGTCGATGAGAAATCCCAGCGGACCGGCAGAAACTTACCGTAGCGCTCCACAGGGGCCGTGGTCACAAGACTCCAAGAACTTCTTCCTTTTCGGTCCCGACGACCGTGGCGGCCGCGGCACGAACGATTTCCGCAGCCTGAAAGAGAACATCTGGCGCGCGTCTTGCGTTCTTGGGGGAACCGGGTTGCGCGTCAGGGCAGAGTCCGGCGGCACGGCGGCAGTGCGGGCAGAGGTTTTGCAGGATGGCGCGGTCTGCCTTCATATTCTCAACCTGTGGGGCTACCCCGACTTGCAATGGGGGAACTATGACAAGCCCCTTGCCTTCGCCTCAGGCTACAAGAACATTGTGCAACTGCGCCTGACAGATTCCGAGGAAAGCTAACGGACTGCGCTTGAACATTCCGCCGCGCGCCACCCGCGATTATGCCCTCGCCCCCTTGGGGGAGAGGGTGTCCGTCAGCCGACGGACGGGTGAGGGGGTTGGTCCGTCACGATATTATGTAACGCTCAGTAGAGAGGTGTGGACTTATAGCCGGACAGATTTCTAAAGGAGATAATCGATGACGAAACTCCCTCGAATAGTTACTGCCGTTTCTATGGGACTCTTGCTTCTCGTGGGTTTTGGCCGAGGGGAAGATCCGGCCGCGAAGCTCCGCTCGGATCGGGATGGATTGGCACTCACTCCGCCCATGGGCTGGTATCCCTGGAATGAGTTCGGCCAGGAGCCGCAGAATGAGAAACTGATCAAGGAGACGGTCGAAGCGTTGGTCCGCAGCGGCATGAAAGAGGCCGGTTACACCTACCTCGGCCCGGACGAGGGAATCTGTTTTTCTCGCAACGCGAGCGGCAAGCTCACTCCTAATCTCGCCCGTTATCCCAGCGGCCTGCGTGGCCTGGGCGACTACGTCCACCAGCAGGGGCTGAAATACGCCCTTTATACGGATGCCGGAACCCGCACGTGCAGCAAGGCTATGCCGGGAACCAAGGGCCATGAATTCGAAGATATGAAGGCCTTCGCGGAGTGGCGCGCGGATTACGTCAAGGTCGACTGGTGCAACACTGCCGGGCAGACCCCGCAGACGGCATATCCCAAACTTCGCGACGCCCAACTGGCGGCCGGGCGGCCCATCGTTTTCAGCCTGTGTTCATGGGGCGAGGGACAACCCTGGAAGTGGGCTGCATCGGTAGGGCATCTTTGGCGGACCACCGCCGACATCTGCGCGCCCGGGAAGGCCAGTTGGACTGCCGCGATGAAGAATGTCGAAGCCAACGAAAAGCTCTCCGCATCGGCCGGTCCCGGCCATTGGAACGACCCCGACATGATGATCACCGGAATGAGCGGGTTGAGTGAAGCGCAGAACCGAAGCTTGTTCAGCCTATGGTGCATGATGGCTTCGCCCCTCATGGCGGGAAACGATCTGCGGAGGATGACAGAGTCCACCATCAAGATTCTCACCAATCGCGAGGCGATCGGAATCAATCAGGACCCCTTGGGCATTCAAGGGCGGATCGTACGTAAAGATGGCACGGCGGAAATCTGGGCGGGCAAGCGGTTGTTCGATGGCAGTCAAGCCGTGCTGGTGTTCAATCCCGGCGAGGCCCCGGCGCAGGTGCAAGTAACCCCGGGCGACGCGGGATTTGAGGAATCGGCCTCACTCTACGTGCGCGACCTGTGGGCGCATCAAACCTCGGGGCCGCGCGCGGGAAGCATCCGTGTTACCGTCGCCCCCAATGATGTGGCCCTGCTTCGCATCTCGAAGACGAGTTCCTTTCCCCTGCCGCCGATTATTGTGGCGGATTCGTATGGGGTGGTTTTCCACGCCTCGGCCAATTCAGCTCAGAAGCTCACACAGGCGATTACCGTCAAGAACAATGGCAGCAGCGAACTACCGCTGTGGACAGTGAGCCCGGGGCTTCCCGCTTGGTTGTCCGTTACGGTGACCCCAAGCGGTAAGACCCAGACTCTCTCCAACACGGTTTCTGTCGCGGGACTTGCTAGGGGCCACTACCACGCCGTCGTGAAAGCCGACAACCGCGAGCCCATCTCCGGGCTCCCAATGTCCGCGCTCTATTACGACGTTGACCTGGAAGTAAGCGGCGCCGCCGGACGGCCTGCAAACAATTGAGTATCTTCCCCTGGAAGTCGTGAACCTGCATTGCTGCTGCGCCATCTCAAACTGCGAGTTCTTTGAACTGCTCTACCCCTTGTCCTATATGGATTTCGGCATGACCAACAAATTGCAGATTGACGTCGAAGGCTACGCGCATCCCCCCGAAGCGCCCGGAATCGGCGTCAACTTCGATTGGAAGTTCATTGACCGTTGTACCATTAAGAAGCTGTAGGCACTGAGATTTCAAACCTCCAATTTCCAATACCCGCTATCGTTTGCCGGGAAGCGCCGCTGAGACACACTTGGAATCTGGAGTTTTGAATTTTGAACCGAGTCCTGGTTTGCCGGGAACCGCCGCTGAGATACCCTGAGCTTTCAAGTCTCCAATTTCCAGTGCCCGCTATGGCTTGCCCGGAAGCGCCGCTGAGATGCACTCCCCTCTTCCCTGTTCCCTAGATGCTATGCTTTGCCGGGAGTTCCTCCGCCGCGCCAGCACCCAGTCTCCGCACGAGCACCGGCCTCTCGCCCATGCCAGCGCTTAACCCCTTCCCGTCAACTCGACTGCCTTTGTCTAATTGTCGCGGTAGGGACGACCATTGCTGATCGCCCCCCGCACAGATCCGTACAAGCGCGTTTACGGTCGGGTAAGACAATGGCGCGGACCGGGCTTCGAATGATGCCGACGTTTCCATTGCCTCCCCTAAAATTCCGTACGGCGGGTTTTCCCCGGTACGGCTTAAAGGCCGGATTATCAGACGAGGCCTTTCCCGCGCACGGGTTTGCCATCGTCCTTCGTGCCGTTCGGCCTCCATCGGAGTTTCCCTGCTCAGTGTCAGGGACGATGGGGCTTATCCAGCACCTCCGCGCGAGCGGTATCCCGCTCTACCCCAGGGGCCCTCGCTCCGGTCCGGGTTATACTGTCCCGACCCATCCTCGCTTAACTGGCCCCATCCGCCCCACTCGCCGGCACATCCCGACTTCGCCGCATTGCGGTTTATACGAAATATCTTCGCTGTGCCTGCCTGGTGCAGGCCTAGGCGACCCGCGAGTGGTTCTGAGCTTTCATCGATGCTCTTTCGCAACATGTCGTCCTCTACGACCACGGGGAACTCTTTGGCTGCTTGTACCCAGTACTTCACCGAAGATACTAGCCTTCACCTCCGTATGACAGTTTCGGCATTCCCTTCACCCTCACACTCCGATCCGAATGAGGGGGTAAGTTTTCGAGGCTTAACTACGGTTCGCTTGCGCTACGACCTGTTGTTTTGCTAGCTCTCCTTGTCGGAGCAGACCGGATTCGCACCCAGCCATCGAGAGAGCGTTTACTTCCGGGCTTCCGACGGTTTGGTCATCCGCCCCGCCGCCGGGTATCACTACCGTGCCAACTGGGCAATCTGCACGGGCGGGACTTGCACCCGCTAGAACATCGACTAGCTTCACTGCACCATACGGCTCTTACCAGGGATGTCGAGCGGCAAAGCGGGCCATCGGGCAAGGGTGCAGAACGCGAGGGCGTGGAATCCAGCGGTTCAACAAAAGGGTGAGACGAGCCCATCGCACCTGGGAGCGTTGACTGCGGCGGACCAAAACGCTCCGCCACAACCGACAAACGCGTCGGGTAAAGATGCGCAACGGAGGCGTGTTGCCTGGAACGGCATGGTATTGGTAGTAGCCCAGCACCGCTTGACGAAGCCAAGCACCGACTTCGGTCGTGCGACGATGCTTCCGGCGTTGAAGCTCGGCCTTGATAGCTTTGAGCTTCGCGACCATCCGCTTCTTCGCCGTGATCCGCCAGACGATGAAGGCTCCGTTGCTGTGGCGCTGCCCGCAGAAGTGAGTGAAACGCAAGAACGTGAAGGTTTCCGGTTTTCCCTCTCCACGCCGTTTTCGGTCGCGAGCGGCGAACCGCCCGAACTCGATCAGTCGTGTCTTGTCCGCAGGTAATTCCAGACCGGACTTGGCCAGGCGTTCCCGAAACTCTCGCCAGAACCGCTCGGCTTCCGTTCGATATTGGAAGCCCACCACAAGATCATCTGCGTAGCGGACGACAACTACATCGCCCTTCGCGATTTTCTTGCGCCAAGCCTCCACCCAGTGGTCGAAAACGTAGTGCAGGTAGACGTTAGCGAGAAGTGGTGAAGCGACTGCTCCCTGCGGCGTACCCAACTTCGTCTCCGACCACCGACCGTCTTCCGAAACTCCTGCCTTCAGCCATTTCTGGATCAGGCGAAGTATCCGGCGATCGGGCACCCGATCAGGGTCCTTCAGCGTAGGCGTTGCCTCTTCCCACGAACAGTGCTCCAGGAAGTGTCGGCGGAGCGCTTGAGCGCGAGCCAGCAAGCTGTAGTGCGTGTAGGGGGGAGAGAGCAGGGGAAGCAGGGTGAAGGTCTTTCCGCACCCAGGGCAAAGGCCGCGCCGAATCCCAATCCAGTCGTGATGTTCATCGTGCGCCTGCTTGCGCCGGCGGCCGTGGCCGATGATCGAATCGCATTCGCAAACCGGGCATCGCCGCAACATGACGTTCTCGCTGTTGCAAGCCCAGTCAGTTTCGAGCTTGTGTGTCGGAGCAGAAAGTGGGATAAACAGAATCGTAGTTCATGGGGGCTCACTCCCGGCGTTGACCCGCCAAGATCTCAGCCGGAAGCGGAGCCCCTCCTCCTGAAGAGAAAAATCCCAACTGGAGAAGAATAAACGCTTCTCAGCCACAGCGCTCAGAGGCGTGATTAAAAAGATTGGCCGGTTATTTTCGACATACCGTCAAATTGAATTGTGGTAGGTCTACACTACGCCGTTACTCAGGACCAATCCCGAGAGGCGTTCATTAGCGGTTGCGAAGTTCGCTTCTTATTATGACCGGCGAACGGTTGAGTAACTGTCTGTTTTCAAGGCCTAAGCGTTGGAATTACTGCAGCTTTGCGTATTCCGCCTTGGCTTTTTTCAGGATGGAGATGTCGGGGTCGGCGTCTCTCCAGAGGTTGAAGACCTCCTGGTAGGCGATACGGCTATGTCTTTGTCGCCAGCGAGCGCGGCGGCGCGGCGCTGCGGTGCGAGCCTGTGGGTGCGCGTTCCCGCGCAGAAAGGGATCGCTCTGTCTACTTGCTTAGCTCGGCCAGTTCTTTCCTGGCTTCCACGGCGGGGCCAAAGTCAGAATCCGCGTTCTTCCAGATTTGCAGCAATTGCTGGTAGCTTTTGATCGCCGCCGCCTTATCAAACTGCGCCTGGGCGCGGGCCGTACCCAGCAGCGACAGGGCGTAATCGGGGATCTGGAGGTTGCCGGCGGAGGTTTCCTGCAGGCCGACGGCGCGATACCGCAACCCGGTGCTGAAGGCTTTTACCGCCTGCTGGGGGTCGGTGCGCGTCGAGGGCGGCGAGGCCGAGCATTTGTGGAGCTTTGGATACCAGGAGATACGGAGTGGCCGGGTCGAGCATGCGCGCTACTTCGTCGTTCTTGTGCTGCACGAGCGCCGTGGCCGCTTTCACCTCGCGGAGATAGACTTCATTTACCAGGGTGTTCATTGGCTGTTCAGCGGCAAGCCGTTCGATTTCCGCCAGGGCCGGCGGGCCTTCGCCACAAAGGGCAAGCGTCAGGGCAGTATTCGGAACGGTAACTACGGAACGATCGACGTTGAGCGCCTGATGCGCGGCATCGCGGGCGCCGCTGCAATCGCCGACAAGGGCATGGTGGAGTGCCTGTACGGCGTACACGCCGCCGGCCGAATCGGTGAGATGTTGCTGTTCCATTCGCTCGCCGGCATGCGTCCAATGCTGGTCGGCCTGGCGCAATTGGCCCTGGTCAAAGTAGATGATGGCGGCAACGGATTCAACCGAGAACCCATCCGTCTGGCCGGCGGCCCAGTCGAGCTGCCGGCTCCAATCGGAGCGGCCGCGCAGGAAATCGTCCGTCATAAGGTTCGACCGGTAAATCGTGTCGCTATCTGTTCCCTGCGCCAAAGCCTCTTTCAGGTACTTCTCGCCCTCGTCCAGCTTGTCGATGGAAAACAGGGTGCCGGCGACGTTATCGGCAGCGACGTTATCCCACTTGGCGATCTCCCAGGTCTTCTTGAAACCCTCGGCCGCCCTTTCGAAATCGCCCAGGCTGGCATAAACGATGGCCATATTGTTCCAGGCGGCGGCGTCGCGCGGATAAGTGTCCACGAATAGCTGGTAAGTTTCGAGCGCCTTGGGCAAATCTCCTTGTAAATTTGCGTACTGCGATTCGATATACATGCGCTCGCGCTCGGTAACGTGCTGGCGAAGGTCATAGGCCTTTTTCAAATAATCCAGTCCCTTCGCCACGGCGCCCACGTTGCTGTAAACCACCCCGAGGCGCGCGAATGCCATGGCGAAGCTGGAGTCAAGACGAACGGCTTGCTGATAAAAGGCTTCCGCCTGCGGAAGATCGTGGCCCGTGCGGTGCTCGTCCTCGCCGAGCGAGAAGGCATGAAACGCCTGCAGTGACGAGGTGGTCACATTGGTGTAGGGCGTGGAGAGCTTCTGGATCGAGGCCATCGACTCGCCCAGAGGAGAGCGCAGTTCGGTGGCGGCGGCGGACACCGCTTTCAGGACTTCCGCCTTGTCATTGGCGGTCTGCTGTGCGCGCGCAAAAACCTCCCCGTTGGCGCAATTCACGGCCTCGATGGAAACCACGTAAGAGTTTCCCAGCGGAGCAATTCTTCCGGACAGGTAAGCCTTCACGCCCAGCCGCTGGCCGATTTGCTGCGCCAGATCCGCCGTGATCTTCT
>CAVROP010000068.1:0-11126 GCA_963722675.1 uncultured Acidobacteriota bacterium
AGATGGGCACGCCTTGCTTGGTGTACGCCCGCTTGATCTCGAGCGGAATCGTGAATACGTTCAGCGACAGGTAGTCCACCTGCTCGAGGAGGGGGTAGCGAAAGGCCGCTCCGCCCTTGATCATGCGGTAGCCCACGATTTTCCCGTCGCTCGTCTTCCGTTTGCGACCGCTGAACACCGCCACCGCGTTGGGCGGCACTTTCAGGTAGTTCCGGCTGAAAAGCGCCATGGCCACTATCAGGGCCAAAAGCACACACATCACAATGATGGGAACGAAAAACTGCGTAATCATGCTCATGACATCTCCCCCAGTTCAAAACTGGAAATTAGAAACTCGAAAATGGAAAATCGAAACCAGCGAACGGCTGGAGCTAGCTTGTCGCGGATCGAGCGCGCCGGGACCTCAAGATTCCATTTTCTATTTTCCAGTTTCCCACTTCTAGTTTCCAGTTTCCGATTTGCCGCCCTGCTCCGCTCGCCGGACGATACGCGGTCTCACCCACTACGGCTTCGATCTTCACCAGGGTATTGGCGGGAATCGGTTCCCCGTCCTGCGAGCGCGCGATCTTGTCCACCACACTCTCGCCCAGCCTGCAGCGGACTTGTCCGATGCCGGCTTTTGGAATGCTCACGCTGACCTGTGCCGTATTCCCTGCCAGATCGCTGACCCGGACCTCGCTGGACGCCTGTTGGCTGTAAAGGAAACTCGCGAAAAGGTAAATGATGGTGCCAAAAACCAAGCCCCCGGCAACGCCCATCGCCGTGCTGATCTCTATACTGTGGCCCAAATGGATGCCAATCGCCCCAAAGCCGCCAAAAGCCGTCACGAAAACACTGAGAATGCGAGAACTAAAGATGCTGACTCCTGCGCCCCCGTGCACGTCACCGTGGAAGTCGGCATCGTGGCCTGCCAGGTCGCCGTGGTCGAACAACTCCCCGGATACGAAGCTCACCACCAGGAAGAAGAAGCCGATGGAGGCAAGGCCTAGAAACACAGCAAACGCTGATAACCCGGCAAAGAGCAACATGAGCCAGCCTCGCGGTCTCGAGGGAGTTCAGAACCGTCTGCGCACTCCCAGGACAGGTGCCATCAAATCAGTCACGCCTACTCTAGAACCCAGCCCCGTCGAAGTCAAGCGAGACAGCCCGCTCCCTCTTGCCGCGTACTCGTAGCGACGGCCCCGCCCCGCGGAGTCGGAAACCACCTTGCTGACCCTGGAGAGCGGGATCGGCAGTGCATTCGGGTCAGGCGCCACGTAGGCGAGGGTCTGTCTCAGGTCGAAATTGTGGCGGCGCAAAGCTGCCTTTAGATCAAACTCCACCATAATTTGGGCAAGGATAGTGTCCTAAGAGTGTATTAAAGCAAAGATAGCAAAGTGAGCAAAAGTGTACAGACATATTGTCGACACCATCGTCAAATGCTTGTCATTCCCAGCTAGTCTTGCCAAATTGCCCAAATTCGGGGCCCCAGTCTCGGGGCCCCCTTTCCCGCGAATGCGACCTCTTTGCTCGAGGGTTGGGACTTAGCGATCTCTTGACACAGCCCTTGAAAAGTGGTGGGATAAGAGCCCTCGCACAAGGACCCGAAGCCGAGAGGCAGAAGCCCAACGTCGTGTCACGCACCGTCCGTTCGGTAAACGCCTCGACTCCGTCCCCTTGACGGGGCCAGAAACTTGGCAGCATGCAAGCCACTCACAACCGCATAGTTCGTCATTCATCTCAAGGAGCCAATAAGCCATGAAGGGCAAATCCGAGGTACTGGAAGTTCTAGCCGGAGCGCTGACCGAAGAACTGGGCGCCGCCGTCCAATACATCCTGCACGCCGAAATGTGCGACAACTGGGGCTACAAACCGCTTGGCGCCTTTACCAAGAAGCGCGCCATCGAAGAGATGCAACATGCCGAGAAGTTGATTGAACGCATTCTCTTCCTGGAAGGCACGCCGGACGTACAGACATTTCCCAAAATCGAATCGGGCAAGGATGTCAGCGATCAGTTCACGATTGACCTCAAAGGCGAGCACACGGCCATTGTGAGCTACAACAAGGGATACGCCACCTGCACCAAGGCCGGAGACCAGGGCAGTGCTGACCTGCTGCTGGCGAATTTACGCGACGAAGAACGCCACGTGGACTACCTCGAAACCCAACTGGGCCTGATCAAAGAACTTGGGCTGACGGATTATCTGGCCCGGCAACTGGACAAGTAAACCTCGTAGGGGCAACCCTTGTGGTTGCACGAGCGCGGCCACAAGGGCCGCCCCTACAATCCAGAGGCGACCGGCCTGCCGGGTGACAAAATGAAAGTTCCAGCGAAGTTGACGCGACCGCTGTTCATCGGGTTGCTCCTGTCAGGCATCGCCGGCATCTGGTTCATCGGCCCCGCTCCGGCCCTCCAAAATCAGGAACCTCCGGAGATCAAAAGCGAGGAGACGACACCCACCTTTACCGTCCGGGCGCAGCGGAACGAAGTTTTGGTGCGCGTGGTGGTGCGTGACAAGGACGGCAAGGCCGTCGGTGGTCTTACCAAGGACGACTTCCGCCTCTTAGACAACGGCAAGCCGCAGAGCGTGACGCTCTTCAAAGTTGAGAACTACAAGTCCCCTTCAGGGAGGGAAGCGCCTCCCCCTGCGGCCGCACCCGCCAAGCCCGCCGAAACCACCGAGGCCGGGCCGGCGCCCGTACTGCCCCAGCGCTACGTGGCCTTCTTTTTCGACGACCTCGTGCTGACGTTCGAGGATATGCGCCAGCTACGCGCGGCGGCGGAGAAATACATCGACTCCTCACTCGAGCCGGCGGACCGCGCGGGCGTCTTCACATCTTCAGGCCTTGGAGATCTCGACTTCACCGACGACCGGACGAAGCTGCACGAGGCCCTTGCCAACCTGCGGCCTCATCCGCGAAATGTCGCGCCCAAGAACGAGTGCCCACCGCTCACACCTTATGAGGCCTACCTGATCGACGAGATGCACGACAACACAATGCTCAATATCGCGACCTGGGAGGTCTTCTGCTGCGCCTGTAACTGCGACCCCAAGTTCTGTCCCAATGCACAACAACAGGCAGTGGAAGCAGCCCGTGTTGCCTGGCTAAACGACCAGATCCAGTCCCGGCAGTCCGTACAAGTCCTCACGGACCTGGTGCGCCGCATGGGTTCGCTGCCGGGCCAGAGAAGCGTCCTATGGCTCTCCCAGGGGTTTCTGGCTTACGGCATCCACGCCGACCTCGACGAGCTAACCGGCCGCGCCCTGCGCGAGCACGTGGTCATCAGCGCACTCGACGCCCGCGGCCTGTGGGTGAATATCCCGGGCGGAGAAGTCTCCGAGAATGACGCCCTTTCACCTGGAATCAATCCGACTCTGTCCGCGGAACAGTTCGGGTACCGTAGCACAGGTAAGCAGTTGAATCGGGATGTCATGGCCGAAGTCGCTCAAGATACCGGGGGCACATTCGTATACAATACCAACGACTACGATGGAGGGTTCCGCCTAGCGGGTGCACTGCCGGGGCTTTCTTACCTGCTTGCGTTCTCGCCACCGAACCTGAAATACGACGGCAAGTTCCACAAGCTGAAAGTCGAACTGGTGAACGGCAAGGGCCTGAGCGTACAAGCCCGCAACGGCTACTTCGCTCCCAACCAGCAACTCCACCCCGAAGAACGTGCCAAGCAGGAAATCGAGGACGCCGTCTTTGCCCGCGAGGAGTACCTGGAATTCCCTGTCGAAGTTCACACCCAATTCTTCAAGCTGAGCGACACGAAAGCCCAGCTTGGCATCACGGCGCGCATCGATGCGCGCGCTCTTCGGTTCCACAAGGAAGGCGACCGCAATCGGCTGAGTCTGAAAATGGTCTGCGTCGCCTTCGATCGCGATGGCAACCTGGTGGATGGGACGCAGAGGGAACTCCGCTTGATGTTGCGCGACGCAACCCTCGCCCGCCTTCTAAGCGCCGGACTGTTCATGCGGGCGCAACTGAAAGTCAACGGAGGAAATTACGCTCTGCGTGTGGTGGTTTACGAAATCGGTTCCGCCCGGATGACGGCGCTGAACCGCACCGTGGAGATTCCCTACTAGCAAAGTACCCAGTTGCAAGGGGATGAATGACGGTCAGTCTGTTGGCGTCAGCTTGCGATTGGGATCAACCCACAGCCAGGCCAGCGCTCCGGTGGCGCAGAGGAAACCGGCCACTCCGAATGACGCTTCCCAGCCAAAACGCGACGCGATCAGAGGTGTGAGCGTGGCGGTAACCGTACTTCCGATCTGGGCGCCCATGTTCATCACTCCGGATACGGCGCCGGCAGACTCCCCCGCGATATCCGCTGTGACCGACCAAAATGTGCTCTGGGATATATAGAGCGCACCTGCCCCACCCGCCAGAACAACGCTGGCCAGCCTGGGACTAGCGACGTAAGCACCGGATGCCACGAACACGGCGGAAAGTCCTATGCCAACCACGGAAACGCCACACCTTCCCCAACGCTTGCCGTAGAGGCGCGTAATCCGATCGCTGATGACTCCGCCCAGCGGCGAACACACTGCCATGGCGATGAATGGAAGGGTTGTGAAGTACGAACTCTCCCGCAGATTCAGCCCGCGCACGGTGGAGAGGTAGCGGAAGAACCAAGTGAAGAAGATATAGGCCACATAGCCGTAACAGAAATAACTGTACGTGACCAGCAGGAAATCCTTGCAACCCAGGATGCTTCTCCAGGGCAGCATCCCTTTCGGTTGATCTTCCGCATTGGGCAAGCCGGAGCGAATGACGCCCATCTCACGCTGGCCCACCCAGGGGTGATCTTCCGGATTGTCTCGCGCCAGCCACAGCCACACCATGCCGGCGGCGACGCCGATCAGAGCGCTCACCCAGAAAGAAAGCCGCCAACCGCCACGCAGCATGATGTAAGTAATCAACGGAGGCGTGACCGCAGCGCCTGCGCCCACTCCGGCGAAGATCACGCCATTGGCCCTGCCGCGCTCATGAGTGGGAATCCACTTGGCCACCACGCGATTGGAAGCCGGGTAGATCACCGACTCGCCGACGCCCAACATGAATCTCACGGCGATAAATGCCGCGACCACGTGGGCAATATTCCGGGGAATGGCCGTCGCCAGGCTCGTGAACACTGCCCACCAAAGGGTGGCGAGGGTGATCACCCGCCGCGCCCCGAACCGATCGCTGATGCGCCCGCCCGGAGCTTGACATAACGCATACCCAAAGACGAAGGCGCTGAAAATGTAACCAAGCTGGATATTCGTAAGATGATATTCCCTGACAATATACTCGCTGGCGATGGAAATGTTGACGCGGTCCAGAAACCCTACCGAGCTCATCACGAAAATCCATACGATCAAGAGCCAGCGAACTCGACCTTCGAAAGGAAAGATCATTCTCGGTTTCGCCTCAATTCAGGAGACAGGAGTCAGAAGTCAGGAACCAGAATCGAGAAACTTAACACAGGTGATGCACCGGGCGAAAGGCGCAAATGGATGCGATCTCGATTTTCTTGCTTTGCGGTCTTTGCGTGCTTTGCGCCTTTGCGTGAAACCGTCTCTTCGTGCGTCGATCGATTCGAAAGAGCCCGACGTCCCGCCTCCGGATAAGGCGGGCACCAGACAAGGCGGGCAGCAGACACTTGCCATGCTCTCAAACTTAAGTCAGACTGTATCCAACCATGCGCGACCGCCTCTACCTTCTGGTTTTCCTGGTGGGAGCAGGGCTGCTGCTCTACGTCGGCCGTGGCTACATCGCCATGTCCACCTACGCGACGTTCGGCCTGACGTTCGCGGGAACTACGGCTGCCGCGATTCTGGGGATGGTGCTTTATCGCGTGCAACTCGAATTACGCGCCAGTCGCCACGAACTGGCGCGCAAGGAAGCGGAACTGAACTTCGCTCTGGAGGTCCAGCAGGCGCTTTTTCCGAAGCAATTTCCAGCCGACGGCGGCCTCGAGTTCTCCGCCGTGTGTGTTCCCGCGCGGGGAATTGGCGGAGATTACTATGACGTCCTGCAACGCTCCGGCGGCCGCCTGGCTTTCGCCATCGCCGACATCAGCGGCAAAGGAATCTCGGCGGCCATCCTGATGTCCAACGTCCACGCCGTGCTTCGAACCCTTTACGACGCCGGCCACCCGGCTGGGGAGCTCTGTTCCCAGCTCAACCGCCAGCTTCACCGTGTCACCGACGGCACGCAGTTCGCAACCGCGTTCTTTGCGGAGTGGAGCGTGCGCGACCGTAGCCTCACCTATGTCAATGCCGGCCATCCCGCGCCCATCCTGTTGGGATCACGCTCCGGCGAGCAGCTTCACGCCGGCGGCCCCCCGCTCGGGCTGTTTCCGGGCACGGACTTCGAAGTGGGCAGGATCGTTCTTCAGCCCGGCGACGTGATGGCCCTTTATTCCGACGGAATAACCGAAGCCGGCGAAAGCTCAGAGAGAGAGTTTGGCGCGGCGAGGCTGGAAGCCGTCCTCAACCAGCACGCCGAGAAACCTTTGGACCAAATCCGCCAACACGTTTTGGAGGCGGTGCGCGACTGGTCAGGCGAGGAATTGGAAGACGACATGACGCTGCTTTTGATTCGGGCGGCGCGGGCAGGAGTAGGCAGTAGGCAGTAGGCAGTTGGAAGGCACAGCGCTCATCGCAGAAGGAGTGGCTATGAGAATCGGCGGGCAGGGATTACGAGAACACATTCGCCTTTTGATGCCCCTGTTCGGGTTGATCACGGCGGTGTGGTTGCTTCGCTTGATCATGGATAAGGCAGGCGCGCCGCCCGCAATTGTCCGCATGGCGAGTGTGACCGTGGCCGGCTCCGCCTCGATCCTACTTGCCGTCCTGCTGATTCACTTCAAGACATTTGGCAGTTACGGCAACGTTCTGGTGGCCGCCTTCCTGCTGGAACTCTGCTCGCAGTTTCTCATCTGCGGCGCCATCGCCTTCTCCGCTTTGACAAACACTTTAAACGTCTACAGCCTGCCGGAGTATTCACCCCGCGCCGGCCCTTTGGCGCATATCTTCGGCCACATTACCTTTGGCCTGGGACTGGGCACTTTGTTTGGAGCAGCGATGGGATGCTTGCTGCTGTGGCTGCTCCGGCATATCGTTCCTGCCGCAGGAGGAAAGGCCCACTCGAGAACGAGCCACTGAGCGAACAGGCAGTGGGCAGTAGGCAGTAGGCAGCGGGCACGTTCTGTCAATTCTTCATATGCGGACGGCGCCCCATGCTGTATCACGTTGCGCAAGTTGTGTTACACTGTTTGTATGAAAGCGACTGTACAAGCTCGCCTCGACCGCCGCTCCCAAGCGGCTGTGGATCGGATTGTTCGTATTACCGGCTGGAGCCCATCGCGCGTCATCCGCGAGAGCGTTCAATTGCTTTCCGCGTGCCGGGGCACACCAACGGTGCAACGAGTGATCGGCGTAGGACGCTTTGCCTCAGGTATTCCCGATTTGGGTTCCAACAAAAAGCACCTTAAGGGTTTTGGCCGATGAAGCCCGTACTCTTGGACACGGGTGTCATTGTGGCGCTGCTGGACCGAAATGAGAGATACCATGCCGCCTGCTCCGAGGCCATGCGGGGACTCGAGCGACCGCTTGTCACCTGCGAGGCGGTGATTGCGGAGAGTTGCTACCTGCTGCGTGGACTTTCCGGAGCCGCCGAGACAATCCTTGAGAACGTGGCGCGGGGAGTCTTTCAGGTTCCGTTTCAGATTTCTCGCAGCGCGGCGGCTGTGCGCAGCACGCTTCGCAAGTATCGCGATGTTGCTGCGGACTTTGCGGATGCGTGTCTGATTCAGCTTGCCGAAGAGCTGGACACGGGGGACATTCTCACGCTCGACAGCGATTTTCGGTCCTATCGGTGGCGGAGGAACCGCGCTTTCAATTTGCTCGTGCCACTCGACTGAGAATTCCTTCCCGCTTCATACTCGGCCCGAGACCGGCATCGTGCCGGCTTTGGCCGACCCGCGGCGTCTCGCCAGCCATTTCATCCAATCGTCGAAGCCAGCGCCGGTCTTGCAGGAGAGTTCAACAATCTCCATGCCCGGATGCACCTGAAGGGCATTGGCGCGCGCCTGGGCGAGGTCGAAAGAGACGTAAGGGAGCAGGTCGGTCTTATTCAGGATCAAGAGCTCGGCTTTGAAGAAAATGGCAGGGTACTTGAGAGGTTTGTCTTCGCCTTCCGCCGCACTGAGCACGACCACTTTCGCTGCTTCGCCAAGGTCGTAGCTCGACGGGCACACCAGGTTGCCCACGTTTTCAATCAGCAGCATATCGAGAGACTCGAGCGGCCAGTCCTCGAGCGCCCGCTCGATCATGCGCGCATCCAGGTGGCATGTTCCTCCGGTGGTGATCTGTTTCACCGGGAAGCCGAATCGAGCCAATCTCTTCGCATCGTTGTCGGTCTGGATATCGCCCGTCAGCAGCGCCACCCGCTCGCCGGTGGGAAAGCGCTCGAGGGTACGCTCGAGCAGCGACGTCTTCCCTGCCCCGGGCGAACTGATGAAGTTCAAGCAGAAAAGTCCTCGCGCCAGGAAACGTTCCCGCAACCGCTGGGCGATGCGGTCGTTCTCACTCAGGACCTTCTGTTCAAGCGGCAAGCGGCTCATGACTCCTCCACTTCAAGGTATGCCAACTCGAGTTCGTCGCCGCCGATACAGCGAGTATCGGTCGAGCCGCAGGCGGGGCAATCCATCCGGTAATCCACTACCGTAAAGACGTGCCGGCAGCGCGAGCATTCATGGCGGCGCGGAACAGACTCGATGGCCAGGGGCAGTGGCTCGAAGTCAGTGTCTTTGACTAAAACCTCAAACCCGAAACTGAGCGCCTCCGGATCCACGCCTGCCAACTCGCCGATGCGCACGCCCACCTTGGTTACCCGCGCGCCGTTCAGCCGTTCGCGCTCCTTGCGTACCGCTTCCAGAATCGAGTTGGCAATGCTCAGTTCGTGCATGGAAAAGCAGGGAATAGGGAACAGGTTACAGGGAACAGGTGACCGGGGATCAGGTGACAGGGAACAGGCCTCTCTCGTGTTCTCTATTCCCTATTCCCTGTTCCCTATTCCCTGTTCCCTATTCCCTAACAGATCCTCGGCAACTGGTCGCCGGCCAGCATATCGACAATACGGGAAGTGCCTAGGCAAGTTCGCATGGTGACGACGCCAGGATGAGCATCCACCACCTTTCCGATCAGGCGAGCGTTCGCGCCCTGGGGGTGGCTACGCATTGCTCCCAAGACCCGTTCGGCCTCCGCAGGCGCTACGACGGCCACGAGTTTCCCCTCGTTCGCCACGTAAAGCGGGTCCAGCCCCAGCAACTCGCAGGCGCCTTTCACCTCCTCGCGAATGGGTATGGCGGATTCTTCAATCGCGATTCCCACACGCGACTGGGCCGCGAACTCGTTCAAGGTGCTCGAAAGGCCGCCTCGGGTAGGGTCGCGGAGACATCGAATGGAATGCGTAACCTCGAGCATCGCCGCAACCAAGGAGTGCAACGGGGCGGCGTCGCTCGCGATGGGCGTCTCGAACTCCAGTCCCTCACGCTGCGAGAGAATGGCAATGCCGTGATCGCCAAGCGTGCCGCTGAGCAGAATACTATCGCCGGGCCGCGCCTGGTCAGCGGACAGGTTCACTCCTGCCGGAACGCGCCCGATTCCCGAAGTGTTAATAAAGAGGCCGTCCCCTTTTCCCTTCTCGACGACTTTCGTGTCGCCAGTCACCACTTCTACCCCAGCCGCTTCGGCTGCCGCCCGCAACGACCCGACAACTCGCCGCAACGTTTCGAGCGGCAGTCCCTCCTCAATGATGAATCCGGCGCTGAGGAAGAGCGGTTGCGCGCCACCCATGGCAAGGTCGTTCACGGTGCCGTACACGGCCAACGAACCGATGTCGCCTCCGGGAAAGAACAGTGGCTTGACGACGAACGAATCCGTCGTGAATGCCAAACGCACGCCCTCAACTTCAACGATCGCTTGGTCATTAAGCTTGGCCAAGGCAGGATTCTGAAACGCCGGAAGAAAGACATCCCGCAAGAGGGCAGCGCTCAGACGTCCACCGCTGCCGTGACCGAGCAGGATCTTATCCCCCGCAGGCAAGGGCGCCGGGCAGGTGGGACTTCGAGCGGGCTTCGATCATCTGGCACGCTTAACCTTTCCGACCTTGCGTAGCGCCGACCTTCAGAGCCTGCCCTGAGCGAAGCGAAGGGTCGGCACGTGCCCCGACAGGTCGGGGCGCTACTTCCCGGTCGGACGCCGGTACTGATAGTACGCTGCGCAGGCGCCTTCGCCCGAGACCATAGGCGCGCCCAACGGCGTCTCAGGCGTACAGCGCACGGCAAAAGCGGGACAGTCAACCGGCTTTTTCAGGCCTTGCAGCACCAGGGCGCTGATGCACTCAACCGGTTCCTCCGTCGTCGTGGCCGCAACATCGAAGATCCTCTCCGCGTCGTGCGCCGCGAATTCCGCTCTCAAGCGCAACCCGCTTTGAGGGATCAACCCAATCCCTCTCCATTTGCGGTCGCATACTTCGAACACTTTCTCCATCAGCTCCTGAGCAGGGCGATTTCCCTCGCAAGCCACCGAGCGGACATATTGGTTTTCAACCTCCGCCCGTCCCTGTTCAAGCTGGGCCACCAGCATTGAAATCGCCTCGAGCAGATCCACAGGTTCAAAGCCGCCCACCACGATTGGGACGCGATACTTACGGGAGAGTTCGTCATACTGGCGGTAGCCCATGACCGTGCAGACGTGGCCCGGAGCGATAAATCCCTGGACACGGTTCCTCGGGGACTCGAGCAGCATGCGAATCGCGGGCGGTACGAGGAAATGCGAAGCCAGCATGGAGAAATTCCCCAGGCCCTCCCGCGCCCCCTGCCAGACCGCCATGGCGTTAGCAGGTGCGGTGGTCTCGAAGCCAATTCCCAGGAACACCACCTTGCGCTGAGGGTTAGCTCGCGCGACTTTGAGCGCCTCCATCGGTGAGTAAGCAACCCGCACGTCGCCTCCGGCCGCTTTCACGTGAAAAAGATCGGAATGCGAGCCCGGCACGCGCAGCATGTCTCCATAGGAGACCAGGATGACGCCGGGAAGCGATGCGATTTGGATGGCCCTATCGATGGTCTCGAGGGCTGTCACGCAGACCG
>CAVROP010000069.1:0-21054 GCA_963722675.1 uncultured Acidobacteriota bacterium
GCAAGGTTTCGATCTGGGGTTGCGGCCAATCGGAGAGATTGGCCAAGGTCCGTTTGCGGGTTTTCCGGCCCTCCCGCCAGCCTTCGCGGAGGAGGATGGCGGGCGGGGAGTTGCGGTTGGGAACGGTTTCGATGTACATGGGAGCTATTATTCATAAATAGTAGCCATTGTCAAGTAGAATATTTGAACTTACATGGGAACATAATAAAAACCACAATCCTGCCAAGTTCTGCGTAATCAAGGCTCGACCCGGAAGTTCGGCCTAATTGTCAGGGGAACTTCGGTTTAGAGCACTGCGAGATTCCTCGTCGCCTTCGGCTCCTCGGAATGACATGGAATTGCCACACAGACTCCGTCAGGGGTTCTTCGCACTCCTTGCTTGTTCGGCCGCTCGACGAATTTCTTCTATGGCTTCAGGATTAGCAAGGGCTGCAGTGTTGCCGGGAGGCTTTCCCTCATAAACTCTGCGGATAAGACTTCGCGGGATTTTTGCAGACAAGTTAATAGGAAGATCATTTACCACGTGAATCTCTTCGGGCTGCGCCAAGGGATCGTAAGTTTGCTTGATGTAAGCTTTGAGACGCGCGCAGAACCCTTCGGGCGGCTTCGCTGCGTCCGAACCGAGCACCACAAAGCAAACGATTCGCTCTCCCTTGATTTCATCTTCGGCGCCGATGGCCACTGCCTCTCGGATGCGCGGCGGGCCCGGGAATGCGAGGAGTTGTTCCTCGAGCTTGGCCGGATCGTGCTTCACGCCACCGTGAACAATCAGGTCGTCGCTGCGGCCCAGCAAGTACCAATACCCATCCGCATCGACCCGGGCCAAGTCTCCATGGACCCAGCAGTCAGGCCCATGCGGGAAATAGCTTTCGAGGAATAGCTTGGGGTCCCCCAAGAACCCGCGGGTCATGGAGGGAAACGGTTTGCGGCATACGAGGTAACCGGTCCCATTGCGCACGGTCCTCCCTTCGGAGTCGACGACCTCCACAGCCATGCCTAACCCCGGACCGCCCACCGTGGAGGGTTTCAGGGGCATAACTGGCAGCGGTGAAAGCATGCAGCCGATAAGTTCCGTCCCACCCGAAATATTCATGATTGGACAATGCTCGCGGCCAAAGGTTCTGAAATACCACTCCCAGGTTGCCGCATCAAGAACACTGCCGGTCGAGCCAAGAATTCGAAGCGTGGAAAGGTCGTGGCTCTTGGAATCCACCTTCAAGCCGGCGAGTTCTCGCAAGACGGAAGGCGTGCAACCGAAGATGGAAACCCCGTACTTTTCGATGATTTCAAACAGACGGTGCGCCGTCGGGAACAGGTGCGTTCCCTCGTAGAGAATTACTGCAGCTCCGAAAAAAAGCGCTCCCATGAGCTCCCAGGGCGCCATCATCCAGCCGAGGTTTGTGAACCAATAAAAAACGTCGTTCCCTTGGCAATCAAACACATAACCGATTTCTTTTGCGACTTGCGCCAGTGCTCCAGCATGAGTGTGAACCACCGTTTTTGCCTTGCCGGTTGTACCGGAGCTATACAAAATCAGCGCCGGATGTTCAGAATCGACAATTTCGGTCTCCAGATTGCCGTCGGCTGGTGAGCGATGCATGATCGTGTCCCAGGACAGGCATTTCGGATGGTGCGCCAGGCCGTTACCCGTGCGTTCGTTGACAACGACCCACTCTACCGAGGGCGCAGAATTCAGCACTGCTTCGCAAACGCCCTCGGTCTTTATCACCTTGCCGGCACGCGGGTAGCCGTCATTGACGAAAAGCAGACGGGGCTGGGCCTGCTGGATGCGAAAGACGATATCCTCCGCGGCGATTCGCGCCGGTATTTGGATGCAGGCAGCCCCTAATTTAAGGGCGGCAAGCATCACGATAACAGCCTCGGGGGAAATGGGCATGCACATCGCAACCCGATCTCCCTTTCGAACCCCCAGATGCTTGATCGTCCCGGCAAGGCGGTTTACGGACTCGTAGAGTTCGTTATAACTGAGTGATCTTTGCGATCCGTCATCCGACTCAAACCATAGAGCCGTGGCCGCTCCTCGACCATCTCGGATGTGCCTGTCGAGGCAGTTATGAACAATGTTGAGCTTTCCCCCCGAAAACCAGGTGGTCCACGGCATCCCACGGGAGTCGTCGTACAAGCTCGTGTATTTCTCGAACCACTCGACTCCAAGATGCTCCAGGGCGGAGTTCCAGAACCATTCGATATTGAGGGTCGATCGGCCGATAAGTTCCTGCCACGTCCGGATTCCATGGACATCCATGAAGTTCCTCACCCTTGAATGGTTGAGATATCTGCCGCTCGGTTGCCATGCAAAGCCGCCCATGAGCCTCCTTGGGTCGAAATCTGGCCGCAACTGTACTTTCTTAGGTGATGTTCCGACAGGCCCGAAAGTTGTGTATAATTACAAGTAGGGGCTTTTCGCTACATAACTGGCGGTACGCATTCACAGGACGGGCGCGGAAGGATTCACTGCGCCACTGCCCGATCCGGTCGCCCCCTGCAGAGGCGGTGCAGGGGTAGGGCTTGCCCTCCACGTCGGGACGAGCGGAACTGCGGGGACGGCAAGCCGTCCGCCTACATCGAACCATTTGGCCGAGATCTAGCTCTAAATAAACAGGGGCTGAGAATAAATGACTGGACGCCAAATTTTGGCCGAACTCCATGAGGATGATGACTTCTTTCTCTTAGCCAAGTCTGTAGGCGAGTTTGGGGATCGCGAACTTGTACCCTACCTCAGCCGACTTGGCGCAGAGGAATTCCCCGCGCGGTTCATTTCGCTGGCAGCTAACAATGGTTTTGTCGGCTCAGCCGTTCCCGCCGAGTATGGCGGTCAGAGCGGAACTCTGGAAGGTATATTGTCCATCATTGCGGGCATCGCAGCGTGTGACGGTTCGTTGGCGCTCACACTCGCCGCACACGAATCTCTGGCGACAACGCATATTCTTCTAGGTGGCAACGACACGCAGAGACGGAAATACCTTCCGAGGCTGACCAGCGGCACAGATATTGGCGCGTGGTGTCTCACCGAGCCTCAGGCGGGTAGCAATATTTTCCATGATATGAGAACAAGGCTCGAGAGGACACCCGAGGGCTGGGAGTTGAATGGCGAGAAGACTTTCATTACGAACGGACGCCACGCCGGCTTGTTCGTGGTGCTTGCCCGCGCCGTCTGCGACGATGGCAAGGACGGCGGGATAACCGCCTGCGTTGTCGAAAGCCGTGGCAACGAGGAGCGCATTGCGCGAACGGCCCTCCACGGCAAGATGGGCATGTTGCGTTCGGACACGGCAGCACTCAAGTTTGAGGATGTTCTTGTTACCGATGAAGCTATTCTAGGTCCTATTGGAAGCAGCGGCAAAGTAGCTCGCCAGGTCCTTTTGCGGGGAAGAGTGGGGATCGCTGCTCTTGCCCTCGGTTTGGCGCGGGACTCGCTGGAGCGCGCTGCGGTTTACTCCAAAGAACGGAAGGTGGCCGACGGATTGCTTTTTGACCAGCCGCTTACGCAGGCCAAGCTGTCCCGCATGGAGGAGAGCCTGTGGGCAGCATGGCAAGGAGTGCGCAGCGCTGCCCGGCTTGCCGATGCGCCCAAGCCTTTCAAGGTACAAGCTTGCATGGCCAAAGTCTTCGCGACCGAAACCGCCCTGCGGATCACCGACGAGGCGATCCAAATAATGGGCGGCTACGGTTACATGCGGGATTACAAAGTCGAGCAGAATTACCGTGACGCGCGGCTGTTAACCATCGGAGAGGGGGCCTCCGAGATTCTGCGCTTCGCCATCGCCAGAAATTTATTGGACCAGGATCGCGGCGACATCGGGGATGTTCTTCCCCATCTCGATAACCTGGAAGTTGCTGCGGGGCCGGACCGTGGCTCCATGAGTTCCCTATGGGGACCGGGTTGGCGGGTCCTCCAACTTGCTTCCGAAAGTGTACGCTTGGTGCGAGAGGAAGTCAGGCCGGGAATGCCAGCAGACAGGATTGGCTTCGAGCCGCCAATGCGAAGCGGTGAGGTTTGCAGACCTTGCAACAAGGCTCTGGGTCTCATTCCAGGTGGTCCTGGCTAGTTCAAGGATCGTTGACCGTGGCAGCGCTTCCCCAAAACATATTCGGCTGGGCACAGAGTTTCTCATCCATTCTTCGATCGAAATCTGTCACCGAGCCTCGGAGCTTCTCCGGGAGCTGGGCCTCAGGGATGCCAGGCTATGCCGCAATTACATCGAGGCGCAGCAGATCGGTGCTGCTGTCAATCGTCCCTGCCCCATGCCGCTCATCGTGGAACATTCATAGGATAACCGTATATATCGGACGGGGCGATCAGCCAGCGATGGCTTATGAGTTTGCGGCAACGGCTGGTGAAGACGGGAGGGTGGTCGTTGCGTGGATTTCAGTCCGTGTACATGGCGATAACGCGTTCTATGGCGCGTCGGCAGACCGCACAAAACGACCTATGGCGGGTAAACATGATGCAGTCAACCTCAGGACGGTAGCAGCCCTGTGACTCGTAGTTCGCGCCCTCGAATGCCCCAACTTTCCCGGCGTATTTCTGCGCGCCGAGCATGGCGTCCTCCTTCTGGCGCTCCAGGCGGAAAAGGGCGTCCATGTTCGCTTCAGGTTTGCCTGCGGCACGGAGTTCCTTACGCTGCTTCTGAATGTCGCGCTCGAAGCGGTCGAACTCGTCCTTTTCCCAGGGCGTGGGAACGGGAATTCCTGGCGCGAGCAGGTCTCGCCACTTCAGATTTGCGGGATCGAGCAACGCGGTCACGTTTGGCTCCCAAGGCTCCGTCTTGTGCTCCGGGGGCAAATAGGCCACGTCTGAGGTGTAGTATTCATCGGCCAGGCCAGCGAAGTGGTGCGCGAATTCGTGCACGCCCACGTAGGCCGACCACGGATTGTCAATGGCCACAGTTGCGAACTGATTGAAAATTCCGCCTCCTCCGTACGTCTCTCCGTTCACCAAAATCTCGATGAACTCATACGGTGCAAACGAAGCCACGTCCCGCAGCGTGCGATTTTCCATGGTCAACACATAGCGCTCAGTCCCAAAAGTGTCGTACGAAGCGCCGACGGGCGACCTTCGGTAGATTCCGCTGGAGGGCCGCGACACGCCCGATTGTTCCGCCGCCGGGCACAGCCCCCAGACATTGAAGTCCGTGCGGTGCTCGCGAAATGGCGGGATTGCGAAAAGCGCCTCGATGAATCGACTCGCGTCTTTCTCAAACTTCGTTCGCTCCGCCGCCGTGTATCCATCACCCAGCACCAACAAATCCACTTTCCCCGCCGGGTTTCCCATCTTTTGCAGTTCCATCAGGGGCCCTGGTGACGACGGGCGCGCACGGTCAACGAACTTATCCCTGGGATCTACAACTGTTTTCCACACTTCATGAAAGCCGTTCTCTCCGCGCTCGTTCAGCGAAACCTCCACAATCGCGTCCGGCGTGGGAAACCGTAGCGACTCGGAAAAGGTCCGGTTCCCGTGCCGCGCTTCTTCCGTCGTCTTCCACTCGCCAAACACGGAATTGAATCCCCTTGAGTACAATGACTTTCCGCTGCTCTGCTCGCGCACCTCGAAGAGGTAGTCTCCCAAATGGCTTTCATCAATGGCCTTGTGCGGATTGCACGGCCATTCCAGCGGCTCCACAACCACGCGATCGAGGCTGAACCATTCTTCGTGCGCGTTTCCGGTGTGGTAATAATCCACGCGCAGGGTGCGTGGCACCCCTGCGCCAAGAACACAAAAGAGCAACGGGGTAATCACAACGCCGGCGATTCGTCTCATCTGTAAGCTCCGCCTTCGTCTTCAAATCAGGATGATTGTACGCCCATCTTGGACGTCGTGGTGCGACCCTTTCGGTCGAAGGCAACCACGCCGAGACGCAGTGGCCGCGAAACAAGTCTTCTTTCCGAGGTCCCGTGTACGCACCATTGGGATAGAACGGGCGGCGCACTGACATTTGACAGGAGACTAAAAACAAAAAACCCCGCAACTGCTTGTGGGACTTAGGTTTGCCATACTTTACGAGAAACTTCTTGACAGGTGGTGCGGAAGGGGGGACTCGAACCCCCACGGTCTTGCGACCGTCAGCCCCTCAAGCTGGTGCGTCTGCCAATTCCGCCACTTCCGCACGAGAGGGAGGTCTCAGTCACCGTCGTCAGTTCTCAGTTCCAAAGCTCGATGTGGCATGCGCGGCGAGCGCTTACTGATCACTGATTACTGAAAACTGACGACGTTCTTGCTACTTCTTCGCCGGCGCTGCGGGCGCGTGCCTCGCGGGCGCTGGGGAAGCCGGAGTCACGGGCGCCGACTTGACGGGCGCATGCTCCAGCACAGAGCCCGAGGAAGTCCTGGAGGCGTGAATCGCCAGGGTCACGGAGGTGACGATAAAAACTACGGCCAAACCCCAGGTGATCTTTGCCAGCAGGGTCACGGAACCGCGGGGCCCGAAAGCTGCCTGGCTCACGCCGCCGAAAGCAGCCGTGATATCAACGTTCTCGCCACCCTGCAGCAGCACCGTGACGATCAGCAGGATGCTGGACAGGATGTGAATGATCTGAAGAACCGCAATCATGCTGTGGAATCTCTCTCCGGCCGCCTCAGCCGCGCGGGTAATTCACCAGCGCCGTAAAGGAATCGACCTTTAGACTCGCCCCGCCGACCAGGGCCCCGTCGATTTCTTCCTGCGCCATCAGCGCGCCTACGTTCTCCGGTTTGACGCTGCCGCCGTATAGAATCCTGACGCCGTTCGCCGCTTGCTCGCCGAACTGACGCCGCGCCAAACCGCGAAGCAGGCGATGCGCGTCCGCCGCCATCTCAGGCGTAGCGGTGCGTCCAGTGCCGATGGCCCACACAGGTTCGTACGCAATCATGATACGGGAAAAGTCCCCCGGGGTCAATCCGGCTATTCCGCCCACGAACTGGCTCTCGAGGACTTTCGCGGTATCGCCGCTTTCCCGTTCAGCCAGGGTCTCACCGACGCAGACGATCGGGGTCAGCCCGGCGGCGAGCGCGGCCTTCAGCTTCTTGTTCACCTGTTCGTCGGTTTCGCCGCAGTCGTGACGGCGCTCCGAGTGCCCGATAATCACGTGGGTGCATCCGGCGTCGCAGAGCATCACGGTCGAGATGTCTCCGGTGTGCGCGCCTTCCTTGTCCCAGTGACAGTTCTGCGCCGCCACCGAAACTTTGCTGCCCTTTGCCGCAGCAGCAGACGCGGCCAACGCCGTGAAGGGCGGCGCGACAATCACCTCGCAGTGGC
The DNA here is from genome assembly GCA_963722675.1 of uncultured Acidobacteriota bacterium. GTDB lineage: Bacteria > Acidobacteriota > Terriglobia > UBA7540 > UBA7540 > CAVROP01. The sequence continues at coordinate 7,257 of CAVROP010000069.1, forward strand.
CGGCCTGCGCCGCCACCGGCTTGATCTTCTCAATAAAATCCACCGCCTCGGCGATGGTCTTGTACATTTTCCAGTTACCAGCAATTACGGGTTTACGCATGTTTTCCGTCCCTCTTTGAAAGTAGGCAGTCGGCAGTAGGCAGTCCGCGCCCTGCGACCGAAGTTTCCGATCCCTATTCGGGTTTGACGACCCGCGCAGAGGCGATTGGACCCATCCAGCATTTGAGACAATCCAATACTCCGCGCGCTCGTTCGTGATCCTCAGTCATGACCAGCAAGCTGACCGACCCTGAATCGCACGCAAATGTGTCACATCTGTTCAAACAGCCGTCCTGTTTGCCAACTGGTAGACCCGAAGGCCTCTGACGCCACCAACTGATACACGTTGTGTCGAGTCCAACGGCCACCGTCCGTGATGCCAGCTACCGACTGCCTACTGCCTACTTGTCGGTTAAAGCGGCTACGCCGGGCAGCGTGAGCCCGGAGAGGAATTCAAGCGAGGCGCCGCCGCCGGTTGAGATGTGGCTGATCTTGTCTGCTACGCCCATCTTCTTTACTGCCGCCACCGAATCTCCGCCGCCTACGATCGACACTGCGAAGGAAGCGGCGACTGCCTTAGCGATGGCCAGGGTGCCCTGTGCAAACTGAGGCATCTCGAAAACACCCATGGGACCGTTCCAGACGATGGTCTTTGCCCCGGCGATTTCCTGGGTGTACTGGGCGCGCGTGGCGGGCCCGATGTCCATCCCGATCCGGTCGGCAGGAATGCTCACCGTGTTTACAATCTCCGCCGGTGCGCTGGCGTCGAATTTCTCGGCCACCACGTGGTCGATCGGCAGCAGGAACTTCTTACCACTGCTTTTGGCAGCTTTCAGCAGTTCCCGAGCGCTCTCCAGCTTGTCGTCTTCCACCTTGGACAGGCCCACTTCCACGCCCTCGGCCTTGAGGAACGTGTAGGCCATGGCCCCGCCGATGAGCACGGTATCCGCGAGTTTGGCGAAGTTCTCGAGCAGTTCGATCTTATCCGAGACTTTGGCTCCGCCGACGATCGCGACATAGGGACGCGCCGGGTTCTCGACCGCCTTCCCCAGATATTCAAGCTCCTTCTCCATCAGCATGCCGGCCGCGCAGGGTGAAAGGAAATGAGTGATGCCTTCAGTGGAAGCATGGGCGCGATGCGCGGTGCCGAAAGCGTCATTGACGTAGACCTCGGCCAGGGCCGCGAGTTTCAAGGCGAAATCCGCCGCATTCTTTTCCTCTTCCGGGTGGAAGCGCACGTTTTCGAGGAGCAACACTTCCCCGTCCTTCAGCGCCTGGGCCTGCTTCTCCACTTCCGGGCCCACGCAGTCCGCGGCGGAGGCCACGGGCTTGCCGAGAAGTTCCGACAGGCGCTCGGCGACAGGCCTCAGGCTCATCTTTGGATTGGGTTTCCCCTTGGGCCTGCCAAGGTGCGAAGCCAGAATCAAGCGCGCGCCCTGGCCCAGAGCGTATTGGATGGTGGGAAGCGAAGCGCGAATGCGGGTGTCATCGGTGATCTGGGAAGCGTCATTCAGCGGGACGTTGAAATCCACGCGCATGAAGACGCGCTTACCTTTCAGGTCTATATCACGAATGGATGATTTTGACATGGATAATTCCTTTCTCTAATGTCAGTTGTCAGTTGTCCGTGGCCCGTCGTCGGTTGCTCGTGATAGTTGGTTGTCCGCAGTCCGTTGTCCGTTTCAGACTGAACGCCAGCTTTACGTCCGTCTGCAGTCGGGCCCGTTGGGCGCAGGTAGGCGTTGGGCCCAGGTCAAAAGCATCGTTCAAAGGGTTGACGTAAAAAGCGGTCCCCGCCCGCGTAAGCCCGCAGTTGCCCGTCGGCCAGTCCAGGTCCCAGGTCAATTGAAATCCAAGGGTGAACGACGGGCGACGGACAACTGACAACGGACCACGGACGTTTTTTCTTACAGGCTCTTCGCCACGAAGTCGATCAGGTCGCGGACGCGGCACGAGTAACCCCACTCGTTGTCGTACCAGGCGACGATTTTCACCAGGTTCCCGTCAATGACTTTGGTGAACCCGGCGTCCACCATGGACGAGTGCGGATTGCCGGTGAAGTCTTTGGAGACCAACTCCTCTTCCACGAATTGCAGGATGCCCTTCATGGGGCCTTCCGCGGCGCTCTTGAGAGCGGCGTTCACAGCTTCCGTCGTGGTCGGCTTCTCAACGACCGCGACCAGGTCAACCACCGAAACGTCCGGGGTGGGAACGCGCATCGCATAGCCGTCCAGCTTGCCTTTCAGTTCCGGGATCACAAGCCCGATGGCCTTGGCCGCGCCGGTCGTCGTGGGAATCATGGAGAGGGCGGCGGCGCGAGCCCGGCGCAAGTCCTTGTGGGGCAGGTCCAGAATGCGCTGGTCGTTGGTATAGGCGTGGATGGTGGTCATCGAGCCTTTGAGAATCTTGAAATTATCGTTGAGAACCTTGGCTGGGGGCGCCAGGCAATTCGTGGTACAGGATGCGTTGGAGATGATGTTGTGCTTGGCCGGGTCGTAGGCCTGCTCGTTGACTCCCAGCACGATGGTGATATCTTCACCCTTGGCGGGCGCGGTGATGATCACTTTCTTCACCTTGCCCTTCAGGTGCTTTTTCGCATCTTCCGCCTTGGTGAATAGGCCGGTAGATTCAATCACAATCTCCACACCCAGCGACGACCAGTCAAGTTCGGCGGGATCCTTGGTCTTAAAAACCCGGATCGACTTGCCATTCACGGTGATGCAGTCATCGCCGAAGCCGACCGCAGCCGGAAAGATTCCGAACACCGAGTCGTACTTCAACAAATGGGCAAGGGTCTTCGGGTCGGTGATGTCATTCACCGCCACAATGTCGATCCCCTGATCATCAAGCGCAGCGCGGAACAGGTTGCGTCCAATGCGCCCAAAACCATTAATTCCAACCTTAACAGGCATAATCAGTCCTCCCTTGTTCCTAGTTACCGAATTGATTCGAACCGAAAATCTTACGCGGGTTGGCCGCGGTTGTCAAACCCCCTTGGTTGAGCCCATACTGATAGCCGACATATCGTCAGAGGGGGCGTGCAGGACGCATTGTCGGCCGTCTGGCGGCAGCCGGACAGCGCGTCGAACTGGAAGTCCACGTAGCCGACATTCAGTCGTTCACGCTCTGCTCCCGAAAGCAGAGAGTTTAGCTTCGATTTTGCCAAGACGAGAGGATTTTCGGCTGTTTGGGGCGCAGAATGAGGCTTATCTGCACAACAGATCACCTTTTTTGCACGCATTCAGGAAACTGAGATCCTTTGTTTTCAACGACTTCTTAGCTTCGTTTCCACTAAATGACATCTTTTCTCAATCCTGCCTCTCCATTTGCAGGAGGTCAGTTTCTTCTTCCCGCTCCTGCGGCCGGAGGGCATCCGCGACAACTTGCCGGCCGCCTCCATCGCCAAGCATGATAGGCTATCATACGGTGGAGGGCGTGTCAAGAAAAAAGCACGGAAGGGGCGGAGTTCGGGGTCGAACCCTGCGAACTGATTCACCGAACGACAAGCGGTTTCACACCAAGGCGCAAAGTACGCAAAGCCCGCAAAGTGAGAGGGGAACACACCTTTCGAAGGTTGGACGGCTTGGTGGGAACGGGCACCAGGGTTTCTTCAGCGCCTGGGCAGCGGACGGCAGATTGCCAGGTTTCGGTTTGGGCCGCCGCAGCGACCGCTAAACCCATTGTTAATACTAAGATCCAAGCTTTCCGAGCCATCATAACCCTCCCTATTTGTGGCGTTCATCTGCTTCTCCACCCGCTCACGGCGACTTGAAGCTGCCACCATTCCGATTGTTGCAGCGGATTCAGAAAGATCAAGCCGTCTTGGTATTGGTTTGGCAGCCTCTAAAGCCGTTCTGATCAAACGCGGACGAGAGCCTAGTCAGCAGTCAATATGACCCAATTTTAGCCGGTTGACCGGACAATTTCAACCCACTACCGCAGGCCCGCTATGCTATGGTGGGGTGGGAGCATCGCCCGCTGTGGCGTGGGCATTCCTTCGCTGCGCTCAGGACAGGCTCTGCCCGCGAGTTCTTGCGGGGGCGAGACGCCCCCGCGACGGCGGGCGAGACGCCCGCACCACATCTGTTTTCAATGCCGGAGGGCCATGTGACGGAACTTAACCCGCAGGGGAAACAGATGGCCGACGAGTCGATGGTGCGCAACCTTGACGCTCAAGCCCGGGCGATCTGGCCGCAGGAAGGCGGGCTATTTCGTCGCTACGCGCTGCCGGATGAGCCTTACATCCTCGATGCCGGCTGCGGGACGGGCGAGATTTCGGGGCGGCTGGCGGAGCTTTTTCCACGCGCCCGAGTGCTTGGGGTCGACATCATCGACGGCCACTTGAAACTCGCGCGATCGCGTTATCAAAGCCTTGCACCGCGCTTGTCGTTCGAGCACCAGAGTGTGTACGGGATCGGCGCCGCCGCCCATGCATTCGACCTCACGGTGTGCCGTCACGTGCTCCATTCGATTCCCTACCCCGACCGCGTGCTCGCCGAGCTGGTGCGAGTGACGCGGCCCGGCGGTTACCTGCACCTGATTCCGGAAGACTACGGGATGATTCATTTCCAGCGCGGGGCGCCTGATCCGCAAGACTTCTGGCGCGAGGTGCCGGCGCGCTTCGGAGCCGCCACCGGGACCGACCTCTTCATCGGCCGGAACACTTACGGAATCCTGGCGGCGATGAACCTGGAGCAAATAACGGTGGACTACATCATCGTCGACACAGTCCGTGTGCCGCGGGAGACCTTCGCGGCCATTCTCGAGGCCTGGCGCGACGGCTATGCCGGGCCAATCGGAGAGCTGGTGCCTTCGGCGCGCGACTCGGCATGGGCGTATTTCAATCAGATGATCTCCACCATCTGCGATCCACACGGATATGCGGTATGGATGGTGCCGGTGGTGAGTGCACGCCTGCCGCCTAGCAAGGCGAACCCATCAGCTTCTTCGTAGGCGGCGATTCAAAATTCCAGATTCCAAATTCAAGAACGTGGAACGAGAGGGAAGCGTGCAGCCCGAAACCTTCGCATAGCGCAAAGAGAAGCTCTTATACAGCGCGGCATGGCCACGTTCACTCCGCAGTCAACTCTCACGTCTCGGCAGGATGTGCTATCGTTGGAGACGATGCTTCCCGGGATAAAAAGCCAATGGCTCGCGATCCTGCTGGCACTTCAGCTCCCGGCGGCGCCTCCAGGCGAAGTCACTAACGTCGAGCTGAAGCCGGCGACAGTTCAGGCCTTCAACCACTACGTGCAATTGACGGAAGCAAGAATCAATGGAGAAGTCTCGGCGCCAAAAAAGTTCCTGTATGTGGACGGACTTCCTCAGGAGCGCCGGTCGCAAGCCCTGGCCGCCCTGCAACGCGGCGAGGTGGTCATGGAGCGGCTTCAAACGACGGACCGTTCCGGTCAGACAATCGAGGCGCCGGGGGGCCTAATCCACCACTGGCTGGGGGTGGTTTTCGTTCCCGGCGCTACGCTTCAACAAACCCTGGCGCTTATGGAAGACTACAATCACCACCAGGACGTTTATAGACCGGAGGTGGTGCGGTCACGTCTGCTCAGCAGGCAGGATAACGACTTCAAGATCTTCTACCGCCTGAGGAAAAAGAAGGTCATCACCGTTACGCTCGATACTAATCACGACGTTCGTTATTTCCCAGTGGATTCGAAACGTTGGTACAGCCGGTCTTACTCGACTCGAATCGCGGAGGTGGTCGACGCCGACACGCCCCATGAGCGTGAAAAACCCGCCGGACACGACGCAGGATTCCTTTGGAGAATCAATTCTTATTGGAAGTTCGAAGAGAAAGACGGCGGCGTGTACATCGAGTGCGAGTCAATTTCACTGACGCGAGACATTCCCAGAGGATTAGGCTGGCTCATTAAGCCCTTCATAACCGGCATCCCCAAAGATTCCCTCCAGATGACCATGGCTTCAACACGGGCAGCGCTTGCGGCGGGCAGTAGGCAGTAGGCAGTGGGCAGTCGGCAGTGGGCGGAAGATTGGGGCTCGGTAGTCGATAGCCCTCTCCCCCTTGGGGGAGAGGGTGTCCGTCAGCCGACGGACGGGTGAGGGGGTTGGTCCGTCAATCACGTGAGCCTGCGGCTGCGTTTCGCCGATCAATCCGGCTTTAGTTGTGTCAGCCCCGTAACTCGCTGCTCTCGAGCGAGCCAGATTCTGTTCAGTTCCTGCGCGGCATTGTCGGAGGCGGCTCGAGTGAGGAAAGAATACTCGACGGCCGGCTGTTCGCTGAGTGGAGCCAACGAATCGATCACGTGAAACCAAATACGGCCCTTGCGTTCCCAAGAAATCACCTGATAGCGCAAGTCGACCATTATTTATCCTCCCTGATGGCAGTCCATGGACCTGTCGCCCAGCCATCGTCAAGTTGGGGGGCAAGGTCATTGTTCGTCCCCAACCCCTAGCCCCCAAACCCTAGCCCCTAGCTCGACCTCTTCTGCTCCAGTAGCGAATATAGCACAGGCATGACCAGCAAGGTAATGAAGGTCGAGATGGAGAGGCCGCCGATGACGGCCAGGGCCAAGGGTTTTTGCAATTCCGCCCCCGCCCCCAGACCCAGCGCCAGCGGAAGCAAGCCAAAAAGCTTACAGAGGGTGGCCATCAGACGCCTTTTCGTAACGATTCCGCCCGAGGAGCAACCCCTGACGAAGTCTATGTTAACAAAGTGCATTGAGCGATTATCAGCCGCCTCCCCGCCAGCCTCAGGAAGTGGAAATCCGCCCGGCCATCATTCCGCGGCTGTGCGCGGCTTAGTCAGATAGAAATGCATGGCAGGCGTGATGACCAGGGACAAGACCATGGAGATCAGAATGCCGCCGATTACGGCAATCGCCAGAGGCTGGAGCATCTGAGACCCCGCGCCGAAGGCAAGCGCCAGTGGAAGCATTCCGCCCACCGCAGCCATGGCGGTCATCACAATGGGACGCAGTCGGCGCCGCCCAGCCTGAATCATCGCATTCTCCGCCGAGTAACCCGCGAGGCGGTACTTCCGATCGGCATCCAGCAGTAAGATCCCGTTCTTAGCCACGATCCCCACGACCATGATCAAGCCCATGAAGGACGAGATGTTGAAGGTCACTCCGGTCATGAGGAGCGCAAAAAATACTCCAGCCGTTGACAGGATGGCGGAGGAGAGAATCGCAATGGGAGCCGAGAACTGGCGGAACTCAAAAAGCAACACCAGGAAGATGCAAACCACGGCCAGCAACAGGACAACTACCAGGTCGTGAAAAGACTTTTGTTGTTCTTTGTAAGTGCCGCCATACTCCACGCGAATTGATGCAGGCAGTTTCAAACCACTCACGGCCTTCTGGACAGACGAGATGCCGGTTCCGAGGTCAACTCCTTCCAGGCGCGCCGTCACCGAAACTTCGCGCTGCAGATTGATGCGGGTGATTTCAGTCTGGCCGGGCAACTCGGTAATGATAGCGAGCGAGCCGAGCGTTGCGGTGGCACCTTTGGAGCTTGTCAGCAGCGTGTTGCGCATCGCTTCGAGTGAGGACCGATTCGCCTCCGGAAATCGGACGCGCAGCGTATAAGGGCGGTCATTGGCGATCACGAGGGTTGGCGCCGGTTCGCCCTGCACGACAGCAGCAGCGTCCGTACTGATTTCCTCAGGCGTGAAGCCGGCCCGAGCCGCAGTATCATCATTCACGCGAAACACCACCGCTGGCCCGCTGGTGGTGTTGTCGATTCCGTTCGCGACATCGACCACGGGGTTCTTTCCTTTGATTCGAATGTTCGTGATCGCGTCCGCAACACGAGGCGCCCATTGTGACAAGAGGTTGGCGTCCTCGGAAAACAGCATAATCTTGATGGGCTGGGGAGCGCCTGTCAGGTCGCCAATCATATCTTCCAGCACTTGATGGAAATCGACATCGAGCGCGGGTTCCTGCTTCTTAATCTTGGCCCGCACCTCGCTTTCGATTTCTTCAATACCCCGACTGCGCTGGTTCTTCAACTTGACCGAGATATCGCCCGTGTTGGCCTCTGTCACGGCCGCCAGCCCCAGCTGCTCGCCGGTGCGCCGCGAGGTGCTTTGCACCTCCGGGATTGCTCCCACGATCCGCACCACGTGTGAGATCACTCGGTCTGTCTCGGCAAGGGAGGAGCCCGGAGGCATGACGTAGTCGATGATAAATCCTCCTTCGTCCATGGCCGGAAGCAGGTCGGTGCCAAGGGAACGGTAGCAGATATAAGAGACCACAATGAACGCGACGCAGAGGGCGGTGAGCCAGGCTGGGTGCTCGATAGCACGGCGAATCCACCGCTCGTAGAATTTCAGGGCGTGACCGAACCAACCGCTTGACAGAGACTCCTCTTCCACATCTAACAAGTGTTTGAGTTCCGCCTTCTCTCGAGCCTCCACCGATGTGCCTGTCCCATCGCGCCCTGGGTTGGAGTGGATGAGCGCCTCTTGGCCGGAGGGCCCGCCCTCCGTATATTCCAGCTCTCCATGTGCTTGGGATGCTGACGGATGCTTGCCACGACGAATCAGATAGGTGCCGAGGTTGCTCGTCCAGACTAATGCCAGCACAAGCGAGGTTAACAGCGCCACACTCATCGTAACGGCCAGAGCGCGGAAGAAAGTCCCGGTCACGCCCGTAATGGTGATGAGGGGAAGGAAGACGACAATGGGGGTCAATGTGGAGCCGATGAGTGGAATAGTAAGCTCTTTGAGGGCGCTGGCTGTGGCCTGGAGCGGGCCTTCCCCAACGTCACGATGCAGAACGATGTTCTCGACCACCACAATTTTGTCGTCAATCACCAAGCCCACCGCCGCGGCCAATCCGCCCAAGGTCATCAAGTTGAAGCTCTGGCCCAAAATCCCCATGGCGATGAAAGTCACGACCATGGTGACCGGAACTACCAGCCCGGTCATGACTGCTGTACCCCAGTCGCGCAGAAACAGCCAGATGATAAATCCCGCAAGCAAAAGCCCCAAGATAATGGCATCGCGCACACTCTTGATCGACTCGGTTACGATATCCGACTGATCGTAAAACGAGCGCAGGTCGATGCTGGAAGGCAACTTCGTCCGGATCTGCTCGATTTCCTGGTGCGCTTCATTGGCGACGTCCAGCGTGTTGCTGCCCGGTTGGCGATTGATACTTATGAGAACGGCCGGCTTGCCGTTGGCCGTCACTATGGTGTAAACAGGCGCCACCGAAGGCCCGATCAATCCCAGGTCGCGAACCCGCACTGGAATGTCGTTGTTATATTTCACTACGATGTCGCCGATCTGGTCGGGAGAGCTTGCTTGTCCCGTGACCAGTCCGAGGAACAGTTGGTGATTGCGTTCCAGCAGCCCGGGAGAATCAATCAAGTTCGTTCGTCTGACCGCATCGAGAATATCCGGAACTGTGACTTGCGCTCGCAGCAGTTTCGCGGGGTCAGGCGCGATCTGGAACTCCGGTTGCTGGCCTCCCTGAACCAGCACGGTCGCGACCCCTGCCAGGCGGTTCAGCCGTGGCTTGATGTCGTAGGCGGCTACTTCCCATAACTGAGCCTGTGGAACTTTGTCGGAAGTCATGCTGTAGCCGAGAATCGGGAAGCTGGCGAAGCTCAGGCGATGAGCATCAACCTTGGCGGTAGGAGGCAGTGTAGCCTGAACTCGCGCCAGAGCGGATTGCACCATCTGGAGAGTCTGAACGATGTCCACGCCCCATTCGAAGTAGAGATCGACCTCTGCCTCTCCACGGCTGGTGATCGATTGCACGTCCACCAGTCCGGGAACACTATTGACCGCTTCCTCAATGGGGCGCGTCACCGTCACCATCATATGGTCGATGGGCATCACACCGTTGTCCACGCCAATGATGATGCGTGGGAAGTCCGTGGATGGAAATACTGCGACGGGAAGGGTAAAGGCCAGGTAGATGCCCACGACCGCCAGGGCCAGGATTATGAAGATGATGGTTTTGGAATACCGGGAAAACCAGTACCGTTCGGAATTCTCTCTATTCTCGCCATTAATGAGCTTCTCGTTCGCCATCTTCCTCGAGTCGGATCGTCGGCGCCACCCGACGCGCCGACGCAGCCACCTGAGTGATGCGCGTGCCGGCGGTGGTTATGTCACGCCACCACCTAGGTCGGCCTTTTCTCCCTAATCGGATTCCTTGCCGCCGCCTTCTTGCGGGCTCTTCGGACTCCCAATCTGCAATTTAGTTCTCTTCAACACATCGGGGTCTTCCTGCGAAAGCTCGAATGCTCCTGCGGTGACCACCTGCTCTCCGGCCTTGAGGCCCTCGGTGATCTGAATGTTGTCCCCGTCGCGGATCCCGGTTTTCACGGATCTTTGTTCCGGCTTATCGCCTTGCGCAATCATGACGGAAGTGCTGCCGTCCTGAGCTGTCAATACTGCTGCGGCGGGAATGACAACCGCATCCTTCACCCTCTCGGCGATGATGGTGACGCGAATGCTGGTCCCCGGCTTGAGCTGCCCGTCTCGGTTCGCGGCCTGCACCCAAACCTCAACGGTGGTGCTGTTCGGATCGAGCGCGGGGCTCACGACGGTCACTTTGCCAGCGACATCGCGGTCAACGCCTGGGGCCGTAATCGTGGCGGGGTTACCGACCCGCAGGGATTGCGCTTCCTGCTGCGAGATGTGCGCCCGAGCAATGACCTGCGAGGTATCCATCACCGTAATCAGCGGTGTGCCCATGGAAGCCATTTCGCCAGGATAGAGCGGACGATCAGTCACCACGCCGCTGATCGGGCTTCGGACCTCCGAGTAAGCAAGCTGCGCCTCCGCACTCTCGTATCTCCCCTTGGCCGCCGCGAGCTGCCCCTCTGCGGCTTGCGATTGCGCCTTGCGCCCCACCGACTGTAATCTCTCAAGCTGCAGTTCGGCAGTCTGCAACTGGGTTTGAGACTGGGTGAGCCCCACCTCCGCCTGGTTCAGTTGCGTCTTTGCCAGAGCGCCCTGTTCATATAGTTTCTTGCTGCCGTCATATAACTGTTGGGCAGCCTGGAGCGCCGCCTTCGCGTTTTTCAGGTCCAGCTCAGCCTTTTGGATTTGTTCAGGGAGGTTCGAAGCCATGGTGCTTTGGTAATTCGCCGCGGCTTGCTCATAAGCCCCCTTATTCTCGGCGACGGCTGCGGCCAGGTCTCGGTTTTCCAACACTGCAAGCAACTGCCCGGCCCGAACGCGCTCGCCGCGATTCACATAAGACTTCAACACTGGCGCACTGACCTTGGGCACGATGGACGCCTGCTGCACTGGAAATAAGACGGCACCCGAAGTCACCTTCTGTTGGATTTCTGCGCGCTGCGCAGGAACGGCCTGCACACTGACCAGGGGTTCAGACTCCTGACCCGTCTTGCCAGAACAACTGCAAAGCCATGCCACTACTCCTATGGTGACGAAGGCGAGTCCTGGGAGATTAATCAAGGTTCTTCGTGGCATCCATTTGTCCTTCGAATTACCGGAGACTCTTGGGCTCGTGCGGTGTCGATCAAAAGCTCCCCGTCAGGGTCTGAAGGTTAGCTATCCCAATCCGAGAGCGAGCCAAGCCGTCAGCGTAGGCGTCGCGGGCTTGAGTGAGCGTATTCTGAGCATTCAGGACGTCCAGCACGGTGGCCTGGCCAGCCTTGTAACGCAGGGTGTTCAACCGCAGGCTTTCAGCCGCAAGCTCAGCAGAACTGCGCAGTGTGCTTACTTCCAATCGAGAGGTACGTGCTTCATTATAATAGGCAGAGAGGTTGCTCAACAATTGCCGCTGCGCGAAGGTCAGCTCCGTGTGGGCCTGCTGGCTTCGGTATTCAGCTTGCCGCAACTTGCTTCTTAAAGTCCCCCAGTCCCAGACGGGCAAATTGAGCGTGGCGGTCGCGAAGTACCCCACGTTCGGCACGCGCCCGACTTCAGGCAATGCGCTAGTGCGGCTGCGCAGCGCGAAGGCGTTCGCTTCAATACCATAATCCACGTCAAAGCTGAGTGAGGGCAAGAATGCGGTGCGCGCTGACGTAAGGTCAGACCTCGCCTCACGGAGGACGGCCATCGCCGCCCGAATCTGTGGATTGTTTTCCCCAGCCATTCTTTGGACTTCCCCGAAAGGGGGCAAGGGCTGCGCGGTGTCTAAATCGTCCACGACATTGAAATTCTGGTCAAAATTGGGGAACAGCAGCACAGCGAGACTCAGACGGGCATTGTCCATTCCCAGCTTCGCTTCGGTAAATGCTTGTTCCTGCTGATTGAACTGGATTTGAAATGTAATCACATCGCTATGCGCTACCTGTCCTTGTTGCTCCATTTGCTGGCTGATTTGAAGAGAGCGTTGGGCCTGATCACGGCTCTGCTGCGCCGTAGCGTATCTTCGCTCCGCCACCACCAACCCATAGTAGGCCTGTGTGACCGTGACGGTGAGCCCACGTTGGGCGATGTCCTCCTGGGCTCTTGCCAGAACGTCGGCCGCCTCGGTGCGCCGGTAGCTCGCCAACGTAAGGGTGTCTGCAGAAAGGGTCTGGCGGAAAACACCCCACGCGCGGTAGACGTGCACACCGTCATTGGTCACGTACCGCCCGGTGGGAATCTTGCCGTTCCCCTGGGTGCCAAGATATTGCATCGTGTAGTTAGTGGACGGCAGCATTGCAGCCCTCGCTTGCAGCCGATCCTCATGGGCAAGTTTCGTGGCCATCACAGCGGCCTGAAATTGAGGGCTGTACCTGCGTGCGCGTGCAAGGGCATCCTGGAATGTGAGTGTAATAGGAGGGACTGCATTGCTGCTCGTCGACGCATCTCTCTCTGGAGACTCTGGACGGAGGACAGGGGAGGTCTGTATTGACCCTGCTGCGCTCTCAATTTGCGCCGCGGCTGGCGATCCCACGATGAGGAGCGTCGCGACCAAACCAAAACTCGCCCAGCAGCCGCTATGTGCCGTTCCCTTTCGCCGGCCACTAGTATTGAACCTGAAAATGAGAAGAGCCCGCTTGAATATTGCATTTGCCTGATCCAGCTTGGTCCAACTTGTTCCCATTACTCTCCTCCCTTCCGGGGCGATTTTCAAGTTCCCGCCGCACTGTCCGCGATTGGCCGAAATTCCCAGGCCTTAAGCTGTGAGTCTTGTTAAACCCTCTGAACGTACTCGCCGTTCTCCGCAACTGATGCTAGCTGAGTGGGTCTTTGCCTGGCAATACGGATCCCTGCCAGCGTCACCGCGCGCCGTCGCCACGCGGTGGCAAGGTCGAGGTTTTGCTTGTCCGCGAGGTCGAGAGCCTCCTGCACGCTGAGGCGGTTCTCCGGGTCAAACAAGGTAAGGTGGGCGGCGCCGTCCTTCGCGATCACGTTTTGCAAGTGATTTTCTACGTTACCAATCCTGATATCGCCCAAAGGATGAAGTACCAACCGACTTGTAGTAACGAAAGTTGTGAATTGAGCTGAGAAACTGGCGGGACACTATTAAAAGCGTCGGGTTTGGCTTTTGCGGCCTATCGCCCCAATTCGATGCCCCCCGGTTGGCAAGAAACAGCGGCGGCTGCTCCTAGCCTCGAAGGCTAGAGGGGAGTGGTTCAACCTCGTCCCCTGGGTAACCTAGGCCTAAGCCTCGTTACGCTGCACCCAGAAGCCTCTGGTGATTCTGATCGAGCTTACGCTTGACTTTCTCGAACTCCATTATTGTTCTTTCAATAATTTCCAGTCAGCCCTGTTCTCGTCCGGAATTCCGCCTTATGTAATAGCGCTTTGGCACCATGTTCGAGTTTGTTTGGCTCTATCCGCCTTATGATTTGTTTGGTACGG
>CAVROP010000070.1:0-42736 GCA_963722675.1 uncultured Acidobacteriota bacterium
GGCTTGCTCAAGCTCTATGCTTTTCCAACCGGGTTGCGGCCAACGTTGCGGCACACCGAGCTCCCCGTTGCAGCAAACCCGGCTCCCGGGATCACTCCGACGGCCTGTTTTTTGGCTGCCTCTCCGTCCTTTCAGGGCTCCTGGTTGGACCTCAGCCCTTACTACCCACCAGGTATTTGGCGAAGTACATCACGTTGTAGGCCAAGGCACACCAGAGCGCAATGCAGCGCGCCTTGGCCAGCCCTCGCACCAGAATCCGGCCCAGCCCACGAAAGCTTCGCAAGTCGGCGTTCACCCTCTCACTGGTCGCAGCTCTTTGTTGATAGATTTGTTTCCCCTCCGCGCTGCTCATCCGCCGCTTCCAGGCTCGCACCGCTTCACTGTCCCCCGGCTTGGGCTGCAGTTCCTGGCCCCGCCTCTGCGGGCTGCGCGCCGGCTTGGGCGGTACGTACACCGCCACCCCCGGCGCCTCCTCCAGGTCTTCCATCTTCAGATAGCCGCCATCCATCAGGTGCTCTTCCACCTTGCCGCCCGTCCGATCTTCCACCTGCTGCCGCATGGGGGCGCTCAAGCCCGCATCCGAACCTTGGTTGCTGACCTCCACCCCCACAATCGCCTGGCTCCCGGTGTCGGTCGCCAACTGCACGTTCACCGCCGGGTTGAATCCCCCGTTCGACATCTTCATCACCCGCGCTTCCGCATCCGTGGTGCTGACGCGCGGCTGCTTCTCCCGAATCTTCTTTCCGCTCTCCCCCTGCCCGGCGCGCTGCGCCGCTTCCTCCTGCCGCCGCTTCAGTTCCGCCAACTGTTCGATGGCGCGCTCCAACCGCTTCTGCTTCTCCTCGGCCGCCCGCTGCCGCGCTGCCCGCTGGCGCGCCGTCAGCTTCGCCCGCACCCCCGGCGAGTCCAACTCCTTCCGCAGTTCCTCCACGTGCCGCTGCGCCTCGGCCAGCAACTTCTGCAACCTCTCTTCCCGCCGAAAGCTGCCCGCCCCCGCCCCCACTCTCACCCGCACCCCATCCTGGCTGATGCGGCTCACCTTCACCACCCCCTGCTCCACCAAGCAGGCGATCACCTGCGTGAAGAGCTGGTCCAAAGCTTCCCCGTGATCGCTGCGGAAATCCGACAGCAGGCGATGGTTCACCGTCACGCCCCCCAACAGCCACAAGAAGGCCACGTTCTCCTGGCACTGCCGCGCCAACTCGTGCGCCGAACCGATGCCTCGCACACAGGCGTACAACCACAGTGCCACCAACAGCTTAGGGTCCGTCGCGTCCCGCCCTGCCACCCCTTCCCGCGCCTTGATGGGCTGGCAAAACGCCGCCACGTCCAGATGCTCCACCACCGCCGCGATCTGCCGTACCGGATGCTGCGCCGATACCAGATCATCCGGGCAGCGCGGTACCATCTCCATTTGCCGACGCTCCGGGGTCCGCAGCCGAACCGGCGACTGGCACCGCGCCGCCCCTGCCTCGCCCTGCGCCTCGACCGGGGGGACTTCTTCCCGCCCCGTTGACAGCTCCTCCATCCTCAATTGTGCATCATCATTGTTATCAACGTTTCCCATGTAGGCATCATATCATCTATTAACGAACTGGCAAGCGAAAACTTTGCATTAGGCGTAAAATATCTGTGGAAAAAATCCAAAAAAGTCACAAGCTCTGAGCGGAGCGAAGGGTCGGCAAATGCTGGCCTAAAGACCAGCGCTACGCCGAAACTAGGACACTACCGGTTTTTGATCTCTCGGAGGTTTGCGGCCGCGAACCGTAAGTGTCCATCGGTTCTCGCCCCTGAGAACTTCGCTTCGCGAAAACGGGCGGGATGGAGGATTGCAGATTTAAGATTTCAGACACCGCGGGAAAATGGACAGAAAAGCAAAAGGGCCGGGCGCGAGGCCCGCCGCTTCAGTCCGCTGGCGCGGAATCTCAGATCGCAGATATAAGATTTCAGACTCAATACCCCAAAAGCAAAAGGGGCGCACGACGTGCGCCCCTGGGTTCTTACCGTCAACTGTCAACTGAGGACTGTCGACTCAATTTAATCCCGGCAACGACCGACTCTCCCACGCACTTCCGCGCGCAGTACCATAGGCCCTGGAGGGCTTAACTACCGTGTTCGGGATGGGAACGGGTGTGACCCCTCCGGTAAGGTCGCCGGAAACTTGAAGAACAGTTATCAGTAATCAGTTTTCAGTTGTCAGCAAAAGCGGCAAGTGCCGGACTGACGACTGCGAACTGAAAACGGATACCTGTTTTGAACGGTGTGGCGTCTCAAACTTCTTCAAGGCGTGTCGCCAGTGGTCGGTTCGAGTTTTTGACTGAGAACTGACAACTGACGACTGATAACTGCTTTTATGTGTTCAGCAGATTTATGGTCAAGCCGAACGGGCGATTAGGACCAGTAAGCTGAACGCGTTACCGCGCTTACACCTCTGGCCTATAGACGTCGTAGTCTTCGACGGCCCTTCAGAGGGATCATTCCTGTAGCGGACAGGACTTCACCCTTGGGAGATCCAATCTTGGGGCGTGCTTCACGCTTAGATGCTTTCAGCGTTTATCACTTCCAGACTTCGCTACCCAGCCGTGCCACGGGCGTGACAGCTGGTACACAAGAGGTCTGTTCATCTCGGTCCTCTCGTACTAGAGACAACCCCCCTCAAATCTCCTAAGCCCACACCAGATAGGGACCGAACTGTCTCGCGACGTTCTGAACCCAGCTCACGTACCGCTTTAATGGGCGAACAGCCCAACCCTTGGAACCTTCTACAGCTCCAGGATGCGATGAGCCGACATCGAGGTGCCAAACCGGAGCGTCGATGTGAACTCTTGGCTCCGATCAGCCTGTTATCCCCGGCGTACCTTTTATCCGTTGAGCGATGGCCCTTCCATACAGAACCACCGGATCACTAGGTCCCACTTTCGTGCCTGCTTGACTTGTTGGTCTCGCAGTGAGCCTGGCTTATGCCCTTGCACTCGACGGCTGATTTCCAAACAGCCTGAGCCAAGCTTCGAGCGCCTCCGTTACAATTTAGGAGGCGACCGCCCCAGTCAAACTACCCGCCTAGCCTTGTCCCTGGCCCGGATTACGGGTCGAGGTTAGAACCACAGAACCATCAGGGTGGTATCTCACCGTTGGCTCCCCAGAGCCCGAAAACCCTGGTTCAAAGCCTCCCACCTATGCTGCGCAGACAACCCCATAGTTCAAGGCTAAGGTGTAGTAAAGGTGCACGGGGTCTTTCCGTCTAGGTGCGGGAAACCGGCATCTTCACCGGTACTACAAGTTCGCTGAGTCACTCGCCACGACAGTCGCTCTATCGTTACGCCATTCGTGCAGGTCGGAACTTACCCGACAAGGAATTTCGCTACCTTAGGACCGTTATAGTTACGGCCGCCGTTCACCGGGGCTTCAGTTCAAAGCTGCCGCGGGATTGCTCCCACATGACCTCTCCCTTTAACCTTCCGGCACCGGGCAGGCGTCAGCCCCTATACGTCGTATTCGACTTTGCAGAGACCTGTGTTTTTGTTAAACAGTCGCAGAGCGCGATTCGCTGCGGCCCCCTCGGGCTATAAACCCTAGCGGGGCACTCCTTCTCCCGAAGTTACGGAGTTAATGTGCCTAGTTCCTGAGCGAGTGTTCTCTCAAGCGCCTTTGGATATTCACCTCGTCTACCTGTGTCGGTTTGAGGTACGGTTGCAGTAGAGACTGCTTAGCGGCTTTTCTTGGCAGCATGAAATTGCGAACTTTACCGGGTCTATGACCCGTCGGCTCACCCCTCAGAGCTGGCTTTGAACCGACCCGGTGGATTTGCCTGCCGGATCCTCCTCGAGGCGCGCATCGCCATCCATCAGGCGACTCCGCTATCCTCCTGCGTCCCCGCTTCGTCATAACGTCTCCGCCGCAGTGCCGGAATATTAACCGGCTGTCCATCAGCTACGCCTTTCGGCCTCGCCTTAGGGACCGACTGACCCTGAGCGGATTAACCTTTCTCAGGAAACCTTAGACTTTCGGCGCGGAGGGTTCCCACCTCCGTTATCGCTACTTATGCCGGCAGGGTCACTTGAGTACCGTCCACGAGCCCTCGCGGTCCCGCTTCAAACTGTACTCAACGCTCCTCTACCAATCTGAGATCTCAAATTTGAAATTTCAGAGTCCGCAGCTTCGGTAAATGGCTTGAGCCCCGTTGAATTATCGGCGCAAAGACGCTCGACCAGTGAGCTGTTACGCTTTCTTTAAAGGATGGCTGCTTCTAAGCCAACCTCCTGGCTGTCTGAGCGACTTCACTTCCTTTCCCACTTAGCCATTGCTTCGGGACCTTAGCTGACGGTCTGGGCTATTTCCCTCTCGACAACGAAGCTTAGCCCCCGCTGTCTGACTCCCGGATAGTACTTCGCGGCATTCGTAGTTTAGTTGGATTCGGTATCCGTTAACGGACCCTAGTCCATCTAGTTCTCTACCACCGCGAGACTCAATCCGAGGCTAGCCCTAAAGCTATTTCGAGGAGAACGAGCTATCACGGAATTTGATTGGCCTTTCACTCCTACCCTCAGTTCATCCGAGCTGTTTTCAACCAACACCGGTTCGGGCCTCCGGCCGCTGTTACGCGGCTTTCACCCTGACCAAGGGTAGATCATCCCGCTTCGCGTCTATTGCCCGCCACTGAACGCCCTATTCAGACTCGCTTTCGCTACGGCTCGCTCCCCCTTGCGGGATCATCGCTTAACCTTGCGACGGACAATAACTAGCCGGCTCATTATGCAATAGGCACGACGTCAGGCTGCCCGGCACCGCATTGCTGCGGCACCAAGCGTAGCCCTTCGACTGCTTGTAGGCATACGGTTTCAGGTACTTTTCACTCCCCTCGCCGGGGTTCTTTTCACCTTTCCCTCGCGGTACTGGTTCACTATCGGTCGCTAGAACGTATTTAGCCTTACGGGATGGTCCCCGTAGCTTCCCGCGGGGTTTCACGTGCCCCGCGGTACTCAGGTACGCGCATGAGAGTCCGGTCAGCTTTCGCTTAAGTGGCTATCACACGCTGTGGCCGGCTTTTCCAAGCCGTTCAGCTAGCCGCCGGATTGTTAACTCTCTGGCTCTACACCGACGCGCGCCCTACAACCCCCAGCCCTCCTTTCAAATCTCAGATTTCAAATTTGAAATTTCAAAGGAAGACTGGGTTTGGGCTGTTCCGCTTTCGCTCGCCGCTACTGACGGAATCGCGGTTGCTTTCTCTTCCTCCAGGTACTGAGATGGTTCACTTCCCTGGGTTAGCTCGTACCCGCCTATGTATTCAGCGGGCCGTCCCCGACTTTCAGTCGGGGGGGTTTCCCCATTCGGAGATCCCCGGGTCTAAGGCTGTTTCCGCCTGTCCGGGGCTTATCGCAGGTAACCACGTCCTTCATCGCCGTCTAGCGCCAAGGCATCCACCGTACGCCCTTAGTAGCTTGACCATAAAATCTGCTCAACACACGAAAAACAGTTCACAGTTTTCAGTTCACAGTTCACAGTAAGCACCGGCACAACCGGCCTTTGCCGATCACCATCAACTGTCGACCGTTGACTGCTGTGTCGCAGACTCACCTTTCTTTCCCGCCCGGATCCAATCCCGAGCGGGGCGCAGTCGCCAGCCTTCAACCGCCTGCCCTCAGCTCGCAGCTCATTCCGCTCTGGCTGAGGACTGACAACCGATTACTGACAACTGCCCTACTAGGTAGACGCCACACCGTTCAATTTTCAAAGATCGCTGAGTATCCCCGGCCGACTCTTGGTCTCCGGTGATCTCTTTCCAGCCCGCTTGCCCACTCAATTTCCGGCCGCAGGTTGCTGGGGTTGGTCCTCTCCACGCTTCCGGAGAACACCCACCTCAACCACCATAACGAAACGCGTCAGGCCGCAAAGCACTCTGCGCACCTTTGCGTTGGCAGTTCGGTTACTCTGAGGTTTGGAGGGTGAGATCAGGCGGGACGTTTTCTTGCAGGTGGCCCACTTGCTCCACTCCCCTATTCAGTAGCCTTTACCGTACTGACCTCCTCGATTTACCTGGCGATACGATGAGAAGTTTCGCGCTCAATCTCGTGGTGTTTCTCGAGATCACCTTAACACTAGCTTCACCTTCGTGCCGACAATCAATGATGATACTCCACGTAAAAACCAAATGCAAGCGAAATTTTCAACTTTTTTTAAAGAAGCTTTTCGCCCCTTCACCCCCGCCGATCAGAGCCTGTCGCCGTGCCACTCCGCCCGGCCATGCGCCAACGGGCAAGCCATCGATAATAAGACCCGCAGCCAACCTCATCGCGGCTCTGCATTACACCGCGCCCACATGCAAGCGCCGCATTGAATCGAAAGGTCCCACAAACATTGCCGCTCGAGTGTGGGCGGGTGGACCGGGAATGACATGAGAGCCGGGTTGCAGTACAATCCCTTCTCTGTAAAAGCCCTGTCCCGGAGAGAGAACAACGATGTCTCATCGACTCGGAATACTTGCAATAGTGTTCGTTTCTGCGGCGGCTCTTTCCGTTCCGCCACCCGTCACCGCCCAAGCCAGAACGCGCCTGGCGATTGTGGGGCTGGACCACGATCATGTTTGGGGAATACTCAAGCTCATCGCCAGTGAACCGGACGGCGAACTGGTGGCCGTCGCGGACACGCACCCGGAGTTGATTCAGAAAGCGAAGGCAATGGTGCCGGAAAATGTGAAGTTCTTTTCAAATTATGCCGCCATGCTCGATGAGGTGAAGCCCGATGCGGTGATCGTCACCACGGCGAACAACCGGCACCTTGAAATCCTGCGAGCCTGCGCCAAACGCAAGATCCACTTCGACACCGAGAAGCCGCTGGCGGCCAGCGGCGCCGACGCCCGCGAAATGGAGCGCCTGGCTCGCGCGGCTGGCATCAAGTTAATGGTGAACTACGGGAGCGCCTGGCCGGACGCTACCCAGGAGGCTTTGCGGCGCATCGAGGCGGGCGAGGTCGGCAACATTCAAAAGATCATCGTCCAATTCGGCCACGAAGGGCCGAAGGAGATCGGCACGTCCAAGTATTTCTCAGACTGGCTTTACGACCCTGTGAAGAATGGCGCCGGGGCTCTGATGGATTTCGGTTGCTACGGCGCCGACTGGGCCATGGTGCTTAAGGGGCGACCCCAACGCGTTTATGCCACCTCGCTGAAACTCAAAGCCGCGCAGCACAACGCCGTGGAGGACGACGCCACGGTGCTCCTCGAATACCCCGACGCCACAGCCATTCTGATGCCATCCTGGGATTGGTCATACGGCAAGGGGCAGGCGGAGATCTTCGGCACCAAAGGCAGCTTTCTGGTGCGGGGCGACGGCCTGCTGTTTCAACCCGCTAAGGCCTCCACCAGCGTGCAGAATCCTGACGGTAAACCGGTGGAGACCCGTCCTATTGCTCCAGAGAAGCGCAACGGCGTGGCCTATTTCTTGTACTGTATCCGAAACAACAAGCCTATCGAGGGCCCTGTCTCGGCAGCGGTTAACGTGGGTGTGAATGAGATAATTGACGCGGCAAAGGAGTCAATCCGAACCGGCAAAGCAGTGGCGCTGCCGGCCGAATAAAGAAAGATAAACAAGCCGGTCTTGGCTTGCATGGACTCGAGTGGACGGTCGGCCACGCAATGGGGATTAGGGCCGAATGATGCGATAATGCGAAATCGTCGAAGCGAGGGAGGGAAGCTTCCCTGCCTCTCTTGGGCGTTCGGACCAAATCACCGTGCCCTTGCACATAACTTCGGCAGGCCGCCCTCCGAAGAATTCTTTGGGCAGCACGAAAGTCAATTCGAGAGGCGTTTTGGGCTCGGCAAATTCCTCTCCCCGGAAAAGCACTCCTGAACGGCTGATGTTTTGGGTGGTGCCCTTCCACCACTTGCTTCCCCCGTTCAGCCGATAACGCAGGTGGATTTGGATTCCATATCGTTGGGCACGGTTGTTAGATCTCAAATCGCCCTCCTGGCACGCAACTCGAACTGCACCGTTGAATTCTCAAATGATCTTCTATGAAACGGAACCGGCACCGGTTCTCGTATAGACTCCGGGTATCACTTTAGAGCTTTCTTAGAATCCCGCAATGGACCAACGGTACTAGTCCCCCTGGTACTTGCGGCGGCAGGCGGACCAGCTTATTCTTGCGGGAAGGATTTGAGTCAGGTGGTGATCGACGCAGAAAAGGACGAGTTTCAAGCGGTTGGTGACACCCCTCGTGAATAGGCGACTCTCGATGGCCTGCGGGCTGAGGGTGATTTCTGCAGGAGCCCGGCGGGGCATTCAAAACCCTGCGCAAACCCGCGCCGAAGACGGGAGTATTCTCGGCGATGAGATCACCGATCTCTCTACGCGCATCGTTCATATGCCACTGGCGGGAGCGAAATCTCCAGTCGCGCCCCGCGGTCAGGAGCCGATTCGATCACCAGGTCGGCGCCGATCGAGCGCACGCGTTCCCTTATAACTCGAGGGCCTAGAGCAGCAGCATTGAGTTCTGCGAGCGAGAGCCGGCCTGTAAATTCGAAGCCGCGTCCATCATCCTCGATGACCAGCTTCCAAATCCCTTTGTCGCGGCCAAATCGCACCCGTACTTTCCGCGCTCCGCTGTGCTTCCGAATATTCACCAGCGCCTCTTGCAGGACGCGGACCAATTCAGTGCACGCGCGAGGCGGCAAGGAAACTTCCTGGGCATCGGCGTCAAAGCTGGCCGAGATGAGCTGGTCGCGTTGGAACTGGTCGAGTGTATCACCCAAGCACTTGACGAGCTGAGCGGGCTCCACTTCAAGCGGCTTTAAGATCTGCATTCTTTCACGAAAGTCCTGGATCTCTTCCCGGAGAAGCTCTTGCAGACGGCTGATTTCTTGAAGAAGGATCGTGCGGTCGCCTGCGGCGTTCCTTCGCACCAGTTCCGTTTGCATTTCCAGTCCCATGAGAGACTGAATAACTCCGTCGTGAAGCTCGTGCGCCAGGCGAGTCCGCTCCGCGGCCTGGGCGCGCGATCGTATGCGACCGAGATCGTGCATATATTGAATGGCCGGAGCGACTTCGCGAACCAGGCTCTCAAGAAGCCGCACGTCTCGTTTGTGGAAGGCTCCTCGAGCGGAGTTGTACACCAAGAGCCGGCCGAACCAGTTCTGCTGATAGGAGAAAGAGACGGCGAGGAGCGAGCTGAAGTCAACAAACAGTGTGTGGCGCTCGCCCACAACGCGCATGGCTACACTCTCCCGGCCAAAATTATGCAGGGCCCGAAAGCGTCCCGACGCGCGTGAGGAGCCCGTTTTCGGCCTACCGTAGCGACTCGGCAAGCCCGCCCCACGAGGGTCAACCGGGTCGAGAGGGTGCCGTCGTTGAACGGCGCGCCAAACTGATTCCGGGAGGGCGGCAAAATAGGCTCTGCGCTCGGCGTCGGAGAGCTTCGAGAGGCGCACGGTTGCTTCTCCCGCCCCCCTTGGACGTTTCGCCTCCCAAAGGAAGGCGCCGTCACCGGCCACCCTTCGGAGTACCAGCTTGACCTGATCTGCCTCAAAGAAGTCGCAGATGAAATACAGCAGGCCTTCCAGCGTAGCCCGTAACCCGATTTCCGGGAGGCCGTTCCCAATGAGCCGGCTGATGATGAGTGCGTTAACATGCCTCCGCTTCGCCTCCTCCGCCAGGAAGCCGAGGAGGTAGCTCGCCATGATCAGACTGCCGGATAGGGTGAGAGCGCCCTTCATCGAACTGCCCGCCTCGTATAAGGGCAGGATGCGGCCCGTCCAGGAGAAGGCGAGTGGTGGCAGAAGCAAAAGAGCAGCGCAGGCGAAGGACGTTATGAGAGTTCCTCTCATGCCCCAGAGTTCAGCGGCGGTCAAGAGAGCCAGGACATAAAGTAAAAGAAACGGGCTGTGAGCTCCACCTGTTGACATGGTCAGCAGGCAGATCGAGGCAACTCCCGTGGCATGCATGCACCAACGCCACGCCGAAGACGAAGTCCTATAGACAGTTGTGGTCAGCAAACTCACTAAACTGTAAGCGAGGTAAGCAAAAAGCAGCACCCGAGTAATGTTGAGGCGCGGGCCCAGAAGGCGTGGGGCGAGGTAAGCAATCCCGACGCACCCCGTTCCGAGAACGGCGCAGGAGATGGCCAGAAAACGCTCTCGTTCCGAACCATCTCGGCGGAACTGGGCCCACCAAGGTTGACTGGACATTGCTAGATACTCACTTGCGGCAGGCGAAGTACCACGGCTTGAAAAATAATAGGGCGGCTCAGGTTGAAAACCGGCAAATACATTAAAGATATTTGCTCAAGATCCATTGCCAAAATAGTGAAGAGACCCGGCCAACTCGCCGATGCCTGTAGTGTTCGTTTATAACGGCACATTATGGTCTCCACGCAGGGCTCGCGTCAAGAAGCATTAACTTGCGGGACAATGTGTCCTTACTTATCAAAGCGGCACCGCCGCGGAGGGAACTCTGTTGCGCTGATGATTTGGGTGACATTGGTCCAGCAATCCGCCGCAGCGCAGAATTGTTGTCATTCCGAGCGTAGCGAGGAATCTCGCCCTGGTTCTGGCACGCTTTCCGAGAAGAACAAATCAGAGCGAGATTCCTCGCTACGCTCGGAATGACACTGGTGTTCTGCCCCAGCCTTTCAAATGTAAAGAAAGACGCACTACCCTAGGTCCCGGCCTGCTCAAGAAGCATCCAGCCTTTGGCGCCTCGGTTATCGGCAACTGGGAAACAGGGGCAGGCCTCAATGCCGTGTTTGCCAAGGATGCCGCAAATATACTCGCCGACGTTGGCAGCGTCGGCGCGTACAAAAGTCATGATGGAAGGTCCTGCGCCGCTCAGGCATATCCCCAATACCTCAGGATGCCTGATGCTGAGCACTTCCGCCAGCCCCGGCACGAGGGGCGCGCGATAGGGTTGATGCCAGCGGTCTTCAAAAAACTCAGAGTGGAAATCCGGCTTGCCTGAAAAGAACTGCGCCGCCAGGACGGTGGCGCGCTGGAGATTATGGATCGCGTCCGCACGCGAGTAATGGTTGGGCAGGACCGCTCGAGCCTGCTTCGTCGCCAAGGCGTAATTTGGCACCACCAGAACAAGCTGAAGATCTGTGGGGACCGGGCAGGAGTAAGCAATCACCCTCTCCCCTTCGTTGACCGCCACCGTGAACCCGCCGTGCCAAGCTGCCGCGACGTTATCGGGGTGCCCTTCGCGCTGGCTTGCGAGAGTCAACAACTCCTCACCCAAGAGCGGCCGGTTGACAAGCCAGTGGCAGGCCACCAGGGCGCCCACAATGGCTGCGGCGCTCGAACCGAGACCCACGCCCACCGGAATCTGATTGTGAATCTCGACGTCGAAGCCGCGCTTCTTGCCCCAGCTTTCCAGGGTCTCCGTGATGACGCGGGCGACGAGATTGCTGGAGTCGCTCGAAACGCGCTCAGGGTTTGCTCCCTCATAGTGGACGGAAACTTCGTTGTCGTCGCGAGGGCTCACGTGCAGGTCGAGGTGCAGGCTCAATGCCAGTGCGCCACAATCGAAAAGGCAGCCCAGGTTGGCGCAAGTTGCCGGCACCCGGACAAAGAATCGCTCACTCATCGTCACGTCCTGCGCTCCGGTGATCGGGAGAACAACGAATTTGTGATTTGCGATTTGTGATTTGGGCTAGATCACCAATCACCAATCGCAAATTCGTTGTTCTCCCGATCACCCGATTCTATAGAACTTCGCCTGCAATCAAATCTTCCAGTGTCTCGCGCCTCCGGATCAGTTCTGCCTTGCCGCCGTTGACCAGGACTTCGGCGGGGCGTGGGCGAGTATTGTAATTGGAGGAGAGCACGAAGCCATAGGCGCCGGCGGCAAGCACTGCCAGCAACTCGCCGGGTTCGACGTTAGGCATTACGCGGTCCTGGGCGAAAAAATCCCCCGTCTCACAAAGCGGTCCCACCACATCGGCTTCCAGCATGCCGCGGGTCTGGTCGCGAACAGGAATTATCTCATGATAAGAGCCGTAGAGCGTGGGGCGCATGAGGTCATTCATTCCGGCGTCCACAACGATGAAGTTCTTCCGCCGGTTCTGCTTTACATAGAGCACACGTGTCAGGAGGATGCCTGCCTTGGCCACCAGGACGCGGCCCGGTTCGACGATGAGACGGTAACGGGCAGCCTGCAGGCGCTCCTTGAGCCCTCGCCCCAGGGTCTCGAAGTCGAGGGGTTGCTCGTCGGCATAGCGGATTCCATAACCGCCGCCAAGATCAATGTATTCGATCCCAATTCCCTGGCTCTCGAGCCGCTCCGCCAAGGCCAGTATTTCGTCCAAGGCCTTGAGAAAAGGCTCAACGGCCAAGATTTGTGACCCGATGTGACAAGCCACGCCGCGAATCTTGAGATGGTTGGAGGCCGAGGCGCGGCGGTAGAGCTCCAGAGCTTCGTCCTTCGGAACGCCGAACTTGTGAATGATCTGGCCGGTGGAAATGTAAGGGTGCGTTTGCGCCTCGACCTCAGGGTTGACACGGATGGCGACAGGCGCGGTCCTTTGCAGGGCAGCGGCTCGGTTTTCGATCAGTTCAAGTTCGCCCGCCGACTCGACATTGAACATCCCGATGCCCGCTTCCAGCCCTGCGTCGATTTCGGCCTCGCTCTTCCCTACTCCTGAAAAGACTATCTGGTCAGCGATCGCGCCGGCACGTAAAGCGCGTGCCATCTCCCCGCCCGAAACGACATCAAACCCCGCTCCAGCCTGCCGGAGGAGGCTCAGAATCCGCAGATTGGAGTTAGCCTTCACGGAATAACAGACAAGATGGGGTAGCGACGACAAGCTCTCCTTCATCCGCGAGAACTCGCCTAAAACCGTAGCTTGGCTGTAAACATAGGCCGGCGTCCCGAAGCGCTCGGCAAGCAATTCGACGAGAACAGCTTCACATCTTAATTGACCGGATTCGTAGTGAAAGGCTTCCATAGTGCTCAGTTTTCAGTCATCAGTCGTCAGTTCCTCCGCGACGATCTGGTTCCGGCAGACGGAGCGGAGTCGTGACACCTGAACCTGCATGCCGAATGCCGAGTCGCGAATCCTACTTTACCCGAATCAGCACAATGGTCTGATCGTCGCGCGGCGGCCGGCCTTGCTCAAACTCCCGCACTTCATCGAAGAGGCTGGCGATGATTTCCCCAGGGGGGCGATGGGAATTGCGACGGAGAACGTTCTCGAGCCGCCGCAGCCCGAACTCCTCGTGCTTGGTGTTTGCGGCCTCGACGATGCCGTCCGAAAACATCGCGACCAAGTCCCCTGACTCGAGCTTCACCAATTGGTCCTGGTACTGGGCGTGTTCGAGCAGACCCAGGGGGATTCCCTCGACGCGAATCGTCCGGGTTTGCCCTTTCCTCACCAAGAGGGGCAAGGGCATTCCCGCATTGGCGAGGCGCAGCGTCTTGGCGCGCGGCTCCCAGATGGAGTAAGTGAGCGTAATGAAATGCCCTTCGATCTTGCGTTCGAGTAGAATCAGGCTCAGTCTCTTCAATAAATGCGGTGGCGAGAGCTTTTGAGGGGCCAGGCTGCGCAGGATGCCCATGGCCATGGCTCCGTATAACGCGGCAGGAGCACCCTTGCCGCTCACATCGCCGACGGCCAGCACGTGCCGCTCCTTCCCGTAAGTCAGAAAATCGTAGAGGTCGCCCCCCAGTTCTCGCGCGGGGTGAAAGCGCAGCGCCACTTCCAGGCCTGGAATGTCGGGCGCCGTCCCCGGCATGAGATGCATCTGGATCTCCTGGGCGCGTTGCAAATCGCGCTCCAGGCGGGCTTCGCTTCGAGCCACACGTTCGTAAAGCCGGGCATTTTCAATGGCGGTGGCAATTTGCGGAGCGAGAGTGGAGAAGATGCGGATGTGCTCCTCGCCGAAGTGATTGAGTTGCGGGCTTTCGAAGTCCACGACGCCGATGACGCGGCCACGATAAATGAGCGGTGTCGCCATCTCCGAGCGCGTTTCCGGGTTGACCTGAAGGTAGCGCGGGTCTTTTGAGACGTCGCCGACCACCACCGTCTGGCGCAGATCGGCGGCGGCACCCACGATCCCCTGGCCAAAACGCACCACACCCCTCTCAGGCTGGTGTTCGTCCTGTTTCAGGGATAGCACCGTGTTGAAGGCCCGGGCCTGCTCATCGGCCAACAGGATGCTGAAGCGGTGATAATCGATCAAGCGTTTCGTCAAAGTTCCGATCTTCCGCAGGAGCTCGCTCGTGACCAGGACAGAACTCATTTCCCGGCTGATCTCGTTCAGCAATTGGAGAGTCCGCGCTTGCCGCACACTGCGTCGATAGAGCCGCGCGTTCTCGAGCGCCATCGCCATGCGGCTGGCGAGGAGTTCCAGAAGGTTAATGTGAGAATCGTTGAAGAAATCCGGCCAGGGCGCTTCCAGATCGATGACCCCGATAAGCCTGCCCTTGGTAATCAGCGGGACTGCCAGCTCCGAGCGGATCGGTGATAAAGTTCGAATATAGGCGGGATCTTTCAATACATCATTGACCAGAACCGAGCGCCGGGTTTGAGCCGCCCGCCCCACAATTCCCTCGCCAACCTTGATTCGCAGCTGCGCGTATCAACTCGTCGGGGTGGCCGATGCTGAAGCGAACACTTAACTCCTGGGTCTTTTCGTTGAGCATCAGGATGGCGAAAACCTCGTAGTCGATCGCGCGTTTGACGATCTCGGCAATGCGCCCCATGAGTTCATCGAGATCCAGCGTGGAGTTGATCCGTTCGCTGACTTCCACCATCAGGGTGAGAAGTTCAGTCAGCTCGAGCGGCCGGGAAGCGGATTGTGTTGCATCAGCCATAAAGCAAGCAGGTGGTAAACGTCTGAAGGCCATTGTAGCATACGCTGTATAATGGCTTACGATGTTGATTCTGGCATTTGATACGACCAGCGAAGCGGGAGGAGTTGGCGTTTTCCGTGACCATGAATGCCTCGCCCAGGTCGCGAATGACGGCCCGGCGAACCACTACGCCGTAAGCTTGTTCGCGATGGTGGACCGGGCGTTCGAAGACGCCAGGGCGCGGCATGGCGTTCCCGAACGAGGGCTGGCCGATATTCAACTGATCGCAGTCACCTCCGGGCCTGGATCTTTCACGGGAATCCGCGTGGGTCTGGCAGCGGCGCTCGGTTGGGCTAAGGCATACGGTATTGCGGTGCGAGCAGTGTCGGTGCTCGAGGCACTCGTCGATGCGGCCCGAATACAAACGGAGTGGGCGGTCCCGATCCTGGATGCGCGCCGGGGAGAGATTTTTGTGGGGATCTTCCAGAGGGACACTCAAACACAGGACGGCTGCCTTAAGCCGCCGCAAGGGCCGCCTCTAAAGGAAGATCAAGGCTGGATTTTGAGACCGGCAGAGCTGGGCCTTTCCTCAGCCGCCGCTTGCCGCAAGGGGTGGGGATAACCTGCGTTTTCAGAGAGCACGATCGTACAGCGCTGGCGCTTCGCGAAAGCCCATTCCAGTGGCAGGCCGTGGCGGGAACGCTGGTCGAGGCTGTGGCTCGCCTCGGTCTGCAGGAGTACCGATCGGGAAAACCGCAGCCGGCCGGCAGCCTCGACGCCTATTACATTCGGCGACCGGATGCGGAACTGCCAGCGGGGAGCGAAGATCGAAATTCGAAACTCGAAACTCGAAAAACGAAACCTAGTTTTGTTCCTCACTAGGCGGGCCTCGTGAATTTCCGAGCTCTCAATCCCAATGTGTAGTCTCGAATTTCGATTTTCGAATCTCGAATTTCGATTTTCGAGCTTTGATTTTCGATTCCCAAATCGCCATGCGCATTCGTAACGCCAGCGAGGAAGATCTGGAAGCAATCCTCAGAATCCAGGGCAGGGCTCGACAAGCCGCCCAATGGACTGCGGCTGACTATGCAACCTTGGCCGGCGATCCTTTGGGGCTCATCCTGGTGGCCGAACTCGACAGAGTGGGCTCGCCTGCACTTGCGGGATTCGCCGCGTTCCACCACGTCATCGACGAGGCCGAACTCAGAAACATGGCGGTCAACCCAGCCCGTCGGGGACAAGGCGTGGGAAGCGAACTGGTCGCTGAAGGCCGGAGACGACTGCTTGAACTGGGAGTAAGGCGGATCTTCCTCGAAGTACGCGCTTCGAATATCGCAGCGCAGCGACTCTATTTCTCGACGGGGTTTAGCCTTCACTCGCGGCGGAGGGATTATTACCGCGATCCCCCGGAAGATGCATTGACCCTATCCTTGGAGCTGCCTGGGATTTCATGCGGACACGATCATTCTCTCTAAATCGCATCCGCACCGACCTCGAGTGCGTCTTTGCACAGTGGAGTGGGTGACCTTTCCGCTCGCGTCAAGCGGCGCGCGCATCGCCCCCGCCATGCCAGATACCAGTGGCTGGTGTAGCCGACATTGTGTCATTTATCAAGCCTCGCCCATCAACTTGGAAGCTTTGGTTCGTTTTCGCAAAATGTGCTGTTTTTGCTCCTTCCAGGCTCCAATTTGCGCTTATTTGCGTGCAAAACGCGCAGAATTTGCAGCATTCCAAAACGTGATACCCTTTGTTTTCAAGTACTTCTTAGCTTCGTTTCCACTATTTTTCATTTTTCGCAATGTCCTGCTTCTCGCTCGCGCCGGAACCATTCCGATTCCCCTCGGGCAGGGGCTGGCCCGGGCTTCCATCTGTGCCAAAATGTCCACAATAAGACCATATTGATAGGCTATCATAGATCCCCGAGGTTGTCAAGTGGAAAGTGCGGCAAAACCTGGCGGACCTACCCGAGTTCTTCCGCGGCGGGCGCTATGGGCGTTTTGTCCCTGCGGGTGGCTGCACGTTATCGGCGGATTGGGGGTGGGGCACGGTGGTTGCAAGCTAACGATTTTCTGGTATGCTTACCGCCCGATAACGGAGGGTGGCCACAAGGGCCCCCATCAACTTATCGATCGAGGTGGAATGATATGTCAACGCAAATATCCCGACGCACTTTCATGATGGGCGCGGCCACAGCGGCTGCCGCGTTACGTGTAATGGGGGCCAACGACCGCGTGCGGTTGGGCATCATTGGCTCAGGAGACCGAGGCACGTACTTGATGGGGCGCGCTAACCAGGCCGGCAATCTCGACTGGGTGGCTGTCGCCGACATCTGGGATGTGCGGCGCGACCGCGGCGAACATACGGCCGGCGCCAAAGTGGACAAGTACGCCGATTACCATCAACTCCTCGATCGCAAAGACATCGACGGAGTCATCGTAGCGACATTCGACCACGTTCACGCGCAGATCGCCATTGATGCCTGTCGAGCCGGCAAGGACGTGTACGTCGAGAAGCCTATGACGTCGCTGCCGGAGCAGGGTCCTCCCATGGTGAAGGCGGTGCGAGAGACCAGCCGCATCGTCCAAGTGGGCACGCAACAGAGAACCACACCGCACTTCCTCGAGGCGAAGCAGAAGTTCTTTGACACGGGGGCGATCGGAAAAGTGAATATGGTGCGCACCATCTGGAATGCCAATGGCGGCTATCTGACTCCCGTGCCCAAGGGGATGGAGCAGAAACCTGCCGGGCTCGATTGGGATGCTTGCCTCGCCTGGCTGCCCAAGATCCCCTGGGATCCGAAACGCTATTTCAATCGTTTTGCCTATTGGGACTTTTCAACCGGCGGGCAGACCGGCGGGCTTTTCGTACACATGGTGGATGTGGTGCATTGGTTCCTGAACATCCAGCGCCCCCTGGCCGCCGTGGCGATGGGAGGCATTTATCTTTACGACGACGGGCGTGATACGGCGGATAACATCAACTTCGCTCTCGAATATCCCGAGAAACTGAACGTGACCTTCGAGGCTACTCTGACGGACATGATCCCCGCCGGGGCGGCAGACATCGTCTTCATGGGCACGGGCGGCAGGCTCAACATCTTCCGTTACGGTTACCATTTCATCCCCAGCAAAGGGAACACTCAAGTGGGTGAATGCTCAAGTGGACCCACGGACGACAATCACATGGGGAATTGGCTCGAATGCATGCGAACCCGCCGGCAACCCAACGCCGACGTGGTGTCCGGACACTACGGCGCTGTGGCCTGCCATATCGGGAATCTCGCCTACAAACAGAAGAACCAGGCGGTCTGGCAGAAGGAGTGGGAGGTATGAGCATCCAACCCGGCGTGAATATGGAGTTTATCAGGTCGCAAGACAAATCTTTCGCCGAGGGCGTGGAGCGCGCAGCGCGTCTCGGATATAGCTTCGTTGAGCCGATGGTGCACAACGGGCGGGAATTGCTCAGCGAAGCCGGCTACTTCCATTCTTTCTCTCTCGACGACGACCCGGGCGAAATGAAAGACATCCTGGAGCAGCACGAGGTCAGGGCTTCCGGCTTGAGCGCCCACTGTCCCCTGATGCGGCCGGAAATCAGCGTGCCCTACTTGCAGAAGGCCATCCGCTTTGCGGTGGGCGTCGGCGCGCCGGTTGTGAACACCGACGAGGGCATCCGCCCGTCCTGGGTCAGCATGGATGAGGCGTTTGGCGTGATGAAATACACGCTCAGCACGGTGCTCCGGACGGCGGAACGCCACGGCATTTACATCGGCATCGAGCCGCACCAGAGTATTTCCAAGACCACGCAAGGCCTGCTGCGCATCGCCACTCTGGTGGATTCGCCTTACCTCCGCGTGAACTACGACACTGGGAACGCTTATCTCGCCGGCGAAGACCCTTACGAGGGGCTGCGCGCGGTTCGTCATCTGCTCATTCATGTGCATGCCAAGGACATCGCGATCGAGCACTCGGAAGCGGAACGCGGAAAGGTGACCGGCACACCCGTGGGATGCGCGTGCGGAGATGGCGTAATTGATTGGAAAAAGGTGGTCGGCATCCTGCGGGAGTCGGGCTTTGATGGTGTCCTGTCCGTGGAGTGCGGCACGGAAGAACAAGCCCGCCGCAGCCTGGCACATCTGCACGCCGTGCTGGGAGAATAAGGAAGCTCAACACGGAGAACATAAAGAGCACGGAGAAATGCAGATCCTTCGCTTCGCTCAGGATGACATGTCACGTTTCGCTCAGGATGACATGTCATTCTGAGCGAAGCGAAGAATCTGCATTTGGCTGCGGCTTTGCCGCGCTGTGTCCTCTGTGGTGAATCTGGTAGTGCTGCCTCGAGGTTCGCTTATGAAGAGTTACTGCTTGATCGGAATGATAGCCGCGATGCAAGTAGGTGCTGCTATCCTGTGTCCAAAGACCGCCACCGCGCAGGTGACGATTCCTTTCTTCCAGCCGGGCAAAATTCGCGTCCTCATCCTCTCCGGGCGGAACAATCACGACTGGCGCACCACCACGCCCTTTCTGCGCAAGACCCTTGTTGAGAGCGGGCGCTTTGACGTGCGGGTGGAAGAAGAACCGATGGGAATCACCGAGGCGACGCTGGCAGCTTACGATGTTCTGGTACTCGACTACGACGGCCCGCGCTGGGGGGAAACGACGGAGAAGGCGGTCGAGAACTTCGTGAAATCGGGCAAAGGGCTGGTGGCGATTCATGCGGCCAGTTACGCTTTCAGCGGCCTCGAGGCCTTGGGCGATAACCACCGGCCCATGGGGCTGAAAGAACCGCAATGGCCGGAGTATTTCAAGATGATCGGGGGTTGGTGGACCGCCGGCCCACCCAAGACTGCACACGCCCCCAGGCACTGCTTTACGGTGAAATTCCTGGACCGTGACCACCCCATCACGCGCGGCATGCCGGAAACTTCTGTGGTCTCGGACGAACTCTACCACAGCCACCAGATGTCCTCCGACGCTCACGTTCTGGCCACAGCTTACGATGACCCCGCGAACGGCGGAACCGGCAAGGACGAGCCGATGATTTGGACGGTGAATTACGGCCAGGGCCGGACCATGTACACGGCGCTTGGCCACGATGTTGCCGCCATGCAGGAGACTGGATTCGTGAATACGTTTTTGCGGGGAACCGAATGGGCTGCCTCGGGCGCCGTCACGCTGCCTCCCGATGCCGGCGCCGCCAAAGCCGGACCGAAGCCCTTGCGGCTGCTCGTGGTGACGGGCGGGCACGAATACCCCACAACTTTCTACACAGTCTTCGAGGGGACGGACGACCTGAAGTGGGACCATGCCGTTTCGAACCACGAGGCTTTCCGCGAAGACATCCGGAACAAGTATGACGTGCTCGTCCTTTACGATCTCTCGAATGAAATCAGCGAAACCGAGAAGACCCACTTGCGGGACTTTGTGGAGAGCGGGAAGGGAATAGTGGTGCTCCACCATGCCATTGCGGATTACCAGAACTGGGAATGGTGGTACAAGGAGGTGGTGGGCGGCAAGTATCTGCTGAAGCCCGAAGGCAGCATGCCCGCTTCGACTTATCTGCACGGTCAGGAACAATGCGTCAAAGTAGTGGCAAAGCACCCCATCACGGCGCGCCTGGGGGCGATGCACTTGTGGGATGAGACTTACAAGGGAATGTGGATTTCGCCGGAGGTCAAAGTGCTGCTCCGCACCGACAATCCCACCAGCGACGGTCCGGTGGCGTGGATCAGTGCTTATCCAAAATCGCGCGTCGTGTACATCGAACTCGGCCATGGCGAAACGGCGCACCTCTACCCGCTCTACCGTACACTCGTTCAGGACGCCATCCGTTGGAGCGCCGGAAAGCTGAACTAATGCTCGCGCTCCTGCGGGGACTGGGAAGAAAGCGGGCGGATCCCGAAGAGACAGCCCTCTTCGTAGTCTGCAATCAAAAGCTTCACCACAGAGTTCACAGAGGTCGCAGAGATGGGGCCTTGTGTTTTCTCTGCGAACTCCGTGAACTCTGTGGCGAACTTTTTCGGTCATTGTCCTGACCGGCGCTTGACGGCGCACTGTGCTTGCATGACCGACTCGTTATCGAATCGGCCTTCAGATTGCCCTCGAGGCCAGCCATGAAAAAACTTGCTTATTCGATTCTGGTCGTAGCTGCGATAATTGTTATTACGGCGCAAAGAACGCCGTCGAGTGCGGCAGATCCGGTTGCTCCGCCGGTGGCTAAGAAAATCCATACAGAGAACCACATCAACGGAGGAAATTTGGCCGACGATTACCACTGGCTGCGCGAGAAATCGAACCCTGAAGTGGCGCGGTATCTCGAGGCCGAGAACTCCTACGCCGATTCCGTCATGAAGCCCACGGAAGCCCTGCAAAAAAGGCTTTATGACGAGATGCTCAGCCACGTCAAGGAGACGGACGTCAACGTGCCTTACAAAGATGGCGACTACTTCTATTATTCGCGCTGGGAATCAGGAAAGCAGTACCCGATCCTCGGCAGAAAGCTGGGGAGCTTAGGCGCTTCCGAGCAGATCACGGTGGACGTGAATGAGCTTGCCAAAGGTGAGAAGTTCATGTCGTTGGGAACTTTCGAGGTGAGCGACGACGGCAACCTGCTGGCGTATTCGACGGACAACACCGGCTTCCGGCAATATCGCATGCACGTGCGCGACCTGCGCACCGGCAAGGATTTGCCGGACACGGCGGAGAAAACGGGATCGCTGGTGTGGGCAGCCGACGGCCAAACGCTCTTCTACACGATAGAAGATCACGCCAAGCGGCAATACCGTCTTTACCGGCACACGCTGGGGAGCGCCACTGGAAGCGATGAACTTGTCTACGAAGAGAAGGATGAACGCTTCAACATTCGAGCCGAAAGGTCGCGCAGCCGCAAATACATCTTCTTGACTTCCGCCAGCCACACCACTTCCGAGGTCCGCTATCTGGATGCGGCCAATCCCACCGGAGTGTGGAAGTTGATAGCGCTGCGGGAGCAGGATGTCGAATACTACGCGGACCACTTGGGGGACCAGTTCTACGTTCGCACCAATGACAAGGGCCGCAACTTCCGTTTGGTCTCCACGCCCGTGGAGAATCCCGGCAAAGCGAATTGGAAGGAAGTAGTGCCAGTCCGCGGGGAGGTGATGCTATCGGCGTTCGAGGCATTCCAGGACTTCTATGTTCTCTTCGAGCGTGAACAAGGATTGCCGCAACTCACGATCGTGAGCCTGGCCAGCGGCGCCAAGCAGCGCATTCCGTTTCCCGAACCCGTTTATACAGCCTCTCCGCAGACCAATCGCGAATTCCAAACCAAACTCTTTCGGTATGCTTACCAGTCACTGCTGACGCCGCCTTCGGTCTTTGACTACGACGTGGAAAAGCACACTTCCACGCTGCTCAAGCAGAACGAGGTGCCGGGCGGATACGACTCTTCCAGGTACAACTCCGAGAGGCTCTGGGCAACAGCGCGCGACGGAACCAAGGTCCCCATCTCTGTTGCTTATCGCAAGGACATGAAAAAGGAGGATGGGTCGAATCCGCTCTACGTCTACGGATACGGCTCCTACGGATTCCCTCTACCGGTCACTTTCAGCTCAAATCGCTTGAGCTTGCTCGACCGCGGTTTCGTGATGGCCTTTGCGCATATTCGAGGCGGAGGAGATCTCGGCAAGCCCTGGCACGATGCCGGGCGCATGATGAACAAGATGAACACCTTCACCGACTTCATCGCTTGCACCGAATACCTGGTGGCCAATAAATACGGGGCCCGCGACAAAATCGTCATTGAAGGCGGTTCGGCCGGCGGCCTGTTGATGGGCGCGGTCACTAACCTCCGCCCGGATCTTTTCAAGGCCGTGCTTGCTCACGTGCCGTTTGTGGACGTGATGAATACGATGCTCGACGCCTCACTGCCGCTTACGGTGCCGGAATACGAAGAGTGGGGCAATCCGAATGAAAAAGCTGCCTACGACTACATGCTGAAATACTCGCCCTATGACAACCTGAAGAAAGGCCCGTACCCGGCCATGCTGGTCAAGACCTCTTTCAACGACAGCCAAGTGATGTACTGGGAGCCGGCAAAGTACGTTGCTAAACTGCGTACCCTCAAAACAGATAATAACGTTCTGCTGCTTAAGATCAATATGGCGGCGGGGCACGGCGGCTCTTCGGGGCGTTATGATTATCTGAAGGAGATCGCGTTTGATTATGCGTTCATGTTGACGCAACTGGGGATCGGGCAATAGCGCGGTCCACTCGTTCTGGGGTCCGCGCCGACTATTTCCAGAGGCAGCCTTTGGGCTTGGCCGAGCGCGGCCACAAGTGCCGATCGACATGTGGTGGCGAGTTGAAGAACACTCGGATTCGTCCAGGTTCACAACCGTCTGTGCTCGCCTATTCGGCGCGCCCGCTCACTCCTGGCGGCGGAATTCCAGCGCGGAGCTTTCGGGGAAGGCGAACTCGTTTCCTCCGAATTGCATGAGGAAAGCCTGGACGTCTTCAGTGGAAGCCGTAAAGACTAAGTCGTCGTCGATGCGGTCGAAGGCGATGTGGGCTTTCCCATGGTCCGTCATTTCCTTGAACCACTCCTCGCGGAGGTCGGCGAGACGCAGACTATTCCCATCCAACCAGACTCGAAATACCCAGTGCGCCTGAATGAGATGGATCTCGCAAGCACCGCTTGCTTGAGTCGTTTCCGAATCCTGCTGGGGTTGAACGAGTCCTGCGTAGAGTCCATCCCCGACCTTCACCAAGTGCGGCTGAAATGGCGTTCCGTCTGCGGAGAGAGCCAGCGGGAGTTTGTACGCGCCGATGTTTACCTGCGGTGTTTGGGGAACCAGATCCAAGAAGAAAAACTCCCCCAGCCGGACGAGGTGTGCCTGGAATTTGCTTTTTTCGGGCTCGGCGTTATGGGCTTGGATTTCTGTGTCGAGTACCTCGTAACTCTTGTCGCTGGCCGCGTGG
This sequence comes from uncultured Acidobacteriota bacterium, assembly GCA_963722675.1. Taxonomy (GTDB): domain Bacteria; phylum Acidobacteriota; class Terriglobia; order UBA7540; family UBA7540; genus CAVROP01. The sequence goes on from CAVROP010000070.1 coordinate 23,732, forward strand.
AAGGTCAGAACGCTCGTGCCGTCTTGGGCGTTCCAGTCGCCCTCGAGCGCCGGTTCGACGACCAAGTCCTCTTCCTTAAAGCACGGATTCAGCCACTCGACAGGGCCGCACCCGGTTGCCAGCAGAACGAGTGAGAGGGGAATCAGCATTTTGGCGTTGCGCATTTTCTTAGCCTCCTAATACGGTATAGCGACATTGCCGGGCTGGAATTGCAGTGGCTGAGAAAGTACGTCAACGATTCATTTGTCATTCCGAGCGCAGCGAAGAATCTGCATTAGTTCGCCACGGACCGGAACTGCAGATCTTTCGCGAAGTTTACCCTGAGCGAACAAACTGCAGATTCTTCGCTACGCTCTGCAGAAAGATGACGCGTAAGTCCTTTGTAATCAACGGAGGCGTTTCGAGGAGCACGCGACATCTTTCTGCTCAGCAAGGGCAGCCCCTGCGGCTGTCAATGCTCAGAATGACAAGCGAAGGGCTCAGGATGACAGCCACTTTCATCTCCATGGGTGGACCGCAGGTCTATGTGCACTCGGAATGAGACGCGGATATTGGGGTTCCAAAGCGGGAAGAGAACCAGCAAGTTTACGGTCTGTGTTTTGTGAGTCGCTTGAGCGTCATCCTCAGGGGAGAGTAATTGGCTGCGGCGAGCATGAGCAGGAGGCCCGCGAGGAGAAGAGCGATCGGCCAGGCGGCGCGCTCTTTGAAGAAGTCCTGTTCCAGGCGCACAATGCCGATGGCCAGAAACAGCAGGCCGGTGGCCAGAAAGTTCTTCATCTGCTTGGGAATACTTCCGAAAACAAACAGGCAAGCCGCCACAGGCAGGACAATCTGGAAGAAGCGAGCTTCGTGCCGCAGCGCGGCGCTGGCGGGCGATTTCGCCCAAAGGTCTGTGGCAGACAACCCCAACAAAAGTAGCGATGTCAGCACGTGGCCGGGAATCACGAAGCGGAATGACTTTCCCACGGCGCGCATCTGCGCCAGAGGCAGCCGCTCACAGGCCGACTGGAGCAGGAGATAGATCCCGGCGTTGATGATGAACAGGTATTCCAATTGCCCTCGCGTTCGCGGCACCACGCGCCTCAACCATTCCGCGTAAGGTTCGTGATAGAGTGCCACGCCGCTCAGGCTGATAAACGTAGCGGCCACGGCCACCGAGTAGAAGTAGCGCGAGTCGGCCGGATGATGGAGCCGTTCGATCAGGATGCCCACCAAGAAGAACAGCACAGCGAAGGGGATGAGCCGGAGATAGACCCTTCCGGGGTCCTGGTCGATCCATTCGAGCAGGCCCATTCGCAGCAGAGAGACTACGACGAGCACCGCCGACATCACCGCGAAGGCCAGCGAAAACACTGAGGCCCGCGTGAATCGCCGAAGCCAAAAGTAGGCGGGAAGCGAGAGCAGACTCGCCCACCAAAGCTGGGCATTGGTAATCTTCTTGAAGGTCTCGAACTTGGCGAAGAACTCGAGCGCCACATCTCCATGAGTGGGAGCGGTTAGAAGATTCAGACGGCCCATCGTCACCAAGAGGGTAATCGGCAACAGGAAGCAGAATGCCAATAGATAGGCCAGCGCAGTACGGCGTCGCCCCTGATGCCAGGAAGAAACGCCAATCCACGCCGCCGAGGCTGCCGCGCCGCTCACGACCAGAAGCGAGAGAGTTCCCGAGAGGCGAGGGTACTCGAAGAGCATGAGCAGTGCCGCGCCCAACACCAGAATCCACGCTCCGAAATAAAGGCTGACCTGGGCGAGGGTAAGCCTGCGCACGGCCATGATCCAGGCGTCTTCGCGATCCACCAGCCGCTCGTAAAGCTTCCGAAAGGAATCGAACTCAGGTTCAGATAAAACGTGATCCTGCTTCCAGCCTTCTAATTCGCGCAGGTGCTGATCGATTTTTCCTGCCGTCATCCGCGAGTAGGAGGCAGGAACTGCCAGCACCGGCTCTCCGGCCAGGAACCGTTCCAGGTCGTTGGCCATTTCCTGCGCGGAACTGAACCGGTCGGCGGGATTTTTCTCCAAAGCCTTCAAGCAAATGTTCTGCAAGTCGCCGGGAAGGTTGGGAACGATGCGACGGGGCAGGACGGGATCCTTCTCGCAAATCTGGTGGACCTGATCAGTGAACGTCTCACCCCGAAAAGGCAACTGGGAAGTGAGGAGTTCGTAGAAGACAGCTCCCAGCGAGAAGATGTCGCTGCGGGCGTCGAGCAGGGAACTGGCGCGCGCCTGCTCAGGCGAGAAGTAATCCGGCGTTCCCAGGAGGGCGCCCGGCAAGGTGGGCCTGCTTTCCCGATCACCTACCTGCAAGACCAGCCCAAAATCCAGGACTTTGGGTTCGAGGTCCGGCCCCACCAGGATATTGCCCGGCTTGAGATCGCGGTGAATCACCTGGTGCTGGTGCAGAAAGGCCACCGCCAAGGCGACCTTGTACATCAACTCCACCTTCTGGCGCAGCGTTAACACTCGCGCGGCTTCCATCAGCGGTGCGCCCTCGATGAATTCCATTACAAAGTGGGGAGGCTCGTCGGGCGGGCCCAGGCTGTAGATGTGCGCGATATGAGGATGCTTGAGCTTGGCCATGGCTCGCGCCTCGCGCATGAAGCGCTCACGCAAAAGCGGGTTACCCTGGAAGCGCGGGCTGAGTTCTTTGATAGCAACTTTCCGGCCGAGTCTCTCATCGACCGCCAACAAGACTCGGCCCATCCCGCCGGAACCAAGTTCGCCGAGAATTTTGTGGCCGGACAGCCGCGTAGGTACTTCGGCCACGCTGGGGACAGCCTCGAAGGGCGGCGCGGCAGGCTGAAGCATCCCGTCGATCCCGTCGAGTGTTGCGAGAGCCAGCCGCAACTCCGGCTCGAGGTCGGCATGGGCACGGCAAAAGCCTTCGATATCCAGTGTTGCGCCTCGCGACAGGAGCTCGACGCACTCCGCCACGGCATTCGCGACGAGTTGTTCGCGGTCGCCTGCGTCCGATTGCTCCCCGTCCGGGATCCTTTCAGGATCTTGTGCCATCGGTAACATCACGATTCTTGCTGCGGCTGGTGTAGCGCTCGAAACCGCTTCAGGGCACGGTGTAGTAACAAGGCCATGGATTCGCGGGTCTTCCCCAGCCGCGCTGCCGCTTCTTGTGTGGTGAGGCCCTCGACCTTCACCAGAAGAATGGCCTGACGGTAGTTTTCCGGAAGCGCGTTCAGTTTCGCAAGCAGTTCCTGAAGACCCTCTTCTTCCGCAAAGACCCGGCTGGGCGTCCTGCTGTCAACGGGCTCAGGACCAGCGGGGTTGCTTTCGGACCGAAACCGCAGTATCTCCGCCGCGTGGCGCTTCTGCCTGCCCTGGGACCGCGCCAAGTCCACCATCACGTGGTCGGAGATGCGCACCAGCCAGCTCATAAAGCTGCCGGGCGATTGATACGTGAACTGGTCAAAGTCGCGAAAAGCCTCGAGGAAAGTTTCCTGCAAGATGTCGTCGACCTCAAAGAACCTGCGTAGCTCGGGGCTCAGCCGGTAATGGATAAGGACGGCAAGGCGAGGGCGATGCTTCTCGAACAAAGCAGAAAAGGCTTCGTGGTCTCCGTTCTTGATTCGATCGATCAGGCCTTGGCTGGAGCTAATGGGGTTCATAGGCCGGTGCGAACGACCTCAGCGCGTTGCACGATCAATCCGGGATTCCCCCGCAGAAACAGAATCATGGCGCTATTCTACTAACGGCGGCCCCTTTCAGCACATCGTTTCAGCGACAGACATTTCGCGACGCGAGCGCCCGCTGGTGTCATCTGCCCACCGCCTACTGCCGATCTGCCCACCTGCCCATCTGCCTACTGCCCACTGCCTGCCGCCGGCACGTGCGGATGGTAATTCGGATAGGCCGGCTTTTTGTACGTGGGCGGCGGATTCTTCTTGAGCGCTTCCATCGTCACCTCGACCGCCTTCTCGAGCTGAGGGTCGTGGCCTTGGCGAACCAGCTTGGGGTCAAGCTCAACGTCGATGTCCGGCGCGATGCCGTGGTTCTCCACCTCCCACTCGCCTTTGGTTCCATAGATGGCCCAGCGCGGCGCGGTGACCGAACCGCCGTCAATTAGTTGCGGATACCCGCCGATGCCGACCAGCCCGCCCCAGGTGCGGGTGCCGACCAGAGGGCCGATCCCGGCCTTGCGGAAGTACCAAGGCATGGCGTCGCCACCGGAACCCGCGAATTCATTGATGATCATCGTCTTCGGTCCATAGATGGCCTCTTGCGGCTCAGAGTAGGTTTCGCCTTCTCGCGTCAAGACAAAACTCATCACGGGGCGGCGCAGGTAGTCGATGATGTAGTCCGCGAGGTCGCCGCCGCCGTTGAAGCGTTCGTCGAGGACCGCGCCTTCTTTGCCCACTTGCGCAAAATAGTAGCGGTTGAAATTCGTGTAACCGGCGCCGGCAGTATTGGGCAGATAAACGTAGGCGAGCTTGCCGCCGCTCAACCGGTCCACCTTGCGGCGGTTGGACTCAATCCAGTCGAGGTTGCGCAGCGCCGTCTCACTATCAACCGGGACCACGGTCACCTCGCGCGAACCGCTGCCGTCAGGGTTTGGACTTACTCTCAACACCACCTGTTTGCCGGCCGTCTCCTGAAAGAAACTGTAGATCTCGTCCGTACTGTGCAGGTCGCGCCCGTTGACGGCCAGCAAATACTCGCCTTGCCTTACGTTGACGCCCGGCTGGGTAAGAGGCGCGTGCAATTGCGGATTCCAATTCTCGCCGCTGAAAATGCGCTCGAAACGGTAGCGGCCGCTTTCCAAGGTGTAATCGGCTCCGAGCAGGCCCACCTTCACGGTCTGGAGTTCGGGCTGCGTCCCGCCACCCACATACATATGCAGAACGTTGATATTACCCAACATATCATCAAACAAGTAATCAAGATCGGCGCGGCTTGACACGCCGGCCAAGAAAGGCGCGTAGGCCGCCTCCGCCGCCTTCAAGTCCAATCCGTGGAAGTGCGGATCGTAAAAGAAGTCGCGCTCGATTCGCCAGATCTCGTGGAACATCTGCTTCCACTCGGCGCGGGGGTCAACGCGGACTTCCATGTCCGCAGTTTTGAGCTGCCCGTCGCCCAGCTTGGGTGGCTTGTCCGCAGCAGCGATGAACCAGTGCTCGCCCTGGCGGTAGAGCATCTTCTCGCCGTTGTCTGAGAGCACGAAGCCTTGCACGCCCTCAATCAACCTTTCGGTCTTGCGCGTTTTCAGATCGAAGCGTTGCACAGTCAAACGGGACGGACCTTCTGATTCCAGTTGCGGGCCTTCGACGAGGTACAGGATTCCTTCTTTGCCCGCTGTTAATCCCAGGTAGTTGCGCTCCGGAATGGGCAGAGCGAGGATGCGCTGGCTGAGGTTTTCAAAATCAATCGTGACCTTGATGGGCTCCTTCTTCTCTTTGTCCTTGTCCTTGCTCTGGTCGGCGGCCTGAGAGGGCTTGTCATCTTTCTTTTCCTCCGCCTTCTCGTCATCGCTCTCCGGGGCAATCGGGGAAGGCAGATCTTTGCGCAGCACGGTGACGTAAACGGCGCGCGACACGGGGCGGTCGATGCTGGTCATATCGAGCCAGCCGGTAGCAAGACCCATGTTCGTGCTGGCCGTAAAGTAGAGATATTTCCCGTTCTTGTCGAAGTTGGGGTAGGGCGCATCGCTCATGCCGTCGGTAACTTGCGTCGCCTTGCGTGCTTCGAGCGAGTAGACAAACACGGCGCGTTGGTGGTTGGGCAGTTGCCGCGTGTAGGCCAACCAGCGATTGTCGGGCGACCACACCGTATCAAACTCGTGCAGAGGGGAATCGAAAAGGTCCGTGTCCACTTTGACCGGCGACGCGTGCTCCAGATCCACATACCAGAGATTCAACCGCTTGTCACTGTAAGCGATTTTCTTGCTGTCGGGCGACCAGGTGGGCGAGTAGAAATAGGAGGGCGGCTGGCCCAGATCGATCTTTCGCACCGCACCCAGGCCATCCTGGCTGATGATGTGAAGCGCATATTCGCCGGATTCGTCCGAGAAATAGGCGATGGATTTGCCATCCGGCGACCAAGCCGGGGCGCGCTCCGCGGCCCCGGGGCTGTTCGTAAGGTTGCGGATGTCTCCCTTTTCCGCGGGCACCGTCAGGATCTCACCATGCGCCTCGAACACGGCGCGCTGCCCCGTGGGAGAGATGTTGGCCGAGAGAATGCGCTTTTCCACCTTCTCGAAATGCGGCAGCACTTGCGGCATATCGCCTGACACACGCACCTCAACTGTTTTCGTTTTGCCCGAGCCCAGGTCGTAAAGGTGTAGCGATCCGAGTTGTTCGTAGACAATGGCGCCCTGCCCCACCCCCGCCGACTTGAAATCGAAGCCGCCGTTCTTCAACAACTCTTTCACTTCTTTGGTGCGGGTATCGTAGGCGAAGAGGGTGACGGGACCGTTGCGGTCGGAGAGGAAATAGAGCTTGTCGCCAACCCACATAGGATTGAAGTCGTTCGAGTTTTGGCGGGGCACTTTCACGATGCTCGAGTCCGACAGGTTGGCAATCCAGATGGCCGCCGTATGCCCGCCGCGATAATGCTTGATGGAGACGTACGCCGGTCCCGCCCCCAAGCGACGATTCCAGCTTGGCACGTAGGCGATCCTTGAGCCGTCGGCGGAATACGAGCCCTGCACTCCCATGGGCAGAGGCAACTCGGTCGGGAGCCCGCCTTCGACAGGGACGGTGAAGAGCTTCTCAAAGCGCGAGTAACTGCTGCGCGTGGAACGGATCAAAACGTTCTTGCCGTCTGGCGTCCATCCCACGGCTACGTCCGAGCCGGGGTGGTGAGTCAAGCGGCGTGGCTCGCCGCCCGCCGCAGGCACCACGTAAACGTCTTCGTTGCCGTCATAGTCGCCGGTGTAAGCCACCCATGCCCCATCGGGAGAAAACAGCGGCCGGCTTTCCAGTCCCGTCCCCGTCACCAGACGCCGAGCGTCGCCGCCATTGCGATCCACAATCCAGATGTCGCCGCCGTAAGCGAAGGCGATCTGGGTCTTGCTCAGGGTTGGACTCTGGAGCAACAGCGGCCCCGAGCTCTGGGCGAAGCACACGCCGCCCCATAGAACAATAAGCGAGAGCAACAGGCATCCTCGTTTCATCTGTCCTTCCTCTCGACTTCTTTTTTTTCAATAACATTCCCGGTTTGATGGTTCGAACTGAGGTATTTTAAGCCGCCGGAGCGAAGGGAGGCAATGACATTTTGGCGAGCTGAGACGCCCGACGACGGCCTCGTCGGCATGCGCGCTCCAGTCCTGACAAAAGCACCCTGGACTAGCTATAGCCTATCATAGTAGGCATAGTTTGTCAAGTATGTTTTGCGGCTTGAAAATCGCCGGGCGGGCGTGTTAGCTTGGGTCCTCGTTGGAAGCGGAATTCAATTCATTCATTCGAGGCGCCCATCATGCGCTCATTCCTGCGCAGCTTGGCATTGATTGCTCTGTCACTCTCAACTTTGGGAACCGCCGTCCTGCGCGCCGCGGCCCTCGAGGCCGGCGCCGCCAAGGCGACGATTACGCCGGATGTAAAAACCGCCAAAGTCTACATGGCCGGGTTCGACAACAATCGCGTCTCGACCGGCGTGCACGATGATCTTTACGTTCGCTGCCTGGCGCTTGGCGCCGGCCGCCAGACGCTGGCTCTGTGCGAGGCGGACCTCATCGGCCTGTTTTATGACGACGTGCTCAAGGTTCGCGAAAAGGTCAAGGCCCAGGCTCCGGACGTAACGCAGGTGATTGTGGGTTCTTCACACGATCACGAGGGGCCGGACACCATGGGCCTTTGGGGGCCCACGCCGTTTCAGAGCGGCATGGACGAAAAGTACATGGAGTGGCTGGACGACCGCATCGCCTCCACGGCCCTTCAGGCTGTTCACTCGATGCAGGACGCACGCATGGCGCTGGCCCGGGACGACCATCCGCTGCTGGCCCTGCTGCAAAGCGACTCGCGTCCCCCTTACGTGAAAGACCCGTATCTTTTCGTCATGCAGTTGACGGCAACGGCTGACAACCACCCCATTGCCACACTGGTGAACTGGAGCGACCACCCGGAAACGCTGGGCGGCCGCAACACACTGATCACGGCAGACTATCCTCACTGGCTCTGCCAGTACGTCGAGAGCCACGAGGGCGGCACAGCGGTTTTTTTCCAGGGTTCGATTGGCGGCCTGCTCTCGACGCTCGGCGATGACGTAGCCTTGCAAGATCCGGAAACGGGCCGGGTGGCTAAAGATGGGACTTGGAAAAAGGCCGAACTGTTCGGCAACCTGATCGGCGAACTCGCCATGCGCGCTTTGAGGAACGGGCAGGACGCGCCGGTGGATTCGTTGGTGATTCGCAAGGCGGTGGTCTACGCGCCCCTGGATAACGACCGCTTTCGCGCCGCCGGCGCGCTCCATATCTACAAAGACCGGAAGCCGCTTTATACGGACGGAAAAATCGATACCGCGACCGCCGAGAAGGAATTGCCCGGCATCGGCAAGCTCCAATGCAACACCGGACACGATCTTCAGACGGAAGTTGACTACGTCCAAATGCTCAGCAACGGCGATCTGATGGCGGAGATCACGACTGTTCCGGGTGAGATTTACCCCGAGCTCGTCAACGGCGGCTTCGCGCGTTACCCCGGCGCTGATTTCCCCGACGCGCCGTTCGAGCCCACGTTGCGCTCCCACCTGCACAGCCGCTATCAGTTTATCTTTGGGCTCGCTAACGATGAACTCGGCTACATCATCCCCAAAGCCGAGTGGGATAACCAACCGCCTTGGCTGCTAAATAAAAAGGACCGCTGGTACGGCGAGGTTAACTCTGCGGGCGAAGAAGTGGCAGGCACGCTGACGCGAGCGCTGGTGCGGCTGATGCAGTAGGTGTCAGGCGTTTCAGGGTCGAAGGACGCTATAAAAAGCCACGAAATCTGGACTGGTGAATACGGCTAAGCCTCGACAAATTCGGCTTGGGTTTGCGGTTCGGGAATCGGCAGGCCATCTTCCCTTAGACCCTCAAGATGCATGGCGACCGCATCAGTGATATTCCGGTGCAACTCGTTGAGGGTGGCGCCGGTGGCCACGCAGCCCGGAAGGTCCGGAATGAAAGCGGCATAGTTGTTCTCTGCTTTCTCAATAACCACCAGGTATTTCATTTACCCTCCGGTTTCCATCCCGCCTGCTTCTTAAGGACACCTTTCCATTAGATTTTCAGGAACAGCTTTTTGCGATACATCCACAAGAGAATCAGCCAATACGTGAACAGCACGAACACGCCCTGCGTCAAAGGCTCATAAGCTCTTCCGAAAATCTGGAATAGGTGCTGGCCCAGGTTGATGTGGAAGGAGCTTACGATGAAGTCCTCAAACAAATGGGCGATGAGGTAGGCGGCGATCGAGTTCATTCCAACGACCACAAGGAAAAACGACCACTTTTTGTAGCCTTTTACCTCGATCACCCAACTGAATCCCGCCAGAAACAGGAAACAAGCTCCCCCGCTGAAGAGCGTCCAACTGGGCGTCCAGATGCGCTTCACCACCGGGCAGATGCCGGTGACGTGCAGCAAAAGGCCCGCCGCGATGCCGATGACCCCGGCGAGCCAGCAGCCGTTTCATGGGAATGCGAGGCGCGGAAGCGCGCAACCATTGGCCGGCAATCAAGCCCAGAATCATCGTTCCCAGGGTAGGAATGAAGCTGAGAGTCAAGTATCCACCGTCGTTATAAGCAAACGGCTTGGGGCGCGGGAACAGGTTAAGAAACCAAAGATCGACGGCTTGCCCCAAATTGCTGTTCTTGTTCCAGTGGGCGGCGAACCCCGTATAGAAATGCGTCCAATTCGCCGGAACTCCGACCGCCTGCCAGTTGAAGCCGGGTCCGGGCGCCGGGTAAAGTGCCCAAGCCAGCCAATAGCCGAACAAAATCACAGCAAGGGCGGTCCATTGAAAGCGCGGGGAACGGAACCCGAGCAGAAACAAAAACACATAGCCGAGCCCGATCTGGGTGAGCGTGTCTTCGAAGGTGAAGTTGGTTTGGGGGCTGTTCATGGACCGCAGGAAGATGCCCAGCGCGATGAGCACCAGCGCTCGCCAAGCCGTGTGTGCCAACAGCTTGCCGAAGGTCGCGCCTTTCGCCAGGCGGCTGGCAATCGAGTAAGGCAATGCTACGCCCACCAGGAACGAAAACCCCGGCTGGATCAGGTCGTGCAGGGAGCAGCCCGCCCATTCGGCGTGCGTCTGGTTAAAGGCCAGGATTTTCCAGAACCAGCTCGCCGGAAAAGCTTCTGAGATGCGAGAGAACTGCAGCACTTCACCCATCATCAGCAGCATCACGAGGCCGCGGTATGCGTCCACGGCGACGTTGCGCACGGCGGGCTGGCGGGTGCGGGTTGGTCCTGCCGCGACCGGCGCGGCTTCGAGTACCGTCGACAAGCGTCACCTCCTGGTGAAATCACCTTACCTTACACGAAATCCAATCCGCGCACCATACCTTTGGAATGTATATTCGGAGTGTGGCAGCCCGCTGCTGTTTGACTGGAGATGTAGCGCTGACCTTGGAGTCAGCACTCGGAGATGCCGACCTGAAGATCGGCGCTACGAAGCTCGATAAATGGCAGGATACGAACAAACCTCAACTTGCAGCCGGCAAGGCGTAATGACGGAGCCCCGACGGCAATAACTTTCCGCCTCAAGGATGAAAGCCGAGAGCTGACGGCTGAGTGCTGACCGATTTCTAAGCCTGTCCTGAAACTGTGCCCTCCGAGAGGGGAGAAGATGTTTCCTGGCTCAGTTCTTCCATCGCCCGGCGAACCTTCTGTTGAGTTTCCGGATCGAGGCCGCGCTCGACCAGCGGGAAAAGCCGCCCGTTTTCCTTCAACAGGTGCGCGCGCACCCACTGAACGTAGTTGCGGCCCCGCTTCATAACTTCCTGGCGGTTCTTGCCGCTTTTCACCCACTGCTCGACGCAGTCGAAAAACGCCTTCTCCGCAGCTTCACCCGTTTCGTTGTCGTGTCGCATACGTTCCAGGGTAGCGGCAATGCCCTGCATGTGTCCCTCGAGGGCGGGAAAGAGGATCTGCTCCTGCTGGAGGATATGATGATGAAGGGCCAATGTAATCTTCCTGGATAACACCGCCAGACGCGCCGCCGTTGATTTCAAATCGCGCGCCAAGTTGAGCACTTGCAGTTCACCTTGAAGCTCATTTAACAATTGAGACAGTTCTTGGTGCCCCCGCCCCAGGTAGTCGGTAACAAATCGTGTCATGAGAGAAAATGACCTCCCTTTATAGTGATGCACCAAGGACCCGAAAAGATTGATGATAGTTGGGGGGACAATTTAGCGCTTCAAGGGGTTGTCTTTTCGGTGCCGGCAAGCCGCACCAGTTCCTCTCCGCTCACGCGCATGGTGAGCCATTCCTTCATGACCTTGGCCCCGAGCGATTGGTAGAACTCGAGGGAAGGAGTGTTCCAGTCGAGAACTTGCCACTCGAATCGCGCGCAGCCTTCCTCCACGGCCGTTTTCGCCAAGCGCAACAGCAGCGCTTTGCCGATCCCTTTGCCGCGAAATCGCGGGCGAACAAAGAGGTCCTCGAGAAACAAAGTCGGGTGGCCGGTCCAGGTGGAATAGTGATAGAAGAAGAGCGCAAACGCGGCGGGCTCGCCCTGCCATTCGGCAATGAGCACGCGGAACTTGGGACTGCCGGTGAATCCGTCGCGACGCAAATCTTCTGCGGTGGCTACCGCCTGCTCCGGGGCTTTCTCATATTCGGCAAGCTCGCGGATAAATTCTAGGATAAGCGGAATGTCGCAGGCGCCGGCGTTTCGAATGTTCAGCATGCGACTATTGTAGCAGGCAGCGAGGCGTGGTTTTTCGGTCTGCGGTTCTGAAGAAAGTGCGGGCAGCGGCGCAGTACGATCCTCGGCAGCATCTCAAATTCAAGATTCAAAATTCAAGCGGCGCCCGCGGGCTACTCGGTCTTCACTGGCAGATCGATATACGACGCGAACTCTTTCGAGTGGTACACGCGCTGCGTCGCGATCTGGTAATCTTCGGGGCTTGCCTTATAAATATTAGGGACAAATTTCTGCGGGTTGCGGTCGATCACCGGAAACCATGTGCTCTGCACCTGGACCATGATCTGGTGGCCGCTTAAGAACGTATGATCGTTGGTGTGCAAGTCGATGGTGTACTCGGTCGCCTTCCCGGGCTCGACAGCCTGCGGGCGCTCGAAACTCTTGCGGAAGCGGGCGCGCAACACTTCATCGGCAACCATCATCTGATAGCCGCCCATCGCCGGATCGCTCGGATAATCCTGCGGGTACACATCGATCAACTTCACGATCCAGTCTGAGTCGGACCCGGTAGTCGAGGCGAAAAGATGGGCTACGATGTCGCCGGTCACGGTGAGGTTCTTGTCTAGGACTGCCGTTTGCCAGGAAGCTACGTCCGGACGCAGGTAAACGAATCGCTGATCCTCAACCAGCCAAGTTCCCCAACCCGGCACCACGCCGTAAGTTTGGCCGATCGGCCGATGGCGGTACGGCACCGGGTGGGCGGGATCGGAAACGTAGGCATCGTACTCCCGATCGCCGGTTTCCGCCGGCGCGCTGAAGGAGAGTTGGCCATCTGGCTGCAAATAGAGCTTGCGGCCGGAAATGCCTTGCTGCGGCGGCCACTGATCGTACTTCATCCACCCGTTGGACCCGGTCTCGAACGTGATCGCTTCGCGCAGCGGAAGTTCGCCCTTCCCTTTCAGCCAATAGGTGAACCAGGGCCGCTGGATGCTTTCCCGAAAGTATTTGCTGGTGTCGCTTCCAAACTGGATTTTGCCCAGATGGCTCCCGTCGCGCCCGGCCCAGCCGCCGTGATTCCAGGGACCGGCGACGAGGTAATTCATGTGCTCCGAGTCATTTTTCTCCAGAAGTTCGTAAATCTTGTTGGGCCCGTAAAAATCTTCCTGATCCCACCAACCGGTCACATTCAAGTTGGGCACCTTCAACCGGAGCGACTTCAAATAAGGCGAGAAGGCCTGCTTCTGCCAGAACTCGTCGTAGTTGGGATGGTTGACGAAGTCGTTCCAAGTCGGTACCCGGCCCATGCAGGTACTTCGCGTTGCCGTTGCTGAGAGGTCCCAACTCGTTCAAGTACCAGTCATAAGTGTCGAAGCGATCGAACTTGAAGATGTAGTTCTCTTTCCCGGTCTCCATTCGCGTTGAGTACTCAAATCCGTAGCTCAAACGAAAGGCGCCGTTATGGTGAAAGTCGTCGCCCAGGAACTGATCGGCAGGCGAAGCCTGTTCAGAAGCCGCCTTGATGGCCGGGTCGGGGTCGAGCAGGGCCATGGTGGTGAGCCAGCCGCCATAAGAAATCCCGAGGATACCGACTTTGCCGTTATTGTTCGGGACGTTCTTAAGCAGCCATTGGACGGTGTCGTTGGTGTCGGACCCTTCGTCGATCGCGTGCGGGTCGTTCTTATCTCGCGGGTCGCGAAACATCACAAACTGGCCTTCGGAGCCATACCGGCCACGAATGTCCTGAAAGACAAATATGAAGCCCTCCGCGACGAGTTCCTGGTAGATGCGGAACTTCATGGTGTAGCCTTTGGAATCGTCGTGCAAACCGTAGGGGGTGCGCTCAAAGATGAACGGCAGCGGACCGTCCTGGTGCTTGGGGGTGTAGATCTCGGTGTGCAGTTTGATCCCGTCGCGCATGGGTATCATGACGTCCCGCTTGTCGAAGAGGGCTGACATGTCGGGCTCGTCTTCGGAGGCGCGAACGTGCGGGGAGCGAACGATAACCAGCGCAGCAATTATAAGCAAGGCGATCGCGAATAATGCAGCATGTCTCTTCACAATATCTCCTCCCCTCGGTCGCCTCTCAAAGCGCGGCTGTCATCCTGAGCGCAGACTTCATGATCCTTCGGCTCACTTCGGTTCATGAAAATGCCCTCTCCCCCTTGGGGGAGCGGGTGGTCCGCAACGGCGCTGTCATCAGCCGTCGCGGGCCGGGTGAGGGGGTCGATTTTCATGGTAGCGAAGGATCTCCGTAGTTCGCCCAGGTGGCCCGCACAGGTACAACTGCGGAGATCCTTTGCTCCGCTCAGGATGACGGGCGATTGGCTCTTTAACACCTTCTGGCGCATTGACAAATTGTACTTGTCCTTTGTTTTCATAGACATTCTCGCTTTGTTCCCCGAGAAACCCGTCTCAACAATCAGCTTTCACCTCCCAGCCACGCCATTCCCGGATGGCGCAGACCCCGACGTCTGGGGTCTGCGATGTCCCGAAGGGACAGGTCAGGCCGAGCAGCACAATCTGACCGAACTGCGCCTTCGGCGCATCGCAGACGTTCAAAGGCAACGTCTGCGCCAACCCGCCCACCACTCCCAACCCCTCCTCATCAGAGGAGGGGAGCCACGAATTCCCCTCCTTGGATAAGGAGGGGTAAGGGGTGGTTGATTTTCTGCACCGATCCTTTGTTTTCATAGACATTCTCGCTTTGTTAGCCGAAAACATCTCTCAACAACCAGCATTCACCTCCAGCCCTGCCATTCCCGGATGGCGCAGACCCCGATGTCTAGGGTCTGCGATGTCCCGAAGGGACAGGTCAGGCCGAGCGGCACAATTTGACCGCCCGGTCCGTTCCGGCGGGCTCACGCCCGATTCTAGCCTATAAGCTTACGTTTAGTTTGCCAAGGAATTTCCCCGTAGTGGAGTATTTGCGTGCCCCAATGGCGTCTTTGGAGGGCTGGCGCGGACCGGAACATCTTGGAGAAGAGCCGCAGCGTCCCAACACCCGGGACTCTGCGCTACATGCTGTCCACCGCATTTGACCCCGCGGGATGGCTGAGATAGAGTAGAATCGTCAAATGAGACAGAAACACTACCATTTCAACGTTGTTCTCCGGCCCGAACCTGAGGGCGAATTCACTGCCCTGGTCCCGGCGCTGCCGGGCTGTGTCACCTATGGCCGAACACTGGCCGAAGCGAAGAAGATGGCTAGGGACGCCGCAGCCGGTTATGTCGAAAGCCTCAGAAAGCACCAGGAGCCAATCCCAACCGACAACGAAACGCTAGTCCGAAGTTCCAACAGGCTTCGAGGGGTATTCTGCTGATTCCTTGACGGATAGCGCCAAGCTCAATTTCCGGTTACTGGGAACGCACGGATCAGTTCGTACGCCCGCGCCTGGAGCGGCGTCGGCTCCGGCGCCTGCTTGCAGGTCAACTTCAGCTCTCCCGATTTGAATTCGTAGGTCACTCTTGCTCGGCTGGCCAACTCCGCCAGCAGGGTGGCAAAGCTGTGCACGGGAAGTCCCTCCCGCGTTTCATGGGAGTGCTTCTTGGCTTTTGCCGAAGCGGTGGGTTCCGCGGGCAGAATCGGGTCGCGTCGCTTACGCTCCTCCCGTCGCTCCTCATCCTCGAACAACAGCGGTGCCCAAGCCTGCCGCAAGTGCCATTCCACATAGTAGGCCAGCAGGCATAAGAAAATATGTGCGGGCACCCGCTCCTCGGTGCGATGCCGAATGGGCCGCACCAGCAGATCAATCCCTTTCAGACAGCGGAAGGCACGCTCGACTTCCGCCAGGCTCTTATAGTTGCGCACGGTGTCTTCAGCAGAGAGGCGCACCGCGGGTTCACTGGTACGCAGCACATAAATTCCATCCAGCTTCTCTTCCTGCGCAATGGAGTCCTGGCGCCGGCTCCATCGGAAACTCCCCTCGCCGATCCGGCAGTCGAAGTGTTTGCCCACCTTGTAGCGCCCCAGCACTTTCCCCACCTTTAGCCCCATCTCGGCCGCCTTGAGCGGAGTCTTCTTACGGCGCGCTACTTCCTTGGCGATTTTCGTCAAACTCTTCTCCGTCGCTTCCAGCAAAGCCTGCCGCTTGCGCGCCCGCTCCTCTTCCAGCAGCGGATTATGACCGACGACGAGCCTCTCGCCCGGGTAATCCGGGGAGGTGATTTCGGCCAGGTTTTGTTCGTTCAGCAAGGAGAGTTGCAAGGTCCCTTTCTGCACCAATTCTCGAATCGCTGCGCTGGTTAGCGCGGTGATCCAGCCCATACCGGGATGCGCGCGAAGCTTGTTGATCTGCGGCTGGGTCAGCATCCCGCGATCCCCCACCAGCACCACCCGCTGCAGGCCAAAGCGCTGGCGCAACTTCTCCACCTGATCGCCCACTGTGGTGGGGTCGCCGGTGTTGCCCGCATAAACCTCCACGGCCACCGGACGCCCCGCCTCGTCCGTCATCACCCCGTAGACGATGATCGGTAGCTTGTCTTCATCCCGATTGTGACCGAACTGCACCAGCGGGCACCTGCGACCCTCATAGGAACTGCTGGTCACATCGTAAAGCACCAAGCCGCCTTCGGTCAGATGGCGTGCGGCCAACTTCTTCTCGATGCGTTCCTGCCGTTCCAGCAGCCAGTCCATGGCTGCGTAAAGGTCATCTTCGCTGGCCTCCTGCACCCCTAACTCTTCCGCTCAGGTGGTCGTGCTCCACTCCCGCGTGGTCGCCAATTTGGAGGAGGGCGAGATCAGCCGCTGGACGATCATGGCCACGACCAGGTCTCGTTCGCGGCAGCGCTTGGAGGAGACCAGCGTGTCGAGGTCGAGTCGCCGGATCATGGCCAGAATCGCTTCCACGTGGCCGTGGGGGGAGGTGTGCGCGGTAGTCAACAGATCCTTGGGGGAGACCAGCATCTCGCCCCGCAGCACGCGGCGCAAGGTTTCGATTTGGGATTGCGGCCAATCGGAGAGATTGGCCAAGGTACGTTTGCGGGTTTTCTGGCCCTCCCGCCAGCCCTCGCGGAGGAGGATGGCGGGCGGGGAGTTGCGGTTGGGAACGGTTTCGATGTACATGGGAGCTATTATTAACAAATAATAGCCAATGTCAAGCATAATATTTGCACTTACATGGGAACATAACAAAAACCACAATTCTTCCAAGTTCTGCGTAATCAAGGCTCGACCCGGAAGTTCGGCCTAATTGTCAGGGGAACTTCGGGCTAGTCACGACGAGTATGAGAGCGAAGAAACTGCCGAACTCTGACTCCATTCAGGAGCTAGCGAAATTCTGGGACACGCACGATCTCACGGACTTTGCACAAGCTCTGGAGCAGGTCGGCGAACCCGTCTTTGCCCGCTCCAAACACGCACCGCTGAGTGTCGATTTGCCCCCACAAGAGCTTCAGCGCGTGAGACGGCTCGCAAAATCCAAAGGCCTGAACGAAACTGCCATGGTCCGCGAATGGATTCTCAAAAGGCTTAACCAATCTCCGTGAGGTAGCCGGAAGCGGGGCGGAGAAAGGGTTCCTGACACCCTTACCTCCCGGCTGACCAGAAAGGCAAAACGGAAGTTCCGTCTGAGATGAGGAACCTTACATGGCGAGACTGCTGATTATCGACCAGGAAGAATCACTTTGCCAGATTTTGGAACGTACCTTCGCCAAGAGCGGCCACAAGGTGGAGACGGTCACGAGCGGCCAAGCCGCCAAAAAGAAAATTGAGTCAGGGGTCTACGATGTTATCATCTCGGGAATCCGTGTGCCGGACGTGTCGGGAATCGAGCTGCTCGAATTCGCACGCGGCACAAAGAGCCGGGCACCGTTCATCCTGATGACGGCCCACCCCACCATGGAAACGGCGATCCATGCCGTGAATCTGGGGGCTTACCGTTACTTGATCAAGACCGAGTCTTTGGTGGAAGAACTCCGCTCGATAGTTGAAGGCGCGCTGAAAGAACAGGCGCTGCGCTAGGAAAACTCGGGCTGTCCGCTTACCGCGCCGTTGCGATTGAAAGCGGCGATTCAGCATCGGGAGAGGCACTGATGACGTCCAAATTTGACGCCCGGCGGCACCGCCTCGACCTTGTACTCTGTGGATTAGGCGTCCGGCGATGCGGAGGGGCGCATACGCCGGTGAGAGGTTGGACCGGGAAAGGTATCTCGACCAATTTGATGCACAGTCGGCGCCAGTGGTGCTTCTGGTAAAACGAGTAGCTAAGGAGGGGTGCGATGTTCAAAAGGGGCATTAGCGGAAGTTTTGTGAAAGCACTGAAGGGTTGGAATCACTGGGAGGAGATCATCAAAGACCCCGATCTATTTGTCGCGATAAGGGACAAATACATCAACATCTATTTTCAAGGGTGCAGCCTTTTCAAAATATCTTACAAAGAGCACCTTGTGCTTGAGACCCACTACAAGTATCTTATCCGCCCGAGCGCGAAGCATCCATATGTCTCATGGGTCGGCGATAGCCCTGCGATAGAGGATTTAGTAAACGAGATTTTTGTCGAGGCACTCGATGTCCAAGCATTAAAGAAGTCATCAGGCTGGTACGCCCAGCGTGAGAAAACGGGCCTACATAAGATCTTGAAGTGCAATGGAAACGTCATCGACGTGGAGGTCGCCCTATCACCCGAATCGGAGGACGAGGCAGATACTGCGGAGAGCGGCGTCGAGGGAAGACGCGCAGCCGACCGCATCGACTTTGCAGCAATCCAGAAGAGGGACGGTAAGCCCTGTATTGTTTTTTTTGAAGCAAAGCGTTTCGAAAACAAGGAGTTGCGGTCACAGACACACGAACCCAGGGTAATTGAGCAGGCTGAAAGATACAAAGATTTCATAGATAAACATCTTCCCGACTTTGAGAGGTCTTACGGTAGGGTCTGCAAGAGTTTGGTGGATCTGGGTCTCCCCCGCGTCGATCCGCTGGTAGTTGAAGTGGCGCACAACCCCGAGTATCTGGATGTCGATCCGGACATCAGGCTCGTAGTTTTTGATTTCGACCAGGATCAGAGGGTCGGCAAGAAATGGAAAGAGCATAGGGAAGCCCTTGAGAAGTACTTCGGGGACCGACTGTTGTTAAAAGGAAGTCCGAGCGAATTCACTGCCGGAATTAGCAAGTATTAATCTGAAAGTTGCAGCTTGACCCTAACCCTAACTGTCCATCGTGGCACCCATCAGATAGGTGGATGTTGCATCGAAATTGAGCATCCTGGCGGCGAGCGTGTTG
>CAVROP010000071.1:0-29887 GCA_963722675.1 uncultured Acidobacteriota bacterium
CGCCCTCTCCCTTGGGGAGAGGGTGTCCCGCTGCCGGCGTTTTCATCCGCCGGAGCGGGACGGGTGAGGGGTTACTTCCAGCGTCGTAGCACAAACCAGCGTTCGTTGCAGTCCCCGATCACCAAGCACTACTCCCCCACGCACTTTCAAGCACCCCCTTCAAAACTCCTCACCTCCCTTCGCAAAAAGTATTATCATCGTGCCCAAGGCGCCGCCATGAGAGTCTTCATCAGCTACAGCCACGATTAGCCGGAGCATCCGGACCGCGTTTGGGACCTCTCGGAGCGCCTGCGTAACGACGGCATCGATTGCCGAATCGACCAGCACGAATTCTCGCCTGCCGAAGGCTGGCCGCGCTGGTGCCGCAATCAGGTTCAAGAGTCCCAATTTGTTCTTGTGGTCTGCACTGAGAAGTACAAACAGCGCTACGAGGGCAAAGCGTCAACCGGCGAAGGCAAAGGCGCCAAGTGGGAGGGGTTCATCATCACTTCGGAGCTGTACGAGGCGGAAGCGAAGAACACCAAGTTCATCCCCGTAGTTTTCAGGCCCCAAGACGCGAGGCACATTCCCGCCGAACTGCGGGCCGCCAGCCGCTACGACCTGAGCACCGCGGACGCCTATGAGGACCTATTGCGTCACCTCACCAACCAGCCCCGGCGTAAGAAGTCGCCGGTAGCGTCACATGTCAGAGCCATGCCGCCGCTGGCACAGGCCACAGGCACGCCGCCGCTCCCTCGCAAGCAGCAGTTCAGCGGGCGGCTCTGGAACGTGCCAATAGCTCGCAACCGGTTTTTCACGGGGCGCGAATGGGTTTTGGCCGACGTTGAAAAGGAATTGCATGCAGGCCGGTCGGTAGCGCTCACGGGAATGGGCGGAGTGGGCAAAACGCAGATTGCGGCGCAATACGCGCATGAACACCGCGACGAACACAGCGCCGTGCTCTGGGCCAGCGCCGTTTCGGAAGCGACGCTTGTCTCCGACTTCGCGGCCATCGCCGTCCTGCTCGGTCTTTTCCGGAGAAAGATGAGAAGGACCAGACCGCTGCGGTTGCCGCGGTTAAGCGCTGGCTTGAGGCGAATGGCGGGTGGTTGCTCATCCTCGACAACGTCAACGACCTGGCCGTGCTGGACGGGCTCATCTCTGAGGCGGCCCGAGGACATGTCGTCTTGACAACCCAGGCCCAGGCCACGGGTGAATTTGAAGCAATTGAAGTCCGGGAAACGCTGCTCGAGGATGGAGCGTTGCTTCTCCTGAAGCGCGCCAAGATCATCAAGGCCGGCGATCAACTGAGCGTGGTAGCTGAACCTGTTCGCGACACCGCTATGCGCGTCTGTGCGGAACTTGACAGCTTGCCCCTCGCCCTTGACCAAGCTGGCGGGTACATCGACGAAACGCGCTGCGGATTGGCGGGATACCTCGACCGGTACCGCCGGCGCCGCAGCGAGTTGCTGAAGTTGCGCGGCAGATTCGACGCGGACCACCCTGAGTCCGTCGCTACGACCTTCGCCCTTTCCTTCGAGAAAGTGGCGGACGGGAACCCCGCTGCTGCCGATCTGCTCCGCCTCTGTGCCTTCTTGCGCCCTGATGCCATTCCGGAGGAAATCTTTACTGAAGGTGCGTCGGAACTGGGGCCGATTCTGAGCACCGTCGCTGCCGATCCCCTGAAGCTAGACGCGGCCTTCGCCGAGATCCTCAAATACTCGTTGCTCCGCCGCGACGGCGAAGCGAAGACCCTGGTCATTCATCGCTTGGTTCAGGCGGTAATTCAAGACGGCTTGACGGAGGAAGAAAAGCGCCAGTGGGCGGAGCGCGCCGTGCGGGCGGTGAAGCGGAGCTTCCCCGCAGTGGAGTTTCCCAATTGGGCTCAGTGCGAGCGCCTGGTTCCCCATGCCCTCGCTTGCGCAGCACTCGCCGAGACTTATTCATTCGAATTCGAAGATGCGGCGCGATTGCTTAACAAAGCGGGCTATTACTTGCGAGAAAGGGCACTCTTTTCCGACGTTGAGCCGCTCTACCAGCGGGCGCTCGCGATTTGGGAGAAGGCCCTCGGCCCCGAGCACCCCGACGTGGCCACCAGCCTCAACAACCTGGCGGCGCTTTACCGCGTCCAGGGCGAGTACGCGCAGGCCGAGCCGCTCTACCAGCGGGCGCTTGGCGATTCGCGAGAAGGCCCTGGGTCCCGACCACCCCGACGTGGCCACAGCCTCAACAACCTGGCGGCGCTTTACGACGACCAAGGCAAGTACGCGCAGGCCGAGCCGCTCTACCAGCGGGCGCTGGCGATTCGGGAGAAGGCCCTCGGACCCGACCACCCCGACGTGGCCGCCAGCCTCAACAACCTGGCCGGGCTCTACCGAGCACAAGGCAAGTACGCCGAGGCCGAGCCGCTCTACCAGCGGGCGCTGGCGATCTGGGAGAAGGCCCTGGGCCCGGAGCACCCCGACGTGGCCACCGGCCTCAACAACCTGGCCGATGCTCTACTCGGACCAAGGCAAGTACGCGCAGGCCGAGCCGCTCTACCAGCGGGCGCTGGCGATCTGGGAGAAGGCCCTGGGCCCCGAGCACCCCGACGTGGCCACCGAGCCTCAACAACCTGGCGGAGCTGTACTACGACCAGGGCAAGTACGCCCAGGCCGAGCCGCTCTACCAGCGGGCCCTGGCGATCTGGGAGAAGGCCCTGGGCCCGGAGCACCCCGACGTGGCCACCAGCCTCAACAACCTGGCCGTGCTGTACGACAGACCAAGGGAAGTACGCGCGAGGCCGAGCCGCTCTACCAGCGGGCGCTGGCGATCTGGGAGAAAGGCCCTGGGCCCGGAGCACCCTGACGTGGCCACCAGCCTCAACAACCTGGCGGAGCTCTACCGCCCAAGGCAGGTACGCCGAGGCCGAGCCGCTCTACCAGCGGGCGCTCGCGATCCGGGAGAAAGCCTTGGTCCCGAGCACCCTGACGTGGCCACGGTTCTTGAGAACTACGCTGGTCTTCTTCGTGAGATGAAGCGGGGCGCGGCGGCCAGAGAATTGGAGGCCCGCGCCCAGGCCATTCGCGCCGCGCATGCCAAGAACAATCCGCCCAAGTAAGGCCTGACACGCGTCCCAGATCGTTTGCTTGGACGCCAGGGGCCCAAAGTGAACTAACAGCCCTCTCCCTTGGGGAGAGGGTTCACGCCCCGGCGTTTTCATCAGCCGGAGCGCGACGGGTGAGGGGTATCTTCCACGGAATGCAGAACGCGCGAAGGGTCTGTGCTTGAAGGTGAAAACCACAAACAATTCAAATGGCAAATGGCAAAGGTCAAAGGGCAAATGGTTTAGGAACTGAAAATCGGCAAATCGCAAACCATTTGAATTTTGCCATTTGCCGTTTGCCAATTTGAATTCGCTCTTGCTGTGAAACTGGGAAGTAACCCCTCACCCGTCCCGCGGCGGCCGATGAAAACCGCGGGGCGCTGCCCCCGGCTACTGTATGAATCCCCTTCAGGGATTTTGAGTGCATTCGTTACCCCAGTTCCAGCAAAAGGGATGCGACAGGTCAGCCCCAAGGGAGAGGGCGGTCTTTCGACAGGAAGAGGGCGGACCGCGATATCGCACCGTCCTGCGCGGCGCGCGCCACCATTCCCTGCAAAGTGCTTGACAATCGCTCCCGATTCCTAGATAGGCTACCTCCATGGACCTTGGGGGAAGGAAGGCCGGGATCATGCCGGGTCTCGGTCTTTCTGTCCCAGGGAGAAAGCGGACCGGGAGTGAACGAAGTCAGGGTATTCTCTCGCGACCCACGACCATGACATCCCCCGTTTTTCGGCCTTCCCGCAGAGTCGCGCCAAACGAGACGTTATCGCCAATCGCGGAAAATACAAAAATCGTGGGAACGAACTCAACAAGTCGTTTGGAATCAACAAAACCTCGAAAAAACGAACTCAAAACGAACCCAGAACGAAGCGAAAAACAGCTCGATAAAGGGGCAATACGCGTCAAATCGAGCCATGCGCCACCAATTGCGGTCTGCGCCAAGTTGTTTCATTTAGCCAAGGCCTGTCGCGCGGAAACGAACGCCTTGGCTGACGACGGAGAGCTGATTTTTGACGACCGATCCGGGAATGTTATTGAAAACAAAGAGTCGAGGAGACCAGAAGTCAAGGAGTTGAGGAGTTGGGAAGCCGAAGCAAGAGGCTGGAGGTCGGACGCAGACGGTTTGTCACTCTTCGACTCTCAACTCTGGACTTCTCGACTCGAATTCGCCGGAACAAAGCGAGAATGTCTATGAAAACAAAGGACCGCCATGTTTCGTAAGATTCTGATCGCTAATCGGGGAGAGATTGCCGTGCGCGTAATGCGCACCTGCCGCGAACTGGGGATCGGCACGGTGGGCGTTTATTCCGAGGTGGACCGCAAGTCGCTGCACGTCCGCTACGCTGACGAGGCGTTTTGCATAGGGCCTGCGCCTTCGACCGAGAGCTACCTTCACATCGAGCGCATACTCGATGCCGCCAAGCGTAGCGGCGCGGAAGCGATTCACCCCGGCTACGGCTTTTTGGCGGAGAACCCGGAATTTGCCCGAGCTTGCGCTGATGCGGGCGTGGTTTTCATCGGGCCGCCGGTGTCTGCGATGGAGTTGATGGGATCGAAGACCAGCGCGCGGCAAGTCCTGATCCAGGCGGGCCTGCCGGTGGTCCCCGGGACCGACCGCCACCTCGAAAGCCTCGAGGAGACGCATCGGGTTGCGGAGGGAATCGGCTACCCCGTCATGCTCAAAGCTTCGGCGGGAGGGGGCGGCAAGGGATTGCGCCTGGTGCGTTCGGCAGCGGAGCTCGAGTCCGCTTACCACACGGCGCGCTCAGAGGCTCAAAACGCTTTTGGCGATCCCGCGGTTTACCTCGAGAAATACCTCGACCGCCCCAGGCACATTGAAATCCAGATTCTCGGCGACCGGCACGGCCGCCTGATTCATCTTGGCGAGCGGGAGTGCTCGCTGCAACGACGGCACCAGAAACTGCTGGAAGAATGCCCCTCGCCGTTTGTCGACGAGGAGCTGCGCCGGCGCATGGGAGAAACCGCCGTGCGCATCGGGAAGCTGGCAGGATATTGGAACGCCGGCACCGTAGAATTCCTCGTGGACCAGAGCCGCAATTTCTACTTTCTGGAGGTGAACGCGCGCCTGCAAGTCGAACACCCGGTAACCGAACTCGTGTTGGGAATCGACCTGGTGAAAGAGCAGATTCAGATTGCGGCGGGGGAACGGCTGGCGTGGCGGCAAGAGGACATTAGCATGCGCGGGGCCGCGATCGAGTGCCGAATTTATGCGGAAGACCCCAGCAACAATTTCTTCCCTTCGCCAGGCTATATAAGTAGGCTCCAGGTTCCGGCGGGCCCGGGCGTGCGCCGCGATAGCGGCGTCTATGAAGGTTGGACGGTGCCGCTCGAGTACGATCCGCTTTTGTCCAAGATCTCGGTGTGGGGGACGGCGCGTGCGGAAGCTATAGCGCGCATGCGCCGGGCGCTCGGCGAGTACGAGGTTTTCGGCATCAAGACCAACATTTCCTTCTTCCGCCGGCTGCTCGAGCACCCCGACTTTGCGGCGGGACGCCTGGATACCGGCTTGATTGACCGCGTGCTGGCCGCAGGCCTGATGGAAGAAGCGCCGCCTTCACAAGAGGAAGAGCGTGTTGCCGCACTGGCCGCGGCCCTGCATGTGCGCGGGCGGCAGGAGAAGAGGATTCCCGCGCCCGCGGCCGCGAGCGCCTGGAAAAGCACCGGCAGGGACGCGGCGCTCAACCGGTGGCCCCGGCGGGAGGGTTGGAGAAGCGGATGAAACTGGCAATCAAGATCCACTCGGGTGCGAAGACGTCGGAGCATGAATTTGAGTTGACGGAGACGGTGGAGGGCACGTCTGCGGCCACCACGCGGCCTGCTTCGACCTCGAAGATTTCCTTCGATGGCGAGACGCTGCTTGCCGACCGGGAAGAGATCGCGCCGGGGGTTTACTCGATTCTGATCGCTGGGCGGTCTTACGAAGCTCAGGTCAGCAAGCGGGCGGGCGACTCCGAAGGCGCCTCGAGCCCGTACGTGGTTACCGTTGGGCTCCGGAATTATCTGGTGGAAATCCGGGATCCCCGGCGCTGGAAGCGGGATGGCTCCGGGGTTCGGGAGCAGGGCCCGCAGGAGATCGTGGCCCCCATGCCGGGGAAGATTGTCAGAGTGCTGGTATCTGAAAACCAGGAGGTGATGGGAGGACAAGGGTTGCTCGTCATCGAAGCGATGAAAATGCAAAACGAAATTCGCGCCCCGCGCGCGGGCCGCGTGCAGCGCATTTACGCCCAGGAAGGAACCGGCGTGGAGGCAGGGTTTCGGCTGCTGCGGCTTGAGTGAGAGAGTCGATGTTCCGGGGATTCCGTTTCTTGTCCTACGAGGTTACCAGTGGGTGCGGAAGTGCAGTTCAAAATTCAAATGGCAAACGGCAAATGGCAAATGGAAAACCATTTGAAGTTTGCCATTTGCCATTTGACCTGCTCTTGTGCCTTGCGGGTCTATTTGGCGGCTGGCGGACTAGGCTGTCCCTTGACGATCTGCTCCGCCAGGTAATTCTCGACCTTCGCCCGGTCGCGCAGCGTCTCGATATAGGCCGCTTTCAGGAGTTGCTCCCTTTCGTTCTTCAGTGTCTGCCGAATGGCATTCTGAACCCGCAACTCGGAAAGGGTGTGGGTTCCGGCCGGCTCAATGCCGAGGAGTTTGATGATGTGGAACCCGGAGGAACTGCGAATGATCCCGGTATACTGGTTGACCTGGAGCGCCTGCACGGCTTGCTTGAGTGGAGGGGTGGAATTCAGGGCCGAGGCCGGAATGAAGCCCATGTCGCCGCCGCCCGAGGCGGTTCGGGCATCTTCGGAGTATTCCTGCGCCACCGTGGCGAACTCGTCCCCGGCGTGCAGGCGAGCGTAAAGCGCCTGGATTTTGCGCTCGGCGGCAGCGGGGGTCTTGGCATCGTCGTTCTTGAGGTTGCGCACCTCGGGGTCCGCGACGGGAGTGACCTCGATCTGAGCCAAATGGTAAGCGGTTTCTGGGACGTTGAAGTTGGCCTTGTTGCGTTCGTAATAGTCCGCAATGTCGGCGTCGGAAATCTTGATATTCGCCACGATTTCCTTGTTGATAAGTTTGGTTATAATAATATTGCGTCGTAACTCACTGCGTAAATCTTCCATTTCCAAACCCTGATCATGAAGCCGTTTCCTGAACTCTTCCGCAGAATAAGGGGTCTGAAGCTTGGCCACCTCGTTATCCACCTCGGCTTCCGAAACCGAGATGCCGGCGTGGGAGGCGTGCTCGACCAGGATCTGATTGTTGATCAGTTCATCCAGGACGTTCAGCTTGAAGCTCATGGCTTCTTCCGGGCTGTTGGCGTCGGGCGAAGCGCCCTGGCGGGTTCGGTATACCCGGTCGACCTGGTCGCGGTAGATGGGTTGGCCATCGACTTTCGCCGCTATTTCGCGGTCCGAAGCGGTTTTCGGCCGGCAGGAGGTGAGCACCGCCAGGCCCGCAACCAGCGTGAAGGTCACGAAGGCAGTAAGGCACAGTTGTTTTCTCATGCAGGTATTGTACTCCACACCCCACGCGCCCGTGTCCGAATATGACGCCTCGTAAGGGCACGCCCTGCGGTTGCCGCAGGGGTTCTCGCTACAAAGAACTGGGCAACTTAGGGTTGTCTCTGGTAGAATGAGAGAGGAGTATTCATCCTATAACGAGGTGTGGCTATGGCATTGGCTTGTGAGATTTGTGGCAAGGGACCAAAGTATGGAAACAGGATTAGCCACGCCCACAACGTCACCAGGCGGCGCTGGAACCCCAACTTACGCCGGGTTCATGCCGTCGTGGGCGGCGTCCCCAAAACCCTGCGCGTCTGCACGTCCTGCATCCGTTCGGGAAGAGTCTCGAAAGCAAAGTAAGACGGTGGATGGCCGTGGCGCGGCAAGGACTGCGCACCTCATCGCCTTCTGGTCTCTTCGTCACTGACCAGGGCTCGAGGTTCAATGCGCCACTCGCTCAACCTGGTAAACCCCCTCGATCTTACGTAGTGAAGACACCACCTTTTCCAGGTGCTCCATATCCACAATATCCAAGGTGACGTCGATGTGCGCCTGGCTGTCATCCGTTCGCACTTCGATATCCTGAATATTCGAATGGACGTCCGCGATTGCCCCGGTCACATCGGCCAAAAGGCCCTGGCGGTCGCGAGTGAACAAAGTGAGCTTGACGGGATAAAGGCTGTACTTGGGCCCCACCCACTTGACTTCGATGCGCCGGTCCGAATCGTAAAGGAGATTCTGAACGTTGGGGCAGTGCTTGGCATGCACGGCAATTCCTTTCCCGCGGGTGACGTAACCGGTGATTTCCTCACCTCGAATGGGATTACAGCACTTGGCGCGGTAGACCATCAGGTCGTCGTGGCCGTGGACCTGGACGGCCGTGTCGGCGGAGATGCCCAGGGCTCGTTTCACGGTGGTAAGCCGGGAAGGATGGGCCGTCTCGAGATGAGCCGAGGGAACAAGCCTGGAGAGCACTTGGCGCGCGGAGAACTTGCCATAACCGATTCCCGCGTGCAGGTCGTCCGCCGTCGTGCAGCCGTTATCCCGGGCCACCCGCCCGTAATCTTCCTCGCTCACTTTCTTGAGCGTCACATCGTATTTGCGCGCCTCCTTTTCAAGCAAGCGCTTGCCGATATCCACGGCTTGGCCTCTTTGCGCGACGTTGACCCAGTGCTTGATCTTGTTCCGCGCCCGCGAGGTCTTGACGATGGCAAGCCAGTCGCGGCTGGGGTTGTGGTGCGCCTGAGTGACGATTTCGACGATATCGCCGTTGCGTAATTTGGACTTGAGGGGAACGATGCGGCCATTGACCTTGGCGCCTACACAATGGTGGCCCACCTCGCTATGGATGGCATAGGCGAAATCGATGGGTGTGGCGTCCCGGGGCAACACGATCACTTTCCCCTTGGGGGTAAAGGTATAAACCTCCTCCGGGTAAAGGTCGATCTTGAGAGTGGAGAGGAACTCTCCCGGATCGCCCATGTCCTGTTGCCATTCCACCAGGTGTCGCAACCAGGCGAAGCGCTCCTCATCTCGCGTCGCCACGGCGCTGCCGTCCTTGCTGTCTTTATACTTCCAGTGGGCGGCGATGCCTTCCTCGGCGACCCTGTGCATCTCCTCAGTGCGAATCTGTACCTCGAACGGCTGGCCATGTGGGCCAATGACGGACGTGTGCAAAGACTGGTACAGGTTTGGCCTGGGGATGGCAATGAAGTCCTTGATGCGGCCCGGCACCGGGCGCCAGGTGTTGTGGATCACCCCCAGGGCAGCATAGCAGTTTCTCACGCTGTCCGTGATAATGCGGACGGCCAGGAGGTCGTAAACCTGCTCGAGGGGAACGTGCTGCCTGAGGAGTTTCTGCCGGATGCTGTAGAGGCGCTTGATTCGGCCTTCGATGCGCGCCGGAATGGAGTGCTCCTGCATTTCGGTATTCACGAGCTCGCGCACTTCCGAGAGAAATCCCTCGTTGACCTTACGGCGGCTTTCCACCGCTTTCTTGACCTCGAGGTAGGTGTCGGGTTCGAGAAACTTGAAGGCCAGGTCTTCCAGTTCGCCCCGGACCTTTCCCATTCCCAGGCGGTGGGCAATGGGCGCGTAGATATCCAGGGTCTCGCGGGCGATGCGTTCCTGCTTTTCGGGGGGCAGGTACTCGAGGGTGCGCATGTTGTGGAGCCGGTCGGCGAGCTTGACCAGCACGACGCGAATGTCGTCGACCATGGCGAGCACCATCTTGCGGAAGTTCTCAGCTTGCTGCTCCTCCCGGCTCAGGAACTTGATGCGCCCGATCTTGGTCACACCTTCCACGATGCGCGCCACCTCTGCGCCGAACTCCGTCTCGATGGTTCCGCGCGTGGTGCCCGTGTCCTCGACGACGTCGTGCAGCATGCCGGCGGCCAGGCACACAACGTCCAGCTTCAGCTCGGCAAGGATGTGAACGACTTCCAGCGGATGGACGATGAACGGTTCGCCGGAGAGACGCTTCTGCTCGCCGTGGCGGAGGGCGCAGAAGTCGTACGCTTTGCGCAGCAGCGTCAGGTCTTCCCCAGGACGATAACCCTGCACTACTCCCGCGATGTCTTCGAATCGAAGCATGTCCCCACTTTGCATTCTAGGGCAGCCGGCGCGCTGGGTTCAAGCCCCAGGGCGCTGGCAGTCGGCGGAGACCGTCTCTTTTCGCTGCTGTCGATTTGTGGTAGGCTTCCTGTATCTCCAAAAGAAAGGTAGATGTAGACCTGCCCAAAGCGACCGGGAGCCGCCCGCCACGTGCGGACAAAGGAGAGCCTATGAAACCAGCCACATGGAAAGTGTTAGCGATAGCGCTGCTTGCAGCAGTGGGAGTATTCAGCTCATGCGAGAAGCCTTTTCATGAGGAGAACGAGCGCTACATCTTTGTCGCTGCAAATACCAGCCTCGCTTACTGGCAGGAAGCTAAAGCCGGATTTATGGATGCAGCCCGCGGACTGGGCGTGAAAGCAGAGTTTACGGGTTCAGAAACGTACTCACCTCAGGAGGAGCTTGAGGTCTTTCAAAAGGCCGTCGACAAGCACCCCGCCGGGATCGCGGTTTCGCCCGCCAGGCCGGACATTTTCAAGGACGCCATCGATGCCGCCGTCAAGGCGGGAATTCCGGTTGTCTGCGTCGATTCCGATGCCCCCGACTCGCGCCGCATTACATTCATTGGTACGGATAACTATCAGGCGGGACTCATCAGTGGAAAGCGCATCGCCGAATTGATGAAAGGCGAAGGCAATTTGGTCGTGATCACCCTCCCCGGCCAGTTCAACGTCGATGAGCGCGATCGCGGCGTGACTGACGTGCTGAAGAAGTATCCGAAGATCAAGGTTCTTCGCACGCTTGACGACAAGGGCGACCCGCGTTCCGCAAACGACCAGATATCGTCGATGCTGGACGCCAAGGAAAAGATCGATGGGATCGTCTGCCTGGAAGCTTCGGGCGGCCCGGGAACGGCAGAGGCCCTGCACCGATTGAATCTGGGTGGCAAGATTCCCATCGTGGCGATGGACCGGACTCCCGAGACCCTGGACTTCATCCAGCAGGGCGTGATCGCCGCCACCGTCGCGCAGAAACCCTACACGATGGCTTTCTACGGCCTGCGGCTCTTGGACGACCTGCACCACAACATCGTGCACGAGTTCCAGGACTGGCAGACCGCACCCGTGTCGCCGCTGCCGACTCGTGTGGATACCGGAACGGCCGTCATTGATGCCAGCAATCTCACCGCTTTCCGGGCGGCCGAAGCTACGCGCCGGCAGGCGCTCTAGCGCTTAATGACGGAAATCGCCGTCATGACTTGGCGCTTTGGAAGGGCGGGGCTTCAGCCCCGCCGACCCCAGCAGCCCAACGGGTTGGGCCTTTAGGCCCTGAAGCCACGTCGCCTCAGGGGCTAAAGCCCACAACGATAAGCCGTCTTCCGTGGCGGAGCTAAAGCCCCGCCCTTCCCGGCACTCCGCAAAATGACGCGGACTTTTCTGCCCTGCGACAACAACCTTAGCCACTCCGCAAACGCCAATCGACCCCGGTTTTGGTCCCTACGCCCAGGGCCGATCGCGCCGCTCGTGGCGCTTCACCACTTCGCATACCTGGGAGATGTTGGACTCCACCTGGAAGTCGTACATCCCCACATTGATGAAATCTGCGCCGCTCCTGAACGCAAGGTCGAATCCGTCCTTGGGCAATACTCGACCCGCCCCCAGAACCTTAAACGCGATCCAGGGTATCCTGATAGTTCTCATCAGAGCTGCCACATCGCGCGTGTCCTGGCTGAAATAGCCAACTGAGTTGAAGGTCTTGAAATAGAAGTCGGGGTCGAAATTCTGCTGTTCCGAGATGATCGCCGTTTCCATAGAATGTGATCCGACTCCCGCCGCAAGGCCATTCCGCTTGATGAACGACACGACCTCCCCGATGAGTTCCGCCTTGCCGGCCTTCACGAAGGTGTCATCGGCCACTCCGCCCATGCAGTAGGCCGCCACCGCCCCATTGTCGATCGCTAGTTTTATGTTGTCTCTCAGGTTCTCCGGCTCGGGGTAGGTCTGGGCGATCCACTGGATCTTTCCGCCGCGCTCTTTGCGGTAGCGCCTCAAGACGCGGACGATCTGCTCGTCGGTGCGAAGAATCGTGGTATTGATTCCCTGCTCCTCGCACAATTGCAGGGTGTCCAGGATCTTGTCGTCAGTAAAGTAATGCTGCAGCAGGCTGTGAACGTAAAGCAGGTCGCCGCTGTGGGCAAACCCACTGAAAAGATTCCCGCCGCAAATCAGGCGGGTCACAGCGAGTTTCCCGATGCGGCCGGCGGGCAGTCTACTCGAGACTGGCTTGGGTTTGCCGGGTTCACCGGCTTCCAGTTGGGCCTTCAGAGGAAGCGTATCGAGGGTTAGGCCAGCAGCGGCGGCGGAAGCTTGGAGGAAATGCCGTCGATTCAGGCTTGGCGAAAAGGACATCCTAGGCCTCCCGGCTCGGAGAGTGCCGAGCGGTTGATCTACCGTCCGAGATTTTGATTCCGGCTTGCCAGTTCCCCGGACGGATGCGGACAGCCTGTAATCTACGCCTGACCGCCTCCCAATGCAAGGGTGGGCTTTGCACTCGCCGGCATGCCTGCCGCCTGAACAGGCCGGCCGCAAACATGACTCCCCTTCCTCAGCGGGAGGAGGGGCAGGGGGTGGTGGGTGGGCAGCGGCCGAGCATGAAAGACGCAGTTGCAATGGCGGAATTCGGCGCTATGATTGTAGCTCCCGAGGTGCCTACAGAAGACCTCGGCGAATGAGATGATTAGTTCTGACGGAGAACTGCCATGCAAAACCGATTGATACCTGTTCTGATCCTACTTTCCGTCGTGTTCGGCGCCGGCCTGCAAATGACAAGCTGCGGGTCGAAGGCCGTCGTGGTTGACACGGCACAACTCCAGATGTTTAGGCCATTGCCTGACATCGTCGAGTCGCAAAAGAACCCCCTGAGCGATGCCAAGGTGAATCTTGGCCGCATGCTCTACTACGACCCGCGGTTGTCCAAGAACCAGGACATATCCTGCAACACCTGCCACGACTTGGCCAAGTACGGGGTAGACGGGCAGCCGGTTTCGGACGGCCACCGAGGCCAGAAGGGCACACGCAACGCCCCCACGGTGTATAACGCCGCGGGCCACTTCGTGCAGTTTTGGGATGGCCGCGCTGCGGATGTGGAGGAACAGGCCAAGGGTCCGGTCATGAACCCCGTTGAGATGGCGATGTCCTCCGCTAAAGCGGTGGTGGCAGTGCTGAAATCCATGCCTGAATATGTCGACGCCTTCAAGCATGCCTTTCCCGCCGATAAAGATCCAGTAACCTTTGAGAATACTGCCCGAGCAATCGGAGCCTTCGAGCGCGGGCTGATGACGCCCTCTCGCTGGGACAAATTCCTCAACGGAGATCAGGCAGCCCTGAGCGACACGGAGAAAGCTGGATTCAACAAGTTCA
Organism: uncultured Acidobacteriota bacterium; assembly: GCA_963722675.1. Lineage (GTDB taxonomy): Bacteria > Acidobacteriota > Terriglobia > UBA7540 > UBA7540 > CAVROP01. The sequence goes on from CAVROP010000071.1 coordinate 13,545, forward strand.
TGGAAGCGGGTTGCCAGGCCTGCCACGCTGGAGCTTACTTGGGTGGTGAGGTTTACCAGAAACTGGGATTTGTGAAACCGTACCCCGACACCTCCGACGCCGGCCGCGAGGCCGTGACGAAGCAGGAAAGTGACCGGCTGGTTTTCAAAGTTCCCTCGTTACGAAACATCGACAAGACCCAGCCGTACTTTCACACTGGAAAATTGGCCACTTTGCAAGAAGCGGTTAAGGAGATGGGAGAGTACCAACTGGGCAAGCGACTGAACGACGCCGAAATCGCTTCCATCGTGACGTTTCTCAAAACGCTCACAGGCACGATTCCGGCGGACTACATCAAGCCGCCCCAACTCCCCAAGAGCACGGCGAGGACGCCTAAGCCCAGCAATACCTGACACCAGCCCATGATCGCTGCGGGCTGCTGAAGCCTTGCGATCTGCGCCGTTAGGTATTTGCCCGGGCGCGGCGGAGGCGAGGCAGGGCAATCAGCGTGGCGCCGTAGACGAGCAGGGAAAGGAAGAGTGCGGTCTTCCGGTCCTGGCGCAGATCGTCGGAGAGCAAGCGGTATCCGCCCAAGAGCATGAGCGGATAAACCAAATGAGCAAAGTCCCGGAAGTTAGCCTGGGCGCCGATCGCCGCCAGTAGCAAGGTAACGCCCACCACCGCGAGTGTCCGCAGGGTGGCACAATAGGGGTCGCCGGCAGCGGCTGCAAAAAGCCCGTGGTAGGCCCCGGTCAGGCTCCCGGCAGCGACGCCGGCCACAAGCCAGACCAAGGCCGCGGCCATCGCCACGCGGAACGCGCGGAGCGTCCATCCCTCCTGCATGGAGCGCGAAAACCTTCTCGCCAGCCAATAACTTACTCCAGCCACAGCCGCGCCGGTCCAGAGCGCAAGCGGGATCGAATCAGGCCAGAGATCGGTTCCCAAGAGCAACCTCGCCGATTGGTGAAAGGCGCCGGAAAACAGGAGCGCCAGCAGAAGGTAGACGCCGCCGTGTATCTCCAGTGTTAACCGGGTCCAGAATCCTCCCGCGCCGATGCAGGCGAGCGCCAGCAGGAACCAGGCGATGGCGGCCACGTCGTCGCTGAGTAGAATCCTGCACCCGACAACAACCAAAAGGATTCCGAAAGTGGAATAGGTATAAAAGTTGCGACCCTGAGAAGCTGGGCGGGCCAGCAGCTTAAATGAAATGGCGTAGCAGGCCGCTCCGCACAGGAGAGCGAATCCCGCGATGGCAACCGTGAGATGCGAACCCTCGGAGGCTAAGCGAATGGCGCCGCCGAGCCCAATTACAAAAGCCAATACACACTGTGCGGTTTCGAAGGTGGTGAAAGTGCGGTCGCGCAGGAGCGTTCGCGCCATAACGCTGGAGAGGTAGATGGCCAGCAGCGCAGCCTGCGCGGCGAACAACCCCGCTGCCGGAATGGGTGCATAGGCTTGCGGAAGGCCGCGTGGATTGGTGACCAGCCACGTGGCAAAAAAGACCGCGAGATCTGCAGCGGCGGCGGCCAACCAGCGCTCACCCAGCCAATGGTTAAAGCACGCGCAGGTTTCAATGGCCGCGGCGATTGCCAGGAAGGCGAAGGTGAAAGGCAGCACGTTGCAGGTTGCGACGAGCAGCGCGGCGGCGGTAGCGATGCCCGCCACAGTGGAAATGGTGGCGACCACAAGTAGGTCCTTGCGCCATGACACCGTCAGACCAATCAGGTTGAAGGCCACAAGGATTACACTGGTTTGCCACGGCGAGATCGTGTGGAAGCGAACCGTAGCCTCCCAAAGCAGGGGTGAAAGGATCAGAGCCGCAGTGAGGCTGTAGAGGATGGTGGCGAGCCGGCGTCCCGCGTGGGCTCGCGGCGCCCAAAGCAGCCACGCCACGGCGTAAAGAGCTGCGACGGCAAAGGCGAGTTTGGCGGGAATGACCCCGGATTCGGCGATGGCCCGCAGAAGGTAAGCTCCGGCAAAGCCGAGCGTCGCACCCCCCAGGATAGGGAGAACGCGGCTGGTTTCAGGAACCCGGAAGGAGGCAGTTTCTTCCTCGGCTCGTCCGGGCACTTCGTGGCGTGCCCCTACATCTTTCTCTTGCCTGGGCACGTCGCGGGGCGCCCCTGCATCGCGCATCACAGGGGCATCGGGATGAACCTCCAGGGACGCTTCTAAACGAGCAACCCGGTCCGTCAGCTTGCGAACCTGCTGGCGCAGGTCGTCCAGATCTGCCTGCATCATGGCAGCTCCCTTAGACTTCGCGCGCTTTTCTTTCTCCATCACCTCGGTGCCCGATGCTATCTCCCGATTCCATCCGGCGAATTTTCAGGTAGAGGCCGCTGATGGCAAGTACAATGGCGATGAGGGCCAGTCCCAGACCCTTGCGTCGATAATCTCTTTCGCGAAGCGCCGCCACACCGGCCTGGTAAGATTTTGCGGCGATTTCGACTCCCGAATCGGTAAGTTTTCCAACCGCTGCCGCGTCGAAAGTATGAACGTCAACGCGGGCTTTTACCGAATCCTCATGTGCGCCTGCCAGTTCCACTTTGGGCCCCGAGACCTCCATTCCGGCGCGTTCCGCGACATTCAGCACCTCCGCCGCCCGCGTGAGCGAGGAGTCGAGATGAGTGAGATCTGCCAACATGGCTTGCGCAGCGCCGTAGCCCTTATCGCCCGGCGTATGACAAGTGGTGCACACCGACTGTGGCCCCGTACCCACCCAGGCGTCCGTAGGCCGGACGATTTCGTGGTTAGAATGGCACTGCACACATCCCGGCAATCCCATTTTTGCGAAGGCGGGTTGGTGGGGGCTCTTATCGAAGAGCTGCTCGTTCATCGCGTGGCAGGTGCCACAGACGTTAGCGACCGAGCTGACCCCGGGAGGAGTGGCTCCGTGGTTGCCGTGGCAGGTCGAACAGGTGGGCGCTGAAGTGTCCCCACCCGCCAGCGTCTGGGCGTGCATGCTCTTCTCGTAAAGCGCGAACTGATCGGTGGGAATGTTAAAGCCTTTCATATAGGCGGCGTTGGCGTGGCAGCGGGCGCAGGTGCTGGCCACGTTCGTCGGGTAGACAGGCGCCCGCGTATCGGAAACGGCGAGAATGTTGTGCACGCCGTGGCAATCGACGCAGGCCGCCACTTTGGTGTCGCCCTGCTTCAACCGCTTCCCATGCACGCTGGTCAAATACTCACTCAGTTGATCCACGCGCATTTGCGGATTGAAGCGATGCATATAGGTGGCATCAGAGTGGCAGCGGGCGCAGAACTCCGGGATCTGGTTCTTTTTGGGAGCGCCGCGGAAGCCTTTGGCAGGGCTCATGGCGTTCATCGAGTCGTCGGAGGGATCGCCACCATGGCAATCCGCACACCTCAGGCCGGCTTGATGATGGACATCGACCTCGAACTGCGAGGCTGGCTTGGCGGGATCCCCCCGAGCGCCGCGTGGCAGGCGATACAAGTGTCTTTGGGTGGAGCGGCAACGGCAGCTCGCAGCGACAAGAATAGCAAGGCGACAAATATGATGGATTTCTTCATAGCGCTCTACCGCAAAGCCAACGCCGACAGCACAATGATGTACCCGATCACAAAAACCCCCAGTCCGGTGAAAACGCGCGTCAGGCGACCAAACCCGATCCTCCGGTCCAGGAAGGGCACCATAATCCAAACCACTGCGGCCACGCTCAAGCCCAATATCCCGGCAAACTCGCCTTCCAGGAAGAGGATTCTGGCAGGAAGATACTTCAGGGTTTGAAACATGAAAAGAAAATACCATTCCGGCCGGATTCCCGCCGGCGCGGCAGCGAACGCGTCGGCCTTGGTGCCCAGTTCCCAGGGGAAAATCGCGGCGAGCCCCCCTAGCACTCCCAGCGCGGCGTACCAGCCGATCATGTCGCGCAACAAGAAATTGGGGAAAAAGGGCATGTTACGCAGGGAGGTGCGTCCCTCTGCCACGGCGCGCTCGACGCTGGGCGGAACGCTCATTCCCAACTTCTGTACGAGGAATAAATGGATAGCGAGCAATAGCGTGGCGAGTCCTGGCAACACGGCAATGTGGAATCCGAAGAATCGCGTCAGGGTCGCTCCGGTGACTTCCTGTCCGCCGCGCAGGAAGACCAGAAGCCATTTTCCAATACCGGGAACCGAACCCGCCATTTCAGTTCCCACTTTGGTGGCAAAAAAGGCCAGCGTGTTCCAGGGCAGGAGATAACCGCTGAAGCCAAAACCCAGGACGATGAAAAACAGCAGCATGCCGCTGATCCAAGTGAGTTCTCGCGGCTTTCGATAAGCCTTGAGGAAATAAACACTGAACATGTGCAAGAAAGCGGTGAAAATCATCAAGTTTGCCGACCAACTGTGGACGGAGCGGATGAGCCAGCCAAAGCGCACCTGAGTCATGATGAATTGCACGCTTTCGAATGCATCGTTGGGGGTGGGCCGATAATAAAGCAACAGCAGGATGCCGGTGAGGACCTGGATGATGAAGAGGAACAGGGTCATACCACCCAAGTAGTACCAAAGGATGTGGCGAGTCACCGGAACGGTCTTATGGCGTAAGAACTCGTCCACACTCCCGGCGCCGAACCTTTCGTCGAGCCAGTTCAGAGTTTTGCGGTAGAGCGTAGCCATAATCAAGCGGCGCGGGTCACCACCACGTCGTCTCCTTGAATGTGAACTTCATACCTCGCGAGCGGACGCGGCGGCGGACCGCTTACATTGCGTCCCTCGAGATTGTAGAGCCCATTATGACAAGCGCACCAGATTTCTCGCAGGTCAGAACGATACTGGACCGTGCAACTCAAGTGCGTGCACACCGCCGAAAAAGCCCGGTAGCTGCCGTCCGTCAGATGAACCAACAGAGCGGGCTCGGAACCGAACCTGAAGATCTTTCCGCTGTTGTTCTTGAGTTCACCCATCTTCGCCGCCACTACAAAATTGCTGGCCGACTCTGCCACGGGCGGGGGAATGATGTAGCGCAGGGCAGGATAAATGAAGGAAATAATCGAAGCTGCGACACCACTGCCTAGAAGCAGGTTAATCCAGCGCCGGCGGGGTTGCACACTATCACGCAATGTAGGACCGGGCGTTTCCAAAAGCGCGTTCTCCTCTCAAACTGTCATTCCTGGGCTAAAACTCGAACTGGCTCCTACTTGCTCTCCGGCGCTTTGTACCCTTTCAGAGAGTGGTCGTGCGCCTTATAGTATTTGCCGGCGTCGTTCAACTCTTTGGACCCCGTCTTTACGTGGCAGAATGTGCACGACTTGCCTTCCTTCTTGGCGTATTCTGGCTTGGCTGTCGCCCAGGTCGCCAGGCAGCCAAGAATGATGGATATCGCGATCACAGTCTTGGTCAGCTTCATTAGTATTCTCCTTGGAGTTTGGTAACTTCTACGCCACCAGACGCGCGAGCTCCAGAAACTTCACTTTCTGCTGCGCCTCGGTGGTGACTCGAGGCGAGTAATAAGAGCGAAGGCCGGCCTTCACTCGCGCCTCACTTCCCTATGGTAACCCGGACTCCAGCGGGAAACTAATGAGTCCTGGGGTTACTGTTGTGATTATGGCACACACGGCCAAGAGAATTGTCAGCCCCGCAAGTAAGACCAGCGCAGGACGAATCCGGTGTCCGGCATTCTGGAATAATCGACTGAAGGGCAACCCCAATCCGAAAGCGCATTTTTGTCCGCGTTCGCGGTCGGCTAACAGCCTTCCGCAAGAGAACCACTTGGCTCCGTGGCAAGATTGGGACCAAAGGTTACTCCGGACAAAAGGACCGTTCATGGGGGGTCGTTGTGCTAAAGTTAAGCACTTTGAGGGGAATCGTGGCGACTTTCTTGAGGAAATTCCCCCACTCTGGGGTAAAGTCCTGCAGCTCACCGAGCAGGGAGAGTTGAGCGTGAAGCTCCTCGGCGCCTGACTTACAAGCGCTCCACCATGCGCTCAGCGTTGACTCCGTTTCACACTTAGAGGGTTTCTACGAACCCGAGGCGTGCGTAAACGGCGAAACGATCCGACCCCGCGAGGTGGCAAGCGGTTGCCCCGCATGGGCGCTTGTGCTAAATCTAATTTGAGATGCGGATTAGACTTGGGATTTCAGTGACGGCGGCGGCTTGTGCATTTTTGTGCGCGCTAGCGATCCGGAGTCAGTCGCGGCAGGAGTATCCGCGAACGCCGTGGGGAGGCTATCCCTATGCCGCGTCCTACGACGCCGAGGTTGCCGATCCGGACGTTCACCGCGTGTTGTACGAGGACGCCCACATCATGTTCCTCGAGGTGGCGAACCCTCCGGGCCTCGATGTGAGGATGCACGGGCACCCTTATCCATCCGTTTTCGCGCGCGACACCGGCGGGGCGCCGGCGAGGGGGTCCGGGCCGGCGAGTGCCGCCGGCATTCCAATTGATGACACGCACCTCGACCCGGACAGTGTCTTTGCAGGCAAGGGGTGGGGCGAAGGAGGGCCGCCGCTGGGGCTCGAGTTCCCGCGATGCACAACGGCGCCCCCCGAAGGGCCGCACAGGCCCATCAACCATGGCGCCGTGCCGGTGCATTTCTATCGCATCGAGTTTCGCCGACTCGATGCCAAGGGTCTGCGCGCTCACTGGCCGGAGTGGTACCCCTGGATGCTGAAGCCGATGAAGCAAGTGCCCAATCTCGCGCCCGGACCCGCGTTAGGTCCAAACTTATCCGCACAATGGCCGTATTCGCGCCTCTACGATTCGGTGCTGGCTGCGCCCGACAATTACCGGCTTCTGTATGAAGACGGCCACGTGCGCCTGCTCGAGGTCACCGTGCGCCCGGGCGAAACTACCCCTGTGCACGGGCATCCTTATGCTTCGGTGCTGGCGTTCGATACGGTCCCGACTGAGATCGTCGATAGGAAGCTTGATCCAGAGAGTCCTCTGAACGGGCAGGGAGCAGGGCACGGCCCGCCGCCGAGCGTCTTGAACATGACCGTGCCCACCTGCTCGACACTCGGACCACAGGCGCCGCATTCGATCGAAAACCATGGTGACGTGCCCTTGCACTACTACCGGATCGAATTCAAACGGCTGGACGGCGCGGAGTTCGGAGCGCGCTGGCAGGAGTGGTATCCCTGGATGAAATATATGAAGAATATGCGCTAGTGCTTACTTGCAGAAGTAACCGTTCTTATTCGTTTGGCGGCGGGAAGGGCGGGGCTTCAGCCCCGCCGCAGAGAACAGGCCACTTCTCGGGGCTTTAGCCCCTGAAGGAACGTGGTTTCAGGGCCTAAAGGCCCAACTCCCAGGGCTCGTAGAGACGGCGGGGCTGAACCCCCGCCCTTCCCGCGTAACCTGTAGATCATGGCTGCAACCAGCGGTCCATCCAGTTGAATGCTTCTTCCTGCATTTCGCGGCTGAAAATGTGAGGATGCTCGTAAAATCCGCTCTTGAACATTGAGCCGGCGCCGGCTTTCTCATAGATCGCTGCGATCTTTTTCACCGCCTCCTGCATCCCTTCCAGCGGGTAAAGCTCGTCCTGGCTGCATTGTTGGACCATGAGTGGTTTGGGAACCATGCAGCCAATCAGGTCGGGCAGGTCGAGGAAATGCGTCAGGCCGGGAAGGAAATGGATGTAGCTGTGGGTGTCCACATGCTTGCGGATCATGGGCCGCAGCGTCGACATCCAGCCCACCGAAACCGCGCATTTGATACGGTCATCCAAACCGCAGAGGTAGTCAGTGCGGTCACCGCCCATCGAGATGCCGAGACAGCCGATCCTCTCCGGGTCCACCTCCGGCCGGCCGGCGAGATAATCAACGGTCCGGATGTCGTCCCAATGCGCCACTCCAGGCCATGTTGTGCCGGCCCAAAACAGGCTGCGCGCTAGAATCCCCTCGCTCTCTCCCGCCCGGCGGTTCAAAGCGGCGACCGCTTCCACCGAGTACTTCGACCGGTCCGGTCCGTATTTCTCGATATCGCCGGCGAACAAAGCCCGCCGCTCGCCAAAATAGAAGCAATCGATGGCCACCACCACATAGCCGCGCCGGCACAACTCGAGTGAGGTTGATCGCCCCTGGTAATTCCTTTCGCGATACGCCGTGATGGCGGGATGTTCTCCTTCGGGAACCGGCATGACTTTTTCCTTGCCGAAAACAAACATGCCGCCGTGCGAATGCAGATCGACAACCCCTGGTCTTCGCCCCTTCCTTCCTTTGGGAATCAGGACGTAGGCCGGCACCCGAAACCACGGGGTAGTTGCAAATACCACTCGCTCCTGGATGTAATCCGAGTATTCCCAGCGCATCACCACTTCTGCCGCGGGCGGAACCGGCGGCGGATCATAGTGCAATAACTCCAGAACTTTCCTTCTCACCTCGTTCCGGTAAGATTTGACGTCTGGATAACCGGCTTTCAAATACGAGAGGGGATATCGGCACCGTTCGGCCAGCGCCTGGATTTGAGGAAACAGACTCCCGCAATCGCTATCATAGGGGTCCTCTTCGGCTGGGACGCCCGCTTCCGACCAGCCCCCGCAATAACCCGCGGGCCTGCCGAGCATCAGCAGCGGTCCCAATCCGAGCGACTTGAGTATTTGCCGCCGCTCGTGCTGCCTCGCATTCTTTGCCACGCGTCGTTCTGTGCCTCGCATGACCATCGGAAACTCCTTTGAATCGGAACTTGCCAGGATATCGCCGTTGGCAAGCTCCCACAAGGTGCGCCAGTATAAGGTAGTGTCGGTGTGAAAGAATCAAAACAGCTCACGCCAAGACGCCAAGGCGCAAAGGGGCGCGAAGCCGAAGTGTTTTCTTTGCGAACGTTGCGAACTTTGCGGCCTTGCGTGAAACCGGTTTGTCGATCCGTGGATTAAATCACAGGTTCAAAGCCCGGCGGAGGTGGTGGAGGGAGGGGCGCGAACCAAGGAAAAAATCGGCCAGAGCCCCACGCCCCCGGCACAGGACGGGCAAGGCGCGCCCCAGGATTTTGGCCGGTGTGCGCCAGGCAAAAGTGCGCCTTGGCGTCACTATCCGAGGTAAGAGCCGTATGGTGCAGTGAAGCTAGTCGATGTTCTAGCGGGTGCAAGTCCCGCCCGTGCAGATTGCCCAGTTGGCACGGTAGTGATACCCGGCGGCGGGGCGGGTGACCAAACCGTCGGAAGCCCGGAAGTAAACGCTCTCTCGATGGCTGGGTGCGAATCCGGTCTGCTCCGACAAGGAGAGCTAGCAAAACAACAGGTCGTAGCGCAAGCGAACCGTAGTTAAGCCCCGAAAACTTACCCCCTTACTCGGATCGGAGTGTGAGGGTGAAGGGAATGCCGAAACTGTCATACGGAGTTGAAGGCTAGGATCTTCGGCGAAGTACTGGGTACAAGCAGCCGAAGAGTTCCCCGTGGTCGTAGAGGACGACATGTTGCGAAAGAGCATCGATGAAAGCTCAGAACCACTCGCGGGTCGCCTAGGCCTGCACCAGGCAGGCACAGCGAAGATATTTCGTATAAACCGCAATGCGGCGAAGTCGGGATGTGCCGGCGAGTGGGGCGGATGGGGCCAGTTAAGTGAGGATGGGTCGGGACAGCATAACCCGGACCGGAGCGAGGGCCCCTGGGGTAGAGCGGGATACCGCTCGCGCGGAGGTGCCTGCCTGTCCCATCGTCCCTGACACAGAGCAGGGAAATCCTGATGGAGGCCGCAAGCACGAAGGACGATGGCAAACCCGCCCGCGGGGAAGGCCTCGTCTGATAATCCGGCCTTTAAGCCGTACCGGGGAAAACCCGCCGTACGGAATTCTAGGGGAGGCAATGGAAACGTCGGCATCATTCGAAGCCCGGTCCGCGCCATTGCCTTACCCGACCGTTAGTAACGCCCGTACGGATCTGTGCGGGGGGGCGGTCCGCAATGGTCGTCCCTACCGCGACCCCTTTTTCAAGGGATCACCATGGGCTCGGAATCCGCCAGGCGGCGAATTGCGCCAAAGCCGTGCGACTCCTCATCCCATTTCACGCCGTGGACGGGCACGGTCACCTTGGGGCAAATGGCAGCGGCGAAGGCGCGCAAATCGGCCGGCGAGGCGTGGCCACTCGTGTGTATATAGGCGATCTCGGCGCCGCCCGCCCGGCACCATCCCAGCGCCTCCGCGATATCCGGTTCCGACAGGTAGCCGCGCCACATCGAGAAGTTGAAGGCGTCATCGGTCGTGGGCACAACGCCGGCACGCTGATAATCGGCGATCAAAGCACGACGCAGCATGACGACGTGACGGCCCTGAACGAGGTGCCTTGCCGCCAGGCCATGGGGCACCATTCTCACGACGAAATCATCTCGGCCGATTTTCCGATAATAGCCACGGAGTCTTCTCGTCACGACGACCTTCAGGTTCGGAAAGCCCGCACGCGGTACGCGGGTGCCCGCCGAGATCCGATCGAGAACATCGGCGGTGTAGAGGTCGATCGCGAGCGTCCGGCCGGTGCGCTTCGCGGCTCGGTAGAGGGTCACGGTGCGGTCAACGTTCTGGGCTGACCACGCCACGAAGACGCGGCCCTGCGTGCGTTTGAACAATTCGACGAAGTCACGCTCCAACTCGACCTCAGTCGTGACGGGCTTATCCGAACCGAGATTGGTGCCCTCGGTTACAAGCACGTCGATGTCGGGCGGCGGGCTCGCCATCATCCGGTCAATGAGTACGGACTTGCGCCCGTGACGGCGGAAGTCGCCGGTGTAAAGGATTCGTTTCCCGGCGCCCTCGACCAACAGCATGTAGGCGTCGAAGGCAGAGTGGTCAGTCAGAATCGGCGTGACGGTGAACGGCCCGATGGCGAACGGTCCCGAGCGGCTGTGCCATGTCTGGAAGGTCCGGGTAAGCGGATGGCGCGTTACATCCCCGGTCACCGCGATCAGCTTGGCCGAGCCCGAGCCCGTCCATATCGGCCAATCAGGCGGCAGTTCCTCCACCAGGCCCCAATGATCTTGATGGGGATGACTGATCAGACCGTCGCCGGCCGGCTCCGGTCGAGCGACGCCGGTAGCAGGCCGGTGGCGCCTTCAGGCGCGTCGAGCGGACGCCCGGCGTCGAGGACAACACGCAAGGGATCACCATGGGCTCGGCATCCGCCAAGCGGCGAATCGTGCCAAAGCCGTGCGACTCCTCATCCCATTTCACGCCGTGGACGGGCACGGTCACCTTGGGGCAAATGGCAGCGGCGAAGGCGCGCAAATCGGCCGGCGAGGCGTGGCCACTCGTGTGTATATAGGCGATCTCGGCGCCGCCCGCCCGGCACCATTCCAGCGCCTCCGCGACATCCGGTTCGGACAGGTAGCCGCGCCACATCGAGAAGTTGAAGGCATCATCGGCCGTGGGCACAACGCCAGCACACTGATAATCGGCGATCAAGGCACGACGCAGCATGACGACGTGACGGCCCTGAACGAGGTGCCTGGCCGCCAGGCCATGAGGAACCATTCTCACGACGAAATCATCTCGGCCGATTTTCCGATAATAGCCACGGAGTCTTCTCGTCACGACGACCTTCAGGTTTGGGAAGCCCGCGCGCGGTACGCGGGTTCCCGCCGAGATCCGATCGAGAACATCGGCGGTGTAGAGGTCGATCACGAGCGTCCGGCCGGTGCGCTTCGCGGCTCGGTATAGGGTCACGGTGCGGTCAATGTTCTGGGCTGACCACGCCACGAAGACGCGGCCCTTCGTGCGTTTGAACAATTCGACGAAGTCACGCTCCAGCTCATCCTCAGTCGTGACGGGCTTGTCCGAACCAAGATTTGTACCCTCGGTTACCAGCACGTCGATGTCGGGCGGCGGGCTTGCCATCATCCGGTCGATGAGTACGGACTTGCGCCCGTGACGGCGGAAGTCGCCCGTGTAAAGGATTCGTTCCCTCGCGCCCTCGACCAACAGCATGTAGGCGTCGAAGGCAGAGTGGTCTGTCAGAATCGGCGTAATGGTGAACGGCCCGATCGCGAACGGTCCCGAGCGGCTGTGCCATGTCTGGAAGGTCCGGGTAAGCGGATGGCGGGTAACATCCCCGGTCACCGCGATCAGCTTGGCCGAGCCCGAACCCGTCCATATCGGCCAGTCTGCCGGGAGTTCCTCCACCAGCCCCCAATGGTCCTGATGGGGATGGCTGATCAGGACCGTCGCCGGCCGGCTCCGGTCGAGCGACGCGGGTAGCAGGCCCGTGGCGCCGTCCGGCGCGTCAAGCGGACGTCCGGCGTCGAGGATGACGCGGTCGCCATCCGGATGCTCGATTTCGATGCAGACGCCCCCGATCTGCCGGGTACCACGGTGAATTGTCAGTCGCAAGCTCATAATTTCAGTTGTATGTTCTTGGCGTCGCCTGCGGCAACCACGGGCTTGACCTTCTTCTTCAGTCGCGCGAGATCACGCTCCTTCCAGTTGCGGTCATCGCGCTGGGCTTTATCAAAGCCGAATATGACGAGCCCGACCTTCGGTTCTGCGCCGAGCGTGAGGTTTCGTCTCCCGTCGGCGACTTCCCTGATCAGCGGCGACAGCCGCCGTTTCCACCCCATCTTGTCGAACGCTATGAGGTTCTTGACGACCAGCTTGTAGCTCTGCTCGATCGCGAGGTGGTGCTCGGACAAATAATCCCGGTAGCGTGCGATTTGTTTACAAACTTGCACATCCTCCTCGTCTTGCGCGCGCAGGTCGCCATTGGTGAAGTGTTTCGCCTCCCAGAAGACGAGCCGGACATCATCGCCGTCCGGTTCGAGGGATAGGAGGTCGACGCGAGGTGCCCCCTTGTTGGGACCACCGTTGCCCGGCAAGGCTATTTCGCAATCGATAACCTGCGCATTGGCCAGTACGATCTCGTGCCCCCCCGTCTTCTCAAGTCCGGAGAAGAGGTCGGCAGCCTTCTTCATCTTTTTGAGCGTCCCTCGCCCTTCGTAGTGGGTGATGAAGCCGTGGCCTGCAAGCCAACTTACCTCGAACTTTTCCCCTTCCAGCGATACTTGCTCAGCAAGGTCGGGGTCCAGCAGAAACTTTGGGTGCGTCGTGGCCCTGGGCTCCGATGCCCCCTGCTCCACTAGAAACAACGAATGCCCGCGCCAATAAACATTTAAGTAATCGTCCCGCACTGCCACGAAAAGCTTGGGGATCGTTCAGGACATCGGCCCACCATGAAACCGTTTTCGCTTCCTACCTTTTTTCGCTTCCTCAGCCAACTGCCGTATGAACTCGTCGCCTTTAAGTCCACGGTCGAATTCTGACATCGTTGGTCCTCCGATCCTATTTGGCTATCTTTACTGGTACATGACTGGCTGTCTGATTCCCAGTTACACAGGCGGTGAGCATGGTGGCCTCCTGCACGTCCGCGTCTCCGCCCCGCGTAAGCAAGGCTGCTAGCCAGTAGGGTGCGGTCGCTGCTGCTGTCACCGCTCTGTTGCTTTTCCCCATCAACGTGGCTTCGCCTCGAAAAGGGATTCTAGCCCCCTTGGCGGCAACGGCGCAGTCTACGGACGGCCAGAGTTTTCCTAGCGCAGCGCCTGTTCTTTCAGCCCGCCTTCAACTATCGAGCTGAGTTCTTCCACGAAAGATTCGGTCTTGATCACATAACGGTAGGCCCCCAGATTCACGGCATCGATGGCCGTGGACATCGTGGGGACGGCAGTCATCAGGATGAATGGGGCCCGGCTCTTCGTGGCGCGTGCGAATTCGAGCAGATCCAGTCCCGTCACGTCCGGCATGCGGATTTCCGACCCGCGTCTCAAGGCAATGGCCCGGGCCTTCAGCTTTCGGTGCCGCCAGTGCCCACGGAAGGGGCCTGCTTTACCACTCCTGAGAATGCCAGGGCCCAAAGCAGCCTCTCTTTCGACCGATGCCTCCGACACTTTTCCTTCCCCTGCATCTGTCGTCGCTGAGATCTGATCCGGTCGGCGGCTCGCCTGCCCCGCTGGAGAGGATAGGGCCGCAATCCTGCCCAGCATAGCTCCAAGCGGTCGCCTGGTCAGAGGGCTCTCCGCCAGCAGCAACGAGTAACACGGGAACTTTAAAATCAATCTCGAGGGAGGCGGTGAAGGGAGAGCTGAAAAAGCCGGTTTTGTGCCTTAACCTTTGGCGATTGACCCCCCGGAGCGTCTTCATCGCATTCACGGGCGCATGAATATTGATGCCGACGGCGATCCAAAGATTCGCAGCTAGAGTTCAAAATGGAAATGCGGGATCAGGCTGCTTGGGCCTTAGAATCAGCAGGAAGATCGAGCCTCATTTCGCATTCATCGCCGTCACGGCTCGTGGTGCGGAAGCCGAGTTTCCGGAAAAGGCCGATAGCCCGATAGTTCGAAAGCTCCGTGGTGAGGAAAACCTTGGTGAGCCCCATCCCAAACGCCCAAGCCAAGGTCAACTCACTCAGCACTGTTCCCAGCCCTTCCTCTCGGTAGTCCTGAAGGACAAAAATCGTGAACTCGACCTCATCTTGGCGAATCGGGCAGAGGAGGGTGTGAGCCACAATCTTCTTGCCATCAAATGCGAGGAGTGCGTGAGAGCTATTCTGAAGCTGGTCCAACCAGCGGGCAATGCGCGGGACGTCCGAGTGGAGGGAGTCCTTGTGCCACGCGCTTAGGTTCGAAGTTTGAGTACATTTCGACGAGTGTCCCGAAATCCTCGGAACTGTACACCCGCACCGTGAGTGTCCGTCCCTTTCGGGTTCGGACCTCTGTGGGCTTAAATCCAGCTTCCGGGGCGCTCGTCATAACTTGAATTCAGGTTGAGCACGCTGTCGGCCAAAAACCCTTGAATGAACTGCCATCCCCTGCCAACTGAAAGGAAAGGCTGTCGTTAACCCAACCCCCACAGGCTGGGTTTTGAAGCGCACGAGCCGTCATGTCTTAATGGGGCGCCAAAGGGTTGAGGGAAAACTCGCATAATTCAAGGCGAATCCTGCGGTGAGCTTGGTAGTCTTTGATTTTTCTCAGGATTAGAGGTAATCCTTAGCTTGAGCCGATGCGCGTCACAATGCTAAGCTCGACTCCATGGGTGAAGTAACGGCCAATCAACCAGAAAGAGTCTCCGCGGTTGAACAATATCGCGCCTTGCTCGAGATATCCGAGTCCATTGCCACACACCGGGACCTGCCTGCGCTCTTCCATGCCATTGCCCAGCGCCTTCATCGGCTTGTCACTTTCGACTTTATCGGGCTGACACTCCCGGATGCGGATCGCAATACAGTGCGCCTCCACGTGCTGGAGAGTTCTCTTCCCACCGAGGTGAAGGAAGGCTTCGAATTCCCCATCGAGGAGGCTACCCAGGAAATAGTCTGGGAACAGCAGAAGGCGTTGGTGGTTACCGACCTCGAATTCGAAACCCGTTTCCCCCGCAATGTGGAGTTGCTGCGCAAGGAAGGCATAAGCTCGTTCTGCCTGCTCCCTCTCACCACCGCCCAGCGGCGCGTGGGCGCGCTGGCCTTCGGGTCAGTAAAAAAGGGGGCTTACTACGGAGCCGACCTCGAATTCCTGCGGCAGGTGGCGGCGCAAGTTGCGGTCGCCGTGGACAATGCTCTGAACTTCCAGGACGCCCAGGTCTATCAGGAACAGCTTTCTCGTGAACGTGACCGCTTGCGGTTGCTCCTCGAAGTAAACAACGCCCTGGTGTCAAACCTCGACCTGCGCGAACTCCTCAAGGAGATCGCCGCCTGCTTGCGGAGAGTAATACGCCACGACTACACCGCCCTGGCTTTATATGATCCGGCCACGAATGAGATGCGCCTTCGCGCTTTGGATTTCCCCGAAGGTAAAGGACTGATCCAGGAGGAAATGACCGTTCCCTTGGAAGGATCAGCCGGCGGCGAGGTGTTCACCACACGTAAGCCCTTGCTGGTGGACGCGGCGAACACAAACCGATACCAATCCCCCATCGCTCGCTTGGCGGAGGCAGAAGGCCTTAAATGCTTTTGCATCCTCCCCTTATTCACATCAACTCGCGACCTCGGGACCTTGGCCCTTGGCACCCTCGCCGAAGACTCATTCCAGCAGGAAGATATCGATCTCCTAGCCCAGGTAGCCAACCAGATCGCCATTGCCGTTGAGAACGCGCTTGCCTACCGCGAGATAGCGGAACTAAAGAACAAGTTGGCGGAGGAAAAACTCTACCTGGAAGAGGAAATCCGGACCGAACACAACTTCGAAGAAGTGATCGGCGAAAGCGCGGCGCTGAAGCGGGCACTGAGCCAGGCGGAGACCGTTGCGCCCACCGACTCAACGGTCCTGATTCTGGGAGAGACAGGGACCGGCAAAGAGATGATCGCCCGGGCCATCCACGACCTGAGCCGGCGGCGGGAGGGCACCTTCGTCAAGATCAATTGCGCGGCGATCCCGACTGGCCTGCTTGAAAGCGAACTTTTCGGCCACGAAAAAGGCGCCTTTACCGGCGCTATCGCACAGAAAATCGGGC